>JAZDFV010000015.1:0-101314 GCA_043807585.1 Candidatus Jorgensenbacteria bacterium | reverse complement strand
GGATTGGAGAACACCGCAGGAGGCGTGGGAGCGTGAGATGGAAACATGGGAAACAAAAAACCACGGCGAGTGCGTGGTACAATGGTCGAAAGCTTACGGAAGTATCGGGGAAGGTGTTCGGCTTCGGGGGTGAGTGTGGCGACAACTTTGCTGGTTCCATTATAGCATAGTAACTATCAAATTGTCAATATCTCGCCGAAATCGGAGGGGCACCACCCCGACCTCCACATTTTCTACAACCGCGTGCACGTGGAACTCTGGACCCACGCCATTGGCGGGTTGTCGGCGAATGACTTTATCGTGGCGGCGAAAATAGAAGCGCTTCCCGTTTAGAGGAGCACTTCAATGGTGGTCCGTGTGATGCCGAAGGTTGTTGCGCCTTCCTTCGTCGGCATCCAAACGTCCACGAAATCGATCTTCCGGCGGTGCATGCGATCCTCCACGAGAAACACTTTATCACCGAAGAGGGCGGGAATCCTTATTTTCGACCCCAGCGGAAGGAAGTTGGCGGCCACGATACCGTCGTGCGTTTCGGTGTTCATAGCGGTTACGGATGGCGTACTGTCGGTTTCGTCGGGGGAGCTTGAGTAGGCCGTGACCCAAACCTCGTAGGTCTTAGGGGTCTCTGCCCGCAACTCTGAGGCCTCCGCCACTCGCACGATGCCCTCTCTCGAGACCTGGGAAGGATGGGGTGTAACGTAGCCAGCTACCGCGGGGTAGGCGAGCATCACGAGCCCAACGATGGTAGCAATAATGTAGGTTGTCATAGTTTCTTTGGTTTCTCTACAAAAACACCCCCTTGTGAGGGCGCATCCTAAGGTAGCCGCATTCTACCATAACTCCTTGGTCCTCCACAAGGGGAGCGCGATTTTCCCACATGAAATCTACACTTTTGGTGCAGAAGGAGGTACAATGGACCTATGTTCGAGGTTATCTACGAGGATAGGGATTTTCTGGTGCTGAATAAGCCAGCTGGGGTGCTGGTGCACGGCGTAAGCGGCAACCCCGACGCGGACCCCGACGGTACCGTCGGGGCGGGGCGGTCGGGGCTCCGATCGAAGCATCGGAGAGAGCAAGGCGCAAAGTCTAGTGAAGAAACGGTTGTGGACTGGCTCCTCCGGTACTATCCCGAGGTAAAGGGGGTGGGGGACCCTTCAACGGGTTCAGGGCAGGCTCCTTCGGCGGGCTCCCACCTTCGCCCGGCTACGGACGGGCAGGCAGGGCAGGCTCCTTCGGCGAGCTCAGGGCAGGCTCCTTCGACCGGGAGTTCGACTGGGGCTCACTCGAAGTCCTCAGGACAGGTGACCCCTGCCCGCCCCGGGATTGTCCACCGGCTGGACCGGGAGACCTCCGGGGTGCTCGTAGTGGCCCGCACCCAGCCGTTCTTTGAGTACCTCAAGCGCCTCTTTCAAACCCATGCGGTCGTGAAAACCTACCTCGCCCTTGTCCACGGGCTGGTGAAGGCGCGGGGGGTAGTGGACGTTCCAATCGGCCTCCGGGCGGGGTCGGTGAAGCGGAGCGTGCGGGCGCGGCACATGAAGATGGTGAAAGAAGCGGTCACCGAGTACCGGCCGCTAAAGGTGTTCGAGCGGGATACGAGCGGTGGGAAACCGGAGCTTTTCACCCTCGTTGAGCTCACCCCGCGGACGGGGCGCACACACCAGCTCCGCGTGCATCTTGCCTCCATCGGCCACCCGGTGGCGGGGGACGCACTCTACGGGGTGAAGGGGAACCCTTTGGCACTCTCCCGCCATTTTCTCCACGCGGAGTCCATAGCGTTTTCATTGCCCGATGGGAAACGGATGCGGTTTGATGCGGAGTTGCCGGATGATTTGAAACATATAATTGACGGACTGAAAGAAATTAGATAGACTTACCCGGCGATTATGGATGCAGAAATAATGAAAAAAATCAGGCCCGGGGCGCGTGTGCGCGTTTGGGAACGCATCAAGGAGGCTGACAAAGAGCGGCAGAGCGCCTTTGAAGGTATTGTCATCGCGCGGAAGCACGGCTCGGAGGCTGGCGCCTCATTCACCGTGCGCGCGGTGCTCTCCGAGGTGGGGGTCGAGAAGGTGTACCCCATCCACTCGCCGATGATCGCGAAGGTGGAGGTGCTCTCCTCGCCCAAGAAGGTGCATCGTGCGAAGCTCTACTACCTCCGCGGGTTCTCCGCAAAGAAAGCGAAAGAGCGGCTCAAGACCAGCTGAATCGCTTGACGTGTTTGTCGAGGCGCGCTACCCTCGTGGTAGCGTTTTGTTCATACAAACCATCACATCAGAGGAGGGGACATGAAGCTCACATTTCTGAAATCAGGAGACAGCTGTGTAGCATGGGTGGATGACCAGCGCGTCCTGGCGAGAGAGAGCATCCCGACCCTTATCTCGGAACTCGCGCGGACGATCCTTGAGGCAAAGCAAGATGACGAAAAAATCGTTGTGGAATGCCCTTTGTCTTACGATGGGAAAAACCATCCGCCGTTCTCGGAGGTGGAACAGCGCGAGCTTAAGGTCCATCTTGATTGTTTCGGCATCGCGCTTCCTACCTGACCATATCTCTATCTCTCCGGATACCTCTCCCACTCCCATGGCGCGGAGAGGTTTTTTGTTTGTGGAGTTATAATAAAGGAGTTATCTCTAACGGAATGAAACAGCACGCCAAAGTGGGGAACCGCCCAGGGAGACCGACCTACCGCACGCCGGCTGTTTTCCGGTACCAACAGTACCTCAAAACAAAAAGTGCAAAGAGTAAGGCGCGTTTCCGTTCGAAATGAACATCGGCACTCTCTACATCGTCGGTACCCCCATCGGTAATTTACAGGACATCACCCTCCGGGCGCTCGAGGTGTTGAAGACCGCGGATGTCATCTTCGCGGAGGATACACGGGTGGCAAAAAAGCTCCTCTCCCACTACGGGGTGGATAAACGCCCGGAGCGCTACGACGAGCACTCCCACGCGCGGGTGTGCGAGCGGGTGAAGGAACTGCTCCGCGCCGGGCGCACCATAGCGCTCGTGACCGACGCAGGCACCCCCGGGATTGCCGACCCAGGCACACGCCTCGTGGCCTTCGTGCGCGCGGAGCTGCCGGGCGCGGCCATCGTCCCCGTCCCGGGTCCCTCGGCGATTACGGCCGCGCTCTCAGTGGCGGGGGTGTCCGCAGAGCATTTTACCTTCGCTGGCTACCCGCCGCACAGGAAGGGGCGGCAGACATTTTTCTTAGGTCTCCGCCACGCGACGCTCCGCCCCATCGTGCTCTACGAATCGCCCCACCGCATCAAACAGACGTTCGAGTACCTCGGGCAGGTGTTCGGGCTGGATGCCGAACTCATCGTGGCGCGGGAGCTCACCAAAGTGTTCGAGGAGATATTCCGCGGCGATATCAAAGGTGCCTTGGAGCATTTTCGGGACGAACGGGGGAGGGGGGAGTTTGTTGTGATAATTCCGTAATTTTTCAAGTCCTCAATTTTGATGCATATGCATCAAAATTGAGGATTGCATAAAAACGGCATGACTCGCGTTCCCGCATCCGATGCTGTGGAAATGTGGATTTAAAATGGGTATTATACTGAATGGAAAGATGGTAAAACGATTTTTGGATGTTGTGGGTGCCGTGTGTGGACTTCTTTTTATTCTCCCGTTCACACCCTTCATCGCGCTCGCCATCTTGCTGGATGACAGGTGGCCGGTATTCGTGCGGTTGGATAGGGTGAGTCGGGGCCGGGTGTTCAAAATGTTGAAGTTCAGGACGATGGTTCGCGGCGCCCACGGCATGAAACCGCTCTACGCGCACCTGAACGAGCGCCGCGACGGGCCGTTCTTCAAGATCAAAGATGACCCGCGCCTCACCAAGGTGGGGGGGTGGCTCCGAAAACTTCGCGTTGATGAGTTCCCGCAGTTCTGGAACGTCCTCGTGGGCGACATTTCGCTCGTGGGTCCCAGACCCTACCCCCCGGAGGAAGTGGCGCAGTATCCGCCAGAATTTCAGCGGCTCCGTTTTGCAAAAGCGGGGCTTACTGGGCTCGCGCAAGTCATGGGCGCTTCTACGCTCTCCTTCAAGAAAACCATAGAATACGACCTCTACTACGTGGAGCATCAATCATTCCTTCTGGATCTCAAGATTCTTTTCCGAACCGTGTGGATTTTCTTCACCGACCCGACGGGGGTGTGAAAGCCGCGCTTTTGATGGAAAGCAAGGGAAGGCCGTTGGTGATACCAACGGCCTTTTTATTTTTCGCCGCGGACGCGATACAATATAATCAATGCGTGTCGCGATTCTCCACGACTATCTGAACCAGTTCGGGGGGGCGGAGCGGGTTCTCGAGGTCATCCTGGAACTCTTCCCCGATGCGGATCTCTACACCCTCCTCTACGACGAGGGGAAGACCAAAGGACTCTTCGCGGGGCGGGTGACGAAGACGAGCTTCCTCGACCTTCCCTTCATCCGCAGCCACCACCGCGCGTTCATTCCCTTCATGCCCTTCGCGGCGAAGCTCCTCCGGTCGCGAAAGAATCCCTACGACCTCGTCATTTCCTCGGCGGCCGGCTACGGGAAGGGTATCAATGTGAATGGGAGCTATCACGTCTGTTACTGTCACAGCCCACTCCGCTACGCATGGGAGATCGACTACCTCAAGGACCTCCCGTTCTCTCCGGGCCCGCTCTCGCGGGGGAGCTTGCGCCCGATCGCGCGGTGGCTCGCGCGGTGGGACTACACCGCGGCCCAGAGCGTGAACCTCTTTGTAGCGAACTCCGAGCACATTGCGCGGAAGATCAATGCCTACTATGGACGCGAGTCAACGGTTGTGTTTCCTCCGGTAGACACCAAACTCTTCTATCCCGAACCGCGCGCCTCTGTCAGCGATTACTACCTCATGGTGGGGCGCCTCCTCTACTACAAGCGTTTTGACCTCGGTATCCAGGCGTTCAACCGGCTCCGGAAGCCGCTCCTCGTGATCGGTGCGGGCCCCGAGATGGAGAAACTCAAAACCTTGAACCACTCCCCCTACACCACTTTTCTCTCGGACGTGAGCGATGGGGACCTGCGGAAGTACTACACGCACGCGAAGGCGTTCATTTTCCCGCAGATCGAGGACTTCGGCCTCGTGGCGGCCGAGGCGCAGGCGTGCGGCACGCCAGTCATCGCGTACCGCGAAGGTGGCGCGCCGGAAATCGTGATAGAGGGAAGGACCGGCGTCCTCTTCGGGAAGCAGACGGTGGAGGCGCTCATGGACGCCGTGGGAGCGTTCGAAAAGCTCAAGTGGAACCGGGCGGCCATCGCAAAGAGCGCCCAGCGTTTTTCCAAGGAGACGTTCAAGCGGAGGTTCTGCGAGGTGCTCCGGAATGCGGGGGTGACAGTAGAGGTATGATCCCGTTAGAGATAATCAAGCATATGGATACGTTTGGCAGTATGAATCAGGTAAAAGTGGTGGATAGGAGAAAGACCGCAGAGCCACGGTCGCCTGCGACGACCTATCTCTAACGGGATGACCATTCTCGTTGATGTCCGGATGCTCCGGCGGGGCGTCCATTCGGGCGTGGAGGAGTATACCCGGCTGCTCTTGGAGCACCTCCTTGCCTTAAACCGACCCCACCGCTATGTGCTATTTGCGAACGGCGTGCGTGGAAAGCTCCCGCCATCTCTCACCGGGGCCCGGAATGTCTCGGTGGTGAGCTGGAACGTGCCGAACCGGCTTTTGAACGTCTCCTTCCGGTTTTTGCGGCGGCCGCTCGTTGACCGGCGGGTGGCGTGCGATGTGGTGTTTAGCCCCCATCTCTCGCTACTTACCACCTCCCGCGCGCCGCACATCATGACCTTCCACGACCTCTCCTTCATCCACCACCCGGAGTTCTTTTCACGCCGCATGCGCCTCTGGCACTGGCTCCAAAACTACCGTGCGGAGGCCCGCCGCGCCGCGCGCCTCATCGCGGTTTCCGAATTCACGCGGCGCGACCTCATCCAAACGTTCGGTGTCGCGCCGGAGCGGGTGAAAACCGTCCACTCCGGTGTGGATCCGTTCTATCGCCGCTTGCCTGAGAACGATGCGGGGCTCCGCGCGTTCCGCGATAAACACGACCTCGCGCGGCCTTTCATCCTTTTTGTTGGGACACTCGAGCCGCGAAAGAACGTCCCGGGCATCATCCGCGCGTTCGATATTTTGAAGACCCGCGGAGCACAGAGAGAGCTCGCACTCGTCCTTGTCGGGCGGCGGGGGTGGCTCTATGATGGCATTGCGCGCGCCATCAGAGGCTCTCCGCATCGGAGCGATATCCGTTTGTGGGGTTCCGCCACCGGGGAAGAGCTGCGCTACCTCTATAACCTTGCTGCGGTTTTTACATACCCTTCTTTTTTTGAAGGATTCGGGTTCCCGGTGCTCGAGGCGCAGGCCTGCGGCGCGCCAGTGGTGGCTTCGAACGTTACTTCGCTCCCGGAGATTTTGGGTGAGAGCGCCCTCCTTGTGGATCCAAGCGAGGTCCAAGCCATCGCGGGAGCCGTGCGGCAGGTGCTCGAGAGTGAGGCGCTCCGCGACGGGCTCCAAGAGCGGGGATTTGTGAATGTGAAGCGGTTCTCCTGGCAGCGCGCGGCGGAGGAAACGCTGAAAGTGTTCGAGCGATCTTTGGAGGTTTGACCTCCGAGGATGGAGGTCAAACCTCCGCATCGTCAAAATCATCATGGAAAAGAAAGTGAAGCGAAAGAACATAGACCCCATTCTCATTGACGTAAGGCGCCCCGGCTTTGCATACGCCGGGTCGGTGAAAAGGGAAACGGTGAATCTCGCGCGGGCGGTGCAGTTTCCCAATGGGCAGTCGCAGCAGCGGCTCCGGCAGCTCGCGGCACGAGTCGGAGTCACTTTTGCGGCGCTGGTGCTCGTCCTTGGGGGTCTCGCGCTGTGGGGGGTGAGCGGTGCGCAAACCGCGGTGGGTGCGCGCGGGGCCGCCATCGCGCAGAACTTCGAGGGCGCACTCCGGTCATTTCAGGCGTTCGATACGGATGCCGCGGAAGGATATCTTTCGCGCAATGAGGGAGAGCTTCAGGCACTCGCTTCGATCTTTCAGAAGCCGCAGGGTTCGATGCTCTTCGGCGCGCTCGGCGCCGTAGTGCCCGCGGTAGGCGAAGGGAAGGCGTTTCTTGGGGAGATCATCGCGCTGAATTTTGATCTCCTCCGTATTTCCCGCACAGTATCCGATTTGCGGAAGAACGGTTTTCGCTACTTCCGCTCCGACGGCGAGAAACTCCTTTCATCCCTCGTGGAACTCCGGACGCGCCTCCGGGCGGTCAATGCGGAGGTAGCGGTGGTAAAGGAGTCCACGAGCCGGCTTAAGGCAATCGCGCCTTTCTTGGAACAAGTGGACCGGGTGGTGGGGAATTCCTACGTCACCTACGGAGCGCGCCTCTACGAGTACGACCAGCTGCTTGAGCGGCTCATCGCGCTCCTCGGAGCGGATGGCGGACGGCACATTCTCGTCTTTTTCCAGAACCCGGCCGAGATACGGCCCGGAGGGGGATTCATCGGAAGCTACGCGGATATTACGATCCGCCGCGGACAGATGGCGTCCATGGATGTGCGCGATATCTACGACCCCGACGGCCAGCTCACCGCGAAGTTCACACCACCAGCGCCCCTGCAGACAATGACGCAGGATTGGGGGGCTCGCGACGGGAACTGGTTCTTTGATTTCCCAACTTCAGCCGAGACGGTGACGACCATGATGGAGCGGTCGGGCATGTACGCCGAGCATGGCATTACGTTCGAGGGCGCGGTCGCGGTCAACATCAATGTGTTCCGCTCGCTCATACAAGCGGTAGGACCTCTCCCGCTCCCAGAATACAAGCTTACGATAACCGAGGATAATTTTCTGGACGTGATCCAGCGCGAGGTGGAGGCGGGGGAGGACAAAGCCGCCGGCTATCCGAAGCGCATTTTGACCGTGCTCGCGCCCATGGTGATGGAGCGGTTGGAACGCCTTTCTCCGGAACAGTTCGCGTTGCTCCTCACGGCGATAGAGGAACATTTCGCGGCGAAGGATATCATGCTCTATGCGAAGGACGAGACGTTCGCGCGATTTCTCGCATCTACGGGCGTAGACGGAGCGGTGTACGGGCTCCCGAACGGTTTCTGGGGTTCATATCTTGCCGTCGTGAACGCGAACCTTGCGGGCGGAAAGAGCGACGCGTTCATGGAAGAATCGATTGAGGCACGCGTGGATGTGGGGGCAGACGGTAGTACCCTCACCGACCTTGCGATTACCCGTTCCCACCATGGCGACAAGGAGAAGGATCCGTGGTGGCGCGCGACCAACAAGAACTATCTGCAGATATTCACGAACCCCAACGCGGAACTCCTGGCCTTGAAGGGTCAGAGCGTGAAGAACCTCGCGTCCACATTTGACTACCTAGGGAGCGGCTACCAGACGCTCCCGCAGCTCAAGAGCATTGAAACCGCCAAGAAGTTTCTCTCGAAGTGGAGTGCGTGGGTGATGGAGGAATTCGGAAAGACGGTATTCGCGACGTGGTCGTTCGTGCCGGCCGGCCAGACCAAGACCATTGAGTTCCGCTACCAGACCCTACCCCAGGAAGCGGCGGTGTACGCGGGGAACGCATACACTTTTGTTTTCGAACGCCAGTCCGGAGTGAAGAGCCCCCTCCGCGCGGTCATCGCTGCTCCGGTGGGCTACGCATGGGTCGAATCGGGCGCCACGCGCTTCACCTACGAGAACGCAGACCCCGGGAAGCGGGAGATAGTGAAACTCACGCTCGCGAAGCAATAAGTATGGAGACCGAGCATATTCGCAACTTTGTGATAATCGCCCACGTAGACCACGGCAAGTCAACACTTGCCGATCGTTTTCTTGAGCTCACTGGTACGGTGGAGGCGCGGCGGATGAAGGCGCAGTACTTGGACCAGCTGGAGCTTGAGCGCGAGCGCGGCATTACCATAAAGATGGCGCCGGTCCGGATGAGCTACACGCTACACGCTACACACTACACGCTCAATCTTATCGACACTCCCGGACATTCCGACTTCTCCTACGAGGTCTCGCGGGCGCTTGAGGCGGTGGAAGGCGGCATTCTCCTCGTGGATGCGACGCAGGGCATCCAGGCGCAGACGCTCGCGAATTTCCGTGCCGCGAAGGCCGCGGGACTTGTCCTCATTGGGGCGGTGAACAAAGTGGACCTGTTCGGAAAATACAATGACAATGACGATAACGATGACAAACGTGACGAGAGAATAAGAAAGGTAGTTTATGAGCTCGCTGAACTATTGGAAGTGCCGGAGGGCGATATCCTTCTCGTTTCCGGCAAAACGGGAAAGGGGGTTCGGGAGCTGCTAGAAACGGTTATCAAAAAAATACCTCCGCCCCGTCATAGTCATGGTAATGGTAATAGTCGTGCTTTGATCTTTGATTCTTTCTACGACGATCACAAGGGAGTGGTGGCGTCGGTGCGTGTGTTCGATGGCACTATTTGTGCAACTGACGAGGTGCAGCTCCTCGCAAGCGGGGTACATTCCAAGCTCAAGGAGCTCGGCTATTTTGCGCCGGAGTTGAAATCCCTCGGCGGCGACGGGGCGCTCCGCGCGGGGGATATTGGTTACCTCGCGACCGGCATCCGCGACGCGGTACACATCACGATCGGCGACACCGTGACGGTGTGGCGGGGGAACCGTGCAGCGCCGGTGGCGCCGCTCACCGGATACCACAAGCCACAGCCGGTGGTCTTCGTCTCATTCTACCCGGAGGATTCTGACGACTACGAGATCCTCACGAAGGGGTTGGAGAAATTGCGTTTGAACGACTCCGCGCTCTCCATCGAGCCGGATCAGAACGAGGTGCTGGGGCGCGGCTACAAGGTGGGGTTCCTCGGGCGGCTCCACTTTGAGATCGTGTCGGAGCGCCTAAAGCGGGAGTTCGGCGCGCGCACGGTGAACACCTTCCCCTCGGTGGCGTACCGTGTGAAGGTGAAAAATGAGTGGCGCACCATCGTGAAGCCGGATGATATGCCGCCGGACGCGCTCGCGGTGGAGGAACCGCTCGTCACCGTTTCCATTCTTGCTTCTCACGCGCAGCTCGGCAACATTATGCCGCTCCAAGCGCGCTTCCGTATGCGGAACGTGGAAACGGAAACGCTGGGAGACCACGCGGTGGTGCGGGCGGTCATGCCTCTCATGGAACTTGTAAGCGATTTTGACGACCAGCTGAAGTCGGCGACCGCGGGCTACGCTTCCTTCAGCTACGAGCTCGCAGGTTACGCCCCCGCCGATGTGGTGAAGGTGAGTATTCTCATCTCGGGCGAGACGGTGCCGGGCCTCTCGCGTTTCTTCTCGCGAGAGACCCATGAGCGGGAGGCGCGGAAGATGGTGGAGCGCCTGAAAAAGCTTCTCCCGCGCCGGCAGTTCGCCCAGCCGGTGCAGGCCGCGGCTGAAGGGCGCATCATCGCGCGGGAGGATATCCAAGCGCTCAGAAAAGATGTCACGGGCTACCTCTACGGTGGTGACCGCACGCGGAAAATGAAGCTTTGGAAGAAGCAGAAGCGGGGGAAGGAGCGCCTGAAGGAGCGCGCGGAAGCCACCATCCCGCCGGAGGTGTTCAAGGAACTGCTGAAAAAGTGAGGCCCTCGATTTGTCCTTTATACCGACGATCGTCGGTATAAAGGACATCTGCTTTACAAATGAATGGGAATCTCCTATTTCTATTCGCCGCGAAAAATTGCTATAGTTAGTTCAAATGGCGGTGAATCACTGTATAGAGATATGAAGCCGTGGATGTGGGGAGTGCTGGCGGTGATGGTTGTTCTCCTCGGATGGGGTGTATATACTCTTGCGAGCGAGCAGAACGCGCTGGAGAGCGATTGGGAGGGTCTCCAGGCGACCCTCGTGGCGCTCCAGAGTGAGAACGCATCGCTCCGGGAGAAGATCGAGTATTTCCGGCAGCCGGAGAATCTCCTGAAGGAAGTGAAATCGCAGTTCAACTACACCGAGGCGGGGGAGAAACTGCTTATCATTATCCCACCGGCGAGCACCTCGACCGCGACAAGTACGAAATAAAGGGCGTGTATGGTTTAGCCCCGACGTCAGAAGTCGGGGAGCCGACCTTACTCCGACGCTTTGGCCGGAGTTCACGTCGGCTTGGCAGTACGCGACGCTTCTTCCCGATTTGTCTAAAAATTCAAGCGAGCGTAGAATTTTTAGGTACAAATCGCAATCCCGCTCAATTTTGCGAGCATGGTTCAGTGGTAGAATGCCAGCTTCCCAAGCTGGAGACGGGGGTTCGATTCCCCCTACTCGCACAAAACGAAGCAAAATTGGGGCGGGGCCAAGCAAGTGGCACGGGTTCGACTTGTGGTGAGGACATTCGGCTGAGCTCAGTCGAAGCCCTTGTCGAACCATTCCCGCCTGCCAGTCCGTAGTTCTGAGCCAGTCGAGGGACGGAGGAGTGTATTCCGCACGAAAATTTGGGAATTTGACTGACTTCTTGATTAGTGGTGCAAAGTGCTATAATAAAGCTGAAGCTGGTAAAAATCAGAATCCAACGCTTGATACGCTAAAGAAAATAGCGAAAGCCCTTGATATTATTGTTGATGATTTGATGAATTAGACTAATAATTATGCCTATGAATATCATTATTCTCCAGAAATTAAACAAAAAAATACTTTTATGGTTAGCAGTGGTATTGATAGCGGTTATAGCGTTTGCATATTCCAGAAATAATACAACCAATGAAGTAGTGGTTTGGGAACAATCCAATACAGGATTAACTACCCTTACTGTAAATACGATTGCCGCTGACACGAGCAATCAATCTATTCTTTATGCCGGAACGGATACGGGGATTTTTAAGAGCGTAGATAAAGGAGCGAGTTGGACTGCGATAAATAATGGCTTGCCGAATCCACTACCAGCGATCAGAGAAATAATCCACGCCCCTTTTTCAAAAGCCGTTTTCGCATTGGGCTGGGGTGATTTATTCGAAAGCCTAGACGGAGGAAATAATTGGATACTTATAGGGGCATATGTTGACGATATTGCCTTGAAACCTAGTTCAATAGACGCAGGTTTTGGAGAAAAAGTTTATATACTGAAAGACTCTCTCGCCTTAAGAAAAAACCCGATTATTTATTCTATAAGTACAGGGATTGGATTTTTTAGTGAGCCGCAACAAAAAACCCGAATGGAAATCAATTCGTTTTACGAGCATCTTTATAAAGATCAAAACGAAATTAATAAAGACAACAGAGAGGAAGTGAGTAAACTCCTTGGCAAAATTATCAAAGACGACGATACTTCGTATGATGTCGTGAAAGCTACAGAAATTGATTTTCTGAGGAAAGAGGAGAAAACATTACCTAACGGAACTCTAAATATTGGAGAAAGTATTATTTCTCTCTTATCACAAAATTCTGTTTTTACATGGCTTCAAACAGACAGGACGGTTTATTTCTGTTGGGAAGACTTTCAGAACTGTGAGGAAGACAGTGCCTTACAATCCATTCTAGAAAAAGAAACAAAAAATCTTCGCCCGCTAGGTAGTGCCAATACTTCATATTCACAAGTCGGCGTGCCGCATATTTACGTTAATCCAGATGGTTTTTCCAGCGCATGGGATAAATTATTAATAAAACCATGCTTACGAACAGGTCAGTGGATACTCAATAACTCACTTAGTAAATTAGGATTTACGCTGACACATATTTTCGTCTATTCACATTTTGATCAATCATTTTCATCTGCGTGTGATGAAAAAACGCAAGACAAGCAAGAATTTTTAGAAGATGTAATCTTTGCGGTCGCTAAAGATAAAGGATATAGTTCGAATTTTCTTTTAGTCAGCAAAGACAATGCTAAAACTTGGGAAGCACTTAAAGGAAATTTGCCTACATCAATAAAATCTCTGTTCGTCTCTGAAATTGGTAATGGGTATAACTTATATATCACAACAGCGGATAACGGGATTTTCAAGGCATCAATTTCTTTCAAAGACTTGAGATAATTTTTTATCATCAGTGAATTATTATGTCTCTTACGCACAACGAACAATTGGTTACCGATCAGCTGTTAGTTGCAATAAAAGATATGCGTGACTTTCTTTTGGATTTGGAAAACACTAATGCAATCAATTTTAACGACGAGAAAATATATGAAGAACATTATACGCGAATAAGAAAGTTAAGTATAAAAGTGTGCGCGGAAGGGTACGAAGGATATAAGCACAAGAATCCGCATAAAACACTTGGTAAATTTTTTAGGTCCGGTAGAATCGATGATTTGGTTTTGAAATTTTATTCAGAACCAGTCTTCAAAAAGGATATCATCAAGAAACCCGCAGTATTAAAGGTGATAGACGGCACAATAAAACGAGGTGGTAAAATCGCGGAGATTTTCGGAAAGATGTTGAAGTTTTTTTGATTGGTGGCGCGCTAACTTCGTTGGCACGAAATCCTTCGGCAAGCTCAGGACAAGTTTCGGCGATGAATAAAAACAATGAAAAAGTTTTTTGAGGGGAATAAATTATTATTAGCGGTTGTTATTGGAGCTTTAATCGTTGGCGGGGCGATTTATTTTTCGCCAAAAAGTGAAACTGAAAAACAAAGCCAGTCCGATATTTCTTCGGTTGCCGCTTCACCAGTCCAATGTTTAGCACCAGCAGAGGCCTTGGCAACTAAAATTGTTGATGGTGACACTATTATAGTTGAGGGCGGCTATAATGTTCGGCTTTTGGGCATTGACGCTGATGAGCGTGGTTATCCTTGTTATAGCGAGGCAAGCAAACGGTTGGAGGAATTGATTTTAAATAAAAGAGTGCGACTGGAAAAGGACATTACTGATGTTGACCAATACCAAAGATGTTTAAGATATGTTTTTTTAGACAAGCAAAATGTTGATTTGGAATTAGTGAAACAGGGTTTAGCCATTGCCCGATTTTACGAGCCGGATGTAAAGTATAAAGAAGAAATTGTTTTGGCTGAAAAAACAGCCATTGAGAATAAGGTTGGTTGTAAGTGGGCTGGTTCAAAGCCGCCTCAACCCGTTGTTGCCGAGAAATTTGAAGATTTTACTCCAGAAAAAACGGGACTTGAAGTGATTTTTGCCTGCAACGCCGGGAATTATTACGGGAAAGAAGCAATAATTGAGGGGAAAATTGTTGACGGCTACAAGTCAAAAACCAACACTGTTTTTTTGAATTTTGAAAAGGCATACCCTAATCAATGTTTCGTTGGAGTGATTTTTAGCCAAGACCAGTATAAATTTGCCAAAGATCCAGAAGAATATTACTCTGGCAAAACCGTCAGAATTAAAGGGAAAATTCAAGAGTATCAAGGCAAGCCAGAAATTATTTTAAAAGACCCTTCGCAGATTGAAGTAGGGGAATAGAAAGATAAAATCTTCGGTGGGGAAAATAATATGTTCAGTTTCGTTCCCTCCTCCGCTGTTCAGCTTCGGACGGGCAAGCAAAAAAGTTCGAGCAGAGTTGTATAATTCTACACAAAAACAATCTCGCGTGTCGCACGTTGCTGAAACTTTTGCGGCGGCGCAAGGCGAGGTGTTTTTGTTCCCGATATTTGAAAGCTATTTGAACATCACGGCCGTAGATGCGAAAATGAAGAGCGAATATGTTTACGAATGCCATCACCGACGAACAGCTCGTGGAGTGGTATCTCCGCGGCGACGAAACCGCGCTCCGCACGCTCTTTGAGCGGCACCTCACGCCGGTGTACGCGTTCGTGCGCCGCTATGTCGGCGACGACGATGACGCGAAGGATGTGACCCAGGAAACGCTCATGCGCGCGTGGAGACACTTGCGTACCTTTGACCAAACGAAGCGGTTCAAAACCTGGCTTTTCACTATCGCGAAGAATACCTCACTGAACTTCCTAAGGAAGAAAAAGCCGGCGGCATTTTCCGAGTTGGCGCGGGGAAGTGAGGCAAATGAAAGCACGTTCGAGGATTTGCTCGAAGACCCCGCACCTTCCCTTGAGGAACTGTTTGACGCGGTACGAACCGCGGAGGAACTTGGAGGAGCCATAGCGGAGCTTCCGCCGCCGCATCGGATGGTGCTCCTCCTGTACTATCAGGACCAATTCACGTTACAGGAAATTGCGGAGATCATCGGCGAACCGCTGAACACCGTGAAGAGCAGGCACCGCCGGGCGCTTTTAGCGCTTAGGAAACTGCTCGTTCCCTAGGGGTGCACCAAAACGTGCTCCCTAGCGGTATAAGTAATATAGAGAGAACCATGCGAACGAATGCCGATTATCAAACCTTCTTAAGCCAACTTGACCGTCCCGCGCCGCCGGATGGCCTCCTTGATGAGGCGCTCTTTCGCATATACGGAATGCAGCGACGCCGTGCACGGGTTCGGACAGCTCTTTTCGGGTTTTGCGCGGTGGCGGCAGGCGCGCTTCTGGTACCCGCGTGGGGCGCGCTCCAAAACGAACTTGCCCTGTCGGGGTTCACCCGCTTCATTTCCCTCGCATTCTCGGACTGGTCGGCGATCATCACGTACGGAAAAGACCTCGGTATCTCACTGCTCGAATCATTGCCGGTGCTCTCCGCCGTTGCCGTGCTGGGGCTCCTCCTCGCATTCATGGCGTCGCTCGGGGGCTTGGTGCGGAACGCGGGAGCCGGTCGGCGTTCGTTTACCATGAAAGCAGCGTAAACAATCAACCATGCACATCAGTTTTAATGGGGATTGGAAAACGTTTTTCCGCTCCAAACTTTTCAAGGGCATTCTCTGCGGGATCGGCGCACTTGTGGTGCTCCTCCTCGTTTTCAGGGCGGGTGAGGTGGTCGGTTTCAGGAAAGCAAACTTTTCGTACCAGTGGGGCGAGGGGTATTACCGGACAGTCGCTGGGCCGAATCGCGGATTCTTCGGGGAGCCCGGCGACAGGGATCTTTTAATGAGCCACGGGGCATTCGGCACCGTTCTCTCCGTTGCCAGTTCGAGCATGGTCGTGCAGGGACCGGACAATCTGGAAAAGGTGGTTCTCGTGACGACGAGCACGGTGGTGACGAAGTTCCGCGAGCGCATTGCGGCATCCGCGCTTCAGCCCAATGACCAAGTGGTGATCGTCGGCGCGCCGAACGGCACGGGGCAAATTGAGGCAAAACTTATCCGCGTGATGCCGCTGCCACCGCCCCCACTCCCGCCTGAAGGCAACGGTACGCATCGCCGCTAAATGTCGTTTATATTCAGCGTAGCCAATCCGCATAAATCAGCGTTTAATAAATCAGCATCAATCCGCGTCCAATAAAATCAATGAGCGCTGAACTAAAGCGGGCGATTATCGGTATGGCTGGAAGGGTGTGGCGTTCACGTTTTGTTACCGTGATAAAAACGTATGCGGCAGCCCATAAGGCGATAGCCGCGGTGGTGCTTGCCCTCGCGGTGTTCGGGGGCTACCGGGCGTACACCGCGCTCACCAGCACCGCCGGAGAAACGCAATACGTGACCACCGCCGCCGCCAAAGGCACCATTGTCGTTTCCGTCACCGGGAGCGGTCAGGTGTCCGTTTTAAATCAGGTGGATATAAAACCGAAGGTTTCGGGTGATGTGGTGTATGTCGGCGTCAAAAACGGCCAGGAGGTGAGACAGGGCGCGCTCATCGCCCAGCTCGATACGAGTGACGCGGTGCAGGCAGTGAACGACGCGCAGGTGAGCTTAGATCAGGCAAACCTCACGTTGGAGAAAATGAAGGGGCTTACCACTGACGAGGGGACCATCCGGGGCGACAAAGAGAAAGCCGCAGACGAGCTCGCGAAATCATACGACGACGGGTTCAACTCCGCATCAAACGCATTTCTCGATCTCCCGGGCATCGTAACCGGTCTCCATGACATTATGTACGCGAGTTCTTTCGGCACCGCGGGCCAGTGGAACATTGACTACTACGTGAACGGCGTGCAGAACGCGCTGGGGCAGTACAGCTCCGAGGCGTATGCATTCAGAAATACCGCCGATGCGGCGTACCGCGCGGCGCGCGAGGCGTACGACAAGAACTTTTCCGACTATAAAGCTACGTCGCGGCTCTCCTCGGACAACCAAACCATCGAGAGCATGATCGACCAGACCTACGATACCACGAAGCTCATTGCGGAAGCGGTGAAGAGCACAAACAACCTCATCCAGTTCTACAAGGACCGGCTTACCGAATATAACGTGAAACCGAACGCGCTCGCCGACACCCACCTCTCCCAATTGAGCGCCTACACCGGCAAGACGAACACGCACCTCTCCAATCTCCTCTCCATACGGGATACCATTCGGAGCAACAAAGAAACGATCGTCAATACCGGTTTCAATATCTCGGACCAGAAAATTCAGGTGGCCAAGGCGGAGAATGCGCTCGCGGACGCCAAACAAAAACTCGCAGAGTGTTTCATCCGCGCGCCGTTCACGGGCGTGATAGCAAAGGTGAATGTGAAAAAAGGGGAAACTGTATCTTCGGGTACTGCGGTCGCGACCATTATCACCGCACAGCACATCGCGAAGCTGACATTGAACGAGGTTGATGCGGCAAAAGTGAAACTTGGCCAGAAGGTTACCCTTACCTTTGACGCGGTTCCCGATGCGAGCGCGGTAGGGGAGGTTGCCGATATCGATACCCTCGGTACGGTTTCGCAGGGCGTGGTGTCCTATGCGGTGGAGATCGCCTTCAGTGTGGACGACGCACGTGTAAAGCCGGGTATGAGTGTGAGCGCGGCCATTGTCACCGACGTGAAACAGGACGTGCTAACGGTACCTGTGAGCGCCGTGAAATCCCGTGGTGATGCATCGTACGTTGGGGTGTTTGACGGGATGGTCCCGTCCGTGGCGAACGGCCAAAGTTTTCCCTCGGCGGTGCCTCCGCGCGAGCAGGCGGTTGAAACAGGCATTTCCAACGATACGGAGACGGAGATCGTGAGCGGCTTGAAAGAGGGCGACCTGGTCGTCGTGCGGGAGACCTCTGCGACCGCTTCCCAAACACAAACAGTGCAGGGCGTCGGCGGCATTAGAATTCCGGGCATCGGGGGCGGGGGGCGATAAAGGGCTTTGTATAAATTTTCAAGACAAAGTCGTGGAAAATTTATAAACAAAACCTTTACCCAGCACTTATTTTTATAAAATGTTTTATACTTACTGCCTTCAGCACAAAACAACAAAAGAATTGTATTACGGATATACAGACGACTTGCGTCGGCGACTGAAAGAACACAAAGGAGAAGATAAAAATTGGGAATTGATATATTACGAAGCATACAGATCAGAAACAGATGCTAGAAAACGTGAACGAAAGTTAAAAGACTATGGACAATCACGAACACATCTTAAAAAACGCATTGAAGATTCTCTGTTATAAAAATAAGTGCTGGGTGCTTAATTTTTCAGCTACTCGCTCCGCTCGCAGGAAAAATTAGCAAATTCAAACAACATTGGCATGATTGAGTGCGAGAATCTCGTCAAAACCTATCGGAATGGCGATGTGGAAACCGCCGCGGTCAAAGGTATGTCATTCCACATTGAGGCAGGGGAATTCGTGGCCATCATGGGGCCGTCGGGGTCGGGGAAATCTACCCTCATGCACATCCTGGGCTGTCTTGACACCCCGACGAGCGGCACCTACCGCCTTGATCACCACGACGTGTCAAAGCTCTCGGACGACGAGCTCGCGGATATCCGGCGGCGGAAGATCGGATTCGTATTCCAGTCGTTCAATCTGTTACCCCGCGCGACGGTGGTGAGAAACGTCATGCTCCCGCTCGTCTACGCGCGGGTGCCGCGTCAAGAGCGCCGCGCACGCGCGGAGCAGGCGCTCACCGCCGCGGGGCTTGACGCCGATCGTTGGGACCACCTTTCCAATCAGCTCTCGGGCGGCGAGCAGCAGCGGGTGGCAATCGCGCGGGCGCTTGTGAACAAACCGAATATTATTTTTGCCGATGAGCCGACAGGGAACCTTGATACGAAGACAGGAGAGATCGTACTCGATGCGTTCCAGGAATTGAACGAGAGGGAACACCACACCATCATTCTCATCACCCATGAGCTGAACGTGGCCGAACACGCGAACCGCATCATCCACGTGCAGGACGGGGGTATCTTGGAAGATATACGGAACCACCACGCACAGGTCGCGAATCCCCACCACAAACCATGATCCCGTTAGAGGTAACTAAACGAAATAACCTATGATTACCGAGCAATCACAAAAGGTCGCAGGATTAAAATCTAGCAGGACGCCACGTCCCGTTAGAAATAAGCCGCCCCGAGGCGGCTGCAGCCGTGCCTCATGGCAGGGCGGATTTCTAACGGGATAATCCCGTTAGAAACAAACAAAACAACCCTATGCAATCAAATATTTATATGAATAGGATGACAATTTGTAAAAAGGCCGTGCTTATTACGGTCATCTATGATGACCTGTTTCTAACGGGATGACCACCACCGACCTCATTGAGGAGACCTATTTCTCGCTCACCGTAAATAAGGTGCGCACGGGGCTCACCATGCTTGGCATTGTCATCGGAATCGGGTCGGTGATCGCGATGGTTTCCATCGGCCAGGGCGCGCAGGGGAGCATTGAATCCAGTATCCAATCCATCGGTTCCAATTTGATCCTGGTGATGCCGGGCACGCAGCGTGGCCCGGGGTTCCAGGTGAGCCAGGGGCGCGGTTCGGCGCGCAGTTTGAAGCAGGAAGATGCTGATGCGATCACAAAAGAGGTTTCCCTGGTGAACGCGGTCGCGCCGGAACTTTCGGGACGCTACCAGGTAACCAGCAAGGGTAAGAACACGAATACGCAGGTGATCGGCACCGTATCCTCGTATCCGGATGTGCGGAATGTGCAGATAGACGAGGGTTCGTTCATTACCGACCAGCACGTGCGGAGCATCGCAAAGGTGGCGGTCATCGGACCTACCACACGCGATGATCTTTTCGGGGAAGGCGTGAGCGCCATCGGCCAGACCATCCGCATCAAACAGGTTGGGTTCAAGATCATCGGCATTACGAAGTCAAAGGGCGGTTCCGGATTCGGGAGCCAGGATGACATGATCTTCGTTCCGCTCTCGAGCGCCCAGCGGTTCCTGGCCGGCGATGAGTATCTCTCGACCATCAGCGTCCAGGCCCAGGATGCCGATGCAATGGCCGCCGTGCAGCAGCAGGTTACCTCTCTGCTGCTCAACCGCCACCACATTGGCGACCCTACCCTTGCTGATTTCAGCGTTTTGAACCAGTCGGACATCGTGGCGACCGCCTCAACAATAACGAACACGCTCACCATCCTCTTGGGCGCAATCGCCGGTATTTCACTTTTGGTGGGCGGCATCGGCATCATGAACATGATGCTCACAACGGTAACCGAGCGGACCCGCGAGATCGGGCTCCGGAAGGCCATCGGGGCGAAGAACGCCGACATCAGCGTCCAGTTTCTCACGGAATCGGTGGTGCTCACGTTCCTCGGCGGAGTGGCGGGGGTTTTCTTCGGGTGGCTCGCATCGTCCGCGGTCACGCAGTTCACGGGCATTGTAACCTCCATTTCCCTGACGTCGGTACTGCTTGCCTTCGGCGTTTCCGGCGCCATCGGTATCGCCTTCGGATACTACCCCGCGAGGCGTGCTGCCTCGCTTAATCCCATAGAAGCGTTGAGGTATGAATAAGCGCAACTAACAACTTACAACTGACAACCAATAACTCCTCCTCCCTCCCCTTATGGTAAGGGGAGGTGGGGAGGGGTTAAGCAAGATATCAGCGTAAATCAGTGAAGCTATAATCAGCATTAATCAGCGTTCAGTAAAATTAAAGGTCAAACAAAAAACAAAAAATGAAAAACTCCGCCAAAGGCGGATCCGCGGTTCGACTGAGCGGATTCGGCAAGCTCACCGCTCTGAGTTCACCGAAGAGCTCACCGTCGAAGTCCTCGGGCGGAAAAAACAAAACCATGAAAAAAATAATCGTGTTGGCGATAGTCGGGGTTGTAGTAATTGGTGGCGTGAGTTTTTACGGAGGGATGCGGTACGGGAAATCAAGCGCGCAACCCGCGCAGGGGATGGGGCGCTTCGGCAATCTCCCTGCGGGACAGCAGCGGACGGATCAGCGCGGCGCGTTCGCGGGAGGTGGAGGCACATCTGGGGAAATCGTAAGCGCGGATAACCAGAGCATCACGCTCAAACTGCGAGAGGGAAGTTCAAAGATAGTATTCTTTTCAAGTTCAACGAAGATAATGAAATCAACGGACGGCGCGCGGAGCGATTTGACGAGCGGCGTGCAGGTCGTCGTGAGCGGAACCGCCAATCCGGATGGGAGCATCACCGCGCAAACCATCCAGTTGCGGACAGGAATGCTGGCGCAATAAAACTCCACGGGTTTATGCCTGTGGTTTTCTCTGGGTGAATAAAAAAGTATATCACTTTCAACGACCGTTGAAAGTGATATAAAAAAATATGTGGAGCTTCACGCGTTTAAGCCTGTGGAGCTTCACTATTTTTTTGACTGTATCGTATTTAAGATCGCTTTCACTTTTTCCAAGCTGTCCCAGTCATAGACGGAAATAGGGAAAGCTTTCTTACCGATCTTCCTTAGAGCGGCGATCTTCTTCTTTACGTCCTTTGCCGGTACCGCGTCGCTCTTGCTTAGGAACAGGTATTCGGTTTTCTTTGAAAGTTCCTTGTCATTCAGACTCTGAGTCTTCAGACTCTTCGAAGAGCTGTATTTCTCAAGCTCTTTTTTGATGATCTTGCGGTCTTTGGCTGGATCTTCCGATTCCGCGGAGATGAGATGGAAAAGGATCTTTGTGCGCTCAATGTGCCGCAGGAATTTGATACCCAAGCCCTTGCCGGAGGACGCGCCTTCAATGAGCCCGGGAATGTCCGCAAGGATGAGCTTGTAATAGGCTCCCAGATTCGGCTCCAGCGTCGTGAAGGGATAGTTGGCAACTTTGCTCTTTGCTCTCGTGAGTTCGTTCAATAAGCTGGATTTTCCCGAGTTCGGCAGGCCGATGAGGCCCACGTCGGCAATGAGTTTGAGTTCAAGCCGCAGGGTGAACTGCTCGCCGGGGAGCCCAGCCTGAAATTGTTTCGGTGTGGTGTTTGTGGATGAGCGGAAATGGAAGTTCCCTTTCCCGCCGCGGCCGCCTTTCGCGATGAGGACGCGCGCGCCGATCTTTGTGATCTCCGATTCCGTGCCGGTCGTCAGATTGTGGATCACCGTGCCCACGGGAACTTTCAAGACAAGGTCGTTGCCGTCGGGGCCGTCTCTGAATTGTCCCTTCCCTGGTCCGCCGTCCTTCGCCTTGATGTTCTTTTCGTACCTGAATTGGCCTAAGGCGTTCAGATCGGAGACGCCCTCGCAATAGATACTGCCGCCTCTGCCGCCGCTCCCGCCCACGGGTCCGAGCGACATGAGGTTTTTATTGAAAGCTACGGCGCCGTTCCCGCCGTCGCCGGAGCTTACTTTTATGGTTACGTCGTCAATCAACATAATTTAGGAGAGTCTCGGTCCTATTTTCCTTCAATCGGCGGGTCAAGGTATTTTTTCCCTTTGAGTTTCTTTGGGAGCAGATCCTCTTTCGTGTACTTTTCATATCCCTTGCCGTAGTCAAGGTCCTTCATAAGCTTCGTTACGGGGTTCCGGAGATTCAACGGGACGGGAAGATTGCCGTGCGTTTTGACGTCGTCCACCGCCAGGAAATACGCGTCGTACGAACGGCGGCTCTTCGGCGCCAGCGATAGATAGGTCACACCATGGGCGAGGTTAATGGCGCACTCGGGCAGGCCGATGATCTCCACGGCGCGGAACACGGCATTCGCGATAGGGAGCGCTTGGGGATCCGCGAGCCCCACGTCTTCCGAGGCGAAGATTACCATCCGGCGTGCGATGAATTTCGGATCCTCGCCCGATTCCACCATGCGCCCGAGGTAGTAGAGCGCGGCGTCCGGGTTGGAGGCGCGCATGCTCTTGATGAAGGCGCTGATGGTATTGTAGTGCTCCTCACCTTTACGGTCGTAGCGGAGGAATTTGGATTGGAGGGCGTTGGCGAGCGTTTGGACGTTCACGGCGCGGTAGAGTGCCTGCGTCGCCTCCAGGAGTCCCAGAAGCTGGCGGGCATCGCCGTTCGCAAAGTTGATGAGCCACTCGCGCGCCGCCTTATCGAGCGTGATGCCGGTCCGGTCAACGATCCGGCTCAATTCCTCCAGCGAGAGCTCATTCAAGACGAACACCTGGCAGCGCGAGAGGAGGGGAGCGATGATCTCAAAACTGGGATTCTCGGCGGTTGCGCCAATCAAAGTGAGCCGGCCGGTCTCGACGTAGGGAAGCAGGAAATCCTGCTGGGCCTTGTTGAATCGGTGAATTTCGTCAAGAAAGAGGATGGTGGACCGGAGCCCCCGCTGTCCCTGCACGATCTCTTTTATGTCGTCCTTCCCGGCCGAAACCGCGGAGAGCTCCACGAGGTCCGCGGTGAGCGCTTTCGCGTAGATTTTGGCGAGCGTGGTCTTGCCGACCCCCGGCGGCCCCCAGAGGACGAACGAAAAGAGGTGCTTCTTCTCAATCGCCTCGCGGATGGGTTTTCCCTGGCCCACGAGGTGCTCCTGCCCGATGAATTCATCGAGCGACGTCGGCCTGATTCTTGCGGCAAGCGGTTCCATGTGTTCGCAGCGTAGCGCGGGAGGGTAGAATTGCAAACGCGCACAGGGCGGTCATTTACTGAGGTTGATTTTTTGAATGTTTTGGTTTATATTGTTTTTAAGCGCCGCCCGGAGTGCGGCACTTTTTTATGGATTCCATACGCAACATTGCCATTACCCCGCACCAGTCCGCCTTAGGCGGACGGTACGGGGCAAGTCGCCCACATTGATTTCATAACTTGGAGCTAGAGTTAGAGAATATTATGCAGATTCGAAATATAGCAATTATTGCTCATGTAGACCACGGCAAGTCCACCCTCGTTGACGCGCTCCTGAAGCAATCCGAGACCAAGCTCGGCAAGCTGGTGAATAACGAGCTCATCATGGACTCGAACGAGCTCGAGCGGGAGCGCGGCATCACCATTTTTTCCAAGAACGCCGCCGTGGTCTACCGGGGGACGAAGATCAACATCATTGACACGCCCGGTCACGCGGACTTCGGCGGGGAGGTGGAGCGCGTCCTTAATATGGTGGACGGCTCGCTCCTGCTCGTGGATGCGCAGGAGGGGCCGATGCCGCAGACCCGTTTTGTGCTCAAGAAGGCGCTCAACGCGGGGCATAAGATCATTCTCGTGATCAATAAAATAGACAAGAAAAGTGCGCGCGTGCACTACGTGCTTGAAAAGGTAATCGAGCTCTTCCTTGAGCTTGGCGCGACGAACGAACAGCTGAATTTTCCCATTCTCTACGCGGCGGGCAAATTTGGAGTGGCGGGCATCGCGCCGGACCTCGCCGCCATGAAAAATATCGCCCCGCTCTTTGAGGCCATTCTCCAGCACATCCCCGCTCCGAAGATGGAGAGCGATGCGCCGTTCCAGATGATGGTGGCTTCCATACAATACAACGATTACCAGGGGAGGATCGCAGTGGGGCGCATCCATCGCGGCGTCGCGGAGAACGGCATGACGATCGCGCACCTCCGGAGCGGCAGTGCGGTCAAGAATTTCAAGATCACGGAACTCATGACGTTCTCCGGCTTGGGACGCGTGCCCATCGATGCCGTGCCCGCGGGCGACATTGTGGCCATCGCGGGGATCCCAGAGGTGAATATCGGCGACACGCTCGCGGATGCCGCCCATCCGGACCCCCTGACTCCCATCGCCATTGAAAAGCCCACGGTGAAAATGGTGTTCTCGGCCAATGATTCACCCTTCTCCGGAGAGGAAGGGGAATACTGCACGTCACGCAACATCCGTGAGCGGCTCTTCAGGGAACTCGACAATGACGTGGCGCTCCGCGTTGAGGAGGGCGCCTCCGCCGACGAATTCGTCGTGAGCGGGCGCGGCGAGCTGCACCTCGCGATCCTCATAGAAACCATGCGGCGCGAGGGCTATGAGGTGCAGGTCTCGCGGCCGGAGGTCATTTTCATGGTTCGACAAGGACGTTCGGCTGAGCCCTTCGGCGGTGAGCTCAGGGCCGAACCGCTCAGTCGAAGCCCTCACCACCCAGGCAACAATGCAACGTCAAATACCGATAGCACATCTAGCGATTTAGTACCGTACCACCCTGAGCAAAGTCGAAGGGAGGAGGAGAGCGGCGTAATGCTGGAGCCGACGGAGGACGTGTGGATCGAGGTGCCGGAGGCGTATGCCGGCCTCGTCATTCAGAAAATGAGCATGCGGAGGGGCGAGCTCAAAAACATGAGTGTTGATAACGGCATCGCCTCGTTCCACTTTTTCATCACCACCCGCGGTCTCATCGGTTTCCGGAACGAGTTCATAATAGAAACCCGGGGCACCGGCGTCGTGAACTCGCTTTTCGCTGGTTACTTCCCGAAACTGGATTTTATCCCGACGAGCGCACACGGTTCGCTTATCGTACACGAAACGGGCACGACCACCGCGTATGCGCTCCTGCGCGCGCAGGAACGGGGCGTCATGTTCATCGGTCCCGGCGAGAAGGTGTATGAGGGACAGGTGGCGGGGCAGAATGCCAAGGCGAACGACATTGCGGTGAACGTTTGCAGGCAGAAACAGCTGACGAACTTCCGGGCCAAGACGGACGCGGTAACCGACGATCTCGTCCCGCCCCGCACGCTCTCCCTGGAGCAGGCGCTGGAGTACATCGGCGAGGACGAGCTGGTGGAGGTGACGCCCAAAAGCATCCGCCTGCGCAAGCGGATACTCCGTAACGCACTGCGTTAACCCCTCCATTTTTTGTGCTATGGTATCTCCTATGAACCAATCTTCCGGTTTTTATCGCCTCGGCATTGCGCCGAACATACTGGCGGTGCTTGATAAACTCAACTTCACCGTTCCCACCCCCATTCAGGAAAAATCCATTCCCCCGGCGCTGGAAGGAAAAGATATGATCGGCATTGCCCAGACCGGCACGGGGAAAACGCTGGCCTTCGCGGTACCTATGATCCAGGCCGTGCTTCGCGGAAAGCGGGGGCTCGTCATACTGCCCACGCGTGAGCTCGCGGCTCAGGTGAACGATGTTTTTCATAAGATTGGCGCGTCCCCCGGCGCGCGGACGGCGGTCCTCATCGGCGGCGAATCCATCAGCCGCCAGCTCCTCGCGCTTCAGAAAGATCCTCAGATAATCATCGGCACGCCGGGGAGGATCCTCGACCACCTGCAGGGGAAGACCCTCTCGTTGGGATCGGTTGCCGTTCTCGTGCTCGATGAGGCGGATCGGATGCTCGATATGGGTTTCGCGCCGCAGTTGCAGAGGATACTCAATGTAGTGCCCCGCCACAGGCAGACGATGCTCTTCTCGGCCACCATGCCCCAGGACATCTTGGCTATCGCGCAGGCGAACATGAAGCTTCCAATACGCGTGGAGATCGCCCCCTCCGGCACCACCGTCGCGAAGGTGACACAGGAACTTTTCTTCGTGGAGAAGCATGACAAGCCGCGTCTCTTGGAAAAGATCCTGTATGAGTACCGGGGTTCCGTGCTCGTGTTTTCGCGGACAAAATTCGGCGCGCGCAAGATCACTGCGAACGTTCGCGCGATGGGCCACGCGGCCGCCGAAATCCACGCAAACCGTTCGCTTGCCCAACGCCGCGCCGCGCTTGAGGGATTCAAAAACGGCACGTATCGCGTGCTCATCGCCACCGATATTGCCGCGCGGGGGATAGACGTTAAGGGGATAGAATTGGTGCTGAATTATGATCTCCCCCAGAGTCCGGAGGATTACGTGCACCGCATCGGCCGCACCGCCCGCGCTGGGGGCGCGGGGCACGCCATTTCCTTCGCGACACCCGACCAGAGGGGGGACGTGCGGGGGATCGAGCGCCTCATTCGCGCCGTATTGCCGCTCTCAAAGCTCCCCGAGCTTCCTCCGGCCCGCAGGACTGACCGGATTCCCGATGCGCCGAAATCCCGTTTCGGCCATGACCGCCGTCCCGCCGGAGCCCATTCCCGTTTCAGCGATCAGCGCGGCGGATTCCGGGGACCGCAGAGGTTCGGTCATTCCAAGCGGCGAAGATGACCATGCGGCGGGTTTTGATTCATTTGACAGGAAAGCATGAACAATGTTATATTCACGCCAGCTCAACAAACAACTGAATCAATCACTCTTCTGGAGGAACCTCGCATGAAACGACCGGAGAAAATACCCCAAACTCTCGAGGCATGGGTCATTAGGTTCATGGATTGGGATTTTTCGAAGTTCGAGAAACCCGTGACGACCGAATTGGGTGCAGTCGAGGGTCAGAACCACCGGCGTACGGTCCGGTTCGTCCGTGCGCGCCGCGCCGCCCCGCTTGATAAAAGCAAGGGAGAAGTCCTGGTGATGCTTGAGAACTGTCCCGATTCCGGAAAAGTCGGCGCGTTCCAAGCCGATCTCAAACGACGCACAAAAGAGATAGGCAAGTCCATTAAGGAGGCGTACGTGCAGACGAGTGGTGATCTCCTTTTCACTTTCGATTGCTCAACGTCGGAGCGAACTCCACCCGCGCCGGATACGACCGACTTCCTCGTCTACAGGCGTGACGAGAGCAAATATCTCTTCGAAGCGGTGGATGCGGTAAGGGAGGTGTTCGAGATACTTGGGATTGACGAGTTTCACTTGCGCAACCCCAGGCTGTACGAACAAACTCTCGTTACCGGTGAGGACGGAACGTGGATCGGTTTGGAAAAGTTTTTGATGATATCCAAAGGTCTCCGTGAGTGAGCGTGGACACCCTCCCGCGAACATAAAAAGCCCCATCGAGGTAATCGGTGGGGCTTTTCGGTTACGGAGCCCCGGGAGGGCGACTTTAGTATAAGAGAAAGGTAAGCGGAAAATTGATTGACATTCTCGGAGGGAATTGGTATGGTCATCCTAGTCAATTTCAAATCCACTTACCTTGATCACTATATAACGGAGGTTCCTATGATCACACGTTATGAAGACGCCCGGATTGCGGAGATTTGGAAGGACGAGAGAAGATTGGCACATTGGCAGGATACCGAACTCGCGGTCGTTCAGGCGAACGAAGAGCTGGGCCAATTCCCCCGTGGGACGCATCTAGAGATACGGACAGCGCTTGAAAATGCACCAATCGACATTGCGTGGTGGTATGCAAGGGATAAAGAGATCCGCCACGACCTGAATGCGTTCCTCGACGAACGGCGACAGTATCTTCCCGTCGGGCTCCACCGCTATTTTCACGAGAACATCACCTCCTACGACACAGAGGAGCCGGCGTTCATGAAAATGCTGAAGCAATCCTGTGAGGTTGTGGAGGAGATGGTGCACGATCTCGTGCCAACCTTGAAGGTGCTCGCGCTCAAACACCGCTACACCATCATGAACGGGAGAACCCATGGCCAGGAAGCGGAGCTCCAAACGTTCGGCAAGAGATGCCTGACGTGGCTTCGGACGTTGGGGGAAAGTGCGACAGCTTTCTATGCCGCGCAGGATGGGCTCAAGTATGCGAAGATCTCCGGCGCGATCGGCAATTATGGCAGCATCAACCCCGCAGTGGAGAGGCGAGCACTTGAACTTCTCGGTTTCGAGCCGTTCTACGGAGCGACTCAGATATTGCCGCGTGAGCTGCATCTTCCGCTTGCGGGCGCCCTGCTTCAGATAAGTCTTTCGCTCGAGAAGATCGCGCTCGACATACGGCTTGGTGCGCGGAGCGGCCGGCCCATCTACCACGAGCCGTTCAGTAGGAAGCAGAAAGGTTCGTCGGCGATGCCGCACAAGAAGAACACCATTTTTTCGGAGAACATCCAGGGAATGGCACGGCTTGCGCGGGGGTATTTTGACGCGATACGCGAGAACGTGGTCACGTGGGAGGAACGGTCAATCGAACAGTCGTCAGTCGAAAGGGTCGCATGGCCCGACCTTTTCCACGTACTCACGTTCGCCCTAAAACGCATGAATACCGTGCTCACGGGGCTCGTGGTCTATCCAGACCACATGCTCCAAGAGATCGTGGAATTGCGCGGATGTTATGCATCGAGCGAGGCGAAGGAGTTTCTGAAAAGAGAGGGCGTTTCCTTCGGTATTGACGGAGAAACCGGGTACCGCATTGTCCAGCTTGCGGCATTCAATGTGTTTGAGCCGTCGGCGAACATGAAAGAAATCAGGGAAACAGTGAATCACTCACTCGCGGAAGCCGATGCGCTTCTCGAGAAATATCGCGGCGAGGAATCCATCCCGCTGTCCATCAGAGAAATCATTGAAAGAGGGGATCTTCGACGTACCGATGAACTTGATATATCGAAAGAGGAGGTGGAGCGGTGGAACGAGATCCTCCGGATGGTGTTCAGCGCCGCCGAGGCGCGCGAGAGGTGGAGGAGAATATTTACGGCTGGATATTTACTGAAGAACGAAGCTACGCTTTATCAGGAAATACTTCAGCAGTGAAGATATATTGAGAGGTAGAAACCAAAAGACCCACATTCGTGTGGGTCTTCTATTTATCACAGTCAATCTAGCGGTCAAACTGACCCGCTTGCCCTGAGCTTGCTTGCGGTGAGGACATTCGGCTGAGCCCTTCGGCGGTGAGCTCAGGGCCGAACCGCTCAGTCGAAGCCCTTGCCGAACCCGTTGAAGGGCCTGCCCGTCCGAAAGTTTACTGAAGGAGGGTTTCGGTCGGGGTAAGAAAACTCTATCCCAAAACTTTATTTACCCACCCAATACAAAACTTAAGTATGCTGTGAGCTTGATTTTTATCCACAAATTTTTTACCCGAAAACCATAAATAAGGTTTTTTTGCAACTTCTACATTCTCAAGAATTTCCATCTCGCCTGTTTCGGTTTTGAGTAGAGGTAACTTTTCTACCATTATATTGCAAACTAGTTTTTGTAAATTATAGTGGATGTACGGATTTCTTATCTCTAAATTAAAATTGTCCAATTCTTTTTTCTCAGAATTTGATAATTCACCAAGATTTTTTAAATTTTTGATTGCCGTAGTAAGATCGATTATTTCTATTTTTTCCCATTGTGATTTTGGATCATGTTCTCTTCTTTTGTTATAAATTTTATATTTAAAACCCAGTTCTAAAAGAATTACCGATAAAGTTATGGCTGCTCCAAATAGACCTAAGGCATAGCATTCTCTTATCTCTTCGTATAATGATTTTATTGCGGCATTCGCTAACTTATCAGAAAGCGGCGGGAAATCCTGAATGATTTCATTGGCATTTTTCTTTTTCTCTTCAAATAATTTATCTAGATATTCTTGATAAGTTACAAACTTAGATTGAATGGGAAATCCCCTCGCCTTTAGTTTTTCTAACGTATCGGGACTAGCCAGAATGAAGTCAGCATTTTTAACCAGTTCATCAAGCTTCTTTTTAAGTTCCCCGTTGTTGTTCATTCTAGTAACACGTTGTTATCTCTCTTGGTCTCTCGATACCGTGCTGACTCGTGTTGCGTAGTAAGAACGCTATTCGAACCTATTTTGCTGACTTATCTTGATCGGATCCACTTTCTTTGTTTTCACTCCAAATATCCCAAAATGATTTACCCTGTTTCCGGGCCACTATCCAAGCCACTAACCAGAGACCCCCGATAAAAACGACCCAAAAAAGCCAGCGTAGGCCCGACGGTACTGATGATTTGAAGATAGCGTATAAAACTACCACCGCAGATGCTCCTAAAAGGTAGTAAGCAATATCCAATATTGAACCAATAATCTTTCTCATAGGCGTACCTCCAGTATAGAAGGGCGGTTAGGAACAACAAGGAGGGAGAAGTTGCTGGAAATGCATTTTCCCATTGACCCGTCTCGGTCGGGGTTATTCTCCAGAGTAGTAAAGTAATGCAAAACTCCTCGTTTTCCCATCGCCAGAGTGATAAAGCAACACTCTGTTGTGATGGAGTGGTCTCAAAGAAAGTTTAGAAGGGAGCTCTAATTTTAATGCACTATTTTCTCTTAGTACTACGCTTGGAACATCTTTTTGATATTCATCAGGGAAAAAATATCTTGGTAGATTAGAAATATCTTCATATAGCAAGCGGCGCTCCTCATTTGGAGTTCGTTCCTGCGTAGGTACAGGTATCTGCAATTTCAAACCATTAACAATAAATTCAACTAGTTCCTCAGATAATTGAAAGATATTGCAAGAGTTATATCTAATATCCCTCGCGAAAGAAAACGCGGTGTCTTGATTATGAAATTTCTGGTGGATTTTCTCTACTGGTTCATATCTTCCATTGAACACATTTGCTATATAGTATCCTAATGAAAAATCTTTGGTGATTGTGTCATAGAAAACAATCCCGTTTAGAACAGCGTTATTGTGTTTGAGTTCATTAACAATACTATCTAAGAACTTTTTATAGGTATCAATTTTACTAAGAAAAGACACCATATGTGGCATGATAATATTTTGTTTCAACCAATCATATTGATTTTTATTGTATCTAAATTGTGGTTGCGGAGGGATAAAGGTTTTTACGACATGAAAGCAGTCGTCTAGATACTCTCTTAAAGAATAAAGAAAAACCCTATAACGTTTTAATGCTTCTTTTATCTTCTCATCGCTTTTGTTTTCCGGAAGAAAATCTCTAATTTCAATATTTTTATACGCAACAAAAAAATCCTGTAAATCACTCTCAACCTTCCCGAAGGAAACATTATAGGTTGCTAGAGGATGTTTCAATCCGTAAATATCATGAAATAAAAACCGACTCTCTATGTTTTCGAGATATTTTTTATGTTTGGCTCTAGGTCCTTTCCTGTAGTTATTAGCATATTTATGAGGCTCCTCGGCCCCTCGATACCCTTCGATAAATCCTTCGGCAAACCCAGGGTTAACTCAGGGCAGGCTGCGCTGACTTATTCGCTCAGACTCTCCGGTCGGAGCACTCATTTTTCTAAGCTCGTTCCTTGCTAAGAAAAATTGAGTGCTGGGGGGCTAGGAATCGGACCTAAATTTCCAGGTTCAAAGCCTGGCGTGCTACCGTTACACCACCCCCCAATTCACTTTGCATACTTTATCACGCCCTTTGTCCATCCTGCAATTTTTCTATTTAGTGTTGAGCTTGTTTTTACTCTCACCTTTATAACTCCAAAATAAGAATCTCCAACGTTTTTTCTCTTGGTGGCTAGTTTATTTCGTTTAAAATAAACGTGCTGGAAGTAATTTCTTGGAAAATTTGTATGTTTGGACCAATAATCAATTATAGAACTAACTCGATTCTTGCTGGTTTCGTGAATAAAAAGGTCAAAGTAGATTTCATCTTTATCTACACGGCACACATCAGTAAGCCATTTCAAGAAGAGTGTTACCATAGAAGCATCTGAGTTTGTGAATTGTACCCCTGACCCAGGCCTCCATTCTTTTTCTTTAGCTCCTTCTGCCCAATACAACGCAACGCCTATAAGAAACAACTCTCTTTCGGAAATATGGGCAATATCTTTTATTGCCTCTTTGAAAATAGCATCCGTTTTTAAGAGTCTTATTTCGTGCTTTCTAAAAGCGCCGCGTCTTGCAGAAGCTAATTTCTTTTCCGTCAGTCGTTGCTTTTGTTTTTTGGATAATCCAACCGAATGTAACCACGTCGAAAGAGTTGATTTTGCAATTGGTATTTGGTTGAGTATTTCAGAGTAAGAAAGACCACCACGCCGGAGCGCGACAGCCTTTTCTTTAAGAGAAGGGGATAACATAAACGAACCTAGGTAATATGCTCTATTATAGCATAGCCTAGTCCATAAATGAAAGCGTATTTTCTATTTCAGCGCTTCTATTATCGCAACTTCCAACGGAATTATCGGGAACTGGCTGTAGCGCATCTGGCTGTAGGCGTGGATGAGGCCCTTCAGGAGTTCCAGGTGCTTGTCCTTGAACTCCTTGGCATGCTCTGTGAGCTGGGCGACGTGCTCGGCGGTGAGTTCCCGCGCAAACACGTCTTTCATGGAAGCGCTGTAGGCGATGACCGCCACGCGGCGGAGGTACTGGATGAGATCCTTGGTGAATTGGGCGAGGTTGTAGCCGGCATCGGAAAGTTCAGCGAGCGCGGCGAGCGCCGCCTTGCGGTCTCCCGCAATGAGGAGCCCCGCGAATGCAGAGAGTTTCGCGAATCCCACCTTGCCTATCATGCCCTCCACGTCGGTGAGGGCGATGCTGTGGCCGCCGAAAGAGATTAGCTGGTCCAGGAGCGATTCTGCGTCGCGAAAGCTACCCTCACCGGAGGCGGCGATGAGGTCCAGTGCTTCCCCGCTCACATCCACCTGTTCCTCCTTGGCGATGCGGGTGAGTTTTTGCATGACGAGCTCCCTTGGCACGCGGCGGAAGTAGAACTGCTGGGTGCGTGAAATGATGGTCGGCGGGATGCGGTCTGCCTCCGTGGTCGCAAGGATCATAATGATGTGGGGCGGCGGCTCCTCCAAACTTTTTAAGAGCGCATTAAAGGCGTCCTTCGTGAGCTGGTGCGCCTCGTCAATGATGAACACCTTGTGGCGTGATGAGGAGGGGGAGACGCGAATGCTCTCCTTCAGGTCCCGCATTTCATCAATGCCGCGGTTTGACGCCGCGTCTATTTCTATCACATCCAAACTGCGCCCCTCGTCGATCTCGGTGCAATGGGTGCAGTGGTTGCAGGGCTCTCCCTCCGCGCGGAACTTCGCGTCCTTCGCGCGGGTCTCGCAGTTCGCTATCTTGGCGATAAGGCGCGCGGTGGTGGTCTTCCCTGTGCCGCGCGGCCCCGCTAGGAGGTACGCGTGGGCGAGTTTCTCCTGCTTCGCGGCTTCCTTCAGAGTGCGGGCGGTGAGCTCCTGCCCGAGGAGGTCTCCGAAAGTGGCCGGCCGGTAGCGGCGGTAGATAGCAATGGCCATAACGCCCCTATTATACGCGGCTTGTAAATTTTTCCAAAATGCCAGACAATGGTGTGGAAAACGGTGCCATGCGGTGGATTCTCCTCGGGTGCGTGGGTATTGCCATCGTGGTTGGCATCTCCCTCGCACCCCCGCGGAACCCCGTGCCGGCTTCTCACGTTCCCATGGACACTTTCACCATCAAGAGCTCGGTGTTTAAGGAAGGCGGTGCCATCCCCGCAAAGTTTACCTGTGACGGGGACGACGTGAATCCATTTCTGGAGATCAAGAACACGCCTGAGGGCACGGTGAGTTTTGCGCTCGTGGTGGATGATCCCGATGCGCCGCGCGGGACCTGGATTCACTGGCTCGTCTGGAACATAGACCCGAAAACGCAGTACATCTCCGAGGACAATCTGCCGTCCGATGCCGTGCAGGGGAAAACGAGTGCTGGATACGTAAAGTACAGCGGTCCGTGTCCGCCGCGCGGAGACAAGCCCCACCGCTACGTCTTTTCACTCTATGCCTTGGATACGATGCTCACCGTTCCCGCGGGCGCCGATAATGCCGCGCTCCTCGCGGCGATGGAGGGACACATCATTAACCAAACTGCCCTCACGGGGTTGTACCAGAGACCATAAAAATCCCAAATCTCAAAAATCAAATCTCAAATAAATTCCAATTTCTCCCGCTTCGCGGGATCTCGCGTAGCGAGACAATGACCGAAATTCAGAAGTTTTGAATTTTGAACATTGGTATTTATTTGGTGTTTGGTGCTTGGAATTTGTAGTTTTCCCCAGCATGCAAAAGTTGCCTCGCGAGGATAGCACCTACTCCTGGACGTACCACGTCGTGGAGAAAATGCAGTACTACGGCATTTCCGAGGGGCGCATCCGCCGCATCATACGTCACCCCTCGCGCGTGGAGGAGGGGATCGCCCCGCAGACCGTGGCGGTGATGCAACCCGCCGGCACCAAGCGGTACCAGGAGATGTGGGTGATGTACAAGCTCGTTGGTCGCGGCCAACGAGCTGGCTCACAGCTAAAAGCTCACAGCTCAAAGCTAATAGAAAAGCCGAAGATAAAAGTGATAACGGCGTGGCGGTACCCGGGGAAGAGCCCGGAGCGTGACCCGGTCCCGCGAGGGGTAATGGAAGAGGTCCGAAGATTGCTGTAGATGGAGTGTCCTCAATTCATTCACGTACGTGAATGAATTGAGGATGGGGGATTTATGAGAAAATTGTTGTCGGATAAATTTTTTGAGCGTCCGGCGCTTGCGGTGGCGCGGGAACTACTGGGGAAGTACTTGGTGCGGAGATGTCCTTCGACAGGGGCTTCGACTGAGCGGTTCGGCCCTGAGCTCACCGCCGAAGGGCTCAGCCGAATGTCCTCAGGACGACGACGTAAGTACGTCGTCGCAATGATAACCGAGGTGGAGGCCTACGACGGGCCGCATGATGGGGCCTCGCACGCCTCGCGGGGGCTCACCAAGCGGAACGCCCCTATGTTCGGGCCGCCCGGGCGCTGGTACGTGTACTTCACCTATGGGATGCACTGGATGCTGAATGTGGTGACGCGCGAGAAAGGATACCCTGCGGCGGTTCTAATAAGAAGTGTTCAATTTATGGAGGTTCAACCTCCATACAGAGAGGTTGAACCTCGGTGTCGGTGTATTAGCGGACCGGGGCGGGTTACAAGGTTTTTCAAAATTGATAAGCGGTTCAATGGCATGCGCGCCAGCCGACGGACAGGTTTGTGGATTGAGGACAGGGGAGTGCGGGTTAGCAAGAGGCAAATCGCGAAAGGCGAAAGAATTGGAGTTGAATATGCTGGTCCGGTGTGGTCAAAAAAGAAGTACCGATTTGTCCTCTCGGGCAAGTGAAAACCGCGGACTCGTTCCGCGGTTTTCCATAAAGATTCTCGCTTGTTTGCATCATTCCTTCGTGGTGCGATACTGCGCCGGCGGCGCGACAGGATTATGGCATTTCGAACATTTCTCGATTCGAATGCCACCATCGGTCCAGTAAGTGGGAGCACCACAACATGGACTTTTCACCGTTACGAATCCGCCTCGGGGTCGGAACTCTTCAGGAGGCATCGTCACCGTTCCCCTATGAGTTAACTTCGCGGGCGGTTCTTTCCTCGTCATGAGATGCACGAAGCCGCATAAAAAGATGCTTACTGCAACCGCGAGAATCACGAACGCCGCAAGCGCCGTGCCGAGATCTAGTTCGCCATGCATAGGCGCCTCCCTTCCTTTCTGTGAAAGTTTTGTGGATTTTGTGCCGATATCAGTGTACGATATTCTTGAGTTGAGGTCAAACGATTATGAATCCCGTTAGAGATAACTAAGACCCTTACCTGTGCGATTCGACGTTCAAAAAGACACAACATTGATTGAGAATAAAAAGGCCGTTGTGTTACGGTTGCCTGCGGCAACCTATCTCTAACGGGATGAAATTAAGTATCGGTATTGTGGGATTGCCCAACGTGGGGAAATCCACGCTGTTCAAGGTTCTCACGAAGCAGGAGGTGCACATCGCGAACTACCCCTTTGCCACCATTGACCCGAATGTGGGCGTGGTGCAGGTGCCCGATGAGCGCGTGGAAAAGCTCGCGACGCTCTCTCATTCCAAGAAGGTGGTCCCGGCAGTCGTGGAATTCTACGACATCGCTGGGCTTGTGAAGGGCTCGCATAAGGGAGAAGGTTTGGGAAACCAGTTCCTCGCACACATCCGCGAGTGCAAAGCCATTGTGCAGGTGGTGCGCTGCTTCGGCGGGAGCGAGATCGTGCATGTGGAGGGTACCTCCGATCCGGTGCGCGACCTCGGGATCATCGGCGCGGAGCTCGCGCTGAAGGACCTCGAGACGCTGGAGAAGCGCCTCGCGGGCGCCGTGGCGGACGCGCGCGGCGGCAACAAAACCGCGATTCGCGACTGTGACGTGCTTCGCAAAGCGAAAGAAACGCTCGCGGGGGGAAACCCTCTCACTCCTTTCGCACATGAAGAGGCGGTCGCCAATCTCCAGCTCCTCACAGCCAAAAAACAAATAGTGCTTTTGAATGGCAAGGAAAGTGATGTGAACGACGAGCTTAAGGCGAAGATAAAGGAAATGGGTGCGGGCTACCTTATTGCCGACCTCGCCACGACTGACGCCATACCCGCGTTCATAAAGAAGGCGTACGAGGTATTGGGGCTCATCAGTTTCCTCACCACCGGCGAGGACGAAACACGGGCATGGACCATCGAGCGCGGCTGGAAGGCACCGCAGGCGGCGGGGGTCATCCACACCGATTTTGAGAAGAAGTTCATCCGCGCCGAGGTCATCTCGTACGAGAAACTGATTGAAGCGGCCCGTTCAGTGAGCGGTCCTTCGACAGGCTCAGGACAATCGCCGTGGGCGATTGCAAAACAGAAGGGCTGGCTACGGTTGGAGGGGAAGGATTATGTGGTCCAGGACGGTGATGTGATGGTTATTAGGCATGGCTAAAATAGTTTCATGCAAAAAATAACGGGGGTTTTAGCGCTCACCTTTAGAAGAGTTGAAAATGGTCTGCAATTTTTACTCCTAAAACATAGGCAAGGTTTTTGGACGTTTCCTGGCGGTGTAAAAGAAGAAACGGATGGTACGCTCGTTGAATGTTTGAGAAGAGAAATAAAAGAGGAAACCGGTTTGGATGTAAGTGAAAATCGATGTAAGGATACGGGAGTGAAAAATGAATTTGTTTATGGGTTGGAAAAGCCAGGAAGGGTAGGAGGAAAAGGGATTACCCATCTATTTACGTTGGAGCTTGGTGAGAACGAAATACCAATTCCACTCGAGAACATTGAAGAGGTTGTATGGTGTGATAGAGATGAGGTATTGAGAAGGGTTCGATTGGAAGACATAAAGCAAATATTTCTCCGTGTCGAGAATAAAATTCCAAGGTAGGGTTCGGTTTGTTGTGTCTATTTGATGTTGGTAACGCCATTTTCATCTATCATTACCTCATGCCCTACGAAGTAGCTACAGAAACCTACCAAGGTCCCCTCGACAAGCTCCTCGAGCTCATAGAAGAGAAAAAGATGGAGATTACGCGGTTGAACCTCGCCGAGGTAACCGCGGATTTCCTCGCGTATATTGAGAAACTAGAAAAAGACGCTAAAGGCGGCGGTATTCCGCCCGGCCTCCTCGCGGATTTCCTCGTGGTCGCCTCGCGCCTCATCCTCATAAAATCCAAGGCGCTCTTACCGGACCTTACGCTCTCCGAAGAAGAGGAAGGGGAGGTGGCCGACCTTGAACACCGCCTGCGGCTCTACCGGGAGCTCAAGGAAGGGCAGCGCCACCTCGCACGGGGGTGGAGCGTGTTCCCCCTCATGCGCTCGCGTGAATTCTTGATGGGAAGCGAAGCGCTTTTTTACCCGCCCGCGCGCCTCACGGCGGGGGATCTCGCTGCCGCCTTCGGACGCGTTTTGGGAGAGCTTGAGCGCATCGCAAAACCCACCGGACACATCAAGTCGGAGATCATCAATCTCACCAAGAAAATAGAGGAGGTGCTCGCGCGGCTCACCGGTGCTCCGCTCGGCCTCGGGGCGCTCCACCGCGGCGGGAGCAGAAGCGAGCTCGTGGTGCTTTTCCTCGCCATCCTCCACCTTTTGAAAACGCAGCTCGTGAGGGTCGAGCAAACCGGCCATTTTGGAGAGATTACCGTTGCGAGGCGCGAGCAAAACACGTAACATGAGTATCACTATGGACACGCCCCCCTCAGCGCTCCCGCGCCTTGAAGCACTCCTTTTCTCCTACGGGGAACCTATGAAAATGAGCCGTATCGCGAAGCTTCTCGACGTGGACCGGGCGAAGTGCGAAGCGCTCATACAAGAGTGGCAGGCGGCGCTTGCCGGGGATCCGGCGCGCGGCCTCACCCTTATCGTCCATGACGAGGCGGTGCAGCTTGCCACCAAGGCGGAACAGAAACAGGTGGGAGAACGGCTTCTCCAGGAGGAGTTCCGCGAGGAACTCTCCCCCGCGGGGCTTGAAACACTCTCCCTCATCGCCTACCTGGGACCGGTGCCCCGCGCCACCATTGACTACATCCGCGGCGTCAATTCCAGTTTCACCGTCCGGAATCTCCTCGTGCGAGGGCTCGTGGAACGGCAGCACTTCGAGGGGAAGGGGAATGTGTTCCACTACCTCCCAAGCTTTCAATTTTTGAAGCACCTTGGGTTTTCCCGCGTCGAAGAGCTTCCCGAGTACGAACGGTTCCACGGCGCCCTTGCGCGCATCGAAATGGATACGGGAGCGGAGACCACCCCTGCCGAAACGGCACCGCAACACTGATATGAATCCCGTTAGAGACAACTAAAATAATTTACTATGCTATTTAACGTCCACAAAGGGAAAGTGATGTCTAATAATAAAAAAGGCCGTTGTGTTACGGTCGCGGTGCGCGACCTGTCTCTAACGGGATGAAAGAACGCTGGCAGTCCATTGTCCTTATCCTCATCATTCTTATCTCCGCGGAGCTTACCCACCGGAACTTTGAGGTTGCAACGCCCGTCGCTTCCTCCAAAACCATTTCCGCAGCCCCCGAAACTTCAACGCCTATCCCGGCTCCGGGGAACGTCTCTTTCAAACGGGCATCGATCCTCGAAGTGCTCGGCGGCGCACATCGAGCGCCGGTCAGAAAGTGGGACGTGCCCGATCCTACACCGTCCGCGCGCGGAGCGCTCCTCTACTCGCTTGACGACGATATGACGCTGTGGGGTATGGGCGTCGAAAACGCACGACCGACCGCTTCGGTGATAAAGCTGCTTACCGCGGTCACCGTACTCGAGAATTTGGGCGAGAACAAAAAAGTGGCTGTGAGTGAGACCGCAATTGCGGCCGACGGCGACGCGGGGGAACTCCAGAGCGGCGAGGTGTACCGCTCACAAGATCTCCTACGGGTGATGCTCCTCACATCTTCAAACGATGCGGCGTCGGTGTTTGCGGAAGCGGGCGGAGGGGAACGTGAGTTTGTGCGGGTAATGCAGGGAAAGGCCCTGAAGATAGGCATGACGGGAACCCACATTGACGATCCTGCTGGGCTCTCCGACCTCACGACCGCTACGCCCAACGACCTACTCCGGCTGGTGCGCTACATCCTCGCAAACCATCCGCAGATCTTCTCATGGTCCCGCGTACCGCAATTCCTTGTGCAGCCCCTGAATGACCCAACGAGCCGCACGGCGCAGAACATCAATCCGCTGGTGAATGACGCGCGTTTTTTGGGCGGCAAGACCGGGACGCTGGAAAGTGCCGGCGAGAATCTTGTCGGGGTGCTCTCGTTCCATGACAAGCGGCTCGTCGCAGTGATTCTTGGGAGCACGGATCGCGTGCGCGACGTGAACCTCATCCTTGATTGGGCCGAACGGGCCTATGAGCTTTGAACGGGTGTAAACAACCATGGATCCCGTTAGAAACAACTAAAACAACCGCCATGCAATCCCTTATTTATAAAAGTAAAATAACAACGTCTGAGAAAAAGCCGCTTTTACTACGGTCGTCTATGACGACCTGTTTCTAACGGGATGGAAATCTTCGAGGCAGTCCGCATTCTCATACTCTTCGCCATCTCGTTCATCGTGGCGCTTCTCATCACGCCGTTTGTCGCTCATTTCTTGGAACGTCACGGGCTCAAGAAAAAGAACATCCGGGACGAGGCAAGCGCGCCCATCTTCTACTCGCTCCACAAGGGGAAAGTGAACACGCCCACCATGGGCGGCATCATCATTTGGGTGACGGTGCTCGGTCTCGCGCTTATTTTCCTCGCCGCCGATGCGCTCTTTGACGGTTTCGCATCCTATTTCAATTTTGTGGATCGCGCGGAGACGTACCTGCCTCTCGCGGCGCTCTTCTTTGCGGCGCTTGTGGGGCTCTTTGACGATCTCTTCGGCATTTTGGGAAAGGGGCCGCACGGCGGAGGACTCTCCGTGCCGCGGAAACTGGTTCTCTACGCCGCCGTGGCGGCCGTAGGCGCGTGGTGGTTCTACTTCAAGCTTGGGTTCGACGCGCTCTTCATCCCGTTCGTGGGAACCGTGACCATCGGTTGGTGGTATATCCCTTTTTTCGTCTTCGTCCTCACCGCCACCGCGTTCTCGGCGAACGAAACTGACGGCTTGGACGGGCTCGCCGCCGGGGTGCTTGTCTTCGCCTTCATGGCGTTCGCGGTCGTCGCATTCGTGATCCACCGGTATGACCTCGCTGCCATGAACGCCGCCATTTTGGGCGCGCTCCTCGCCTTCCTCTGGTTCAATATCTTTCCCGCCCGTTTTTTCATGGGAGACACCGGTTCCATGTCGCTTGGTATCACCCTCGGCGTCATGGCGATGCTCACCAACACGGCGCTCCTCCTGCCGTTCTTTGCGTTCATTTTCGTGGTGGAATCGTGTTCCGTCATTGTGCAGGTCGCGAGCAAGAAACTGCGCAAGAAGAAGGTATTCCTCTCCACCCCCATCCACCACCACTTCGAGGCGTTGGGGTGGCCAGAGAGCCAGGTCACCATGCGGTTTTGGATAGTCTCCGCCGTGGTTACCACCCTGGGGCTCGTGTTCTTCTTCTTAGCTCGTTTTATCTAGGGTATGTCTTTTTACCATTAACGACTTACGATGTCGTTAATTTGGCTGCGGAGGAGGTAATGAAGGAGAGTTGGCGCGGTTTATTTATGGAATAGGAGAGGGGATTGACGATCGAGATTAATTGGTTTGTTTCTTACTACACCAAATAACGACCGTCATTTAGTGTAGTAACGGAGGAGAAGGGGAAAATTGAAGGTAGAGGAATAAAAAAACGAGCGGGGGCTTTGGTTCATGCTACAATAAGTGTAGAAATGACCACGCTCATCCATGGGGGACTCGTGTATGACGGGAGCGGCACGGCGCCGACGGTCGGCGATGTGCTCATCCGCGGCAGCCGCATCGCGCATGTGGGCGAAGTGCCTCGGGTGCACGCGGATGTGACCATAGATGCGAAGAATGCCGTGGTAACCCCCGGTTTCATAGATGTCGGCGGCGAAACGGACCACTATCTCACGCTTTTCTCCGAACCGCACGCGGAGCACCTCCTCCGGCAGGGGATCACCACGGTCATCGGGGGAAACGGCGGCGTTTCTCTGGCGCCACTCCTCGACGGGTCGCTGCGCGCCGTGGAGCGGTGGACATCAACCGAAGGAATGCATGTACGCGGGGAAACGGTGGGAAAATTTCTCAAATGGCTCGGCGCCCGAGATTTGGGGGTGAACTTCGGGACCCTCGCGGGGCATGCGACCGTCCGAAGGGCGCTCACGCAGGATGTATTTCGCGATCTCACGGAAGGGGAGCTCACGTTGCTCGGGAAATTGCTCACCCGCGCATGCGGGGACGGCGCGTTTGGCATCTCCGCCGATCTCGGTGATACGTATAAACGCCAAACTCCCTTCCGGGAGCTTCGTGCACTCGCTTCGGTTGCCGCGCACAGCAGGCGGGTTCTCGCGCTCCATCTCCGGGACACCGGCGATGCAGTGGCCGCATCTGTGGAGGAAACGCTCCGCCTCGCCAGGGAAACGGAAGTGAATCTGGAAATCAGCGGACTTACCCCCCTCGCGGACCACCGAGCGGCCTACGAACACGCGCTCGCGCTTCTCGACGAAGCGACGGTGACGACGAACGTCCATTTTGATCTCTGTCCCCAGGAACGCATCCCGGTGCCGCTCACGGCGCTTCTCCCTGACTGGCTCCGCTCCGCGACGCGGGAAGAAACGCTTCGCTACCTCGCGACCGCGGAAGGGAAGCGCCGCCTCACTGTTCATCTTGAGCGGTTCCGGGCGGTGCCGTTCTCGATCGCTTATATGCCCCAGCGTTCACTCGCTTCCCTCGAGGGAAAGGCGCTCGCCGACCTTGCACTCCATGGGCACTATCCGTTCGGACACGCGCTTCTTTCGTTCATGAATGCCACGGATCTCCGCGCGGTGCTCACGGCGCCGTTCGGGGATTCGCACCTCATCGGACGCTATCTCATGCACGAGCATGCGCTCGTTTGCACGGGGGGGCTCCCGCGGGGACCCCTTACCTTTTTGCAGTTTCTCCGTGCGGCGCGCGGTGGCGCGCTCCCCATGGAACGCGCGGTGGAAAAGCTCACCGCGCTCGCGGCACGGAAGTTCGGCATCGCGAAGCGGGGGAGCATGAAACCGGGGTACCACGCCGATGTGGTCGTGCTGCGTGAGGGAACTCCCCGCGAGGTGCTTATAAACGGGCAATGGGCGCTCCGGGAAGGGCGTCTCGCGGGAATATGCGCCGGAGCGGTGCTTCGCCCGGCGTCGCATCCATGAAAAAGTGGTTCTCGCAGCCGCACAGCAGGCCCGACCTCCTTTTCCTTTGTGCACTCGCGCTCCTCACGGTGTTCGGGTTCGTGATGCTCACGAGCGCCTCCTCCGACCTCGCCGAGGCCAAGTTCGGCGAGAGCTGGTACTACCTTCGCCACCAGCTCATGAACGGTTTCTCCATCGGTCTCGTGGGATTTCTCGCAGGTTTCTTCGTGTACTACCGGGCGTGGGAAAAATTGTCGGTGCCGTTCCTTCTCTTCACTCTCGTGCTCCTCGTCCTTGTATGGACCCCCCTCGGAGTTCACCTCAAGGGAGGGGAGCGGTGGCTCTCGGCGGGCTTCTTCACGTTCCAACCGAGCGAACTCCTGAAACTCTCGTTCCTCATTTACCTCGCCAGTTGGTTCGCGCGAAGCCGGGAACGCAGCAAGAGCTTCCTCGGCGGTTTCGTGCCATTCCTCATGCTCGTGGGTGCGGTGATGGCGCTCCTCATCGCCCAGCCATCAACCACCACCGCTATCATTATCTTTGCCACCGCATTTCTCGTGTACTTTGTGGCGGGCGCGCGATTCCATTTTCTCGCGGCGGCCGTGCTCATCGCGGCGCTCGGCGTCTCGCTCCTCGTGTATCTTGCGCCTTACCGAATGGAACGCGTGCTCACATTCTTGAATCCTTCGCAGGATGAGCTCGGTGCCTCTTACCACATCAACCAGGCGCTGACTGCCATAGGCTCGGGAGGGTGGACTGGTGTGGGGTTCGGGAAATCCACCACCAAGCTCAAATTTCTCCCTGAGCCGATCGGGGATTCCATCTTCGCGGTGGTTGGGGAGGAGCTCGGTTTCGTGGGCGCCACGGGGCTCGTAGCGCTCTTCGCCGTCTTTGTATGGCGCGGTCTCGCCATCGCACGGCGCGCCTCGGACATGTTCGGGCGGCTCCTCGCCGCGGGGTTCACCTCGCTCATCGGAATTCAGGCATTCGTGAATATCGCCGCCATCTCCGGCCTCATTCCCTTGACCGGCGTGCCTCTGCCTTTCATCTCCTACGGCGGCACGGCGCTCGCGGCGTTTTTGACCATGAGCGGTATCATCGCTAATATATCGAGGTACCGATGACGGAAATGTCTAAATCCTAATTTCTAATATCTAATCAAACCCCAATGACAAATGACCAGAAATGATACTTTAGACATTTGAGCATTAGAAATTAGAAATTCATTAGAAATTAGTCATTAGAAATTAGACATTACATTCTTATGTTACGAATCGTCTTAACAGGAGGCGGCACCGGAGGGCACATCTACCCGCTTCTTGCGGTTGCCGATAAACTCAAATCCATCGCAGGGACCGACCTCGAGCTTACCTACCTCGGTCCACGGAGCGCATTCCTTGAGGAGTTCGAGGAACGTGGGATCGCAATCCACACCGTTGCGGGAAGCAAGCTGCGGCGCGGCTACGGTTTTTTCCAGAACCTCCTTGACGTGCCGCGGTTCTTTATAGGCATCATCCAGGCGCTCACTAAGCTCTACCTCCTCATGCCCGACGTGGTGTTCTCCAAAGGGGGGCCGGGAGCGCTCGCGGTGGTGCTTGCCGCACGCTTCTATCTCGTCCCCGTGATGATCCATGAGTCCGACGCGGTGCCGGGACTCACGAGCCGCCTCTCCGCTCCCTTCGCAAGGCGCATCGGCATCGCATTTCAAGGGGCGGCCCGGTTCTTTCCCGCAAAGAAAACGGCGTTTGTGGGAAACCCGGTGCGCATGGGGCTCCGCGCAGGAGTCCCTCCACAGGAGACGGCCAGGACGGAGCTCAAGTTCAACTCCGGTGAGCCGCTCCTCCTTGTCCTCGGGGGTTCCCAAGGCGCGGCACCCCTGAACGCGTTCGTGGTTGATAATCTCACGACACTCCTCGAAAAATTCCAAGTTTACCACCAAGCGGGGGCAGCGAACCTCCCGGAGGTACAGCGCATCACCGATTCGGTGCTCCGCGACGCGGGCGAAGTGTTCAAACCGCGCTACCGGGTGGCGGGCAACCTCGACGACCGTGCCCTCGGCGTGGCGCTCTCGGCGGCGGACATCGTGCTCTCGCGCGCCGGGGCGGGGAGCATCTACGAGATCGCCACGTTCGGTAAACCCGCACTCCTGGTTCCCCTCGAGATCGACGGTGGGCAGCAGCGCGCGAATGCCTACGAGTATGCAGGGAGCGGTGCCGCCACCGTGATCGAGCAGAAGAATCTCTCTGTCAATCTTTTCCTCAATATGGCTGCACACCTCCTCGAGAACCCCGAGGCGCTTGAGGCCGCCCGGCGGGCCGCAAAGTTGTTTTGGAAACCGCTCGCCGCGGATGTCATCGCCAAGGAACTGCTTGCTATTGCGGCAAGGTCCGCGTAGCGGGAGCGAAAAAAATGAAAAATCGCATATAATGAAACTGATGAAAAAATCATCTTTTGTTACTATCCTTTTGTTTTTGGTGGTTGTTTTTGCACTACCGGTTTCTGCTTCGGCCGCCGCGAACGCGGGCGTAAAACCCGGTAGCTTCTTTTACTTTTTTGATACGACTTTTGAAAGAGTAAGTCTATTTTTCACATTCAGTCCCGAAAAGAAAGCGCAGAAAGCATTGGAATATGCCGATGAACGATTAGCCGAAGCGGAAGCCCTTGCGGAAGAAAAGGACACCAGCGCCGTTAAAACTGCTGTTGCCGGTTATGAAAACAATATCGCTTACGCAACAGAAGAATCTAAGCAAATCAAAAATAAGGAAAAGGCGGAAGGATTGCTTGCTTCAATTACTGATAACACTTCAAAACATCAAGAAATTTTATCAGATGTTTTAAGTAGAGTTCCTGATGAAGCGAAAGAGGCGATTACAAAAGCGATTGAAGCAAGCAGAAAGGGTCAAGATGAAGCAACAAAACAAATCGCCGAACTCAAGGGCGAGATTGAAAAACTGAAAAAAGAAGTAGCGGAATTGAAAAAAGAATCGAGCGATCCGCAAGCGAATGAAGTTGAAAAGTTAAAAAAAGAAGTGGAGGAGCTGAGATTGAAAGAAGCGGTCAAAGCAAAAACCCCGCAAGAGCTGAATAAACAAAAATCTGAAAGTGCGTCCGTGCCCGTAACTGCTGAACCGATATTTCCTCCTACTTCTGAAACTAGGCCAACCCAAAATAATACTCCTACTATATCTTCATCGGCACTGGAAAGCGAATTATTGAAATTTCTAAAAGAGCAGATTCTAAGACAAACAAAATCAGATTTAGATTACTACCAAAAGACGGTATTAGACTTACAACGTCTATATCAGATGAAACAAGATATTGCCAGCAGAGGGGAACAAAATTGCCTCGCTTCCTATAACAGTAATGTCGATTACCTAAAACAGGATGCTGAAAGACAGAAAACCGCTTACTACGAAAGCAGAAGAGGCTTTGCTACCATGCCGAGCATAGAAAAGAACATCGAGGATCAATTAGCGCGAGATTTACGAGACCTCGAAATACGTCGGGACGATTGTATTGCGCGATACAAGCTTGATACGTCAATTTCGGACAAGATCAGTTGGGTATCAAATCAATTGAGTTCGATTCAACAGCGAGTAAATTCCGGTGGTTCTGTCTCGCCGTCAGAAACTGATTCGGTTGGAAATGAGATTATATCAATAACTCGTGCAATAGGGAATTCTGTAGGCGTATCTGGTTCGATTTCTCTCCCACAAATAAAAAGTTCTCCTTCGTCAGTCACCTGCACCAACAACATCACCGGATTTTCCTGCAGGGATAACTTTGGTTCTAGCATGCTACGCTGTTCACAGGGCGCTCCTGGCTATCTCAACTGCACTGATTCGGATTACAAAAGCGTCACTTGTCAATCAAATCCGACAGCTGGAAGTGTTCGATGTTTCTGGTAGTCCATAAAGGGGAAATTTTTCTTTCGAATCTGAATTATGAAAAACTGGCTCAAAGAAAATTGGTTTAAGATTGGGTTACTGGCCATTTTGGTTATTTCTGTTGTCGGAGCTTTTTATTGGTGGGAGATTCGCCCAGCACAAATTAGAAAAAGTTGTTTTAATTCAGCAATAAAAAGCCTACTGCGTATCTATAATACCGAATCAGAAAGAAGGAGTGAATTAAATTTTATCTATCAAAATTGTTTGAGATTAAGCGGGCTAGAAAAGTGAAAACCACCCACCCATCACAAGAATGGTTATGAAATGGTGGAAAGAGTTGGTTTACATAGTCATCGCGGCATTTTTCCTCGCCAGTATTTTTGGCCAGCCAGAGCACTTTTCTCGGCTTTGGGATAGAGTTCTTTGGTTTTTTGTTGCCGTGGCCGTTGGCGTTGCCATTGGGAGAGTGATCGACGATAAAACCTAGGTACCTTCCGGCGAGATATTTTTTAGTGCTGACCAAACAGGTTCTCACCCCATTGCAAAAACAAGTTTTGTAACGGGGCAGGCATCGTCTATCCAGCGGAACGAAAACTGTCCGGAACTGGCATACTCCTAATTACCATGAAGCTTTGCGTTTGGAATACCGGGTTGTTTCCGTGGATGAAATACGCAAGATACCTGAAATTTACCATTGGAAATGTCCCGATAGAAAACGAATACTACTCTGAAGGAAACATAGAGAAGGTAGTGGGGGTTCTTCAAGAAATATCGGCCGACGTTGTGATACTTCAGGAGTTTTATCATCCGAGCGACGTTACTAGAATTCAAACCAAACTTCGCTACGCCCACCATCTCTTAGTGGATGCCTGGTACCACAAGCATTCCATCGCAGTTATCGCAAATGCCGACATAGAAATCGTTGATGGGACTAGAGAGTTCACAATTCTAACAGTGAATGATAACTATATTGTCCCTATACATCTCAACTCCTTCTCGCCGGAAAAACGCTTTGGGCAAGTCAAAATACTTAGTGAAATAATAAAGGAGTACGGCAAGGTTATTATTGCCGGAGATACTAACTTCTGGATTATTGGAAAACGTTTCCTATCCAACACAGATAGACGATCGTACGAGCTTCTCACCAACTACACGTCGGACACTTCAGCAGGATTAGCAACGACTTATTTCGGCACATCTATGGATAAAATCTTTATTACTGAACACTGTAGTGTGCGGTCGAAAGTAGTGAGAGAACGAGGTGCTTATATGGATCATTACCCGATCTATGCAGAAATATCCTAAACAGGCCCTAACCCTTCGACTTTGCTCAGGGCAGGCATCATCCATCCAGCGGAGCCCTTCAACAAGCTCAGGGCAAGCCAATAAAAATCGCCAAACAGACGGTTTTTTGCTTGTCCTGAGTTTATCGAAGGGGTAAAATTAAAAAATGGAAAAAGTAGAAAAGATAGTGATCGCCACTCGTAATCTGGCCAAAAAGGAAAGGTTTGGAGGGTTGTTCGTCGGGATGATTAAAGATATTTTTGTCCTTGACGATTTTGGCATCACAGAGAAGCCGCAGGAACATGGTACGACCGCCGAAGAAAACGCAGAGATCAAGGCAAGATTCTATTCCCAGAAGCTCAATTTGCCCGTCTTTTCCGAAGATGAAGCTCTCTATGTCGATTTTTTGCCCATGGAAAGACAGCCGGGAGTTTTTGTGAGGAGAATTGAAAGCAAAGACGAAGCAGACGACAATACATTGCTTAACTATTGGGAGGGAATCATTGCCGGGGCGCCGAAAGAAAAGAGGACGGGAAGGTAGCACATCGCTTATTCTCTCGCATTCCCGGATGGTTCAATAAAGACAGTTGCCCTCGACCATGAAATTTTATTCTTTTCGCCCTCCTCGAAAATAATACTTCCGGGTTGGCCGATGAGCAGCTTAGAGGGCCCGGTTGAATTTAGAAAACCGCATAGTGAATTAACTGATCTTGAGAGAAAGAAACATAATCAAACAGCGGATTGGTTGATTTTGGGAAAGCTAAAAGAATTATTGTCCTGACGATATGCCTTTCTTTCTTTTCTTCATATCATACGCCGCTATTACGCCATGGCATAATAGCGGCGTAGCACGGCCGAATCCAGCGAGTTTTGTTGCGTAGTAGGCGATTCCAGAGACCGCGAATTCGTTCGCGGTCCTTTCGGTTCAAAAACCCCTGAAACGAGCGTATAATGATCAGGATATGCCTGTTAAAGTCCGCTTTGCGCCTTCTCCGACGGGGTTCCTCCACATCGGCGGCGTCCGGACGGCGCTCTTCAACTGGCTTTTTGCCCGTCACGAGGGCGGTTCCTTTGTGATCCGTATCGAGGATACCGACCGCGAGCGCTCCGAAAAGCGGTTCGAGGACGATATCATCCAAAGCTTTGCGTGGCTCGGCATTACCTCCGATGAACCGGTGATGCGTCAGAGCGAGCGCCGGGCCGTGTACGCCCGCTATCTCGGGAAGCTCTTGGAGGAGCGGAAGGCGTACCGCTGCTTCTGTACGCCGGAAACGCTCGATGCGGACCGTGATGCCCAGATGAGCCAGGGACTCGTGCCGAAGTACCTGGGCGGGTGCTGGAACCTGCCGCCCGCGGAGGCGGAAGCCCGCGCCGCGAAGGAGCCCTCCGTCATTCGCTTCCGGATGCCGGAGAAGGCCGTCACCTTTACCGATCTTATCCGCGGCAAAGTGTCGTTCGATCTCACCCTCGTTGGAGACGTCATTATCGCAAAAGGGCTCGAGGAACCGCTCTACAATTTCGCCGTGGTGGTGGACGACGAGGAGACAGACATCACCCACGTGATACGCGGTGAGGAACACCTTTCAAACACTCCTAAGCAAATCGCGTTCCAGGAAGCACTCGGTTTCCGGACCCCCGCCTACGCGCACCTGCCGCTCATCCTGGGCCACGACCGAAAAAAACTCTCCAAGCGCGACCTTTCCAAGTCGGTAATCGACTACCGCGCCGACGGCTATCTGCCGGAAGCGCTCCTGAACTTCCTCGTGCTTTTGGGGTGGCACCCTGTCCGCGACCGCGAGGTGCTCACAGTCCCCGAAATGGTGGCGGAGTTCACCCTCCCGCGCGTGCAGAAGGGCGGCGCGGTCTGGAATCCGGAAAAGCTGGAATGGCTCAACGCACAGCACCTGAGACACCTTTCACCAGAGAAGCTAGCCGCGCACCTGGAACCGTTCGTTCCGCCGCACTGGCTGGGGAATAAGGAGTTCTTTACCCGCGTGCTCGCGCTGGAGCAGGAACGCTTGGGCACCCTCAAGGAATTCGCGGCATCCGCAAGCTTTTTCTTTGAACTTCCCAACTATCCCGCGGAACTCCTGCAGTGGAAGGGGACCGCTACGCACGCCACGCTCGAGAATTTGGATGCGGCTATGGCGCTCATCAAAAAAGCGAAGGAGAAATCGTTTACGCCGGCATGGCTTGAGAAAGAGCTCTTCCGCCTCGCCGAAGAGCGCGGGAGAGGGGAGTTCCTCTGGCCGCTTCGCGTGGCGCTCTCCGGGCGGGAGGCCTCCCCGGGGCCGGTGGAGATTGCGGTCGTGCTCGGGCGCGCCGAAACAATGAACCGGCTCCAGATCGCGATCGAGAAGCTTGGCGGCGGCGGGGAGCTCCCGTCGTAAGCGAACCATGAGGTACTCGCGTCTCCAGCGTGTTGCGGCATTCTCTCTCGCCATGCTCGTGGGCGCCGGCATTCTCGCCGCTCCGTCCGCACTTGGGCAAACCGTGCCCAATGCCCCGGGTTCCTTGCGCTCACAGATCGAGGAGAAAGCACGGACCTTGAAGGAGCTCCAAAGCAGGCGGGATGTGGTTGAAAAGAATCTGGAAGAGGTCCGCGGCTCGAGCGATTCGCTCAAGAACGAGCTCCGCGCCATTGACGCCACCGTGAACCAACTGAATCTCTCCGTACGCGCGAACGAAGTTACCGTGGAAAAACTTGACCTTGAATACGATGAGCTCGGTGACGAGATCATAGACACCCAGGAGAGCATCAAGAACACCAAGGAGACCATCGGGAAACTTTTCACCGAGCTCCAGCAGCGGGATCGCGAGAACCTCCTCATGGTGCTCCTCCGCAATTCCAGTTTGAGCGGCGGCGTCTCGGAGATACAGACGCTCACCACTCTCCAGGGCCAGCTCGTCCAGAACATCGGAAAACTGCGCGACATGCAGAGTGCGCTCGCAGAGAAACGCGCCACGACCGAAGCAAACAAGCGCCGGCGGGAGGTTGAGTTGGTGAACCTCGCGAACCGACAGAGCATCGCGCAGGACCAGAAACAGGAGAAGCAAGTGCTCCTCTCAGTGACCAAAAGCCAGGAGCAGATCTACCAGCAGCAGCTAGAGGATTTGAAGGCGCTCCAAGCACAGGTGTCCGAAGAGATTGAGGGCATTGAGTCCCAGTTGCGTAGCACCATCGACAAGAACCTCCTCCCAATCCCGCGGGTGGGCGTGCTCCTGTGGCCCGTGAACGGCGGAAGGGTGAGCCAGCTCTACGGGCGCACCAAATTCGCCATCCGGAACTACGGCAGCCAGTACCACAACGGCATTGATATCGCCGCCTCTCTCGGCACCGAGATCTTTGCGCCGGCGAACGGCACTGTCATCAGCACGGGAGACCAGGACAAGTACCGCGGCTGTCGGAATGCCGGTTATGGCAGATTCATCGTGGTAAAGCACGAGAACGGTTTGACCACGCTCTACGGCCACCTCTCGCGCGTTATTGTTGTTGTTGGCCAGCCGGTGACGAAAGGTGAGGTTATCGGCTACGTGGGGCACACCGGCTGGGCGACCGGGTCCCACCTCCACTTCACCGTGTTCGCTTCGCAAACGCTTACCCCCGCGAGACCAGGGTTTCCGGAGGGCACCACTGCCTCGAGCCGTTGCGGCCCCATGCCGGTAGGCGGCGACCTCGACCCGACCCAGTACGTAGAGATGAGGTGAGAATGACCAATGACGATGACGGATGACAAAATAACCGATGACTTGGAACATATCAGCATAAATCCGCCAAAATCAGCATTAATCAGCGTCAAGATAGCAAATAGTAAATAGCAAAGAGCAAAGAATAAGATGACCGAGAAAAAGGAAATGGGGAGGGAGTTATGGAATGAGCGCGTCGCGGCCCATGGCGGTTCGCTCCTGCAGTCGTGGGAGTGGGGAGAGCTCCAAAAACCGCTCGGCCGGGAGGTGCGCCGCATCGCCACGGACGATATGCTGGCTTTGGTCGTGCGCTATGAACTTCCGTTCGGTAAAAATTATTGGTACGCGCCGCATGGCCCGGTGCTCACTAACACTCGGCACATTTTCGGAGGTTTCGCCTCCGAAAATTGGGAGGGAGCAATATTTCTCAAAATAGAACCGGCGCTCCCCGATACTCCGGAGAACGCCGCGATGCTCCATGCGGCCGGTTTCCGGCGGGGACGCGATACCCAGCCGTCGGAAACGCGCCTCATCGATCTCACGAAGCCCGAGCCGGAGCTCCTCCATGAAATGGAGCACGACACGCGCTATGCCATCCGGGCGGCGGGGCGACGGGGCGTTACGGTCACGATCGCGAGGACCGCGGACGAGAAGACGCATGCCTTCAGCGTGTTCTGGGACCTATTTGAGCAGACCAACGTGCGGCATGACCTCCATGCCTACGACAAGCGCTACTACGAAGCTGTCGCGAAACTCCAAGGGGACCTGCCTGCGCAGGCAGGCTGCTACACAGAACTTTTCATCGCGGAGCTTGAGGGCGAAACGATCGCGGCAGCCATCGTCGCCTACTTCGGGAAACGCGCGTACTACCTCTATGCGGCTTCCAAGGCCGGCATGGGGAAGTTCAACGCCCCTTCGCTCATTCTCTGGGAAGCCATCCGGGGCGCGAAGCAGAAATTCAGTACCACGTTCGACCTCTGGGGGGTAAGCGAAACCAAGGGAGAATGGAAAGGCGTGACGGCGTTCAAAAAGAGCTTCGGCGGCAAGGCGGTGAAAATGATCGGCACGTGGGAGTACCCGCTCCGGCCGCTCTGGTACTGGGCGTATCGGTGCGTGAAAAGGATAATTTGAAGAAAGCCGTGCGACAGAGTACAATGGGAGCTCATTTATGACCGTAAGAAACGTCAATAAATATATCCCGTTGGTAGTGGTGCTCACCGCCTTCGTTGCCGTGGCGCTCTTCGGCACCCTTATTATGGTTAAGGAAGCCGGCCACGACGGGTGCCTCGCCGCGCGCGTGAACGGCGCCACCTGCCCCCTCACCGACCAATTCTTCGCCTACGTGAACTTCCACCTCAATGCCGCAAAGACTTTCTCCACCGGCACCCTCGCGACGCTCGCGGTTCTCGGCGCGATGCTCTTCCTTGCCGCGATACCGGCGCCCGTTGCGGCGGGGCCTTCGCCCGGCTACAGTCCCGGCTATTGCCGCCGCCTCTCTCAGGTTTCCTCCATTGCCTCGTTCCAAAAGTTCACCCACTGGTTCTCCTTGAAGGAGAACGCCCCGAACGGGGCGTAGACGCGCCGCGGAACAATAACGGGTCCGCTGGCGTACTTTCCAACACCTCCCATTGTCGAGGGAGCGTGTTTATCGGCATTAACCACTGAATAAATGAAAAACAAAACTACCATTATACTTGCCGGCGCCGCAGTGCTCATCGTCGCACTCTTCATCGTCGGGAAACCGGGCACGGCGCCCGCGGGAGCAGATCTCTCACAAGCCATCGCGCCGGGCGCCCTCGCCGCCTCGGAAAACAACTATGATTTCGGCACTGTCTCCATGGCGGCGGGGAAAGTCACGCATACATTCGTCGTGAAGAACAGCGGCTCTACTCCCCAGCCGCTCACTCGTTTCTACACCTCCTGCATGTGCACCGAAGCGACGCTCATCCAAAGAGGAAGGAGGATGGGGCCTGTCGGCATGCCTGGCCACAGCCCCGTTCCCAACTGGAATCTCACGATTGCACCTGGCGAGGAAATCCAAGTGGAAGCAGTCTTTGACCCGGCGGCGCACGGACCTGCAGGCATAGGCGCAATAGCGCGTGAAGTGCGATTGGATTCGGGCGCGGGCACGCTCCTCACGCTCGGTATCGCCGCGCGTGTGACGCCATAACCATCCTATGATCAAAAACAAAACCACATTCGTTCTCATCGGTATCGTGGTACTCCTCGCCGCCTTCCTCGTGTTCCTCAAGTGGAGCGGCGGCGCCACCACTACAATTTGGAATCTCTCCGATGGAGGCAAGGCATTCATCCCGCTCCTCCTCGTCTCGGCGCTCATAGACAGCGTGAACCCCTGTGCCTTCTCGGTGCTCGTCCTCACCATCGCATTCCTCTTCAGCATCGGGCGGCTCCGCTCCGGCATCCTCAAGGTGGGACTGGCCTACATCCTCGGCATCTTTGTGGTCTATCTCCTCATAGGTTTGGGATTGCTCCAGGCGCTCCACCTCTTCAATATCCCGAACTTCATGGGGAAGTTTGGCTCCGCGCTCCTCGTACTCCTCGGCGCCATTAATCTTGTGAACGTGTTCTTCCCGCGGTTCCCGATAAAGTTGAAGATTCCAGATGCTGCCCACGAGAAAATGGCGGTGTTCATGGAAAAGGCGTCTGTACCGGCCGCATTCGCGCTCGGTGGTTTCGTCGCGCTCTGCGAATTTCCATGCACCGGCGGGCCCTACCTCATGGTTCTGGGGTTCCTCCACGACGCCCGTACCTACATTTCCGGCTTTGGCTATCTCATCCTCTACAACCTTATCTTCGTGGCTCCACTCGCTCTCATTCTCGGGATCGCCGCGAATGAAACGCTGCTCACGAAGGTTCAAACGTGGCGCAAAGAGAACGTCCGCGGCATGCACCTCTGGGGCGGAATTGCGATGGTGCTCCTGGGGTTCCTCATCTTCGTGTTCTAGACCTTCAAGGCTCGCGAAGGAACAAAGTTATCCACATTGACCAATATACCCCCCGGGGGTATCATACCCGCATTATGGAAACCGATCGCACACGTTACCTCATACCGCTTTCCCTGTTTCTCGCCGTGCTCATAGTGGGCATCGGTTGGATATATCACGAAGGCCGCCGGACACTTCCGTCGCAGGAGGTCGCCACGGTCATTAGTACTTTCCTCCCTGCGGAAGGCGTCATGCTTCCCGCCCGCATAGAAGATATCGGTCCCCGGCTCATCGCCGCGGGCGTGATTGACGGAGAAAAATTTGAAGCGCTCTACAGCACAAGGGGCGGCCTCGCTCCCGGCGAAAAGGCGCTACTCTATGGCGGGAATGAAGCGCCACTCCGCATTAATGCACAAAATGCGCCTGTACTCCTGAACTTTTTCTGGGCGTTCGGCCTGGCCAACAAAAATCCCATTCTGGAGGAGGGGCCGATGGCAGATCCCCGCCCGCAAGCGCCTGAGCGCAGCGATGGCGGGCAGGCCCGCTACGGCGGCGCGGCTCGTTTCGCTTCCACCGGCGGCTGGACGCTCGCGAAAGGGGATGCGATGGACCACTACAGCGCCCACTCGTTCATAACGCTCACAAAGGAACAGCAGGAGCTCGTGGAGCGGGTGAGCAAGAACATCTACCGCCCCTGTTGCGGGAACGCCACTTACTTCCCGGACTGCAACCATGGAATGGCGATGCTGGGGCTCCTGGAACTCATGGCCGCGCAGGGCGCCGATGAAGCGGCCATGTACCGTGCCGCGCTCGCCGTGAATTCCTATTGGTTTCCCGACCAGTACCGCACCATTGCCGCATACCTGAAGGAGCGGGGAACGACGTGGGAAGAGGCGGACCCGAAAACGCTCCTGGGATATGATTTCTCGAGCGGAGAGGGATTTCAGCGCATTCTCGCGGCAACGAAACCGGTGGAAAAACAGGGAGGCGGCGGTTGCGGGGTATAGCGATAACTTACAACTGACAACTGATAACTTACAACGAACGACGAACAACTGACGACTATGAAATCTGACGTGAAACGAAAGTCCATGCGGCGTCTCAAGATCGTGGAGGGGCAGGTGCGCGGTCTCCAAAATATGGTGGAACGCGAACAATACTGCATTGATATCCTCCGACAGTCATTGGCGGTCAAGGAAGCGCTCTCCGGCGTTGAAGACCTCATTCTTGAAAACCACCTTGCGACGCATGCCGCCGCACAAATGCGCTCTGGAAAAACCGCAAAGGCGGTCAAGGAAATTCTCACCATCTATCGGTCATCGCGGAAAAAGTGAATAACGAGGTGTAGTCGGACCTCACATAAAGATCATCGATAACGATTTATGATGTGGAATTGGGGATATGGCGGCGGTTGGGGATGGGGTGGCACGCTCATGATGTTCCTCTGGTGGATATTTGTGATCATTGCGCTCGTGGCGCTGGTACGGTGGTTTACCCACCATTCTTCCTGTTGCGGCAACGGCAAAGCGCTTGAAATATTGAAGGAGCGCTATGCCAAAGGGGAGATAAACAAAAAAGAGTATGAGGAAAAGAAGAGAGAACTGACGTAGCGCACCAATGGACACACGCCAAAAAACATTTACTTGTCCCATGCACCCCGAGGTGCAAGAGTCGCAGCCGGGGATGTGTCCCGAGTGTGGCATGCACCTCGTGCCGGTGAAAGAGAAGAAGGAGGACGACCACCGGCACGGAGGAGGGAACGCCGATACGTTTGACAAGCATGCGGGGCACAAAACGGAGTCGTTTCTCAAGAAGTTTTGGGTGAGCGCGGCGCTCACAGTTCCCATCATCCTTTACTCGGAACTACCCGAACAATTGTTCGGGTGGGCTCCGCCGCCGTTCGCAGGCGCGCCGTACCTCACGTTTGCGCTTGGTTCGCTTATTTTCTTCTATGGGGGGTGGGTATTCCTCGCGGGGGCGTGGCGCGAACTCCGCGGGAAGCTCCCGGGGATGATGACGCTCATCGCCATCGCAATCGCCGCCGCCTATTTCTGGAGCGCATACGCCACGTTCTCCGGCGACGGCCATACCCTTTTCTGGGAACTCGCTACCCTTATCACCGTCATGCTCCTCGGACACTGGCTCGAGATGCGCGCGGTGGCATCCACCCAAGGAGCGCTCAAAGAACTTTCCAAACTTCTCCCTGACACCGCAGAGGTCATCCGCGACGGGAAGCGCGTCATGATAGGGCTCCGCGAGCTTAAGGAAGGTGATGTGGTGTTTGTGCGTCCGGGTGCGGGCATTCCCGCCGACGGAGCGGTCACCGAGGGACGTTCGCAGGTGAACGAATCCATGGTGAGCGGAGAATCAAAACCGGTGGAGAAAGGGGCGGGGAGCGAGGTCATTGCCGGTACCATCAACGGCGACGGAGCGCTTACGGTGCGGGTGACGAAGATCGGCGAACACACGTTCCTTGCGGGGGTGATGCGCCTTGTGCGCGACGCGCAGGCCTCCAAATCGCGCCTCCAGATGCTCTCCGACCGCGCCGCGTTCTTTCTCACCCTCATCGCGGTTGCGAGCGGCGGCATCGCGTTCGTGGGGTGGCTCCTCGCGGGAGCGGACACCGCGTTCGCATTCGAGCGGCTCGTCGCGGTCCTGGTCATCGCGTGCCCGCACGCGCTGGGGCTCGCCGTCCCGCTCGTGGCGTCGCTCTCCACCACCCTCGCGGCGCGGAAGGGATTCCTCGTCCGCGAACGGCTTGCGTTGGAGCGTGCCCGCAACATTGATATCGTGCTCTTTGATAAAACGGGAACGCTCACGAAGGGCGAATACGGCGTAGAGAAGGTGCTCGCCGCGGCGCCATTCACCGAGTCCCGGGTATTGCAGTATGCCGCATCGGTAGACCAAAATTCGGAGCACTTCGTGGCACGAGCCATCGTCCGTGAAGCACGAAATGGGAACGTTTCCCTGCTCCCCGTTAAGAATTTCGAGCGGATTCCCGGCAAGGGTGTGCGGGGCGCGGTGGGCGAGGCGCAGGTGACCTCCGGCGGCGAAGCGATGTTTACCGAAACGAACCACCCGCTCCCGCCGGCCATTGCGGCATCGCTCCGCGAGTATGTAGAAGGAGGGAGCACCATTATCTACGTCACGGCGAATGGTGCTCTCGCGGGCGCCATCGCGCTCGCCGACATCATCCGCGATGAATCCCGCGAGGCGGTGCGCGACCTGAAAGCGATGGGCCTCAAGGTTGCCATGCTCACTGGAGATTCGGAGGCGGTGGCGCAGTGGGTCGCGAAAGAACTGGACTTGAACGAATATTTCGCAAAAGTGCTGCCGCAGGAGAAAGCGGCGAAGGTGAAGGAGCTCCAGGCGCGCGGATTGCGGGTCGCGATGGTGGGGGACGGCGTGAACGACGCTCCCGCCCTCACCCAAGCCGATGTCGGCATCGCAGTGGGAGCCGGCACGAACGTCGCCATTGAGTCCGCGGGCATTGTGCTCATGAGGAGCGACCCCCGCGATATCGCGAAAATAATCTCGCTCTCCCGCGCCACCTATCGGAAGATGCTCCAAAACCTTTTCTGGGCAACCGGCTACAACGTCGTGGCTATTCCTCTGGCCGGCGGGGTGCTCGCGAGCCAGGGTATCCTCCTCCAGCCTGCCGCTTCCGCCGTGCTCATGTCGCTCTCCACCGTCATTGTGGCGGCAAATGCGCTCCTTTTGCGCCGCTGGGCGCGTGAGAAACCGCACCCGCACGGGTAGAGGGAAGGTGAAAGTATAAATTCGTAAATATATCCCATTGGACGGCCGTTCAATAGGATATAAAACAAGATAAAACCAAATAAATGAAAAACTAAGTTCAAGATGTTACACTAATACCTATGGACGAAAACGTTAAAAAAATGGAAGCGCTCGCCGAGAAGATCCGCGCGCTCAAGGAAAAAGGCACGGTTGACCTTTCCTCCGACGAGGATCTCTCCATCGCCATCATGAACCTCGTGAGTTTGGAGGAGCACTTTTTCTTCACCGCGGAGAAAACGAAGAAGTCTGGGTACCTGGACCTGCTCAGGGAAACCCGCGAACTGCGGAAAGAGCTCCTTGCTAAAATGATGCCGCAGAACGAGGGCGAGACGTGGTGCATCTCAAAACACCTCCTTGCTGCCACCATGCGCATCATGGAAGTGGGGACGAAGGCGCTGGGGGAGGGGAAGCGCGAGGAGGCCGAAAAGCTTTTCGGACAGGCATACCGCGTCTACGCGCTCTTCTGGGGTCTGCGCCTCAAACTTATTGACGCGGGCGACATGAAGAAGATCGGCGACGACAAACTGAATATACACGACGAGAATGGGATGAAGAAACCGTGGACCTTGGAGGATATACTCGAGAAGCTCGTGGACTGTTGCGACGAATAACTTATTATTAACGACTTACGATGTCGTTAATTACGCAAAATGAAAAATAACGGTTTGAAATTCAAGATCATTTTGGCGATTTTCGTTGTTATTTTGATTTTTGCATTTTTATTTTTGAATTCACGTGGGACCGGCAAGTACTCCGATGAAGCACTCAATGCGTTCGCCCAGTGCTTAGCCGCAAAGAACGTGACGATGTACGGCGCCTACTGGTGCTCGCACTGCCAAAATCAGAAAGCGATGTTCGGAAGCTCGTTCAAGCATGTACCCTACGTGGAGTGCACCACGGAGCCGCAAAAATGCCTCGCGGCAAAGGTAGAAGGATATCCCACGTGGGTGCTTGCCGACGGGACGCAGCTGGCAGGAGAACGGCCATTGGAAACGCTCGCCGCGGCGAGCGGCTGCGCGCTCCCGCAGCAGTGAAGCTCCACACCCCACATATAATCTCTTGGTTATGTGTGGGGCTCATTGTGGGGTTCCGTGGAGCGAAACCCCGCATCGTCCGCCTTAGGCGGACGATGCGTAGGTGAACTTTCCGGATATCGGTGTTCGACAAAATAGCACGAAACGTGCTATTTTGTTTTTAGCTCTCCCTAATTCAAACCCATCACGAACGCAAGAAAGGGCAAACCCATGAACTGCGAGACGTGTGGCAAGAATGCGATGACTTACGTTATCCTGCCAATCAAAAAGGCGGATGGTTCCATCATTACCATTTCCTGTCTCCAGTGTGCGGAGCAATCACCCGCATACTGTGTGCGGCATAAATCTCCCCACCTCGGGTTTGAAGGGGGTGGTACTGCCTGCCGCCTGTGCATTGAGGATCTGGTCAGGCAGACGGAAGGAATCGCGGGGTCTACCTACCGAAAGATTCAGGAGGAGCTCCCGGCGGAAGAGTTCCAGAAGATCGAGGAGGCGGCGGAGGTGAGCTCACTGATGACGGGGAATGGCGAACAGGTTTCCGTCCTCCGTTTCCTTGCAACAAAGGCGCTGCGTACAGGTACAACCATCGAGGGGGTGGTTAAGGAATTACTCTTTGAGAAGTCAGCGGAGGTCATTCTCCGCTGACGGTCAGAACAGAAAGCGAAGCCTCGGAAATCGGGGCTTCTTTTTGTTTCCGGCGGGGGAAATGCTCGGCGGTGGAGGTGATTGTGCAGTGCTTCATTTCGTCACATATGTGACGAAATGAAGCAGCGCGGTTTTGTGAGGTGCGGTGGTATAATTGTTTGGTGGTCAGTAGCGGGCGTTAAGTATGGAGTACGGCTAAAACAGAACAAAAAAATCCGCTAAAACTGAGTATGAGAATCAAAAACTTCGGGCAACTTGCGAAGAGCAGACCGCGGGAAGCGGCGCTCCAGATCGCGGAGGCCGGACTTCAGGCGATAGACACCGAATCGGTCGTGAAGAACGCAGTACAGTTCGCGGGTGACACACTCTCCGTAAAGGGGGAGAAATTCAAGCTTGCACCGGACGGCAAACTCCTCGTCATTGGGGTTGGGAAGTGCGCGCTGGAATCGGGTAGGGTACTGGAAAAAATTCTCGGCGAAAGATTGTCTGGTGGAATAATTCTAACGTCAAACAAGCCGTCATTAGAAATTAGGAATTTGAAATTAGAAATTCGCTTTGGTACCCACCCCTTCCCCACACAGTCCAACGTGGACGCCACGAAGGAGATTATTCAAACGCTCACCGGCCTCTCGGAGAAAGATACGGTGCTCTTTGTCGTCTCGGGGGGCGGCTCTACTTTATTATGTTTACCCGCCATAGCTTCAGCGGAGGCGGGTCAGCCGCAGGACCACACCTGCGAAGATGAAGCCAAAATCCTCCGCTGCCTCTTTGCGGGCGGCGCCGACATCTACGAGATAAACACACTCCGCAAGCACACCTCGCTTGCCCGCGGCGGCTGGCTCGCGCGCTATGCCTGCCCCGCACAGGTAATTTCGCTCATTTTCTCCGACGTCCCGGGCGGCGAACTTGCTTTCATCGCGTCGGGCCCCACTGTGAGGGACAAAACGACGGTGGCGGACGCCGAAGCGGTGCTCGAGAAGTACGCCATCCGCGAGAAGTGTAACCTCCCGCGACTGGAACTCATTGAGACGCCAAAAGAGGATAAGTATTTTGAAAAAGTGACGAACCTCCTTGTCGTTTCCAACCAAGCCGCGCTCGGGGCGATGGCGGCGGAGGCGGAAAAATCCGGTTTCACGCCCCGCATCATGACCGCGAACCTTCGCGGCGAGGCGCGGGATGTGGGCAGAGAAATCGCGGATGTGCTCCATGAGGCGGCACCCGGCACCGTCCACCTCTACGGCGGAGAGACCACTGTCACGGTGCAGAACCCGCAGGGGAGAGGCGGCCGGAACCTTGAGCTCGCCCTCGGTGCCTTGAGGGAGCTCAAAGAAGGGGAGCTCGTTCTCGCCCTCGCTTCCGACGGACGGGACAACACCGACTTCGCCGGCGCCGTCTCTGATATAATGACGAAGGAGCACTCGGAGAAGTTGAAACTTGACGCCGCACAGTTCCTCGCCGAGAACGACTCCTACGAGTTTTTCAAAGCGACGGGCGACGCCCTCATCACGGGCGACACCGGCTCCAACGTTTCGGATTTGATTGTTGCGCTGAAAGATTAACCAATGAATTTGAGACGAGTTATGCCCCCAACCGGCCCGAAATCGTCTACTGTGAGCAGTGCTACAGCAGCGAAGTCGTCTAAGAATGAAGGTGTTATGCTATAGCATAGTACTATCCCATGGGATAGTAGCCGAAATTAAATCTAGAAAATATGAATCGAGAAAACAGACAGTGTCGAATTACGATGCAAAAGTGGTCTAGATGCGGTGCTGTGACGCGTCACGGCACCGTACTGCGGCATCGTAACCAAAGAGATTAGTTTTTGAACTATGGTACAGAACAAAAAGAAATCGTATTGTGAGACGTGTTACAATACGGAGGTAGCCTAGTATGACCTATAAGCCGTTCATCATCTGGTTCAAAGACATACGTTTGAAGGACGTCCCTAAGGTAGGCGGCAAGACCGCCGGGATCGGGGAAATGTACTCGAACCTCACGAAGCGGGGTATCAGTGTGCCTGACGGCTTCGCCATCACCGCGGGCGCCTACCGCTACTTTCTGAAAGAAACCGGGCTGGACCGCGAAATAAAAACGCTCCTCGCTGGCCTCAAAACCCGCAACCTCAAGGACCTCCAGCGGCGCGGTAAGGCGATACGCGAACTCATAGTGAAGGCGGAACTCCCCGCAGACCTGAAACGCGAGATACGGGCGGCGTATCGGAAACTGGAGAAGAAGTACGGGAAGAACTTGGACACGGCGGTGCGCTCTTCGGCGACCGCGGAGGATCTCCCCGGTGTTTCATTTGCCGGCCAGCACGAAACGTTCCTGAACGTTTCCGGCGCCGATGAAGTGCTCCTCGCCACGAAGAAATGCATCGCCTCGCTTTTCAAGGACCGCGCCATCTCGTACCGTGCGGACCAAGGGTTCACGCACTCGGATGTGGCGCTCTCGGTGGGTGTCCAGAAGATGGTGCGCTCCGATCTCTCCGCCTCCGGCGTCATCTTCACCATTGATACCGAAACGGGGTTCGACAAGGTGGTGGTGGTAAATGCCTCATGGGGTCTGGGTGAGATGGTGGTGCAGGGAAGGGTGCTGCCGGATGAGTTCGTGGTCTTCAAACCGACCCTGGCGCAGGGGTTCAAGGCGGTCATTGCCCAGAACCTTGGGAGGAAAACGGTGAAGCTCGTCTACGCGGGCGTAGGAACGCGGAAGGTGGCGGTCTCGCCGCGTGACCAGAACCGCTTCTGCCTCACGGAGGATGAGGTGCTCACGCTCGCGCGGTGGAGTGTCGAGATAGAGAGACACTTTGCAGAAGTGAGGAATCGTATGCGGCCGATGGGTCCCGTTAGAGGCCGCGCCCGCGCTGCGCGCCCCGGAGGGGCCCTGGGGCGGGCTGCCTCTAACGGGATGGATATCGAGTGGGCGAAGGACGGCAAAACAGGCGAACTCTTCATCGTGCAGGCGCGCCCCGAAACGGTCCACGCAATGGAAAGTAAGAAGGTTTACCGCGAGTACCGGCTCAAAGATAAAACACTTCGGCGCGCAGGGGGCAAAACCCTTCGACAAGGACATTCGGCTGAGCTCAGTCGAAGCCCTCAGGGCAAGGTGCTTACGGAGGGCATCGCGGTGGGGGAGAGAGTGGGCGCGGGAAAGGCGCGGGTGATAAAGAGCATAAGGGGTATTGGTTCGTTCAAGCCCGGCGAGGTGCTCGTGACCGAGATCACCGACCCCGATTGGGAGCCTATCATGAAGATCGCCGCGGCGATCGTGACAGACAAGGGTGGGCGCACGTCGCACGCCGCCATCGTCTCGCGCGAGCTCGGGATTCCCTGCATCGTGGGCGCGGGAAACGCCACGCGGAAGCTGAAAACGGGGCAGGCGGTTACTGTGGACTGCTCGGGCGGCGAAACCGGCCATGTGTACCAGGGGAAACTGGCGTTTGAAATAAAAGAGCACCACCTGGACAAGCTCCCGAAGCCGAAGGTAAAGATTATGGTCAATATCGGCGCGCCCGACGAGGCGTTCAAAAACCACTACCTGCCCGTCGCGGGCGTGGGCCTTGGGCGGTTGGAGTTCATCATCGCCTCGCACATCAAGGTTCACCCGAACGCGCTCATCGAATACGATAAACTCAAATCTCAAATCTCAAAAGTCAAAACGAAAACTGAAAAATCAAAACTGCAGAAACTGATTCGGAAAATTGACGAACTGACGCCGGGCTATAAGGATAAGACAAAATTCTACGTGGACGAACTCGCCGAGGGCATTGCAAAGATAGGCGCGGCGTTCTACCCGCGCGAGGTTATCATCCGCTTCTCCGATTTCAAGACGAACGAGTACCGGAAGCTCGTGGGTGGTGAACTCTACGAACCGGTGGAGGAGAACCCCATGCTCGGGTGGCGCGGCGCCTCGCGCTACTACGACCCGAAGTTCGAGAAAGCGTTCGGCCTGGAGGTGAAAGCCCTGCGGCGCGTCCGCGAGAAGTTCGGCCTCACGAACGTGGTGCCGATGGTGCCATTCTGCCGCACGCCGGAGGAGGGAAGAAAGGTACTCGCCGCAATGGCGCGCTTCGGTTTGAAGCGAGGGAAAACAACCCTTCGACAGGCTCAGGGTCACATAAACCCGTTGCGGGTTTATGTGATGTGCGAAATCCCCTCCAACATTCTCCTCGCCGATGAGTTCCTGGACATTTTTGACGGTATGTCCATCGGGTCCAACGACCTAGCCCAGCTCGTCCTGGGCCTCGACCGCGATTCCGGAATCGTCACCCACATCGCGAACGAGAACAACCCGGCGGTGAAGAAGATGATCGCGGAGGTCATCGCGAAGTGCCGCAAGCGAAAAAAATACAGCGGCATCTGCGGCCAGGCACCCTCGGACTACCCCGACTTCGCCGCGTTCCTCATCAGGAAGGGGATAGAGAGCATCTCTCTCAATCCGGATACGGTCATCAAAACCATTCTTCAGTTGGCGAAGAAGTAGAAAAACTGCCGGAATAGTCAAAATCGTTTGTATAATGAGCCCCGCCGCGAGGCGAGGTTGTTGTGGTTTCTAGAGAAAAGCTATCCTTGTCTCATTATAAATATCGGGATTACTCTTTGGTAGATACCATTGAACCAGGTGTGTTATACTTAGACAAAATGGCTAAGATAGTTCTAAAACTAGATGAGGAGCCGAAGGGTTCGCCAGAAATAGATGGCGTTAAGTCAGCAAAAACGCCCTACGCTGGCATTAAAGATGAAATTACCGAAGAAGATTTAGAAAACAATAAAGTAGCAAAAGTGGTAGCTAGAACACTTCTTGGTGATACTAAGCGTTATCAAAGTGAAATTGCTGGATTAAAACCATTTAAGGATAAATTTTATCAAAAGAGTGAAGAATCCGCTGTTTTGAAGGAGAGATTATTAGGATTAGGAGAATCTATTGGAGTAAGGAATCTTTTATTCACCGTTGGTGGTTTATTGGGAGGTCTTTTCTTTACTCCTGATTTATTGCAATATCGTTGGGGTATAGCACTTTTATGTTTAGCGAGTTTTGTTTTGGCTATGTGGAACCCTGATTTTTTGAAATCTTTTAAGAAAAATAATTCATAATGAAAATCCAAATTAAAGGAATTGAAGACGCGGGGAATTTAGAGAAAGAAAGGGTTATTTTTGAGGTTTTGGATGATGATAACGTTGGAGAATACGCCGTTTTCAAATCTAAAAAAACAGGGGAGGCGCAAGTTTCTAGTGCTACCAGTGCTACTTTTTGGTTTACTGACCACGAAATTAAAAAGGGTGATTTAATTGTTCTTTATACAAAGAAAGGGTCTTATAAAACACAAGTAAATGGGAGTGGCAATACTTCACACTTCTTCTACTGGAATAAAACAGTACCTATTTGGACCAATCAACAGGAGGATGCTATTGTTCTGCTCAATATTTCTGAATGGGCTTTTAATAAATGACCAAATCCCGCTTCCTCTCTACCTTGCAGAAGACAGTAAAGCACCGAGCAGGGAAGAAAACCACTTTTTGTTGGTAAGGGATACCTGTGCGTAGTTATCCACATAAAAATTTAAAGCCCAACAAGGATATCCTTGTTGGGCTTAGGGAGAAGGTACAAAATCTGTCTCGACCGATCTTTGGCTGAACCTCTCTACTATCAATAGACTTTGAACTTCATAAATGAGGTAGTCTACTTCGTCCTGCCATTCTGGAGGTGAGTCGATCGATTGGCAGTAAATGTACTCCTTTCCCAGTCCTTTCGTATGTGCCATGACGTTTGAACCTCGCAAGCGAAGTGTCGTCTTAGGCCTAGGCCACATGCACTCTCAAAAGTAACCGACGGTATATTAACGCCACGTACTCTCTATGTCAATGCTTCTAATAACAGGTTAATAGTCGTCATTTTGGTGTAAAATGACAAAACGAATATGCGTAAATTCGGACCCGATAATCCAAACCCGCCCAAGCGGGCGTTTTTGTTTGTCTCTACTAACCGCTATTACCGGGGTTCGGTTTTGGGGTAGGTGTACCCTCTCGTAGCTTGGCGGGGAAGAAAAAGAGGAGTAGGATGGAAAAAAATGGAACCACTTAGAAATCGCACCCTGTTCTTCGGCGATAATTTGGAAATCCTGCGGGAGAAAATTCCCGACGAGAGTTTTGATTTGATTTATCTCGACCCGCCGTTCAACTCCAACCGGAACTACAATGTTCTCTTTAAAGAAGGGTTGCAGGACAGCCCTTCGCAAGTGCAGGCGTTTGAAGATTCATGGCACTGGACGCGCGATGCGCAGGAAACCTTCGAGGAACTCGCGGGAGTACGAACTACAAAAGCGCCCATCAACGAGAAAATCATCAATCTGATGCAGGCGTTGGAGAAACTCGTGGGACACAACGACGTGCTTGCCTATCTCACCATGATGACGGTGCGACTCTTAGAGTTACATCGCGTGCTGAAACCGACAGGGAGTATTTATCTCCACTGTGACCCGACCGCAAGCCATTACTTAAAAATTGTGATGGACGCGATTTTTGGAAAGCAGAATTTTAGGAACGAGATTGTGTGGTGCTATACTGGTCCTTCTGGTGCAAAGAATGATTTTCCTAAAAAACATGACACAATTTTGCGATATTCAAAGACAGATAATTATTACAGCAATCTTGAAGCAACGAGGATTCCCTATAAGGAGTTACATACAGATAAGGGTGCTGGGGCAAAAATATGGGGGAGTGAAGGGAAATTACAGGATGAAACAGTGCGTCAGGAATATTTAAAGCGAGGTAAGATTCCAGAAGATTTTTGGGTTGATATTCCATCAGGAGGGCATATTTCTCCTAATGAACGACTTGGCTATCCCACTCAAAAACCAGAAACACTCCTTGAACGTATTGTTAAGGCATCTTCAAACGAAATGGATTGGGTGCTTGACCCATTTTGCGGATGCGGGACAACGGTGTCGGTGGCGGAACGCCTGAAGCGGAACTGGGTCGGTATTGACATCACGATGCTTGCGATCAACCTCATTCGCCATCGCCTCGCTAAGCAGTTTGAAGGAAAGATGCCTGCAATATATATTGACGGTCGTCCGCGTGATGTTGCCAGCGCGCAGGCACTATTCAAAAAAGACCCGTTTGAATTCGAATACTGGGTGCTCGATATGGTGGACGCGGTGCCGGCTCAAAGTAAAACGAAGGAGCATATGCGCGGCGCCGATAAAGGCATAGACGGGGTTATTACGTTCGTAAAGGACTTGAAGAATGGGAACGAGGAATACGGCCGCTTGCTGGTGCAGGTGAAAGGCGGCGGGGTTCATCGGAACGATATCGCCACGCTCAAGGGTGACGTGGAGCGGGAACGAGCGGAGGGTGGCGTGCTCATTACGCTTGAGAAACCAACCAAGCCGATGCTGGAGGAAGCGGCGAGCGCCGGTTCGTACAAGGTCAAGTTCGGAAACGAGTTTGAATTCCCCAAGATTCAAATCCTCACCGTTGACGATTTGCTGAACAACAAGAAGCCGAGGGTGCCCCTCGGCGCCCTGCGGTACTACAAGGAAGCGAAGCCGGTAGAAGAAAAAAATAGAGACAAAGAACTTGGAATATAAAGAACCAATTGCGCCCTGACTCGAAAGCCGTTTGACTTCCAAGCCGGGGCAACCCGGCTTGTTTCGTAATGAAAATTTCAGAATCAGTATTTCATCTTTGCAGGATTTTTTTGGACGAAACTGAGTTCGGGTATCTAGGCACCAGCCATTTTATGGTTGGTGGTATTTTTCTACCTGTAGATTGCGATTTGTTCCAGCGACTTGGGCAAGTGAGAATGAAAGAAAGTTGTATCAATACTCTTCATTTTTCCAACACTACAAATATTACCGAAAAACAATCTAAAGTTATGAGTGGGTTTCTTTCTGCTTTTGTTGATTCGAATGCCCTGTTTAGAGCAATTGTGGTGAACGCTCGCACGTGGGAAAGATGGGAAAATCACATCAGCCGCGCGAAGTTAGCGGCACTGCTATTGTCTTATCCATGGATACTTCATGGAAGCTTAATACACAATCGTCTTTCTGCTGCTCGACTTATCTTTGATAGACAATCGCTTAATTTTGAGCAACAGGAAGAATTCTCGAAGGTACTGAATAATATGCTGAGAAAAAAGAATACTATTTTGGGGAAGCCCACAATCCAGATTCGAGATTCTTCAGTACTCTTTGCGCCTTTATATGCATCATGTGAACTGCAACTCGTCGATCTTATTATTGGGTTAGTTCGGACTAGTTATTTAATTAAAAGTGGTAGAGAGACATCAGCTAGCCGCAAGAAATTACACGACGAATTTTTAGGATATTTTCCACAATTACAGACTTTTGTTAATGCAAATCGAAGAGAAACACGTCAAAAAATTGATGTTTGGTACAAAAAAACTAACTGACCAACGAGAAGTAAGGCGAAAATGTTAAAATGACAAAACGAATATGGGGAAGCAAGGACCCGACAATCCTAATCCGCCGAAGCGGAGCGAAGTGAAACCCAGGGATGCCGTCTGGATCATAGAGAACGACATTCTCACATTCTGCAGAATGTGAGAATGTTCTTGCTTGAGTCCCATTCTCTAATTCGCGCGAATGGTACTATAGGCTAATTCGTGCGAATTAGCCTATAGTACCCCGCATGGCGTTTTGAGATAGAATAGAGATATGGATTTTATACGCTACAGCTTCTGGCCAATGGTGAAGGTTCGGCTCCTATATTGGTGGTGGATTGTGAAATACGGCGGAGAGAAAAATATCCCGAAGGAGTTGCTCTTCAAAAAGATGGCCGAGAGCATGTCCCGCCTGGCGGAAAATTTAGAGGCAGCGCGCCGGGCAATGTCACCGGATGCAGACCAGGAAGAAACAAAAACCTTGATCGATATCATGCGTAAGGTTGGCTCCCTAAAGGAAAACGTGGAAGAAGCAAAACGCGATTCTCTCAAGTCACCCGCGAGCGAATGATACTAGGAATATGGCGAACACGAGGAAGGAGATAAAAATCAGCTGGTATACAAGACTACTTTTAAAGTTATGGCCACGTGCGGCCATAACATTTTTGGCGCGCCAACAAGGAATCAAGAATTCTCCTTTTGGTCCGCTCCATGATATTTTTTCCGGCGTGGAGCGTGTCGATATCGTTCCGTATCAACCAGGCAGCCGCGGCTTTATGATCATCCTCGACCGACACACCGCGCTCTATTTCAATCAGAATGGCAATCACTTTGCATATGATGGGTTTGAAGTAGGGGAGTACAGTGGGGGCGATGTTACGATTTTTGACAATTTGCCGCGGTAGACGGGTTTCTTCCTCAATTCTCCCATCATCACCAGGGTGCTACAGTTGACTGTAGCACCCTGCCGCGCGCGGCGTTTTGAGGTAGAATGACAAAACGAACATGAGAAAGCACGGACCCGACAATCCCAATCCGCCGAAGCGGAGCGAAGTGAAACCCGGGGACGCCGTCTGGATCATAGAGAAAGAAAACTACGGTACGACGAACTACACGCAGGGGATAGTGAAGGAGATTTTGACGTCCAAGGGCATCCACCCGCGCGGCATCAAGGTGCGCCTAACGGACGGCACCGTCGGCCGCGTCCAGTGGAAAATGTCCGACTGACAGACCCGCATCACCAAAACGACATTCTCACATTCTGCAGAATGTGAGAATGTCGTTCATACCTTTTCTCGTTATATCTCTAATTTCCGCCTTTTCGCCCAGCTACTTGCCTCGCTACTGCTCCGGTCGTACGTCGCCAGAGGCTTTGACGACGGCGCGCGGAGCGGGCGGACGGGAAGGCGCTACTTAGCAAAGCTCGAATGGTAGAATAGTTGTCTACGCTATTGTCTGGATTGCGCAAGTGATAGAATAGTTGAGAAGTTATTACCATTTTCGAAGCGTATGGAGATTCGACTTACTAAAGACCAGTTTCTCGCCCTGCTCAAGACGGTATACTTGGGCAACTGGCTTGCGAACGCGGTGCGTACGGACGCGCCCGACGACAAGCGGAAGGAGGCATTCGACGAGATCGAGGATTACATGTTCTCCCGCGCCGAGGAGTTTGGGGCGGGGGACTTGGTAAAGTACGACGTTGAGATGCGGCGGCACGTTCCTACGTTGAAACTCGAGGACGATGAGGAGATACAGGAATGTATTGATCGCTACGACGAGGAAAATTTCTGGGAGGAGTTGGCGTGCCATCTCGTGGACCGTGATTGTTCCAGAATGTACACCGACGAGGAAATTCGGGCGATGAGCGCGTCCGAGCGGATCGAGAAAGACCATCCTCTGTTCGAAAAATACTGGAAAGAATTTGAAACCAACGGCATTGAGCGGCTGCGGGTGACCCACATCAACGACGATTTACCCGCATGACCCAGGAGCAAGCGCTCATGGTGTTGAAGTCCGGCGTGAACGTGTTTTTGACGGGTGAGCCCGGCTCGGGAAAAACACACACCGTGAACCGCTACGTCGCCTATCTCCGCGCGCACGGTATCGAACCGGCGATCACCGCGTCCACCGGCATCGCGGCGACGCATATAGGCGGTATGACCATCCATGCGTGGTCCGGCATCGGTATCCGGAAATCGCTCTCCCGAGATGAGGCGGAACTGCTCGCGGGGAACGACCGACTTACGTCGCGGGTGGCGCGTACGAAAGTGCTCATCATTGATGAGATTTCAATGCTGGATGCCGAAACATTTGCCTCTGTTGATGTGGTGTGCCGCGTGCTCCGGAAAAATAAAGCGCCGTTCGGCGGTCTGCAGGTGGTGCTCGCTGGGGATTTCTTCCAATTACCCCCGGTTGCACGGGAAGGTGAACCGCCGGCGCGATTCGCGTTTCTCTCGCCGTCCTGGGAAACAGCCGAGGTGGCGGTGTGCTATCTTTCCGAGCAGTACCGTCAGGATGAAAAGGAGTTTCTCGCGCTCCTTTCGGAGGTGCGCCGCGGGAGTGGAACGCGAATGTCCGCCGTGCTTCGCGCGCGGCGTGTCCACACCGTCCGAGAAGGAAATCACACACATCTCTACGCACATAATGTTGATGTAGATAAAATGAACGAAGAGCGTTTGGCGTTATTGCCGGGGAGCGTCCGCGAATGCTCCATGGAATCGCACGGTGCAAAAACGCTCGTAGCGCAATTGAAGCGCGGCTGTCTCTCACCGGAGCGACTTTTCCTCAAACTGGGCGCGAAGGTGCTCTTCACTAAGAACAACTTTGAGGAGGGGTTTGTGAACGGCACGCTGGGAGAGGTGGAAGATTTTTCCGATGAGGGCTACCCGCTCGTGCGCACGCACGCCGGGCGTCTCATTCATGCACTCCCCATGGAGTGGTCCATGGTGGACGGCGCGAAAACGCTCGCGCGCATCCGGCAGGTGCCGCTGAAGCTCGCGTGGGCCATTACCGTCCATAAGAGCCAGGGGATGACGCTCGACGCCGCGGTGGTCGATCTCTCTCGCGCGTTCGAGTACGGGCAGGGGTATGTCGCGCTCTCCCGCGTGAGGTCTTTTTCCGGGCTTTCCCTTCTCGGGTGGAACGAACGTGCGCTTGAAGTGCATCCCGAGATTCTCGCGCGTGATGGAGAGTTCCAGCAACTATCTCACCGCGCCGCGGCAGAACTTACCCTACAGACCCCCGTTTCCCAAAACGCACGGGAAAGGAAATTCATCGTTACGTGCGGAGGAACCATGAAGAGGCGAGCGGAACACCGAGCAGAATTCGCCCGGTCACGCGGCGGCGGAGTGTCGGGCGATACCAGGTTCGCCGAGATGCGGGAGCGGTATCCGAACGCGTACCGCCCATGGCCGACGAGCGATGATGCAGAACTGAGAGAACTTTTTTCGAGCGGCGCGCCCGTGAAGAACCTCGCGGGGCGATTGGGGCGTCAACAGAGCGCCATCCGTTCGCGCATCGCAAAACTAAAGCTCGACCGGAAGCTCCGAGAAGCATGAGACACGTGTTGTTACCTCTCTCCACCACATAGGCCAATTTCCTCCTTCGTCCTGAGCACTCCAACTACGTTAAACGACATTCTCACATTCTGCAGAATGTGAGAATGTCAGTGATTAGGTGATTAGGTGATTAGGTGATTACGAGAAGCTGGTTATAAATTTGCAGAAAATTTTGCCGTAGGGTGAGAGGGTATGAGCGACTGTCCTGCCGTGATATTTTTTATCAACCAGCCCAGCTTGAACCAATTTTTTAGTATGCTCGGAAATGGTCTTGAAATTACAATCCAGACTCCTGGCAATGTTTTCCAAGCTAATTCCCTCACTCTCGGCAATCAATCTCAAAATCTCGATCCGCCGATGGTTGGCCATGCCCTTAAAATGCCTTTCCAGTTGCTTTGCCGTTTTTGTTTTCATACCAGTTTCATTATACCACACAACATTCTCACATTCTGCAGAATGTCGGAATGTTTTCGCGCGAATGGTAAAATAAGGCATAATGGTAACCCAAACACCTATGCGCGATCTCGAGCGGACCCTCAAGGCACTCGCCAACCGGCGGCGGCTTGCCATCATGAAGTATCTCAAGGAGGAGCGCGAGGCATCGGTAGGGAAGATTGCGGGTGCCATACGTCTCTCTTTCAAATCGACCTCGCGGCACCTCGCGGTGCTCCACGCGGCTGACCTTGTGGATCGCGACCAGCGGGATTTGCAGGTGTTCTATCGGCTCGCGAATACCGCACGCCCTGCCGCCCGAGCCATCATTACCATTCTTTAACCATTTCTTCTTTGCTCTGACCATTCTCTTATTCGCACGAATAAGAGAATGGTGGCGTGAAGGTTATTACCACTAAAAAACACAGCAGTATGCCAATCATTGGGGAGATAAAATCAGGCAAGGATGGTAAGTTCGAGATGCCGAAGTGGATGGAATGTTCCTGGCGTCGCATCCCGTGTAACCAAAAAGATTGCCCGCTCTGCGGACACATCATGCGCGATCGGAGCGCGCATATCGATTGCGGGGAAGACCCCGATGACATGAAGAGCGTATTTGAAGATGTTGGCGCCTCTTTCGGGGAAGCCTTAGCAATAGTGAGGCAAGATGCTGAGCGTATGGGGATTGATATTACCAATATTGACAATATCCCAGTGCCGCCCGAGCCGGAACAATTTCCGCTGTATAGAAAAGTTTCACAATGGCGTGAGAACGTGGAATCGGTGCTGGAGGCCGCAGATACATCAGGGAGCCTGTGGTTGGAAACGGAAGCGGCGGCCGATGTGGCGTGGTATAGGAATACCTTAACCTCCAAGACCTATCGGCAGCTCACGAACCGTTGGGAGATGGAGCGCGGTGATGCTTATGGCGATGTGGACTACGCATACACCAGCTATGTACTCAAAGAATGTCTCAAGATTTTGAAGAGCTCTTTGGAATATCTTTCACTCTTGAACTCCGAGGAAAAAGGTGAACTCATGTTGGGGCTAGCGAAGTTACAACATCTTGAAAGTCAGATTTTAAACATCTAAGGCGAAAGGCATGGAGCGCGCACACACGAAGGATGGGGTGGTGCTTGTCGGTATATTGAAGCGCAGGCGCGATTTGGCCATTCTCCTCCGTGAGCATTGGTACCGTATGCCGGTCGCCAAGGCGCCGCGGCGCGCGTTTCACTATCTCGCGTTCTACCAACCAGCGCTCTTCGGCCGACTGGGGCGATGCATCCGTTACTATGCGCGCACAGTTCGTTCGCGCGTACGGACGCGGCGCGACCTGCTTCCGGATGAGGCCACCCATCCTGACGCGGGTAAGCAATATCAACAAATTCACGTGGGCCGCATCCAACAACTCCCGCGGCCAATCAGGAACGTGCCGCCGAGGCGTGTTTCGTTCGGTTTTACAACGCTCGACCGTTTGTTGACTGCGAGAACGATTCTCGAACTCTACCGAGTGGTGCCAACAGAAGAGATAGTGGCGCAGGCGCTCACGCGGTGTGGCATCCCCGCGATTCCGCAATACCGGATTTCCGGCGGGAAACGGTACTGCCTTGATTTTGCGATATCGTGCCGGCGAGGATTCATTGCGGTAGAATGCGATAACACGAAAGCGCACGCCGGGGCGCACACACGCAGGCGCGACCGTGCCAAAGATCTTTTCTTGCAGCAGCGTGGATGGGTAGTGGTGCGCCTTACGGAGAAGGCACTCACAGCAGATTTTGAAAGTTGTATGGCGACGGTGCGGCGCGCGATTCGCTCCCGCGGCGGGGCCGTTATCTTCCCCTCGGCTAATTCGCACGAATAAGAGAATAGTCGCATGACTGGCGAGGAAATGTAATTTCAAGCCCCGCCCCGCGCGGGGTTTTTGTTTCGCGGCGACACGTACTATAATAGATACATGCGCATTGCCTTTTTTGAGGTGGAAGGGTGGGAGGAACCGCTCGCGCGGGCGGCGTTTCCCGATGCGGAATTATCGTTCAATGAAAACAAGATAGACGAATTGACGCTTCCCGAAATGAACGGCGCGGAAGTTATCTCCGTCTTCGTGAACTCGCGCTTCACGCCAGCGGTCCTCGCCCAATTCCCGAAACTCAAGTTCATCACGACCCGCTCAACCGGTTTTGACCACATTGACCTCGCGGAGTGCACAAAACGCGGCATCGCGGTGGCCTACGTGCCCGGCTATGGCGACAATACCGTGGCGGAGTTCGCCTTCGGCCTCATCCTGAACCTCACGCGCAAGATGTACCGCGCTATCGATCAGGTGAAGGAACTCGAATCGTTCTCGCTCCACGACCTCCGCGGGATGGACCTCAAATGGAAAACCATCGGCATCATCGGCACAGGCCGCATCGGGAAAGAAATGGTGAAGATCGCAAAAGGTTTCGGAATGAACGTCGTCGCTTACGACCCGTTTCCCAACGAGGCATATGCAAAAGAAATGAATTATCAGTACCTGCCCTTGGAAGAACTTCTGAAGACCTCCGACATTATTTCTATCCACACGCCCTATACCAAAGAAACACATCACCTCTTGAACCGCGATAACATGAAGCTTATAAAGAAAGGTGCGTACCTCGTGAACACCGCGCGCGGTGGCATCGTGGAAACCGATGCCTTGATTGCGGCGCTCGCGGACGGAACACTGGCTGGTCTTGGCGTGGACGTGCTGGAAGAAGAAGGCCCGACGAAGGACGAGATGCAGTTCTTCCGGAACGTTAACGCACACGCGGAGGAACTGCGCACGATGCTGGAAAACCACATGCTGATGAAAATGCCGAATGTCCTCATCACGCCGCACAACGCGTTCAATACCCAGGAGGCGCTGGAGCGCATCTTCAATACCACAGTAGAAAATATAAAAGGATTCATCGCGGGGAAACTGATAAATCTCACGGCTCAGTAGCAGGCCTCTGGGGTGAGGTACTACACGATCGTGTAGTACCCTCCACTAGAGCAAAGGAATCCATGCACCACGAATCAAGAAATTGCCAGAGTTGCCAGCAGAATTTCACGATAGAGCCGGATGACTTCGCGTTCTACGAGAAGATAAAAGTCCCGCTGCCCACGTGGTGCCCGGAGTGCGGTTTTGCAGCGAAAATGCTCTGGCGGAATGAGAAAGCGTTGTATTGGGGGCAGTGTGAGCTTTGTAAAACGAAGACAATTTCCATGTACCCGGTGGGGGCCCAGTTCCCTGTGTATTGCCATAGCTGTTTCATATCTGACAAATGGGACCCAACAAAATATGGGGTTCCGTATGATTTCGCAAAACCATTCTTTACTCAGTTCCTGTCCGTTTTGAAGACAACCCCCCGCGTCGCGATACTGCAGTATGGAACGAGTGTTAACTGCGAATTCGCGAACTACACGCGGAACACGAAGAACGCCTACCTTGCGTATGGGATTTCTACAGGAGAGAGCATTTACTATTCGAATATCGTTGATTGGTCTAAGGATGTCCTCGATTCCTTGATGTCCAAGAACTCCGAGTTGTTATACGAGGGGTTCAATTCCGACCATTGTTATAAGAGCCAGTTCATCGTGAACAGCCGTGACTGTACGGATTCGTACTACCTATATGACTGTGTGAATTGCCAGAATTGTTTTATGTCGGCAAACCTTCGGAACAAACAGTATGTTTTTTGCAACGAACAGCTCTCGAAGGGCGCGTATGAGAAATCGATTTCGGGGATCAATCTTGGGAGCGCTCGGGGGAGAGCCAAACTTCTGAATGACTTCAAGGATCTTGAGGCGTGCAGTATTCATAAATACGCCGACATTTCGAAAGCGGTCAATTGCACCGGGAACTACATTTTGAATTGCAAGAACGTGAGGAATTCTTTCGATGCCTATGATGTGGAAAACGCCTCTTGGGTTGTCCGCGTCCTTAAGGCAAAAGACGTACACAGGGTTTTCAGTTGTGGTGAGGGAAGTGAGCTCGTGTATGATGGGATTGTCGGGGGCAAAGGAACTTCGAATGTAAAATTTTTTGCCAGCGCTGATGTTCTCCGCGGGTCCCAGTACACTGACTGGTGCTCAAGTTCTCATAACCTTTTTGGGTGTGTTGGGATGAAAAACAAGCAGTACTGCATCTTGAACAAGCAATACACCAAGGAAGAGTATGAGGAGCTGGTACCTCGCATCATTGAGCACATGAACACCATGCCCTACGTAGATAAGCAGGGGAGGGTCTACCGGTACGGCGAGTTCTTCCCTCCAGAATTGTCTCCCTTCGCGTACAACGAGACAATCGCCCAGGAGTACTTCCCCCTGAGCGAAGCGGAAGCGAAGTCGAAGGGCTACAGGTGGAAAAACCCCGACCTTAAACAATACACTATCACCAAGAGACCCGAGGATCTTCCCGACTACATCAAAGATGTCACCGACGAGGTATTGAATGAAACGATAGGCTGCGCTCACGAGGGGAAATGCACCCACCAGTGCACCACCGCCTTCAAGGTCATAGGGGAGGAACTCGCCTTCTATCGGAGAATGAATCTGCCCATACCCCGCCTCTGCCCCAACTGTCGTCACTATGAGCGTTTGAAGCAGCGGAACCCCTTGAAGCTATGGAAAAGAAAGTGTCAGTGTGCGGGGAAGGGGAGTGAGAACGGTATCTATAAGAACACCGTCCACCACACCCACGGGGGAGAGAAATGTCCTAATGAGTTCGAGACCTCCTACGCGCCGGACCGCAAAGAGATAATCTATTGCGAATCCTGCTACAATGCAGAGGTGGTGTGATCTGGAACTGTAGTAGAGGGTGCTATAATTAATTATAGCACCCTTGGATGGAGCAAGAAGAATCATATTTAATTGACCGTTGTTTTACCACAATCAATGAACACCGAAGCTAAAACGTGTCAGAACTTCCCCGATTTCGTCTCCGAGCTGGGAGAGGGTACTATGCTATAGCATAGTGCTATGACGCGTCATAGCACCAGCCGGGGTACAATGAGTAACAAAACAACAACGAGTGGCATGATGTTCTAATATTCTTAAGAATATGAGAATGTGCAACCAAGGAAAATAAAACTATGAGAATCCAAAGCATCGCCATAAAAGAAATTCCTGACTCGCGTGGGGCGCCTACGATCGAGGTGATCATCGTCACCGACAACGGAAAGGAATTCTCCGCATCCATTCCCTCCGGTGGGAGCCGCGGCTCGCGCGAGGCGCGGGTGCTGGCGACCGCGGAGGCGATAGCGGCTGCGGAAAAGATCGAGCAGGCGCTACGGGACAGGGATTTCACCTCGGTGGGCGACCTGGACCGGTTCCTCATTGACCTGGACGGCACGCCGGATAAGGCAGCGTTCGGCGGTAACGTCCTCCTCGGCGTCTCCATCGCCTTCGCGCGGGCGCTCGCGGGCGCCGAGGGACGCGAGCTCTGGCTCATGCTCCGAGGCGAGTTTTTCGCGAGCACCGCAGGCGACGCGCCGCCGCGCATTTTCTCAAATCTCATAAACGGCGGCGCCCATGCGGAAAACAACCTCGACATTCAGGAGTACCTTGTCGCAGTGAAACCAAGTGTATCGGTAAAAGAGAGCGTGGAACAGCTCAAGGCCTTCTACCATGACCTCGGTGGATGGCTGCAGCAGTCACAGAATCTCACCGCCATCCGCCTGGGTGATGAGGGTGGCTACTCCCTGAACTTCAAAGACAACTTCGAGCCCCTCGCCACGCTCGGGGCGCGCATACGCTCCCTCCACCTCGAGAAAGAGTTTGCGCTTGGCATTGACTCCGCGGCCTCCGTTTTCTTCAAGGGTGGCTTCTATAAGTTCGAGGGCAAAAACCTCACCAGTGATGAACTCAAAACGATCTACCAAAGCTATGCGGCGCGCGAGCCACTCCTCATGTCCATTGAAGACCCGTTCGACGAGAACGAGGGAGAGACATTCGCGGCGCTGCGGCGGGAACTCCCCGGAAAGCTCATCGTGGGGGACGACCTCACCGTGACGAATCCGGCGCTCATCGAATCGTGCGCCGCACAGGGAGCCATAAGCGGCGTCATCATCAAACCGAACCAGATTGGAACCGTGAGCGAGACATGCGAAGCCATCCGCGCGGCGCGCACGCGCGGGATTCAGGTTGTTATTTCCCATCGCTCCGGCGAGACCGATGACACGTTCATCATCCACCTCGCGCGCGCCTGCGGCGCCGACGGCGTGAAAATCGGCGCCCCTATCCGCGAGCGTCTCGTAAAGTTCAACGAGCTCGCGCGACTTTACGGATAACACACATCTGCTACTATATCTCGCATGACCAATTTAGTGCCGGCAAAGATGTTTTTCACGAAGGGTGTGGGGCGCCACAAGGAACAGCTCCAATCCTTTGAGATGGCGCTCCGCGACGCGGGCATCGCCGAGTACAACCTCGTGCAGGTGAGTTCCATCTTTCCCCCGAACTGCAAGCGCATCTCCAAGGAAGAGGGGAAGAAGTTTCTGGTGCCCGGCCAGGTGGTCTTCTGCGTCATGGCGCGGAATGAGACGAACGAACCGAACCGCCTCGTGGTTTCCGCAATCGGCCTTGCCCAACCCGCAGACCCATCGCAGTATGGATATCTTTCCGAGCACCACACATTCGGCGAAACGGAAGGGAAGGCAGGGGAGTATGCAGAAGACCTTGCCGCCACGATGCTCGCGACCACCCTCGGCCTTGAGTTCGACCCCAACGCCGCCTGGGACGAGCGCGAACAGGTGTACAAGGCCTCCGGTAAGATCATCCGCACTACCAACATCACCCAGTCCGCGGAGGGTCACAAGGATGGGCTCTGGACCACCACGGTAGCATCCGCGGTGCTCATCTTCGGGAACGGGCAGGCACCCCCAGCTCCCTAATTGCGGCTACGAAATACGAATTTTAGTACGAATATACGAAAAACAGCACTGATATTCAGCGGCATTTCGTATATTCGTAAGCTTTTCGTATTTCGTAGCATTTCGGGTTGACATTGCAACCATTTCGTTCGCTTCTCGAGGCTTGTCCACAGGTGCGGGGCTTCCCGTTTTGCGCTATGGTTGTCGGGCATGACTGCCAAAAAAATTTCCCGCACTTCGCAGAGCCGCCGTTCTCTGTCGCGCGCCGCTGCGAAGCGCGCCATCCCACTCGCCTCGCCGAAGCTCCGGCGAAGCGGGCCGGACAACAGGCCGGCGCTTCCCCTGAAGCGCCTCTTCACCGATGGGAAGGTCCACCCATTCGACGAGGTCACGTGGGTGAAGCGCGATGCGGCCGTGGGGAGCGGCGAGCGCAAGGCGTTCGAGCAGAAGGACGTTGAGTTCCCCGACTTTTGGTCACCCAATGCGATAAACATCACCGCCGCGAAGTACTTCCGCGGCAAACTGGGTTCCCCCGAACGCGAGTGGAGCCTGAAGCAAATGATCTCACGCGTCGCGAAGACGATCCGCAAGTGGGGTGAGGAATCCGGCTACTTCACCGGCCCCACGCAGGCGGGAATCTTCGAGGACGAGCTTATCCACCTCCTTCTCCACCAGAAGGGTTCGTTCAACAGCCCGGTGTGGTTCAACGTCGGCGTGCGCGAACACCCGCAGTGCTCGGCGTGCTTCATCCTCGCGGTGGAAGACACCATGCCTTCCATCCTGGACTGGATCAAAACGGAAGGCACCATCTTCAAGGGCGGCTCGGGGTCAGGCGTGAACCTCTCGCCGCTTCGCTCGAAGCTCGAACCGCTCTCGCGCGGCGGACACGCCTCGGGACCGGTGTCTTTCATGCGCGGCGCCGATTCCGTCGCCGGCATGATCAGATCGGGCGGCACCACGCGCCGTGCGGCGAAGATGGTGATCCTGAACATCGACCACCCAGACATCCTAGAGTTCATCCGCTGCAAGGCGGAGGAGGAAAAGAAGGTGCGCGCGCTCGCCGCGGCAGGGTACCACATGGAGGATCTCAACAACGAGGCGTGGAACTCCATTCAGTTCCAGAACGCCAACAACTCGGTACGCGTCACCGACAGTTTCATGGCGGCGGTCGAGGAGGACCGGCCGTGGCAAACGCGCTTCATCGCAACCGGAGAACCGGCAACCACCTGCCGGGCGCGGGAGCTCCTAGGGGAGATCGCCCAGGCGGCGTGGGAATCCGGCGACCCTGGCGTCCAGTTCGACACCACCGTGAACCGCTGGCACACCTGCCCCAACTCCGGCCGCATCAACGCTTCGAACCCCTGCTCGGAGTACATGCACCTCGACAACTCCGCCTGCAACCTCGCTTCCCTGAACCTCCTCAAATTCATGCGGGACGACCCGGCCTCGACGAGCCGAGGCGAGGCGAGTGGCGCCTTCAACGTTGATGCGTTCCGGCAGGCGGTGGACGTGTTCCTCCTGGCCCAGGAAATCATCATTGACGATTCGAGCTATCCGACCCCACCCATAACCGAAAACGCGCACAAATTCAGGCAATTGGGGCTCGGGTTCGCGAACCTAGGAGCGCTTCTCATGACCAAAGGGATCCCCTACGACTCGGAGGAGGGGAGAGCGTGGGGCGCTACCATTGCCTCGCTGCTCTCGGGGGAAGCGTACCGCTACTCGGCGCTTGTGGCGGCACGGATGAAACCCTTCGAGGGATTCGCCGCGAACCGTGCACCGATGCTCGATGTCATCCGCAGCCATGGGTTCGTGGCGCGCGCGATTCCAGTAGCACTCCTCAAGGACGCCGCGCTCGGCGGCGCCGTACAGGGGGTGTGGGAGGAAACGCTCTCACTCGGCGAGACGAACGGATTCCGCAACTCACAGGTTACCGTCATCGCGCCCACCGGCACGATCTCGTTCATGATGGACTGCGACACCACCGGCATCGAACCCGACTTTTCCCTTGTGAAGACGAAGCAACTTGTCGGTGGCGGCCTGATGAAGATCGTGAACGGCAGCGTCCCCGAGGCCCTAGAGAACCTCGGATACCGCGGCGAAGAGAAGGACGCTATCATCGCATGGATCTCGGAGCACGGCACCGTTGAGGGCGCTCCCCACCTCAAGTCCGAGCACCTCGCGGTCTTTGACTGCGCAATGCGACCCCACGAAGGCACCAGGTCAATCCCTTGGCAGGGACACGTGAAGATGGTGGCGGCGGTACAACCGTTCATCTCGGGCGCCATATCAAAAACCTTCAACATGCAGCGCGAGACCACCAAGGAGGAGATCGCCGACGCTTACCTTATGGCATGGAAGCTCGGCATCAAGGCGTTTGCGGTATACCGCGACGGTTCCAAGGCCGCTCAGCCGCTCTCCACTTCTTCCGATGCCGAGAAAAAATCGGCTGACGGCGAGGATGGAATCCGCGCGGGCACCACGGCCTCCCGGCGGCGGCTCCCCGCGACGCGCCTCTCCGAGACCCACAAGTTCTCCATCGCGGGGCACGAAGGGTATCTCACCTACAGCATCTACCAGTCGGACGGCACGCTCTCCGAAATTTTCATCCGCATAGCGAAGCAGGGGAGCACCCTCTCCGGCCTTCTCGACGCCTTCGCCATCTCGGTCTCCATGGCGCTCCAGTACGGCGTGCCGTTCAAAGAACTCGCCCACAAGTTCGTCTACAGCCGCTTCGAGCCAGCGGGTTTCACCGAGAACCCCCACATCAGGATCGCGACAAGTATCCTGGACTACATTTTCCGCTACCTTGCCATCCGTTTCCTCTCTGCGGAAGACCTCAGCGAGTTCGGAATGACGGCGGTGCTCCAAGAAGGCGCAAAACCCGTGGAACACCGCATCGGGGAACCGGTGAAAACGGTGATTGCCTCCGTCGCGCCTGAGGATAGTGCTGTGCCGGTACCCGTCGCACCCAAGCTCAACGGGAACGGAACGGTGACGGGAGAAACGGTGTGCCGCAAGTGCGGCGGGATGATGGTGCGCACCGGCACCTGCCTCACCTGCCTCCAGTGCGGCGAGTCATCGGGAGGATGCTCATGAGTAACGATGATTGATGATTATGACGATGACTGGGAATACTTGTCATTGTTATAGTCATAATCAGCGTTTGTTATCGTCATTGTCATAGTTTCCTATGGTTTTGGTCTTCACGGGTAACGGTAAAGGAAAAACGACGGCGGCCATTGGGCAGGGGATACGCGCTCTAGGGCAGGGGAAGCGCGTTTTTATGATCCAGTTTTTGAAGGGTCGCGGCTATCCGAGCGGCGAGGATGTAATACTATCCCGTCTCGGAAAGCGATTTGTTTTTAAAAAAGGTGGTAGGGGATTCGTCGGTATTTTGGGCGACAAGCTCCCGCGGCAGGTACACCGCGCGGCGGCAATGAAAACGCTCGCGGTAGGGGAGCGCGCGGTGCGCTCAAAACGGTACGACCTTGTCATCCTGGACGAGGTGAATGTTGCGCTCGGTTTGAAACTTATCCCGAAAGCGCGTGTCCTGAAACTCATGCGCTCGGTGCCGGAGGGTGTGGACCTCGTTCTCACCGGACGCGGGGCTCCGCGCGAGATGGAAGCACGGGCGGACCTCGTCACCCGCTGCGAGGACGTAAAACACCCTTTCCACGGAGGCGCGAAGGCGAAGAAAGGAATAGAGTATTAGAGCGCGATGCGAATATATCCCGATTCCATCGAGGACTCTCGATAAAGTCGGAGCGAATTCATGCGAATCTACGAATGTGGCACAAATTTATTCAAAAATATCAGCGTATAACTCCTCCAACCTCCCCTTATGATAAGGGGGGGTTGGAGGGGTTAAGCAAGATATCCGTATAAATCCGTTCCAATCCGTATAAATCCGTGTCCAGTAAATAACAAATGACAAAAGTGCTTATCATCGGCGCGGGAGAATTAGGAACTGCACTCGCGCATGTCCTCAAAAAGAAACGCAATCTTCGCATTGAACGGTGGGATAAAAACCCTTCGCGTGTACGAGGACAGCGGCCGCTCGCGCAATTGGTGCCCGAAGCCGATTTCATATTGCTCTGCGTGCCGTCGTGGGCGATGAAGGAAGCGCTCGGTAATATCCGCCGCTGGATTGCGCGGAAAACTATCGCGGTTTCTTTTGCAAAGGGAATAGAACACGACCATGGCAACACCATGGATAAGGTGCTCGCCGCGTCCCTTCCCCCACATCAGCCATTTGCGCTCGTTTCCGGTCACATGCTCGCGGAGGAACTGCAGATAGGGAAACGGGGAAAAGGATTGTGCGCCGCAACATCGCTGCGGGTGCGCGCGGGCGTCATAGCGCTCTTCAGGGGCACCAGTGTTTCACTTTTACCTTCGGCAAACGTCCGTGCCCTTGCGCTCGCCGGCGTTTTGAAAAACGTTTACGCGCTCACGTTGGGTATTGCCGACGGCCTCGGGTGGAATGCCACGCAAAAGAAACGGCTGACCGAAAAAGCTATCAAAGAAATGGGTGATGTGCTCGCAAAAGTCGCTAAAGGACGGACGCTCGCGGAGAGCCCCGCCGGACGCGGCGACCTAATTGCCACCGGATACAGTAAATATTCCCGGAACCGCCTCGCAGGGGAGAACCTCGCTCGTGGCAGGGGAGTGGATTTTGGGGCGGAAGGCGTGGCATCCCTCAAGCCCCTCCTTCGGCTTCTCGGGAAGCACACCGCGCGGTTTCCTCTGCTCACCAAATTGAAAAAGATAGTGGTGCTCAAAAAATCGCCTCGGGAATTTTTCTAACTTCCGATCTCAAGAGGGGAGTGGTATAATATTGCCAATGAAGCTCCTCGCCATCGCGCTTATTCTTTCCGCTTCCCTTGCGGTTTTTCCCGTTCCCGCCGCAGCGCAGGAGCTCCCGTCCGCAGAAAGTATCCCACAAGTGCTCACTGACCCCTTGGGATTTATCCAGGAGAAGCTCGGCATCAACATCCAGCGCATTTTCCCGGGCTTTACCGGCGAGATGGTTGCCCCGGGACAGATCGCCGGCGGCGCCTCCGGCATCTGGGATTCCGTGAAAGCATGGATGCAGGAGCACCTCGGCATTGACCTCACACACCTCCTCCGCGGCATTATTGACCTTGTCGTGTGGGTCTTTGAGTTCGCCATTAAACTGTTCAAGTCGGCGCTCGATGTGCTTTAGCATTGAGACCGCGCCTCTTTGACGCGGAAAAAGGGGAGTGGTGCCCTTTTCTTTAGCGCTTCGAAAATTCGCGTTTTACAAAACAGTGAATAACTGTCGGTTGATTTCATTGTGCGACAATGTATATAATTGACTTATGGAAAAGTTGCCGGGTGACTACATAGCGGGTTTTGTTGATGGAGAGGGATGCTTCGCGCTTAAATTCCGCCGCGATGTCCGACACGAACGGAAAGGTAAACCGGAGTATTTTTATTGGGACATTGAGTTTGTGATAGGGTTGAAGGCTGATGACAAAGACATTCTCGAGCGCATCCGCGACACAATGGGATGCGGGAGATTGGGTAATATCGACAGACGGGGACTCGTGAGATATGCGGTGAACGACGTGCGTGATTTAGTTAAAAAGGTTATACCTTTCTTTGAGAAATATCCTCTCCATGCAAAAAAGAGGCACGATTTTAAGCTCTGGTCAGAAGCGGTCACGATCTTCACCCGCAACCAACGAAAAGGAGTGAACGCTGGGAAAGGAGGGTTTCAAAAGACCGAATGGAACGGCAGAGATCTGCAAAGAATAAAGGAGATAAAGGAAGAGATGGCTACCTATAAAGGAGGTAACCGCCACAATTGGAAATGGCTTCCATAACACCCCAGTTCTATTCATCTGTCGGGAAAGAGTTAATGTGCGACAGATAGTATCCAGCAAAACACCCCTTAAATCCCCGCTCCCCCACAGGGTTTATCGGTATCGACGGCACCCCTCTAAAACGCGTTTTTATAGGCCTGGTATGGGCTGCCGAGGTTTTCTACCAGGCGCTTACGAATCCCTCATTATAGGTCAATTTTGGGCCAAAAAACACCCTCCAGAAGGGGGTCCCTGCCCCGCCAGCAGGGGCGGGTCCCCTGCTCACAACCATAGGGGAGACTTTCTACGGTCTGATTACTTGGTTGATTAGTTGGTCAGTTTTGGTGCCTTTTCCTCAATTGGTATTATTGGTATCAATTGGTATCATTCGTACTATCCGCGTTTATCAGCGTCGGCACAGAAGTGCCGTATCAGCATTAATCCGCGTGTCAATATATGTTCTACAAAACCGTTGAGGAATTTAAGAAACTTGCGGGCTATGAAATAGATGGATTCTGGTACCCCCGCGTCACCAAGATCATTGAGATAAAGTCCAAGCCCGCCCTCTACCACTTCTATGGGAAGATGGAATCCTTCGCCGCCGGCGAGCGCGTAAAGCAGCAATCCGCCACCGAGGGAACCCTTATCCACGAGACGGTAGAGAAAATCTTGACCGGTGAAAAGCCCCCTATTCCGCCACAAATCGAACCATCTATCAAGGCCTTCCTGGAGTTCCTAGTGAAGAACAACATCCATGTGGACCCCTCCTACGTTGAGCATCGCCTCGTGAACTACGAGCATCGCTACGCGGGGACCCTGGATGCCGTCGGGATGATCGGTGGGCGGCTGGGCATATTGGACATCAAAACCTCGCAGGCAATCTACCGCGACTATAACCTCCAAACCGCGGCGTACCTCGCGGCGATGCGGGACACCGTGAAAGGTTTGGAAACCCGCTGGATACTACGCATTGACCAGAGCCGTTCCTGCCTTCACTGCGGCGCGCTCCTCCGGAGCAAGGGAGGCAGGGAACAGATAAAAACGCAGTGGGGCAACCCTTTCATGCAGGCGTGCGCCCACGAGTGGGGCCCCATGGAGGGCCGCATTGAGCTCAAAGAATTCCCCTACTGGCAGGAGGACTTTGACGCGTTCCTCGGGGCGAAAAAATTATGGGAGTGGGAAAATGTGGAGTGGTTAAAACAAGCAGGATATTTATAGCATGGGGAAGGTTTTCATCGTTCACGGATTTGAAGGAAGCCCGAATGGCGGCTGGCGACCTTGGCTTATGGCCGAACTTGAAAAACGGGGTATCTATGCTTGCGCTCTCTCAATGCCGAGTCCCAAAAAGCCCATTTGTGCCGAATGGGTGGAGGAGATTTCAAGACACATCGAAAGAAATAAGAATGATGAAATGTATCTGGTCGGGCATAGCTTGGGCACGCCGGCCATTTTGCGGTATCTGGAGTCCGCACCCGCAGGACTTGCCATAGCCGGAGTGGTCTTGGTCTCCGGTCCTATTGAAAAGACCGAGACTAAGGAGATAGACAATTTTTTGGACAAGCCCTTCGATTACGAAAGTATCAAATCAAAAGCAAAGAAATTTGCGATTATCCACGGCGATAACGATCCTTGTGTGCCTCTCAATAACGCAGAAACGCTGTCCAAGGAACTGGGAGGAGAACTTATTATCGTCAAAAACGGCGGGCATCTGAGCGGGCGTGACGGATATTTTTCACTCCCGCAGTGTCTAAATGCTCTAGTAAGAATGATGGGTTAACTATCCCCTGCCTACCGGCAGGTGGGCCTACCCTGTCCGCATCTCGACGACATTCTCACATTCTGCAGAATGTGAGAATGTCGTAATTTCGCGCAAAACGGCGGGATTTTCAAATTGACCCACCGGAAATGAAACTCCACGGGCTTACGCCCGTGGCCCCCTCTAGGGCATATAAAAACTCCCGCTCATTCTAGATGAACGGGAGTTATCATACCCCAATAGCTGGTCCCTCACCTCCCCTCTGGATTACCAAGAATCCACACGAACCCCTGTTTTATACCCCGGATGGGAAAAGAGATCAATATTCCGACAAATGTTCCTACAGCCCAACTTCCAATGCAATAGGCCAGCACGTTGCCGGTACTTGAAATCAAATCGGTTGCAATCGCCTCTTTTACCCCCATCCCTACGCTGGAAAATACCATCAGCCATGCAGAGAATTTTTCAGCCAATGTCTCAGTTCTCGCCGTCTCCTTTTTCCCCAAGTCGAACACCGTCAACATGAGGATATTTGGGATAACCGCAATCGCCAAATAGGCATGTTCGTTCGTGAAGGCGATACCGATAGCTATGATGACTGCTGAAAGAAGGGCGACAGCGCAGAAGGTTCGGAAAGGAATTCCGAAGAACAAGAACGGTTTCATGATATTTCCTCCGTATTGTTTTGTTGGGAATGTGCTGTATCCTAAACATTTGCAATGCTAGCATATTATCTATATTCTGTCAATCCCCTGCCTGCGCGGGCGGAAAAATAAAAAACCACCCGTTGGATCGTCCAGCAGGCGGCGTAGGCGGCGGTTTAAGTTTAAGTTAGAACGGATTTGTGAGAAGGCACCAAAAGGCCGCGAGGAGCACGATGAACGAAAAAATGGCGGCGGTGGGGAACAGGGATTTCCTGTATACCTCGAGTTCAAGTGGCCTATCGCCGGGCATGAGGAGCGAGGCGATGAACTCATCCAGCACCAAGCCCAGCCCGAGCCCCAAGAGCACCAGGACGAAAACGCTCTCGCTCTCCATGAGAAAGAGGAGGCTCGCGAGAAAAATGAGCACGATCCCATAGTGAAGGTGGTGGATCTGCAATCCGGTCCTGGTCCTCAAGGCCATTTTATTGAAAACGTGCGGTGCGAGGAGAAAGAGCCCCCGCCAATACAAGAACGGTAGGAGCAATGCGATCGTGAAGGCGATCAATTTATTTTCCATATTTCTTCTTCGGTATACGGCGTCGCGGAGCGCTCCTCAAAAACCTTTCGAGAAGCCACGAGCTCGACTGCATTTTTCCGCCCTTCCCCACGTTGAAGACCATCCGGCAGCCGATCTTCTCACAAGTCGCCACCTCGGGGATGTTCTTTTTCGTCCGGTCGCCACCGTTCGCGAAGATGTCCGGTCGGACACGCTCAAGCGCCCGACACACACTGATGTCCTTGGTGCCCTTCCGGTGGCCAGTGAGGACTACGCGGTCCACCCACCTGATGGATTCGATGAGCTCCTTCCGCTCCTTCTCCGGCATGAACACATACCCACGCTTGTAGCGGAGCCAGTTATCGTTATTCATAATGACCACCAGCTTGTCGCCGAGCCGCCGCGCCTCGCGGAACATCCGCGCGTGGCCGACGTGGGGAGGGTCGAACCCACCGCTCACCGCCGCCACCACCGGTTTTTTCTTTTTCTTGGCCATGATAATTTTCACCACTCTAAAGAATATTTTCGATTTCTGTCAGTGTTTTCACTTTTTTCCATGCCACGTTTTCCAAGACCGAAGAACTCGGCGATTCAACGAGAATACCCCGCCTCGTTGCCTTGAATAATTCCGTATCGTTCATATCATCCCCTACCATGACGCACTCCTCCACCTCCAAGGAATTTCGCGAACAGAATTCCAAGAATTGCTTGAGTTTCTTTTCTCCCGCCAGCGGTTCATAAACCAGGTCGGCGAGATTACCCTTATTATCCCACGTCAACGTCGAGTTCGCATACCACGCATCCGCTCCTACCATTTCCGCGATCACTTGGGCAAACAGATCAACCGATCCGGTGATAAGGCATATTAGGTACCCCTTCTTTTTGAGATAGCGGAAGAGCGGGACGGTGTCGTTCTTGAGATTCCATTCTCGAAACATCTTCTCAAGGCGGCTTTTGTGCAGATCGCCTTCACCCCTCCACAATTTCAAAACGATTCTTACGCTTTCTTCGTAACTCGCCCGACCGCTCTTGAAATCGCCATAGATTTTCTTGTGGTCGGGAACCGAGGAACCAAGCAAGTCGGTTATCTTCGTCCATGAAATATCCGGGGATAAGGTACCGTCAATATCAAAAACCACCGCCTTTATTTTTTTATTTCCCGTGACACTTTTGTATTTCTTACTAATTGGGTGTATATACATACTCTAAAATTATTCCGTCGGGATCCTTGAAAAAGCAAGCGTAATACCCTTTTGCGTATTCGGGATACTCTCTCGGTCTATAAACCCGGACGCTTTTCTGCTTTAAGAATTTATATAATCTATCAACTTTTTTTCGAGAGGGAGCAGTGAACGCGATGTGATCCAAACCCGTCCTTTGCCTGTTGAATCTAACCTTGATCCGCCCTTCCTGAACTTCAAAAGTCCAGTCCATTGTCGGCGGACCAAACATCACTATTTTCCCGCCCCACGCGGAGTTCTCTCCAGCTTCAAAAACTTTTTTCAACCCAAGAAACCCAAAAAGCGCGGAATAGAACCTTTTTGATCTCTCAAAATTCGTCACCGTTATTTTAAAATGGTCGATAGTTGTTCTACTCATATTTTCATTTCCCGTGCCACTTTTGAGGTACTACACGATAGTGTAGTACCCTATCAGTAACGGCGATGTTTCTGGGGGAATGCTAGCTTCCCGTGAGGCCAGGTAACATTCGAGTCGTTCCTTGAGGAATGGAGCGATGTCCATTTGACCTTCGGCGCGGTTTTAGCCCAGCGATAACTGCTCACATATCCCGCACCTCCACGGGCGCTTTTTCTGAGAGCACTGATGGTCGTGGGCGAAAGCCACAGAATCCTGCCGATCTCGTTGTAACTTTTCCCCTGCTGCAATAACTCTAACGCTGCGACGCGTTTGACTATCTGTGCTCGTTCATGTGCGGTGGTGAGTGCGACGAGCGACTGTTCAATATTTTTCACCAATGAGGTTCGCGCGAGGTCCTCGATGAACTGTTTCCACGCTTGAGCCTCCCGCTCCTTTCGCGATTCCCGCTTATCCGCTCCCCGCGAAGTCGGTTTCATTAATTTTTATTGTACCATAGCGGGGTACTACATGATAGTGTAGTACCCCGCACGGGTTTACTCACCGATTGCGCGTTACCGGCCGTGACAATGTTTATACTTCACCGGTGTTCCGTCCGGTTTCTTTGCTCCGCACCAACCCTCCTTCGCTAGGGCTTCGGACGGGCAATGTGCCGTTTCATTACTTTACAACAACTTATGCTCCGTGGCACTTCTTGTATTTCTTTCCACTCCCACACCAGCAGGGGTCGTTTCTCCCGATGTGCTTCGCCTCCGGCGGGGGCGGGGTCCGCGCCGCCTCGGCCGCCCGCATCTTCGCGAGGTCCAGCTCAAAGAGCGGGAACACCGTCATGAAGAGGAACGACTCGAACTGCGCCTGGAGCTGCTGGTAGAGCCCGTGCGCCTCGCGGCGGTACTCCACGAGCGGCTCGTGCTGGCCATAGGCGCGGAGGTTCACGGTATCGCGCAGGCCTTCCAAATTCTCCAGGTGGTCGATCCAGAGCGTATCCAAAATGCGCACGAGGTGCTGGGAAATTATCACCGACCGCTCTTTATCGAGCGCCTGCGGCACCTTCGCGAGCTGCTGCTTCAGTTCTTCCACCGCCTTCTCCACCTTTTCCTGGTCGCCTTCCGGCAACCCACGGAGCTCCGCCTCGCGCGCTTCGGCATAGTGGGTGAGAGCCTCCTGCACCAAGGGCAACACCTCTCCCCCTTCCCCCGCAGCAAGGATCTTCTCGCGGCGTTTGTACATCGCCGTACGCTGCTTGTTCAGCACATCGTCAAAGTCAAGGAGGTGTTTCCGAATATCGAAGTTCGCTCCTTCCACCTTCTGCTGGGCCTGGTTCACCGCCTTTGAGACCATCCCCGATTCAATGGGCAGGTCCTCCGGGAGGTTCATCGTTTCCATTAGGTGCTTGATGCGGTCGCCGCCGAAAATGCGGAGGAGGTCGTCCTCCAGTGAGAGAAAGAACTGCGAGGAACCGGGGTCGCCCTGGCGGCCGGAGCGGCCGCGTAATTGATTGTCGATGCGCCGCGCCTCGTGGCGCTCGGTACCTATCACATGCACCCCCCCGACTTTACAAACCTCCTTCGCCTCTTCGGGCGAGGGCGGGTTGCCGCCGAGGACGATGTCCACGCCGCGCCCCGCCATGTTGGTCGCGACCGTTACCGCGCCCCGCCGCCCCGCCTGCGCGATGATAGCGCCCTCGCGCTCGTTGTTCTTGGCGTTCAGCACCTCGTGGGGAATCCCTGCCTTCGTGAGATAGGAGGACACGATCTCGTTGTTGGTGATGGAGGTGGTGCCGAGAAGGATGGGTTGCCCCTTCTCATGGCGCGCCTTTACGTCCTCCACCACCGCGTGATATCGCGCCTCTTTTGATTTGTAGATTATGTCCGAAGCGTCATCGCGCACCATCGGTTTGTTGGGCGGAACGGAGACAACGTCCAGGTTATAGACCTTATGAAATTCCTCCGCGGAGGTCTGCGCGGTCCCCGTCATCCCCGCGATCTTTTGATAGAGGCGGAAGTAGTTCTGAATGGTGATCTGCGCGTAGGTGCGGTTCTCCTCTTTCACGAGCACGCCCTCCTTCGCCTCAATTGCCTGGTGGAGGCCGCCCGAGTAGCGCCGCCCGAACATGAGCCGCCCGGTGAACTCGTCAACAATGATGATCTCACCCTCCCGCACCACGTATTCCTTGTCCCGCCGGAAAAGCGCCTTTGCCTTGAGTGATTCCTGCAGGTAGTGGACGAGGCGCGCATTCTCCGGCGCAAAGATGTTCTGCAACCCCACCATTTTCTCCGCCTTCTCAATGCCTGGCTCCAAAATGTTCACCGAGTGGAACTTCTCATCCACGGCGTAGTCCTCGTCCGGCTTCAAACGGTCCACCACCCGTGCGAACGTTTTGTAGTACTCGCTGGAGGCCACGTCCGGCGCGGCGATGATGAGCGGCGTGCGGGCCTCATCGATGAGGATGCTGTCCACCTCATCAATGATGGTGTAGTACAACGCGGATTTATGCTGATTATCAGATACAGATTCATACTGATTGTCAGACACGGATTTATGCGGATTTGCAGAACGCGGGCTCACGCGGACCTGAACCCTATCGTCCAAACGGAGCGTGAGGTTGTCGCGTAAATAGTCAAACCCGAACTCGTGGTTCGTGCCGTAGGTGATGTCCGCAGCATAGGCCTCGCGGCGGGTAATGGGCCGCAAGAATTTCTCCTCCACCTTGAAAGCGCCGGTGGTATCGCGCACCGTATCGAGCTCGGCGGTTTCAAATGAGGGGTCGTAGCGGTAGGCTGCGTCGTGTACGATGCAGGAAACCGAGAGGCCGAGCGCGTGGTAAATCTGCCCCATCCAGACCGCGTCGCGCTTCGCGAGGTAGTCGTTCACGGTGACCACGTGGACCCCTGCCCCGAGGAGCGCGTTCGCGTACGCCGGGAGAGTTGCCGCGAGCGTCTTCCCCTCCCCCGTGAGCATCTCGGCAATGTGCCCCTCGTGGAGCACGAGGCCGCCCATGAGTTGGACGTCGAAGTGGCGCTGGCCGAGGTTGCGCTTCGCCGACTCGCGCACGAGCGCGAAGGCACGCGGAAGCTGTTCTTCAAGCATCGCCTTGGGATCGTCCGCCTCCCCTACCGTCTTACGGAACTCCTCCGAGGCCTTCTTAAGTTCTTCGTTGGAAAGCGAAATGAGCGCCGGTTCTTCGGTGTTCACCCGGTCCGCGAATGCGCGGAGGCGGCGCTCTGCGCCTCCCGAGAACAGTCTTGAAAAAAATGAAGCCATTGGGCTTTTTGTTTTTTAACTAAACTAGCCGTGCTGGTCACTGTGGCTTGAGGGGGGTCCGGGGGTAGCAGAAGCTCTTCTATTCTCGGGTTCTGGGAGCCGCCACGGTGGTGACCTCCAATTTTTTTTAAGTTGAATGAGTGCGCAATCCGTGGCGGCTCTCAAAACCCTCCATGGAGAGCGCTCTAGCTACCCCCATAACAGAATATACTTAAAAATACCCAGAGAAAAGAGATTGCTGATTTAACACCTTTCGGTATCTTACTACACCAAATTCCGACCGTCATTTGGTGTAGTAGCGGGAAATCCACTCTTTTTTGTCGTTTTTATGTAAACAAAACCTTCCCGACCTTGTGTCGGGAAGGAAATTGGTAGGACTTTCCTTAGATTTCCCTGCCTCCCCTTGCGGGGCGTTAGGGATAAGGAAAACCCATCACCCACTCAACGCTGGGAGTATAGCATGCCTGTTTTGAAAAGTAAAGAGGAGAACGCTTGTTCCCCTACTTAGACCTGCTTAGTATGTACCTGGTCAGCAAACCGAGGCGATTGATAAATAGACCAGCGTTCCCCCAAACGAACGGCAGCCACCATGGTATCCCGATGACCTGTGGTACGGCATATCTCCATGCTGATCCGACACTAACCACCAACGCCTCCGAAAGCGCTCCGAAAAGGAAAGTGAAAATGTATATGACAAGAGCGCTTCGGTCCCTCTCAACTCCCATCATTAAGAGCCTAATGAAGAAGAGAGCAATGATAATCACTCCCGTACTCTGCCAGAACACGAGGGTCACAAAAAGCGTCGCAAGAGCAAGGAGGGAGTTCAAAATCGATTTTTTAATCTCCGTATCCATTTTCCATTCACTCCTCCCCTACCTCCGCTGCTTCGCGTGGTCCTTCCAACTCCATTGTCTCGATCCCCGCCGCCTCGCCTGTAATCCGCAAAACGTCCTTGTCAATTTTCCCAAGCTCTTTTGAGGCGCGGTTATAGGATGACACAGTCGTATCAATATTCTTCCCGAGCCGCGCCATGTATTCCTGGTAGGCAAAGAGATGTTTGCCGAGCTTCTCCACCTGGCCGATGATCTCGTGCGCCTGCTCGGATATCTTTTGGTTGCGCAAGCCCTGCAACACCGTCTGGAGGTAGGCCAGGAATGACGTGGGCGACACAATGATGACCTTCTTCTGCCCCGCGTAGCGGATGAGATTGTTGGTGTCCTCGGTCACCATCCCCACCTTGTTGATGAGAAGGTCGTAGTAGACCGCCTCCGACGGTATGAACATGAACGCAAAATCCATCGTGTTTTCCTCCGGCTTCACGTACTTTGAGGTCTCATCAATGCGCATTTTGAGGTCGGCCACGAACGCGCTCTCGTAGCGCTTGCGCTCGGCGGGATCGTGCGCCTCAATAATACGGTTGTAGTTTTCCAGCGAGAACTTAGAATCCACCGGAATGATGCGTTTATCAACGAAAACTACCGCGTCCACGATAACCCCGTCGGAGAAAGCGTACTGCATCTGGTACGAATCGGGTGGAAGTACATTCTTGAGCACGGTTTCCAGATAGTACTCGCCCAAAATTCCCCGCTGCTTCGGGTTCTTCAAAATATCCTGCAAGCTCTGGAGCTGGTCGGCAAACCCCACCACCTGCTTGTTTGTCTCGTCCAGGCGCGTGAGGCGCTCCGTCACATCACGTACGATCTTCGCGCTCGCCCCGAACTGCTCGCGGATGGCGCGGGTGGACTCCGAGAGCTTGGAATCCAGCGTGCGTGAAATCTCGTTCATCTGGTTCTGGAGAAGGATGAGCGATTTATCCTCGCCCTTCAACCGCTTCTCGCGCTCAATGAAGCGCCAGACAAGCACCCCGAGGGCAACGACGCAGGCAAGTATGACTGCAAGGAGCGCAATTTCTACCATATTTTCAGTATACCCCGCGTTGAACTGGAATGCCAATCAGATTGTTCCGAATTCATTTACTTTCCTTATTTGTCCTTTATACAGACGATCGTCTGTATAAAGGACAAAATGGTAAGTCGTTGCAAAACGCGAAAATGCAGAACAACAGCTAGAATGCTCTGCCTCATTTTGTCACATATGTAACAAAATGAAGCAGTGAAAATTAAGCTTAATTCATAAGCTTAGTTCGTGGCGCAAACAGAAAAATGGCGGCGAAAACCACCACCCTCAATTCGGTCACGTACGTGACCGAATTGAGGAAACGGAAACCATCCCTAGTTCAGTGAAATGATGTTGTTGATGGCGATGAGGAGAAGTATCGCAATGGGCACGTTCCCCGCAAAAAGCGCGTAGGAGATGGACCTAGCGGAATTGAATAGGCGCGCGCCCAAGGCGGCGTTCACGAGCACCATGACGACCCCGAGACCCCAGAGACCGTACAAGCTCCCCGCGCCCCCGAAGAGGTCGACGCCATTTTCTCCCATGTGGAGCACGAGCGGCGGCTCGAGACCTCCCACGTTCGCGAGGACGAGCAATAGCGAAACGAGGAGAAGTATGGCGCTTAAGGTAAGTGCTACAAGTATGGTGCGTGCGCGAAAAATGGCTGGTACCGTCATCCAATTCATTCTACCGCACCTCTCGTTTGATTTCCTCAATCTCCCCCTTCACCGCTTCCTCGGCGGAATCAAGATCGCGCTTTAACTGCTCCAAAATTTTGTGCTCTTCCTCGGTGAGCTCCCGCTTGGTACGCACACGCTCGAGGAGGTGAACGTGTTTCCGCACATCGTCCCGGAGCTTATCAAACCGGCGGTGAATATCCCGCTCCGCCTCCTGCACCCCTTTCTCCACCTTCCGGCGCACCCCGCCGAACACCTTCCGCCACGCAAACCAACTGATGCCGCCGAGGAGCGCGAAGAGCGCCACGACCGTTACCGTGATAGTGAGAATGTTGATGGCAAAAGAACCTATCCGAACGATGCGCGGGGATTCCACCGCTACCGTGTATTTCTCGGACGGCGTGCTCCGCGCGCCGCGGCTGTCGGTAACCTCCGCCCACAGCTCGTACACACCGGGCTCAATCAAACCGTCGCCCGCCACCGTGAAAAACCCTTGTGGATCACTCGTTCCCGTGTAGATCTTCGGCGCCACGCCCTTCTGCTCGAGCCACACCGTGACGGCCGCCGCCGGATACGTTTTCCCCTTCACTACGAGATATTCGCCGGGCGCAAGCGTCGCGGGATAGTCAGTGATGGTAGGCGCCTCGATGGTAGCAATGGTGAAATCGGCCAGCGCGGTCTCGTAGTTCCCCGCGCGGTCAAACACCTGCACGAGAATGGTGTGTTTCCCCGGGTCCTGCGGCGGGAGAGTGTAAGGGTTCCCTTTCATCTCGTCGCTCTGCACCGAAAAGGAATCGCGGTCCCCCACTTTCACCTTGTAGAAATCAATTCCGGAGAGCGCATCGGTGGTATCAAAGAGCACCACTGGGCGGGGGCTCGTGAGCTTGGGGTCACCCACGAAGCGGATGGTGAACTTTTCCGGCGGTTTGGTGTCAATCTGAAAACGGAAATGGGCGATGCTCCCCCACCCTTCCTCGTTCCTGAACTGCGCGTGAAAGTAGTAGATGCCATCACCCACGTCCTTCAGTTCCTTTTCTATAATGGGAGGAGCGTAGACCACCGACGGGATGGAACGCGGCGAAGTGTCATAGACGAGGCGCACCGCCGTTACGCCGGAGGGAATTACCCACGAGAATTTAGGGTCCCTGTTCGCATACCACCCGTCAGGATTCGGATGGGTCGGTGAACCGATGACTGGTGCCAAGGGTGCCCCCAGGATGGAGACCGGCGTGGTCCCTTCACCCGCCTGCAGCCCCTCCGCCGGCACCTTGAGACCGAATTGCGCGTTGCCGAACTCCTGGAGAATATTAGTGCCCTTGCCGTCGTTCGCGAGCACCGAACCGGAAGCGAACGACACTGCGGCGCTTCCCGCCGCCTTCACACGGAACGTGATGGAGAGCAGTTTCCCCGCGGTACCCTGGAACCCGGGGTTCAGCACGATGCCTTCAAAGTTCACCGTTCCCACCGCGTTTGAAAAGGAGGGTTCCTGCGCCCATAAGCTCATGATGGAGCCGGTGCGGGAGAGCGAGAGAATCTCCAACTTATCCTGTGGAAAAGAAATGACGCCGGAGGCGGCGTTCATAGCCGCGTCCTTACTCGCCACGAAGACGCCCACGGAGAACGTTTGCCCGCTGTCGTAGGAGCCGGTCGCGGGTGAGAGGAAAAGCGTCGCCGCAGAAGCGGCTTCTACACGAAAGAACACTAATATAAAACTAAGCACCACTAATAATTTAATTTTAGTGTTTATTCGTCTCATATTTGTGACCATTAGCGTGGTAATATTTTTTTCCCATAAATTCTTTTTAATAAAAATGCAGGTAAAAAAATTATTACTAATCATTCCTTTTGTTTCCGCAACCAGAATGCCACGCCCACGATTGCTATCAGTATAACATAAAGATACCAAATCTCGTACCATCGCATTGGGTTTTGCGGAGTTACCACGGCAATGCGTGCGTTACCAACCCTATCAACCGCCTTTACGTAAATGTAGCTTTGGCGCGACTGGTCGCGCAGATGATAGGGAGATTCCCCCAGTGTCCATTTCTGCGCGCCAATATTTTTCCAGTTAAATCGGGATTCGTATATATCGTAGTGGTCAACGCCGGTTCCCTTGTCGTCCGTTGAAAAGACCACAAACCAATCTCCACCGAATAGTGAGGGATCCCGCGACACTTCTGGAGTAAATTCGCCCGGAGGTTCTTTATCACTCTGCAGTTCCAATACGGAGCGATCGTGGGTTGCCGTTCCGCCTTGTGAGGGCAGAATTCCTATCGTAACCCCCGATGAAGTTACCGAAGCGCCGGTGCCTTTTCCGTCATCTAAAAGCGCCCGCGCGTTCGCGAAATACACCGTGGCGCTTCCCGGCTGCTGTGCCTTGAAAAGGAGCGAAAAAAGTTTCCCGGGGCGGGTTCCCGTGTAATACGGGCTCAACACGCCTTCAAAGCCGCCGGGGATGATACCGCTCCACACCACCGAACCGTCCGCATCTTGGCGGGGTTTTTCAACCCAGAGATTCATCACCGAATCGTTCTCGTATATTTTTTTGAGTTCCAATGAACGGTGGGGAAATGAAAGGCGCCCTTCGGTCGCATTGATGTCCTCGCCTTCGGTATCCAACCACGCCGTTACCAAAAATTCATCGTCCACGCGAACCGCGGGAAACGGGGAGGTAGCGGAAAACTGCGCCGCCTCCGCCAAAGGCGAAACACTAAATAACATTGACACACTAAGTAACACAAATATTAGACGAATAGACACTAAAAACTTAGCGGTGTCTTTGTGATTGTTAGTGTTTATATTAGTGTTCATTGGCGTATGTTTTTCATTTTTGGAAAAACTTCCTGTCATTGGTAAATATTATTCGTTTGACATAAAGTTTCGGTGAGGCAAAATTTATGAAATAGCCCAATTCATACTCACTATTTCTTAAATAAGAGTAAAGTTGATCAAGAAACATTTTGGGGATTTTCTCTACCGCTTTCAGCTCTACTAAAATCTTTCCCTCGACCACAAAATCTGGGCGGTACGAACCTACTGACTTTCCAGTCTTGGGAGAAAATATCTGTATAGGTTTTTCTCTTTCAAATCGCACTTTTCTCGCCCTCAATTCTTCTGCAAATGCGTTTTGGTAGATTGTCTCCTTGAGCCCGGGGCCGAAATTTTTCCGTACTTCCATGGCAACACCCTGTATCTGGTACGATAAATCTTTATATAATAATTCGTGGTATTTGGTGTCCATATTAGTGGTACTTCGTGTTTGGTTAGCCCTGCTAACCTGTCCAGTAGTAGGCCAGTATGCTCAAATCAATTAGGTTCACCTTCCCGTCCCCGTTCATATCAACCTTCGCTGGAGGATTGGGCCGCTGGTACCAGTAGGCAACGACAGAAAAATCAACGAGGTTGACTCGTTTGTCACCGTTCAAATCTCCCTTTGCCGGAGCTTTTTGGGGCATCTCTGCACTAACCGTTTTCGTGCCAACCTTAAAACCAACAATACTACTCCAACCGCTTATCTCTAAATTACCGATAGAAGCTTTTGATTTGGTGTAGTGAATTTCATAATCTAACGCTGACGTGTCGAAATTATATAAATAGACCCCACCTTTATCCGAAACAGTTTTTCCAAAAAATTCTTCATCGGAATTAACTGAAATGACAATGTCGGACTGCGGTGCTGATTGACCGAAAATCGCAATATTGTCGCCGCGCCTCACCTCGCTCTTATCAACGGCAATGGTTGGCACAATAAAGATGCCGCTCACTTGAGTAGTGGCGCCGGAAGTTACGCCAACAGAAAAAGAGAGAAGAGAGGAGCGGATACCTTTACTGTCCTCACTGTAGAGAGAAAAAATGTAATTTCCGCCCGAAAGGCTTGAGATGCTTATTTGAAAATTGGCGTCTGTGCCGGCGATGGTGGAGGCGGCAACTTGCGCGTCTTTCAAAAGCGTTACCGCGCTCTTCGGATAAGCCCTACCCGTAAAAACAACGCTGGTAACCAATGCTGGAGGAATATAACTTCCCCCTCCCCCGCCGCCCCCGCCGCCTCCACCTCCTCCCCCGCCGCAAGAATTAGTAGTACAAGAAGTAGAACAAGTGGCCGGGCAGGCGCCGTTAGATCCACCGGCGTCGCACTGCTCGCCGGTTTCCACCACGCCGTTGCCGCAAACCGGACTAACCGTCGCGGTCACCGAAACCGAGCCGGCAGATGCCTCTTCTAACCCGCTAAAAGATACTGATAAGAAACCGAATAATACTAATAGGATTAGGCCGGGCAGAAAAAATAGAAAACGCCGGAAAGTCATTGCTTATCATTATATCAGTAATAAATAAAATTTCTAATTGCTCTAATTATTCTAATCAATGCCCAATTTCAAAATGTCTAATGTCTAAGAAGTTTTTGGTCATTAGTCATTTGGTCATTGGGGTTTGATTAGGTCAATTAGGTTAATTAGAATAATTAGATTAATTTATTTCGTGTGTTTAGAGATAATCCACAGGTTGTATCTCTTTATTGCCTTGGGAATGATGAAGAAAACGAGGAGGATGCCGAGAATGGCGATGATGGCATTCCACGAGGCGACGAAGAACCAGTAACTTTCCGTGATTATCTGTTTGCTCTCACCGTACGTCAGCGAGAGCGCGGCCTTGTACGGTCCGAAAAAGAAGCCGCTGGTATCCCATGCCGCTGACGAAAAACCCTTACTGTTCCCGGGGAGCACGATGCTCCCTCCCTCGTTCACCTTCAAACTTGCCTTCAGCGCCCCAAAAATGTTGGTAATACGGACTTCGCCGATCGGCTTCAGTGAAACGTTGCCTTCGTCGGTGAAAGCGATTGAAAAAGAGATGGGAAAACCAGTGAAAAACCTTCCGTTTGGAGAGAAGGAATCAATATGAGCTTTTTCAACGATGTCACCGGAAACCCGAAGAAACACCAGTATCCCTGCGCGCGTGACGATGGAAACCTGCTGCCCTGCGGGGCCTGGCGGCGTGGTGCTCCACCAGATGACCGCGAAGTGGCCGCCTGGGCTCGCATCGGAAGGAACGCGTATAGTGAATGGTATTTGCTTGCTCTGTCCGGAATTCAGCGTAACGGATGCGGGCATGCGGAACCACGTGGCGAGGTCGCTCGTCTCCTTCGTGAACACTTTCTGACCGTTCTCTTCCGCAAAACGTTCAAAGGTTGGGTAGAAGGTAACGCGAGGGCCCGTCTCATTCGCAAGAAAAAGTTGTCCACTTACCGTACCGCCCGGATCAACGGTGTACTCGAGTTTCACCGGTCCCACCGTTACCGCATGCGAAACCGCTGGCGCGACAATGCCTCCTACCACTCCGAGTGTTAAGAGAAATAAGAGAACTGGAATGGCCGCTTTTGTTATGGCATTGGTACCCATGGGTGGC
>JAZDFV010000014.1:0-26118 GCA_043807585.1 Candidatus Jorgensenbacteria bacterium | reverse complement strand
GTCGGCTCACCACATCCCGGGGCTGGAGAAGGTCCCAAGGGTTTGGCTGTTCGCCAATTAAAGTGGTACGTGAGCTGGGTTCAAACCGTTAAGGAACGGAGTCATAACGATTCGGTTTTTTAACGGCTTGAATCCGGGCTTACCACATCGATCATTGTTTTAGTTTTTTCGTCTATGCAAAAGTTTTTAGCAGATCAATCAACACACGGCGGGCATACTAAGAAATTGGTATGCGTCCAGTTAACTTATATCGGTGGAACCCTCGCGGCGTTAGAGCGCGGCAAGGGCGATACCGAGGGAATGGTTCGACATTGCTCACCACAAGTGGTTCGATCACTTGCCACGAGCGATAAGAATCGGCCCGTAGAGACTACAGGTTAACCTCCGTCCACTCCCTATGAAGGCAGTGGCGGATGAAGATATAGTCCATGCACGTGGTAACACGTGAGAAACATGCGTGAGACAGGTTGGTCTCTATCTGCTGTCAGCGTAGTGGTACTTGAGGGAAGTCGGCCCTAGTACGAGAGGACCGGGCTGAACGAACCTCTGGTCTACCGGCTTTGCCACCAGGTGAAGCGCCGGGTAGCTAAGTTCGGACGGGATAAGCGCTGAAAGCATCTAAGCGCGAAGCCTCTCCCAAGATTAGGTACCGTGGGTCCCTGGAAGACTACCAGGTTGATAGGCTCTAGGTGTAAGGTCCGTAAGGATTTTAGCCAAGGAGTACTAATAGACCCTGTACGCTTACTCTCTCTGATCCATCAGCCCCTCACCCTTTCTCGAAAAGGGTGAGGGATTCAGACCGCGCTCCGCGCCGAATTTTCCCGCAGTGGTTTCCGGGTGATTTACCACAAGGTGACCTACCTCATCCCATTCCGAACTGAGAAGTAAAAGCCTTGTGAACCGATGATACTTACGCCTTCGGGCGTGGGGAAAGTAGGTTTCGCCCGGATACCATTGCAGAAAAATTTACCCCGCACCGTCCCGCTGTGCGGGACTGGTGCGTGGGTGAACCGCCGGGGCGGTTTTTTGTTGATTTGATGCGGTTTTGGGGACATTGACAAATTGTGAATAGTATGCTATCTTTTAAACAGAACATAAAGAACTGAATATCAACTAATTTGGAGCTTCTCATGGAAACTACAGCAAATTCTGCAATCACCGGAACTCTCACGATTCTGGCGAACCTTACGTTTGAGGACCGCATCGCCCGTGGGAAGTACGACTGGGTGAACTCGGATATCACCGAGGAACACTTTCCCACCAACGTCACCGCCGACTACGAAGCGGAGCAAAAGCTGTTCCACTTCAATCACTTGATCGGTTCCGAAGCGGCGATTGCCGAGATGGACAAAGAAGGGTTCCACCCCGCAACGCTTGCAGAACTTCTCGTTCTCGGTGAGACCCAACCAGAACTCCAAAAGCAGTTTCCAATAATTGCTCTTGGTTCGCTCTCGCGGCACTCGGGTAGCCACCGCTTCGTCCCGGCGCTGCGCTGGTTCGGCAGCGGGCGCGGGCTGAACCTGCACTGGTTTGAGCGTGACTGGGGTGACGGCGATCGCTTCCTCGCGGTTCGCAAGAAAAAATCCGAACCAAGTCCGGCCTAGCGCCATATGCCAACGCTCGGCAAACAACTGGACCCACGGTTGACCATCTCCATGTCACAAAACTGGAGCCGTAATACTCCGAGGAAGCATCGGAGCGCCTGGTGAGCGGACACTTACCAAGGTTTCATAGATATGAGTTAAAAGCCCAGCACAATCGCTGGGCTTTGCTTTTTTATCCCGATTTTTTGTCCTTGGAAAGATGTTGTATACGTACGTACGCCGCTATTACGCCATGGCGTAATAGCGGCGCAAAATGCGATGAGATTGGGTAGATTGGGATTTATTAGCCAGCGTTGTCGATTATTAACCGAGACGGTTGTTTTTAATGAAAACCATGAGTCCCTTAAGCCAGATTCTCAACGCTTTCCACACTAGCATAATGGAGAGGAAATAGTTCAATTCCACGACGCCTTTAAAAATCCACGCAGGGAAACCGGAAATCACAAATGGCCCTATCTTCGCAATCGCATACTTGCCGCCCACCGGTACGATGTAGGGGTAGCGGCGTGGGGTATATTCATATTTTTTAGAATGTCTACCAACACCATTATTTTTATCCGCATAAATCCGCGATTCATCGGCTTTTATGTTCTCGATGATGTTCGCGGCGGCAATACGCCCCTCCATCATCGCGGGGCGCGCCATGCCGCCGGGGACTGGCGCTTTGGTGCGCGGATCATGGAGGTAAGCAATGTCTCCAATGGCAAAGACCCCGTTAGAGACAGGCCGCCCCGGGGCGGGCGTAGCCATGCCTCTCGCCTCGTCTTCGACGAGTCGAAGCGGGTCGGCAGGACGGTCTCTAACGGGGCAAACGTGCTCTGCGGCAGCGAGATCTGGAGCGACCTCGAGGCGCCCCCGCGGTTCCTTTTTCAGGAGCAGTGGTTCGGCGAGGGAGGATGGTTTCACGCCGCCGGTCCAGATGCACACGTCGAAGTACACCTTCTCGCCGCTCTCCAAAAGCACGAAGGTGGGAAACACCTTTGTGATGCGCTCCCGGGTGAGAATGCTCACGCCGAGGCGTTTCAAGCGCCGTTCAGTCCTGCGTATGACGCGCGGGTTCATCTTAGCGAGGATGGAAGAACCCGCTTCTACGATGGTTACGTGCAGATGCTTCCCTCGGTAGTTGTTTGCAATCTCCCCCGCGAGCTCCACGCCCGTTGGACCCCCGCCGCCCACCACCACCCGCACGGGGTTTTCGCCCGCGCGTGCGACGGCGGCGGTCAGCGCATTGCGGATTTTTATCGCATCCGCGAACGTTTTCAAAGGCAGCGTGTATTCTCCTAACCCCTGGATGCCGAAGTAGTTCACCTCCGCGCCGAGCGCTATGACGAGATATTCAAAGGAGAGCCCATTCTTAGTGAGACGCACCGTGCGCTCGGCAAGATTGATGGAGATCACCGAATCCTCGACCACGGTGATGGGTAGTCCCGCGAGGAGTTCACGGAGGTTCATCGTCATGATGGATTGGAGTACGGCATTCGTGGCGGCGGCCTCGGCGGTCGCGGCGATCTCATAGAGGAGGGGAGTGAAGGTGTGGTATGGGTTCCTATCCACCACTACCACTTCGTAGCGGTCGGAGAGCTTGAGTCGCTTCAGGGCTTTCCCGACGCGGAGCGCACAAGCGAGTCCCCCAAAACCGCCGCCTAAAATTACGATGTTTTTCATTGTAAATTGGAGATTATTTCACGTATAATGGTGCTGATGATTCGTTTCTTGGACGCCGGTGTAGCCCGGCGCTATAAGGGCAAAACCTGCCTCCTTCGCATCGATTTGAACGTGGCACCTGGGCAGCCATTGGATACTTTCCGCCTGGATGCCGTGCTCCCCACCATCCAGCTGCTCCTGAAGCACAAGGTAAGGGTGGTGCTCATGAGCCATCGCGGCCGCCCCGCCCTGCTGAAGCCTCGCGAAGGCAGGCCCAAGATTGACCCCGCACTTTCCCTCCAGCCCTTCGTGGAGCTCTTTGCGCAGAAGCTTGGGGTGCCCGTCATCTTCCTCTCTCATTTTAATTTTTCCGTGGTGAAGCGGCAACTGCAGTGGTCGTCACGCAAGGTGTTCCTTTTGGAGAACCTCCGCTTCCTCCCCGGCGAGGAAGAAAATGACGGTTTCTTTGCCCGTCAACTGGCGGGGCTGGGCGATTTCTACGTGAATGACGCCTTTGCGGTCTCGCATCGCGCGCATGCATCCGTGGCGGCCATCACGGAATTCCTCCCGTCCTTCGGTGGTTTGTGTCTGGAACGAGAACTTGAGTCGTTGGATTACGTGATGAAAAATCCGAAACGGCCGTTCACGCTCATTTTGGGAGGCGCGAAGGTGGGGGATAAACTGCCCGTTTTGGAACATTTCATAAAAAAGGCGGACCATATTCTTTTGGGGAGCGGTCCCGCGGGTACTTTTTTCCTCGCGCAAGGGTTGCCGGTGGGACATTCGCTGGTTGACAGGAAAGTGTTGCCGGCGATCAAGAAACTTTTGAAGTCAAAGAAAATTCACCTCCCTGTGGAGGTGCACATGGCGGCGCGGAAGATCGTGGATATCGGCCCGCGGGCGGTAGAGGAGTACGCGGAAATCATAAAGAAATCACGCACCATCCTCTGGAACGGCCCTATGGGGATATTTGAGGACTTGAGGTTTGCGGCAGGGACGAAGGCAATGTGGGAAGCGATTTTGGCGAATACTCGCGCTCGAGTCGTCATCGGCGGAGGCGAGACGCTCGCTTCGCTCGCGACACTGATGCCCGCTGATTATAAACGGATTACCACTGATATGTATCCGCATAAATCCGCTAAAATCAGCATTAATCCGCGTCTATTTCTATCAACGGGCGGCGGTGCGATGTTGGAATATCTTTCCGGCAAAAAACTGCCGGGAGTGGAAGCATTGAAATAGTAATATTTATTATGTCGATTTTTTAGGTAACAATCCGGAGGCGTTTTATCAGCGAGAACTGCATGAAACGACCATTCAAGAAAAACGTTTCGGAAAGTATCCTATCCCCGAATTCGATCTCGGTCTCCATTGGCTCGGCCTCCGAAATAAAAAAGAAATCCCCGGTTTAGTGGACTCTTGGTTTAAAAATCCGGCAGATTATTTGAGACACTCACGCATTTCTCCAGTAAAAGAATGGAATGGATTTTTGGAATTCGATTCAATACTTGATCCATCCCAGACGGTGAGATTCAAATTTGACCCGCAACCGCATGGAACCGCGGGAAGAAAGGTTGCTCTTATCCATGTTAGGCATTGGAACGGGCGTTTGGATATGTACGATAAAGGAGTTTCTTTCGTGCGCCGGACGCTTTTGCCAATAAGCACTCTTATCCATATTCCCGCGGGGCGAGGGTTGAATCCCTCGGCCGGGGATCCTCCTGATTTCGATGCGGTAAGCCCATGTATTGGAAAGATGGTTTGGAAGGCACGCTAGGATATTTTTGATCTTCAAAATATTGCCCTATTTTTAAAGCAGGAAATGGGGTTCCAAGAAGTTGGTTTTTTTTCTTATAGTTTAGGGAGTTTGCGCGCGTGTATCGCGGCTCTTATCCACCCCGGCCTTTTTGATTTTGGCGTCCTCCATCTAATAGCAAATGATTTTGCAGAAGCACTCATGCATGGTGTGGGGACGCGCCATATTGCTCATCAAATAGAGGGGATGATAGAGCCGGAACTTTTAACTCTCATCTTGAAGACGATTTCTCCCGGAGCTTACGGAAATCTTCTTCATAAACTTCCGCATGCGACTCGTATTGTCCAAGCCGGTTATGACTATGTTTTTCGAAAGCCGAACGTTGATGCATTCACCGATAAAGTTCTTAGGGTTCGGAAAGATGCCGAAGTTGAGATTGCTAACCTTAGTCACGACACCTTCAGCTCGTTTCCACGGGGATATCTCGTTATGCTGAGAAACATCCGTTTCATTTATGCGCATACGTTTATGAAAAAATACAAACGCTCGCATCTTTTTGGAATATAATGAAGTCATGAAAAAAATCATCATTTTCTATCATGCCGATTGTCCCGACGGGTTCTGGGTAGCGCGGAGATGGTGAGCGAGAATTACCCGGTTCTATATTCACAGGAAGCAACGAAAGCGATATATCCCACTTCTCACGATCGTGAGAAGTGGGATATTCAGCCCGGGTACATTCAACCTCGCGCCCGCCGTGCAATTTACCCACGCACAAATCCCGCTTAGCGGGACGGTGCGGGGTTCCGCTCCACGGAACCCCGAATGGAAAGAGGCCACGGGCGTCAGCCCGTGGAGCTTCACACGATCTCTTTTTCTTCTGCTTTGAAGAATTTAACAAATTGCAAAATATCAAGCTCATCCAAACTTTCTATGAACCTTTTCGGCAGCGGGGCCGACCCAAACCAGACGCTTTTCTGTATGGGCTTGAATCCTAAAATGGCTAATTCCACTCTTAGCCAATCTCTTTTACGGCGGTGTTTTTCCGGTATGTCGAATGCCACGATCATGCTCTGGGGAGCGTGGCGCTTGATTTCTTTGTAAGGGGCATGGCGGGGGAAGAACGCTTCCTTCTTTTTCTCAAAATACCTTTTTCCTTTTTCGGTGATTTTCCAAAGCCCACCCTCTCTGGCGACAAGCCCGTTTTTCTTCAGCCTTGAGAGAGTGGTATAGAGAGTTTTAGGGCTGGCATGGGAACGTTGCTCTCGCGGGGAAGTTGGTGCATATAATGCCTGCCGCAGCCTCTTGTAGCTGGCCGAATAGCCGCCGAAGAGGATTGTGAAAATATCATCAGCCGCGCTCATGCTCGTGTGTTTGCTAAGTATACCATTTCTCACGATCGTGAGAAATGGTATATTGCTGGCATAGGGAATTATCGGGAGAGGGATTTTGTTTTTGCTCGCGTTGGGGGATAATGGGAGGTATGAAGAGAATCGTAGTGCTCTACCACGCGGACTGCCCGGACGGGTTCTCTGCGGCGTGGGCGGCGTGGAAAAAGTTCGGGAATAGGGCGGAATATATTCCCGTCTATCCCGAAACATTGCCAAAGAAAACTCTCAAAGGGAGGAAAATCTACTTTTTGGACAACGGGTGCGCGGCTCGTACCTTCCGGCAGCTTGCGCGAGTGAATGAGAGCGTGGTGGTGATAGACCACCACGAGAGCAGGGAGAAGGACACCAAACATTTTCCTCAGAACGTTTTCGATACCAGCCACTCTGCCGCGGTGCTCGCGTGGCGATACTTCCACCCCCGGCGGAAGATCCCGCGGTTTCTCACCTATATTGAGGACGGTGATCTCTGGCGCTTCAAACTGCCGCAGGCGCGCACCATCCTTTCGTACATTTACGCTCGCCCATTTGACTTTCGGGAGTACGGAACACTCGCAAGGGGAATGGAGTCCGCGCGGGAGCGGAGGAAATACTTTGTTCTCGGCAGGGTAATAGCGGACTACAATCGCGTGCTTGTGGATGAGGTGGTGCGGCGCGCGGAGCTCGTCCGCTTTGCAGGGTACCGGGTGCTCGCGGTGAACTCTTCCTCAAAGCGTTTCCACTCGGAGGTCGGGCACGAACTCATAAAGCACAGGCCGCCGCTTTCCATCGTGTGGCGTGCGGAGCAGGGGACGATCCACGTGTCGCTCCGCTCGAACGGGAGGGTGGATGTCAGCGAGATTGCCGCGCGGTTCCCCGGCGGTGGGGGGCACCCGAGAGCTGCGGGGTTTTCGGTTCCGCTCGCGAGAGGGTTCCCGTGGATCCCGTTAGAAACAGATCGCCCCAGGCGGTCGTAGCCGCGCCTTTCGGCGGGGCGGTTTCTAACGGGATGGAAAGTGGTACAATCGGGGTATGGGGGAAACAGGGCTTTTCCCAAAGGGTAAGGTTGTTATCTACACCGACGGCGGGGCGCGGGGAAATCCGGGACCGGCGGCCATCGGCGTTGTGGTCGGCGACAAACGTTATCACAAAGCCATCGGCGAGACGACGAACAACGTCGCGGAGTACAAAGCGGTTGCTTTCGCGCTCGCCAAGGCAAAGCAGCTCTTGGGCAAAAAGGAAGCGAAGGAGACAGATCTCGAGGTGCGCTCCGATTCCGAGCTCATGGTGAGTCAGCTTACCGGCACCTACAAGATCTACGACGAAGACCTCATCCCGCTTTTCATTGAGGTGTGGAATTTGAGGCAGGATTTCAAGAACGTGCGCTTCATCCTCATTCCCCGTGAGGAGAACAAAGTATCCGATAAGCTGGTGAACCACGCGCTGGATACACTGCTGTAGGGGATCTCGAGGATGCAAAGTGAGTTTCCTCAACTTCCCACATATGTGGAAGGTTGAGGACTGTTGATTTTTGGTGTGTGGTATGGTAGAATAGCCGCAGAAGTAAGCCAAGCGACAGCGCTCCGGTTTCAAAACCGAAGTGAGGAAAGTCCGGACACTTCACCTTGTGCGCGGCACAAGGTTACGAATAAGCACGAATGTGGTCACGAATCTCACGAATTTTCATTAGTGAAATTAGTGGGAGCGAAGCGACATTGGTGCTATTAGTGACCTCGCGCTGCGCGCGAGGTACAGGTAGCGGGTAACGCCCGCCGTCCGTAAGGATAGAGGTGCGAGCAGTGACGTCCCGAGGCGAAAGCCGAGGGAGGGCCCCATCCCAACGTAGCTGGCCCAACTCCGCCATAGGGATAGCAAAGCGGAGGTGAAACGGCTAAACCCTTACCCGAGTGCAAGGCCGTGTCCGCCGATGAGGCGGAAGTGCCGCATGATCCTGAGGGCAACCGAAGGACAAGATGAATTGTCGCATAAACAGAATCCGGCTTATGGCTTGCTTCTATCAACCCCAGTTTGTAAAAACTGGGGTTGGGTTTTGAAAATAGAGGTATAGTGAGGTAGGATAGGAAACGCCGCCCGCTTTAATGAGCGTGGCGTGGCAGGCCACCCTAGCTCAACGGCAGAGCAATGCTTTCGTAAAGCAGAGGTTCCGGGTTCAAGTCCCGGGGGTGGCTCAATATGAATTACAATCCTAACGTCGCGATAGTTTCTGTATTAGCTGGCGCAGGCGGGGACGATGCGAAGGACTGGGCGCGGATGCTGCTTGCGATGTACGAGAAATATGCAAAGCGCAAAGGGCTTAGCGCAAAGCGCATCAACGACGATACGCTGGAACTGAAAGGCACCGGCGTCTACGAGCGCCTGAAGGGCGAATCGGGCGTCCACCGCCTCGTGCGCATCTCGCCCTTTGATGCGAAGAAACTGCGCCATACCTCATTCGCACTCGTGGAGGTGTTGCCGGAGATTCCGGCCGTGGAGGCAGCCCACTTCCAGATCCCGGAAAAAGACCTGAAGTTCGAGTTCACTCGCTCGGGCGGCCCTGGCGGCCAGAACGTGAACAAGGTGGAGACGGCGGTGCGCGTTTTGCACATCCCTACGGGCGTCGTAACCGCCTCTCAAGTTGAGCGGTCGCAGGCCACGAACCGCGAGCGGGCGCTGAACTTGCTCAAGGCGAAGCTATTGAAGCTCATGGAGGAAAAGCACGAGCAGTCAGTCGCTAACCTAAGGACCCGCGTGGCGCCGGAGTGGGGGCACGAGATCCGTTCCTACGTGCTCCACCCCTACAAACAGGTGAAGGACCACCGCACAGGGAAGAAGATAAGCAAAGTGGAGGAGGTGCTGGAAGGTAACTTGGATTTACTCCTTGAATAAAGTAAAATAAATAAGGCTACGAAATACGAAATGATTACGAATATACGAATAGATACTTATCAATATTATTCGTGTCTATTCGTGTTCATATTCGTGTTGATTAGTGTATTAGCGAAGCTATGATCATTTTCCAGAACGTCACGAAGACCTACAACCACAACGCGGTGGCGCTGGACAAGGTAAGTTTCAAGATACAGCCCGGTGAGTTCGCCTCCATCGTGGGGCGTTCGGGGGCGGGGAAATCCACCGTGGTGAAGCTCCTCATTGCGGAAGAGCAGCCGACCAAGGGGCAGATCTTTTTCGGTTCCTACGAGGTGAACAAGCTCAAGTCCAGCGAGATGCCGGAGTTTCGCCGCCACATCGGCGTCATCTTCCAGGAGTTCCGCCTCCTCGCCAAAAAGACCGTGTTTGAGAACGTGGCGTTCGCTTTGGAAGTCGCGGGGCGGCCGGAGAAGGAGATCAAGGAATTCGTGCCACAGGTCTTGGATATGGTGGGGCTTCGCGACAAGATGTTGAATTTTCCCGCCGAGCTCTCCGGCGGCGAGAAGCAGCGGGCGGCGCTCGCGCGGGCCATGGTGAACCGCCCCGACGTCATCATCGCCGACGAGCCCACGGGGAACCTGGACCCCTTCAATACGTGGGAGGTTATCAAGCTTCTCTTGAAGATCAACGAGCTGGGGAGCACCGTCATCCTCGCGACCCACGACAAGGAGATCGTGAATGCCCTCGGGCACCGGGTTGTGACGCTCGAGAACGGCAAGGTGGTAAAGGACGAGGAGAACGGCAAGTTTATAATAGGATAAGGGCTTGGTATGGATTTTCAAGACGAAGTCGCAGAAAATACATCAACCAAACCTTACCCCGTTAGATAGCGGTAATGATATGAGATTTCAATACAAAAATAGAGTATTAGGGATAACAATCGTCGAACCACTCCGAGCGGGTCCGTCCGCATCTAACGGGGTGGACATTCGGCTGAGCCCTTCGGCGGTGAGCTCAGGGCCGAACCGCTCAGTCAAAGCCCTCGTTCTCGTGGCTAAATTTCCGGTGCGTGCTCGCTTGGAAATTTAGATAAAAACAGCATGGCCGTCACCCTCTCACGCATCATCAAGTTCGGCTGGCAGGGATTTCTCCGGAACGGCTGGCTTTCGGCATCCACCATCATCATTATGATCTTGGCGGCGGTAATGTTTGAGGGGCTCATCCTTTTCAACGTGGCGGGGCAGGGAGCAGTGGGTTCCATCCAGGAGAAGATAGACATCAGCGTGTACTTCAAGGCGGATGTACCAGAGGACACCATTCTCAATATGAAGCGTTCACTCGAGAACCTCTCTGAGGTGAAGAACGTGGAGTACGTGTCGCGCGAGCAGGCGCTCGAGAACTTCAAGCAGCGCCACGCCGGGGAAGAAACCATCACCCAGACGCTCGCGGAGCTTGACGTGAACCCGCTCCTCGCGTCACTGAACATCAAGGCGAAGGACCCGCACGAGTACGCGACCATCGCCGGCTACCTGGACAACCAAAACCTCACGGAGATGGTGGAAAAAGTGACCTATGCGCAGAACCAGGTGGTCATCGACCGCCTTGTGGGACTCATTGATACCATGCGGAAGGGGGGCATCACCCTCACCATATTCCTCGCGTTCGTGGCGGTGGTGGTGACTTTCAACACCATCCGCCTCGCCATTTTCTCTGCGAGCGAGCAGATAAGCATCATGCGTCTTGTTGGGGCCAATAACAGTTTCATTCGCGGTCCCTACGTGGTGGAAGGCGTCATCTACGGAGCGATTTCGGCTCTGGTAAGCTTCCTTGTGCTCATCCCGCTCACGAGCTTTCTCTCGCCCCACCTCATGAGCTTCATCCCGGAGTTGGATCTAATGGGATACTTCACGAGCCACGCCATAGTGCTCTTCATCTACCAGTTGCTCTTCTGCGTCATCCTCGGCATCCTCTCCGGCATCATCGCCACGCGGCGGTATCTGCACATTTAGGGAATAACTAACGACTTACAACCGACAACTCACGACGAAAACTCCCTGCGCGGGGAGTTTTTTTATCCTGTTAGAAATAGTCCGTCCTCCTTCAACGGTGAGCTCAGGACGGTCGAACCGCAAGGCCCTTCGGGTGCGGGGGAGGCGCGACGTAAGATAAAAAACGAGGTGCTACATTTAAATGTAGCACCTAAATAATTCCTTTGTCGCTTATACCGACGATCGTCGGTATAAGCGACAAATACCACTCGCACGGAAAAATAAAGAACCCCACCGTTCTGCGGTGGGGTTCTTTATTTTTCAAACGCCCATGTGGCGGCGGCAAGGAACCGGAGCGGGTCCACACTCGCGGAACCTAGGCGCATGGAAAAGTGGAGGTGCGGGGCGAGGACATAGCCGGTGTCCCCGGAGCGGGCGATGACGGCGCCGCGCGCTACCCCCGCGCCGGGCGCGGCGAGGAATTCGCTCAAGTGGAGGTATAGCGAGAAGATACCGAAGCCGTGGTCCACCACCATGGTCTTTCCGTAGTTCGTGAGTTCCTCGGCGAAGCGCACGACACCGGTGTTTATGGTGTGGACGGGCGTACCGGTCTCCGCCTCGAGGTCAACTCCGAGGTGGCGGAGTCCCACGCCGCCCGAGACCCGGATGTTCCCGTATTCTCCCACGTTCACGATGCGGTCCAGGGGGTTCGTGAAGGCGCCGTCGAAGTAGGCGCGGGGCGGGGAGCCGGTGAGCGCCGCGGCGAGGCGCGCATTTTCCGCGGCTACGTTTATGGCGATAACGGGAGGCGTGTAGCCCTTTGCGCGGAGCTCGTCGGTTACCGCAAGCTCGGTCACCGGATAGTCGCGCGCCTTCACCCGTACGGTCTCGCGCGTTGTCGTTCCGTCCGGGAGCGCGAGGGAGAGGGGATAGGCGCCGGCGGTTGCTTTCGCGTCAATGCCAACGAACCCAAGCCAGCGCCCGTCGGCGATTCGCAGAAAGGGAATTGCCTGCGATGTGAATTCGCCGCGGACGGTGCCGGTGGCGGCCACGCCGGAGACGGTGATGGTAAGAGTGTCGCTCTGCTCCGGGGTGAGGGAGGAATAGTTGACTTGCGGTGCGGTGGCTTGCGGCTCCGGGGCTGGCGGTGGCGACGGCTCCTGTGGTGGCGGCTGGAGGAACCGTGCTTCAAGTGGCTCCGCAGGCGGTGCTGTGGGCGGAGCTGCAGGAACCGGTGGGACTGGCGCGGGGGGCGTGAGTGTCAGCTCATTTGGCCCAACGAGCATCCGTGCCCCAACGCCGATGGCGAGGGAGGCGAGAATGAGGCCAAAGATAAGTGTTCCCGTTCTGCGGCGGCGGCGCTTCATGCCACTATTCTACTCCTCACGGATTACGTTGAAAAAACCGGAAGTGTCTTGTAATATAGCGATATCTCTTGCGGGGTCATCTAAAGGTAGGATACATGACTCTGAATCATGTCATCTTGGTTCGAATCCAAGCCCCGCAGCACTTCGACAAGCTCAGTGCAGGCCCTTCGACTCGCTTAGAATAAATGCACTGAGATTGGAGAAGTGGGCTGAGTTTACCGAAGCCCTGGAGGCTCTATCCCACCACAAGTCTATTCACCTCTTGAATATAAGTTCCAACATCGTCCCATAGCCCCAGTACTGATTTTCCCTAAACGAAGCGAAGCTAGAAAATCGAGTGCCCCGAAGAAGCGAAGCGAAAGCGGGGCTACGAGTCAGCGCAGTGTCGAGGGAAATGCGAGAGCGTTGAAAACGATTAAGATTTTAGCAAATCATCAATCCTCTGTTTTGATTTTTTAGATATTTCTTCGATTTGAGATTTTAATATCTTCTTCTCTGCTTCTATTTCCTCGGTTAGTGCGCTCAAGGATTTATTTTTGTTGCGCAAAATAACCATCAAAAATTTGGTAAAACGAGGTTTCTCGTACTTTGTTAAAACTTTAGCGGTCGCAATCATCGTTATGTTGTCTTCTATAAAGCCCGTTATCATTTTTTTCATCTGAAAAAGACGAGCTATAAAACCCGACAGGTTCTCAAGATAGTTGTCTAATGACATTGTACGGTTGAAAACACCTGAATTGATTTGATCATATGATCGCATAATAGATTCGAGACTACTATTTATTTTTCTAGCATCAATATTCAAGATAAAACAAAGATTTATGAAATCGATATTCAATAGTTCCGACAATAAATCATTCCTAATAACTAAATCCTCAAACCTATTAAAATTAATCTGAACTTGTTGGGAGCTTTTTGTTATATTCGAGGTTCGAATAATATCATCTGCCGTAAAGAGATTGTCGTGAGCAATTGATAGGTTTTCATTGCCAATATACTCTAAGCGCACAAGTGCATTATAATTTTGTTTTTTACGAGTCCGAATTCTTGTTAGATAATCTTCGATTTTAACAAAGAGAAAAGCAAAGAACGCACCTGAGAAGGAACTTAAAACTATAAGCCACCAAGGGTTACTCATTGTTTTTTGAATTTATACGTTTTTGTCGATCTCGTTCATTATTTTCTCAGTCTCTACAAGTGCAACGATTATCTTTTGGTAGTGCTCGATTTCTTCATTGGAGAGTTCGCGGCCCTTGCGGTCTTTGAGCCACTTTTGGGCAGGTTGATAGCCACCGATGTAGAAATTCCACGCGGACTCGGGAACGTTGCCAAAATACTGGTCTTTGTTGATAAACACCTTGCCGTCTTTGCGGGCCGGATTTTCAACAATATTTGAGCCAGCAACAGGATAGGTTGTGATGAATTGATTCACTTTCGGCGATTCAAGGAGGTGGAGTGATCGTAGTTCAGCGCCGAACGCAACAAGCTTCTTAAAACTTTTTTCGTCTTTCGGGTACGGCACGCGCGGAAAATCGATTTTTAGAAATTCCTTGTATTTTTCGCGATAGTTCGGCGAGTGCAATACTGCATAGATATAATAAAAAATATTTTCTGGCTCTGTTTTTCCGACAATCCTTTCTATACCCGCGACGATTTCTTTCTTGAGATTCGACATTTTCGGCCCGTCATCGGGATAGAGAAAGAGGGGGAAAACATATCCGACTTCTCCGGTCTGTAGAGAAACAGCGCAGCGATCGGTAACGTGCCGCGATAAAAAAGCATGCTGAAAATCAAAACTGGTTTGTTGTTTGCATGTGATTAGGGCGACATTATCTTTTCTCATGTGATCCATAACGTTGGTGCGAAGCCTTTGCATTTTTGTGTTGTCGTACAGGGTTTTCCGGATATCAAAGGGGCGATATAGATAGTCGACGATATTATCTTCCGAAAAATTTATGCCCGAAGAATTAAGCGCATTTTCTAAATCATCTGAGTTCATCTGAACAAAAACAGAGTCATTTCCTGTTGCAGAACCGGCATTGCTTATTCGAAATAATTCTTTAATTTTAAATCCCCGTGTGTATTCTCCCTCCAATTCAAAATCCTTCGGAATAAAGAAATAATATGGTTCTTTATAGTTGAGCTTCTGCCACTTGACCGACTGTATGCTACTTGTTTCGAGTGCGTTAAATTTACTCTCACGAGTACCATAGAGTTCGCCGTGACGGACCGTACCTAGGCTTTCTTTCTTGCCCCCTTTTCTGACAAAAATTGAAATTGCAACTCCTTGCTGAATGCTAAAAACATTTTCGTCATCCTTCTCTTTCTTGCGCGTGCTTCCGTGTAAATCGAGAACGTAGACATCATCAAAAGTTTCTAATAGATGTTTCCGCATTTGACGGTGTATTTTGCCGTCGAGAAAAGAGTTGTTAGTAATCATCGCCACAATTCCGTTTCCATTCTTCTCTATGAAATGCTCGGCGAAGCGTAAGAATTTAATGTAATCATCTGACAAGGGTTGAATATTTCTTTCATCGAGTCCTTCTTTATAAACCTTGATAAGCTTTTGTATCCACTCGCCTTTATTTTGCGAACTCACGCTGTACGGCGGATTGCCGACGACAACCATAATCGGCGTTTTATTCTTTATGACCGAGGCTTCTTTGGATTCCTCGGCGATACTTTCAGCGAAACCAAAGCCCGTGAATAGGCCTTTTTGAGTAATACTCTCTTCAAGAGAGTTCGTAAGATAAATACTAAGGCGGCGATGAAAGTTCCAAAAACCCGTTTCTTTAAAAGCCATACTCAACTTCAGGTGAGCTATCGTATATGGCGCCATCATGATTTCAAAACCATGAATGCGCGGGAGTAAATCATTGTGTACATACGTTGGCCAACGTCCCTTTTGACCGCTCTTCAACAACCGTTCATAGATAGAACGAATTACGGCGCTGATAAATGTTCCTGTTCCAACAGCTGGATCAAGAATCTGAACCCGGTGCATGCCGGTTGCTGTTTTCGAGGTATCCGCCAAACCAGCCGCAAGACCAAACTCTTTTTCGAGCAGATAATCAACCGAACGCACTATAAATCGCACAACGGGTAAGGGAGTATAGAAAGCTCCAAGTTTCTTGCGAAGGTCCGGGTCGTATTCTTTCAAAAAATCTTCGTAAAAGTGAATCACGGGGTCGGGTCCGCCTTTACCGTTATTTTTGAAATAATATTCCATAAGACCGCGCACATCGGCATGGGCAAAAATCTCGCATAACTCTCCAACGATGTAACTCAGTCGTTTATCGAAATCTGGGCCGACGATATGGTCAAAGAAATGGCGAAGAAAGGGATTAGATGCCGGGACAAGATCGCGCGCCTTCTCGCGAGAAAATGTTTTTGGAGAATCGTCATAAAAACGAGCTACAAAAAGACCATAAACCAGTGTCTGCGCATACATATCCGCAAATGTATCAGGAGTGAGGTCGTGGACAAGAAGCTTCTTCATTGTTTCATATACACGCAGGATGTCCGCGTTTTTTTCTGAATCGTCGGCGAGGTATCGTCTCACATTATCGCGAATTCGCCGCGCCTTTCCTCCCATTATTTCCGCAAGACGCGCGGCACTTTTTATATTCTCCGGCTCTCCCTCAAGAAAATCGGTAATGGTTGCGGTAAGCGACCTAAAAGAATCTGCATGCACAGTGATGTCATTGCCTTTGAGCTCGCCGATAACAATCGGCTCGCCATACCGCACGCCATTTCTGAAAAAGCGGAATTCAAGATAATTTGTAAGAATCAGATTTGAATAACCAAGATAACGTTCAATTTGTTTGGTTTTTTCGGTTTTATCCAAGTTTTCTGCAATATCCTTCGTCTCGGCATACCCTGCAGTAAAAAAACCCCTCATAAAAATGAAATCAGGCGCGCCATGTTCAGAGCGCTTTGGATCATTCACTGGTTGAAATTTTGGAACGATCGCCTTAAAAAACGACTCAAGTGCCGGACGGTATGCATGTTCGCCAGCTTGCCCTGTTGCATGGGTTTTTTGCAAATGAGCGATATAAATTTCTGCAACAGAAGTATCAACCATAAGTGAAAAGCTTTCTTTAAGCCTAAGCTTTTTCATCGTTTTTTTCAATCGCAATACCTTTATTCTCTTTTTAATCTTACGAAGTTCAACTTCGTAAGATTAGGGGATACGCCTCGCCAGGGTGGCAATATTTTCACACGCATGAATTATGCCATGGCATAATTCATGCGTGCGGATTCTCGCATCGAACGTCAGAACAGCGTCTGCGGTTTTTTGCCCTCGTACTGGATCTGTTTCAGGAGCAACTTGCCATCACGCATCTCCGCGTCCAGGATTTTCATTCGCTTGCCCTGAGCCTGGTCGAAGGGCTTGCCTCCTTTCCAGATAGCCCAAACACCCGGCTCGGGGTTCAACGCTAATACTTTTCGCACCACACGTTTCGGGTCATCTTTTTCCAGGTCCACGAAGCCATCCGTGGTGGCGAATTTTTTGGTAAACGTGGTGAGTGTCTCGTCCTGCGGTCGGGGCGTGATCGCTCCTTCCGCGAAGCGGGGAATGGTTTCAATGAGGAGTTCCGCGGAGAGTGCCGCGAGCTCCCGCATGAGCACTTCGTATCCCATGGTTTCCGGCGCGTAGTCGGGGAGCTCGGCCTGCGCAAGGACGGGGCCGTGGTCAATTTGCTCATCCAGCATAAAGAGCGTGGTGCCTACCTCCGCGTCGCCTTCCAAAATGGCGGTTTGGATGGGGGTGGAGCCGCGCAGGCGGGGGAGGAGCGAGGGATGGACGCCCACGGCACCGAGGCGAGGGATGGAGAGAATTTCCGGCGGGAGAATTCTCGCGTAGGCGGCTACGACGAAGAAATCGCAAGCGGCGTCCTGGAGCGCGGCGCGGATCTCCAATGGGTATTCCGGTTGGAGGAGAGTGATCTGCTCGCGGGTATCCTCGCTTTGCTCCAGAATGCTCTGCTTCACCGGCGGCGGAGTGACTATACGCTTGCGACCCACGGGGCGATCGGGATTGCAGATCACGAACGCCGGCGCGAGCCCCGCGCCGATGAGTTTCTCCAGAACGATGGCGGCGAACTCAGGAGTACCAAAAAAGGCGAATTTCATACTTTATACTTTATATTTTATACTTACGGGATGCAAAAGGCATCGCGAGGCTATGCCGAAGTCATTCGGGAGCGGGGAAAGATGTCGCGCGTGCGCCGCTCATTCCAATTTTCCGGGCTCATGTTGAGCGAGCTTTTGCATGATAGGAGCCACAAAGCGATCTACCTGGGGTTGGCACGGAAATACAATAACGACTGGCTTTTGCGGCTGGCGAAGGATGTCGTTTCGCGCGAAGGCGTGAAGAACCGAGGCGCCTACTTCATGCGCTTATTCCAGCAATCGGCAAAAAAGCCATTACGTGTTTCTTCTCACGGCGAGAGCGAACCGAAAAGAAAAGCAAAACAGCTTCACCTCAAACTTCGAAAGAAAAACAAAACTAATAACTGATAACTAACAACCAATAACTCCCCCTGCCTCCCCTTATGATAAGGGGAGGTTGAGAGGGGTTAAGCAAGATATCCGTATAAATCAGTGTCTAAAAATCAGCATAAATCAGCGGTTAGTATCAGCGTAAATCAGTGAAGCCATAATCAGCATAAATCAGCGTTCTGCAAAATCAGCGTAAATCAGTGAAGCCATAATCGGCGTCTAGTAAATAACTAATAACCAACAACATGTATCTTCTCGGGAACAAAGAACAGGAAAAAGTGCTCCGGAGAAAATTGCCGCCGGTGGACTTTGCGCGCGAGGACAAGAAAGAACTCAAGGGGCTCGTGAAGCAGATGCGCGCGGTGATGAGAGAAGCGAACGGCGTCGGCCTTTCCGCGAACCAGATAGGCATTCATAAGCGTCTCTTCGTGGCGCAGGTGCCGGATGGCCAGGGACACACGAAGTTCTACGCGGTGGTGAATCCGGAAATTACGAAGACATCCAAGGATACCGCGACGCTCGAGGAGGGATGTCTCTCGGCACCGGAGCACTACGGTTTGGTGGAGCGGCCTCTGCGTGTGACACTCCAGGGGTTCGACACCAACGGCAGGAAGGTAAAGATCAAAGCGTGGGGGCTCCTCGCGCGCGTGTTCCAGCACGAGGTGGACCACCTGGACGGGAAGCTTTTTGTGGACAGGGTAAAAGAGGTTCGGCGGGTTCCCACCTCTCCGCGGTTGGTCGCCCGTGAAGAAAAAATAGCGCGCGAGAGGGAAGGTGCATAGAGCGGAAAAACATGGTTAAATAGAGAACACCATATCTATGCAATTCAAAGTGAACCTCAAGGCGAAAAGGCGCGCAGTGGTCAGGGCGGCGGGTATCCTCGGCGGTCTTGTGCTCCTTGGCGGCGCGTTCTACGGCGGGGTCCGGTACGGCGCCGCCTACAGATCCATCACCATCACGGACAGCCGCCAGATCATAGACGGCGATTTTTCGGTTTTCTGGGATACGGTGGATCTCCTGAAGTCCAAGTTCCTCAATGGAGAAAAACTCAAGGACCAGGATCTCCTCTATGGGGCGGTCGGGGGAGCGGTTGACGCGGCGGGGGATCCCTACACGGTGTTCCTCAATCCGAGCGACGCGAAGAAGTTTGACCAGGACCTCACGGGGAGCTTCGGCGGCATCGGGGCGGAGATCGGCATCCGCAAAGAACAGATCGTCGTCGTCGCGCCCCTCAAAGGAAACCCCGCGGAGGCCGCGGGTCTCAAAGCGGGCGACAAAATTTTGAAAGTGGACGAGACGGAAACCGCCAATCTTGTCGTTGAGGAGGCGGTGAAACTAATCCGCGGCGAGCCGGGTACCAAAGTGAAACTCCTCATTCTCCGCGAAGGGTGGGACGAGGCAAAAACATTTACCATCACGCGGCAGGTCATCTCCGCCCCCACCGTTGACTCGGAAATGCGCTCGCTCCCGGGCAAGGGTGACGTGCTGTATCTCCAGCTCCACAATTTCAACGCCAACGCTCCATCGCTCTTCTACGATGCGGTGGTCGAGGCGTTCACCAAGAGCCCGCGCGGCATGGTGCTCGACCTCCGCAACAACCCGGGCGGCTATCTTGATATCGCCGTTCACTTCGCCGGGTGGTTCCTGGACCACGGGGAGGTAGTGGTGAAGGAGCGCTTCCGAGGCGGCAGTGAAGTGCCGCTCCTCGCGAACGGCAACGAGGCGCTCTCGAAAATGCCGGTGGTGGTTCTGGTGAACGGCGGCAGCGCATCTGCATCGGAGATCCTCGCGGGGGCGCTCCGCGACGACCGCGGCGTGAAGCTTGTAGGTGAGCAAACCTTCGGGAAGGGGAGCGTGCAGGAAGTGGAAACGCTCGCTGACGGTTCCACACTCAAGGTTACCATCGCCGAGTGGCTCACGCCCGCGGGGCACCAGATTGACCAAAAGGGTCTCACGCCCGATTTCGAGGTGAAAGGGAATGGCGGTGAGGCGACGAGCATGAAGGACCTGCAGCTCGAGAAGGCATTGGAGGTGCTGGCTTCGGAGATATCGGAACCGACTTGGTCTGTTGTTGATGTGAAAACGGAATAACTTATAACTAACAACCAGTAACTCCTCCTGCCTCCCCTTATGGTAAGGGGAGGTGGGGAGGGGTTAAGCAAGACATCCGTAAAAATCAGCATCAATCAGCGTCTGGTAAATAACTAATAACTAAGAACAACAAATTCACTGCTAACCAATATATGAAAATCTATTCACACCCTGCTACCGCATGCGGTAGCGCACCCTCTGTACACCCGATTGCTACACGTATACCATGCGGCCGATTAACTAACAGCTGTTTGCTGATATAAACAAAACCACTTACGACGTGCAACAGACGACTAACAACGGCAAAGTGATTCTATGAATCCCGTTAGAGACAACTAAAAAAATTAATTATGCAGTTCAACGTTCAAATGGGTGGAAGACTGATTGGTAATAAGAAAACCGTTGTTGTTACGGTTGTCTATGACAACCTATCTCTAACGGGATGAAGATCGTTTTACTCCACGATGTGAAAGGATTGGGGAGAAAGGAAGATGTGAAAGAGGTAAAGGACGGCTACGCACGAAACTTTCTCCTCCCGCGGAAGCTTGCCGAGCCCGCGAGCGCGGCGGCGCTTGAGCGGGTGGCATCGCTCGAGGCGCGGCGCGCGCGGGAACGTGAAAAACATCTTACGCGAGCCGCCGCGGAGGCGGAAAAGCTCGCTGCCATTCCGCTCCAGTTCCACGCGCGGGTGGGGGAGAAGGGAGAGCTCTTCGGCTCGGTGACGGCGGAGGACATCGCGGCGCTCCTTAAAGAGCGGGGCATTGCCGAGGTGCGGGGGGTGCGCACGGCGCCGCTCCGCGCGTTGGGGGAGCACGCCGTGGAACTTGATTTCGGAGAGGGAATGAAAAGGACGGTCACGGTGACCGTCCTGCCCGCCCGCCTTTAGCCTTTAATATTGCTTTTCATCCAAGCGTGGTTTTTGGTAAATCGACGCTCAGATGCGGATTATCGGATAGGCGTCCCGCCCGCCTTGCTTCGCAAGGCGAAGCGGGCGGGTGGCAGGCTGGCGGACCGAGTGAAGCGGATTTAGCGGACGTTCACCATTTTCACGAACTGGCGCGAGCCGTCAAACCGCCCGCGCTTTTTTTCGGTGAATTTCACCACGCCGTCCTTCATGGCGTAGAGGGTGTCGTCACCGCCGCGCTTCACGTTCGCGCCGGGATAGAATTTCGTGCCGCGCTGGCGCACCAACACCTCTCCCACGCCGACCGTTTCGCCGTCAAATCGTTTGACACCGAGGCGCTTGGATTCGGAATCGCGCCCCAGTTTTGTGGAACCCTTTGCTTTGGTATGTGCCATGAATGACTAATAACCAATGACGATGACTATGACGGTGAATTCAGTCGGTTGTCATTATCATCGTTATTGTCATAGTATATTGGTGTCGCATATTATGTCAACTTTCTTCGCGTGGGTGCGCACCCATCGTCAGGACCTGTTCCTTTGGACGGCGTTTTTCCTCCTCCTCGTTTTGAGCTTCGGCGTGGGATATTTTTTGGGGCGCGATATGAATCCGGCGCCGATTATCATAGAAAAGTGTTCAGGGCAATAATCGGCTTCGGCCGTGAGTCTTTCGACCCTGAGCTCAAGACCGAAGGGCTCAGCCGAACGGCGTTACGCCAAAGTTGAAAATCAACGCGGCGTTGTCTATAATAGGAGTGCGATTGTAGAATGCCCAGGTGGCGGAACTGGTATACGCGTGCGTTCGAGGGGCGCATGCCGCAAGGCTTGGGGGTTCAAATCCCCCCCTGGGCACCAAAATAACAGAATGAAAAGCGCGCTCGTAAAGATACTTTGGATAGTACTCCTCGGCGCGGCGGTATACGGCGGCTACGTGGCGTACGAGCGGTGGTGGAGCGGCGGTGGTACGACAGGGGAGCAATTGAAGGAGAAAGCGCTCCAGGTGACAGGCGGCGTTCAAAAAGCGGTTGAGGAGAATGTATCCGCCGCAAAGAAGGAAGCGCAAAAGACCGCCGGCACCTACCTCTCTGAGGCGGCGGGGGCGGCGGAGCAATACGTGAAAGACAGAACGAGCGAGGCGCTCTCGTCGCTCGGGGGAGCTATCTCGTCGCTCGCGGGGACTTTGCAAGGAGGGGGTATTTCCACCGGCGGGGCGGCGCAGGCCAGCCCTGCCACCGTCCCTGCGGCGCAGGGAGGGCAGTTTACGGTGCCTCCTCCGCCCGCGGCCATCAGCACGAAAGCGGACACTTCTCTTGTGTTGGCGATCAACCGGGAATCCTCGTACGAGATTGTATGGGGCGACGGCGCGACGGAAAAGGGTTCCGCACCGCCGGACCAAACGACGCTCATTTCCCATCGCTGGTCCCGCGCGGGCGATTACACGATTGAGATGACAGTGAGCGAAGCAAGCTCCACCTATCGCTACACCTTCCCCGTGCGGGTGTATGATTGATGGGGAACGTGTGACATCAGCGTGCGATTGAACACCTCCATAGGGGCACACGTATGGTAGAATGAACTGCATGGCTCACACCATTCGTCCCCTCGTCCACCTTCACGGTCAGGTGTCTTTCATTAATCGGTCGCAGGGAATGCGGGCAACCATCGGGGACAAAGAGGGTACGCTACCGCATGCGGTAGCGAGGCGTGAGAGGGGATTCTATCTAAGATAGAAGCTAAGATAGAAGTAGATATTTTGTTGTGGTTTTTATCATGAGCGCGACCGCCAAACTTCAGCCGAGGAAAAAATGGGAGGGTCTCGCTTGGCAAAAATTTTTGGAAACCGCGGAGAGGGCCAGCTCGGATAGAAAGTTAAACTTGCTATTGGATTCGGTGTTGAGTGCGAGCGAGAAGAGGTTGATGGTAAGACGGTTGGCGATTATGGCCTTGATCGGACAGGGCAAAACCTACAGGGAAATAGGGAGGCGGCTGTGGCTTTCGCCGAGCACGGTGAGCGCGATAAAGAAGGGCATGGGAGGCCATTCCCTCTACCGGAGCCGGCGGGAATCGGATAAGGAGGCGAGGAAAAGGAAGCGTGGCGCTGAGAAGAAACCGGTCACGGTACACCCCGTGCTCGAGTATTGGCTCAATATGCCACCGATAAGCGGAAAGGGGCGCTGGAAGTTTTTGGACTGTCAACGGTGAGCCCAGAGCGCAGCGCTACCGCATGCGGTAGCGTACTGGAAAGAGGTTGGGAAGGAGAGAGAAGAGAGGAAGGAAAGGAATTAGAGAAATGAGAGAAATAAGAGAAAGAAAGGGAGTGGAAAAGAGAATAAGAACGATCGAAATGGATAATCGAGAGGAGAGGGTTGGAAGGAGAGATATGATGAGAGAGAAAGAGTTCGCTACCGCATGCGGTAGCATGCTAGGAAAATGGTAGGAAGGAAGGGAAAGAAAGAGAGGAGAGAAAGGAGAGAGGATAAATAAGAGAAAGGGAACGGAAAAGAGAAATTGACAATCGAGGGAAGCAGGTTGGGGAGAGAAGAAGTTTTTGGACTGTCAACGGTGAGCCCAGAGCGCAGCGCTACCGCATGCGGTAGCATGCTGGGAAGAGGGTGGGGAGGAAAGAAAAGAAAGAGAGAAGAGAAACGGATAATCGAGTAAGAGAGAAAGTGAAAAGGGGAGGGAAAGAGAAACGAATAATCAAGGTGGACGGAGGAAGGAGAGCAGGAGAAAAAAATAGGCGATTGAGAGAAACAGAGAGAAAAAGAGAAGGAAGATATGAAAAAAGGGGAAGCGATCTGGGAGAGGAAACGAAAATGGAGGATATGGGAAAAATTATGTGGAAGATGGCCGCTCTATGAGGTAAAATGGAACGCGATAGGGGAAAAATGAAAAGAAACAGGATGTTACGGTTCATAGTGGTATTTCTCATAGCCACTGCGTGGGTGTTCAGCGGCTGGCAGCAGAGGCGAGGAAATCTTTTTGTGCTACCGCATGCGGTAGCGTGAAGAAGTGGCGCGGAGAAGAGGTAGAGCGGAGGAAAGATGGATAGAGTAAGATGGAGTGAAGCACGATAGGCAAATTAATGAAGAAATATAAAACATTTATGGCTTATGTGTGGTAGAATAAACTGCAATGGCTCGCTCCGTTCGAATTTTACTCATCTTCGCTCTCGTAACCGGGTGGATCTTTTCCGGTTTTCCGCGGATTTGGCAAAATCCGCCGTTTCCGCCGGAAATTCAAAAAGCGTGGGCGGCGACATTTACCGAAACATTTAGTACCGCCGGAGATTTCACTTGGACTGCGCCCGTGGGAGTTACGACATCAAGCGTTGAGGTATGGGGCGCCGGAGGAGGTGGTGCTGACACAGCAACAAACACCGGCGGCGGTGGTGGCGGTGGCGGTGCGTATGCGAAGGCCACAGTCAATGTTATTGCCGGAACTGGTTACGCTGTTACTGTTGGAGCAGGTGGCGCGGTAAATAGCACAGTTGGCGGAGGTACTTCAACCTTCGCAGGAACATACGTTTACGCCCAAGGCGGTAGAGGCACAAATGCCGTGGTTACGGCTGGTCTTGGCGGAAGCACCGCAAACTCAAGTGGAACAGTCGTGTTTGCTGGCGGCGATGGAAACGCGGGAGATGGTACTAATGATACTGGCGGCGGAGGAGGAGGGGCTGGCGGACCCGATGGGGTTGGTTTAGTTGGTGCCCGTACCGATCTCACTATCGGCGGATTCGGCGGTGCTGGTGATAATGGATTAGGAGGCGGTGGAGGTATTGGCGGCAATGCTAAGGCCGGCGCTAATGGAACATCCAGTATTGTAGGCGGTGGTGGAGGTGGTGGAGGCGATGATAACTTTTTTGGTGGCAATGGCGGCGCTCCTGGCGGTGGTGGTGGGGGTGGTAACACGGGAGTAGCTGGTACTATTCAAGGAGCTGCAGGACAGGTAAAAATTACCTACACAATTTGGACTGTTCTTGATAACGGGGCGAATCCTTCAAGTGCCACAATTGGCCCAGGCGGCGCGGCAACCGAAGTTGATGCATTTACTTTTCAAACTAGTACCAGTACCGACACCATCACCGCGGCCACCGTCACTCTCGCGGCGAATACCACGAGCAGTATCGCGGAAGTGGCGATAACGAGCGATAACGGCGCAACCGTTTACGGTTCTTCAACCAATCCCACGGCTAATTCTTTTAGCATTACACTCAATCAAAATACTTTAACCGCCAACGCAACGCAGACGCAGTACAAGATACGTATTACGCCGAAGAGCCATGCGAATATGCCGGCGCCGTCTTTGGGCCAAGAATATGCGGTTACCGCTAGGATTACCGCATGGGCCGGAACGAACTCTCAAACGGGAACCGATACGGGGAGCGCCACTATTACAGTTGACAACCTTTCGCCCGCAAATGTTAGCGGCGCCTCCGGCACCGCGGGAGACACGCAGGTTTCGCTCTCTTGGACCAATCCGGGCGATGCAGATTTCACCACAACAACTATCCTGCGGGCGATAACCGCAATAGGCAACACCGCACCGACCGAAGGAACGAATTATGCGACGAGCACCACTATCAATACCACGACTACCGTTGCCTGCGTGGTGGGCGGCGGAGCCGGAAATCCGGTCTCCTGCATCAGCACCGGTCTCATAAACAACACGGCATACCACTACAAAATTTTCGCGCAGGACAGCCGCGGCAACTACGCGACTGGCACGGTGCCGACGAACTCGCCATTCACGCCATTTGCCGCAACCGTTTCCTGTAGTACCAATCCCAGCTCTACTTCTTTTGGCCCCCTTTCGACGAGCACCATCAGCACCGCATCGCCCAACGCCTCAACCACGATGACCTGCACGTACACCCTCGGCTGTACTTTGAGTATCCAGGATTTGGGAAACGGTTCCAGCCCGGGGCTTGCCACTTCATCACCGGCTTATTTGATTCCTTCAAATACCGCCACCCTCTCTGCCGGCACCGAAGGATACGGCATCCAAGCCGCCGCTACCGCAAGC
>JAZDFV010000013.1:0-76350 GCA_043807585.1 Candidatus Jorgensenbacteria bacterium | reverse complement strand
AAATGCTTGAAATTCAAAACTCCTCAAGAAGTATTTCAAGCCAACGTCCCGCTCAAACTAGAGATTTCTGATATATTAAAGGTCATACAAAAACAAAAAACACCGCTATCGCCGGTGTCCTGCTTGAGGGGTTAATGTGCTACTGGCTCCACTATACACGAAACGACAAAAGAGGGCTAACCACGTCAAGAGGTGTAGTGCTATAGGCACGAAAACCCAGCCGCGGAGGCCCGCCTGCGCTAGCGTGCTTCGGTTGGGCAAGCCTGCCTACGCTACCGCGTTTCGAGGGGTAGTGAAGCTTTGATGATGAGATCCAGAAGCGCCGAGAACGGCATACCCATGGCCGCCGCCGCCTTGGGAACCAAACTCACTTCGGTAAAACCGGGGATGGTGTTGATTTCCAAGAAATAAATGGTGTTATGCCCGTCCACAATGAAATCGCTCCGCGAGATGCCCCGCGCGCCGAGGAGCTTGTGGATACCGACGGCAGTTTGCTCAATGCGGCGGAGCATAGGTCCTGGGAACCGCGCCGGCGTGATTTCGTACGAACCGCCGATTTCATATTTTGCACGATAGTCAAAGAAATCGGAAACGCGCGGGATAATTTCCGTGGGAGGGAGCGGGAACGCACTCTCGGACCAGCCGTGATCCGCCACCGTGCAGGTCACCTCACAGCCGCGGATGTAATTCTGGAAGAGCGCCTCGCGGGAGAACGAAAAAATGTCCCGCATCGCCGGGTGGAGTTCCTCGTAGGTGCGGACGATGTGCACACCCACGCTCGAGCCGTTCGCGTTGGGTTTCACCACGAAGGGAAATCCGAGATAGTGGCGCATTTGGTTCCATGCAAGGTGCGGGTCGCGAAGCCACTCCGCCTTCCCCACGAGGAACGAGTGTGGTACCGCGTACCCGGCGGCGCGCACGAGCGTGAGCGACGCGAACTTGTTCATCGCGAGTGCGCTCTCGTTGCGCCCCGCGCCGGTGTATGGCAACTCCACTTTTTCCAAAATTGCCTGCACTGTTCCATCCTCGCCGTAAGTGCCGTGGAGCGCGATGAACGCGACATCCGTAATTTTAGAAAGTTCCTCCGCCTGGATGTCCCACTCCCCTTTCTTTGATATCACCACCTCGCGGACCTCGTAACGGTCTCGGTCTAAGGTCTTCGCCACCTGCCTCCCGCTCCGGAGCGAGACCTCGTGTTCGGACGAAGGCCCGCCCATGAGAACCGCCACCCGCGTCTTTTTGCCTTTTGTCTCCCGCGCCATTATCTCAATCGTAGCAAACAGGGAGAAGCTGAGCAAACAAAAAACCGCTATTCCCCTATTCGCGCGAGTAGAAGGGGCACTAAAACAAAAATCCCCGCCCGGGCGGGGATTTTGTGCATATCTGCATTATTCGTGCGCAGCGTCGGCCTCTGCCTTTGTCTTGTGCACTGTGCCGGGTGCGTGCTCCGGCGGCGCGTAGACCGTGAAGAGCTTCCAATCCACGCTCCCAGTATTCACGAAGTTGTGCGTGGTCCCCGCGGGAACGAATACGAGGTGGTTCTCCGCGACGGGCTTCCGCTCCCCGTTCAGGATGGCCTCACCGCTCCCCGCCACAAAAACGAGGATCTGGTCCACGTCGTGAACTTCCTCCCCGATATCGCCATCGGGCGGGATTGACATCACCACCACCTGACTGTGCGCACCCGTCGCAAGCTCCTGGCGGAAATAGGCATTTTGCTTGGCAAGCCGAATAATATCGTCGTGAAATGACATAGATTTAAATTTTACCGAACGACCTTTTCTGTCGGCGGGGGCACTAGGATTCGAACCTAGAATAACTCTTTTGGAGAGAGTCGTGATGCCATTTCACCATGCCCCCATATCCACATCGGTTTTGTCCCGATTTTTAAAAATCATAGCACGATTTTTAAAAAAATCGAGAATCCGCGATTTTGTCTACAAAATCGGGAGAGACCGCCATCCCGCCATTGTCCGCCGGAGGCGGATCAGCCTTTGGCTGAAACGATGACCCCTAGAACAATAGTAAAAGATCGTTCGGGCGTCCGCCAAAGGCGGATTAGCCCAACAAATCCAGTATACCGCCCCGCCTCCAAAAATCAAAAGCGCCACTCATGGGCACTTTTGCGGCTCTCTATAAATTCACTAGTTTTGCGATCTAAACTCTTTTTCTTCCATTAGTACAGATTGAACATTGTGTTTTGTTTCTTTTTCTTGTTCGGCTATCCGTTCATTTTCTAATTCTCGCTCCGCGTGCTCTACCAAGCGTTTTCCAATCTCCACTGAATGCTCGAGAATTTCACGAAGTAATACCGAATCTTTTCCACTTTTCACTTCCTCAACAGCTTCTTTGAGCTTTTCTTCATCACGCGTTAAGTTTTCCTTAGCCCACCTCAGTTGTGTTTGTAATCCACCAAGCCGCGCTTCAATCTTACGGTTTCGCTCCGTTTCCAGATTCTTCAATTCATCGACCTCACTAGGAGTCGCTTCTCTACCTCCTTCAAATTCTTCCGCACCAGGAAAAGCGGTGTTCATTCTGAATTGACTACCTCTTACTTCTTCGCTTCCTTATGAAGCGTGTGTTTCCGGCACCATTTACAGTACTTTTTAAGCTCAATCTTCCGCTCCACCACCTTTTTGTTCTTGCGGGTGGTGTAGTTCGCGTGTTTACAGACAGCGCACCGGAGCCGTATTATTTTTTCGGTGAATTTACCTTGTGCCATATCGTTCGCTTCGCTCACTACGCGATGCCAATATACGAATGCATGCGAATGATGCGAATGGGAGAATTATGCAGGTTCCATCAAAACTTTGCAAGCGGAGGCGGGGACCATTCCGAAATTCTGGAGCCTGAGAAGAGAGTTGAACTCTTGTCTGATCCTTACCATGGATCCGTTCTGCCGTTGAACTACTCAGGCAATAGACTGCCCAACAATGCTCTCGCCTTTTTATTGTGATAATGCACCGTCATCACCCCATATTGATTTTTATGCCGGTAGGTTCCTATGCTCCCCGAACGCGTGACAACCACCTTATAAAACTGCTCTTGATTGATTTTAAGGTTTTCAACCCAAAAGTCCATAGCTAGCTTCGGAGCCGTATCGGAGAATATTTGCAGACCAAACCTCAAATCATTTTTCTTAATTCCGAAAAATCTCTCCAAAAACAATATGAACTTACCGATCAATTTCGGATTAGTATTCCCCAATCTTATTGAATCCAAACTCGACTTGGTCCCCTCACCCCAATAGAGCCCCAACCCTAACCCGAACAACTTAGCCTCTTCCATGGTGCGCGGCGGCATAAATCTGAATGGATCACCGCCAGGATTACGCTTCACGTACATTGCCTCACTCAATCTCCTGCGCGGGATCTTATACTTCTCCATCCAATACATTACCTTGTGCAATGAACATTTCAGAGCGCTGGCAATTTCCTGCATGGATTTGCACTCGTCCACGTAGCGCGCCACAAACACCTCCCTCGGAATGGGGTCGGTATTCCTGTTCCACTTATTCCCCTTTCCCCGCTTTTCCCCAAAGACAGGTGCGTACGTCTCCCGGCGCACTCCCTTTCTTGGATAGAACCTATTCCCGCTCATGTGGTGATACCCATTATATCACAATTGGAAGAGTAAAGTTATGCCAGTATGTTACTCTTCCAATTGTAGCGAACGAAATGCAGCCGGTCTTTACGGTAATGGTGCTCGGTTGATAAGAGGCAGAATGATAAGAAACAGAATGGTGAGAAACTGAAAAAGCCGTTGCGGGAAACGGCTTTTGTGTAAAACGAGTCACCCCCGAATGTTATTGACCTGCCTTTTCCCTAAGCTCATTCTCTTTGTAAAAACAATGACGCTCATTTCGGGCCTATTACACCGTAATTGGAAGAGTAAAGTTATGCCAGTATGTTACTCTTCCAATTGTGGGAAGGCACAAAGGCCGCAAACCTCATAGAAAACGGCATTCCGGAGCGGCGAAAAATTAGCCGCGAACTGAGTTTCCTTCAAGGGCACGCCTTGCAGTACGCCTCGAACGCGGGGATGAGATTTTCTATGAGTGGGTATTGGGCGTATACCGCCGGCTTGCCGGGCATGTTCCTTCAAATTCAATTGTTGCAAGAATATAATGGATATAACCTCAAAACATGAAATTCTACATAGCCTCGAGAGCAAAGAGGGCCGATCAAGTAAAAAGAATTGTTGAGAGCTTTAAAGACCTTGGACACTCTATAACCCTTGATTGGTTCAAGCAGCCCTATTTGCAACCGTACGACAAAAACTACAGACGATCGCGTACCGTCTCCCAACGCATGCTAAATGCCATTAGGAACTGTGACTATTTCATTTTACTCACGGACAAGGCCGGTACTGGCATGCATACCGAGTTTGGTATTGCCTTATCGGAACATAAGAAAATCTTCGTGGTTGGAAAGCATTTGAACACGAATATATTTTTTTTCCATCCCAACGTAAAAAAACTCAACTCTATTGAGGAGTTGATAAAGAAGATAAAGCGGAGAAAAAGCCTCCGAACCTAGAGAGCCGGTTTCACATCCAACAGCTGGACCTCGAAGATGAGTGTGGCGTTCGGCGGGATGGCACCGCCCCCCGCGCCGCGGCTGCCGTAGCCCAGTTCCGGCGGGATGGTGAGCCGCCGCTTCCCACCGACCTTCATCCCCGCGACGCCGAGATCCCAACCGCGGATGACCTGTCCGGCACCCAAGAGGAAAGAAAACGGCTGGCCGCGGTCCAGAGAACTGTCAAACTTTTTCCCGTCGGTGAGCGTTCCAGTGTAGTGAACCGTCACCGTATCCCCCGCCTTTGCCTCCGCGCCGGTGCCCACCGCCCTGTCCAGAATCTGGAGACCGCCCCAGGAAACCTGCGGGGCGGCAACCTCCGGGGCAGCATCGGTATCCCCCTAGACGCCCGAGAGAACCCACCAGCCAACCAAAACAGCCGCCGCAATCACGACGATCCACACCACACTCGATTTATTGAAATTTGTCATGGATGAATCTCACCACCAATCTGGAGCCGTCCCCAGGACTCGTAGTTCGACCTGCTCACCATACTTCGAATCATACTGAGCTTGTCGAAGTAAACCGACGACCTGCTGTTTATCCCGATGTTTTAAATTTTACTTGAGCCGACCCGGGGAATCGAACCCCGAACCTATGCTTTACAAAAGCATTGCTCTACCAATTGAGCTAGGTCGGCAAAATTTTTAAAACATCGCGGACTCTCGATATTGTAACCAAATCGAAGATTTGGGCAATATCGGAGCAAAGCGATCGCTCCCCGCCCGACTGAACGATATCAGTCGTTCGGGCGGGTGCAGTTGAGAGCCGACGCTCCGGTCGGCTCCCCGACCGCTCTGCGCGTCGGGGCTACTCCAGCCTATCCTATGTGCGCAGGGTGAGAGTCGAACTCACGAGGCCATAAAAGACAGTTGATTTACAGTCAACCCCCGCCCCCTACGGGTCTACCTGCGCCTCCACGCCTATAGCGGATCGAGCCATTCCAAAACTATCTTTCCACCAGTGAGTGAGCACTACCATTATGTACAGGCCGAGAGAAAAGACAAGCGGCATCAGATGCCGCAAATCCGCTCTTAGGCGTGAGGGCTGCACAACTTTCCCTATTGCACTCCCCCGTTCCCGTTGCCGTTTCCTTTCCCGTTCCCGTTCTTGCGCTCTCCCTCCTCTCCTTCCAGCGAGAAACTTGTCTCCGTAGAAGCCTCTTTCTTGAACCGCTTGAGCTTTCCCGTCATGGTGTTGTCAAGTTTCAGGAGCACCACCCGCAGCCGATGGAGAAATTTCTCCGTGATGGAGAGGATCTCCTCATCCAGTTTTTCGAGCCGATCCATAAGCCAGTGGGGCGCGGGGGCACCAGGCGTGGGCGAGGTGTCAATATCGCTTACCCGCGGGAGCGTCCGCGCGAGAAGATAGAGTACCACCCCTATACTCACCACCATCAGCATCTCAAGTAAAAATGCTGCCATAGCGATTTAGAGTTCGTAGCGCACGAAGCGCTCCACAGTGATGTTCTCCCCCACCTTCGCCACCACCCCTTTCACCAACACTTCCACGGTTACGTCCGGATCCTTGATGTAGGGTTGGGCCAGAAGTGCGGCAGGGTCCTTGGGGTCCATGGCCGCTATCTGCATGGCAAGCTCATGGGCAAGGTTCCGGAACGGCTCCGAACGCACCACGAAGTCCGTCTCCGCGTGCACGTCGAGGAGCACTCCCACGCGGTTCTGGTGAATGTACGCCTCCAAAAGCCCCGCACCGGTGGCCCGGCTCTTTTTGGCGGCGGCTTTCTCCAAGCCGCGCTCGCGGATAAGCTCCGCCGCTTTTTCAAAATCCCCATTCGCGTCCTCGAGCGCCTGCTTGCACTCCATCACGCCGGCGCCGGTCTCCGCGCGCAGTTTTTGTACATCCTTCATCATACGGAAACTTCACCAACCGGCGTTCGCGCAGCCCGCTCCGCCTCAACTTCAGCGAGGCGAGCCCGCTTTGCCGCGGCGCGCTCGGTGAGCACCTTCATCACCCATTCAATACTCGACTTCGCTCGATCACTCGCATAGATGGGGTACGCTATGCTCTGTGGATCGTCATCGGTATCCAGGATGGCAACCACTGGGATCTTCAGCACGCGCGCTTCCCGCACCGCGGTATTGTGCGCCTTTGGGTCCACTATAAGGAGTATGGCTGGAAGCTTTGTGAGGCCGGCGAGCCCTTCAAAGTTCTTGGCGAGCTTCCCGATGGTCTTTGAGAGTTTCGCCTGCTCCTTCTTGGTATACTTTGCGAATTCCCCAACCGCGCGCTTTTCTTTGAGTTCCTGGTAGTGCTTCATGCGATCACTTATCACTTTGAAATTAGTGAGCGTCCCGCCGAGCCACCGATTGGTCACGTAGGGGAACTGGAAAGTGCGTGCGAAGTTCGCCACCGCTTCCCGTGCGGGCGCGAGGGTTCCGACGGCGAGCAACAGCTCTCCGCGCTCCACCACGCCTTCCACGGCTTTTGCCGCCGCCTCCAAGGCGGCGAGAGTCGCTTCCGGGTCAATGAGCTCCATCTCGTTCCTTGTCCCCGCGATGAACGGACGCATCCGCGGATGCGTCTTCGATTTCTGGTGCCCAAAGAGCACCCCGTGGTTCGCCATCTCGAGCACCGTCTCGTTGCTTACCGTTTGGCCTTCCTCCATGGTATTCACACTCAAAATCTCCCTAACCTTCAGGGAGATTCGAGGGCAGGGTCAGTATACCCCGCGAGTTTGTTGCACGCAAGCGCCGCGGCTATTTTCCCATCTTTTGCCGCCACGCGGCAATGTTTTTATGGTCGCCGGAGAGCAAAACCTTCGGTACCCGCCACGCCGTTCCCTTTCTCCGCGAATCGGGCACGAACACTTCCGGTTTGGTGTAGGTGGGATATGAACCCTTCCACTCTTCAAGCGATTCCTGTTTCCCAAGCACCCCAGGAATATGGCGCGCGACCGCTTCTGTAACCACGAGCGCGGGAAGTTCGCCGCCAGAGAGCACAAATTCACCGATAGAAATTTCCTCGTCCGCAACATGCTTTGCCACCCGTTCGTCCACCCCTTCATAGCGTCCCGCGACGAGAATGAGGTGGTCATAACGCGCGAGACGTCGGGCGGCTTTTTGATCAAAAACTTTTCCGCGGGTGGAGAAAAGGATCACCCTCGTCCTTTTTGATTTTTGATTTTTTCCGCCCGAGGACTTCGACGGTGAGCTCAGTCGAACCGCGGATCCGCCTTTGGCGGAGATTTTTGATCTTAAAAATTGAACCGCTCTGAAAACAGGTTCAATTTTTATCACCATCCCCGCACCGCCGCCATACGGAGGGTTGTCCACAACGTGGTGTTTCCCCAAACCGAACGGCCGCAGGTTCACCAAATCGAACTTTAGGATCCCACGTTTTTCCGCGCGGCCCAAAACGGAGGCGCGCAAGTACGTCTCAATCGCCTCGGGAAAAATGGTGATGATATGAAAAGTGATCATACAGCTTCTTAATAGTATACCCCCAAACACAGCACCCCAGCGGAACTGGGGTGCGGCCTCACAAAAATGAGAAAAACTTACTCGGTTCTCGGCACACCCGCTTCGCCCGCGAAGCGAGGCGAGTGCGTGCTTCCCTCCGGTTCCTCGATCTTCAGGTTCACCCGCGCGTTGTTCTTCACTCCCACAATGCGGAGGAGTGTCCGAATCGACTTTGCGGTGGAACCCTGGCGCCCCACCACCTGGCCCATATCCTGCTGATGCACCTTGAGCGTGAGGAGCACTCCCATCTCGTCCACTTTCCGCTCCACCCGCACGTCGTCGGGGTGATCCACGATGGACTTCACGAGGTATTCAAGAAATTCCTGATCGTTCTTCGTCATATCATACATCCTATCAGAGCTGGCGACCTTTCATTTTGACGCTGATTTACGCTGATCGCTCACTGATTCACGCTGATCTGTCCCCCTCTACCATACCCGATTCTTCCCAAGACATCAACGAAACGCTATGCGGCCGGTGTGCCCGCCGGGGCCGCCTCCGCTGCCGGCCCGGCTGCGGAAGCCGGCGCCGCTTCACCCTTCTTGGTTTTTGCCTTCTTGTGCACGGGAATTTTCTTCCCCTCCACGGCGCCCGCGCGGACCAGAACATTCCAGACGGTGGGGGTCGGCTGGGCGCCCACGCCGAGCCAGTACTTGACGCGATCCTTGTTCACCTTCTCCTCCTTTGTGCGGGGGTTCATCCATCCCAAATCCTCCACGGAGCGGCCCTGTAGCTTCGAGCGCCGCTCGGCCACCACGATGCGGAACGAGGCCTGGTGCTTTTTCCCTATCCGCTTGAGTTTGATGGCTAACATATGTAGTAGTAATTAGTAATTGATAATTGGTAATTAGTCAACTTCCGCGGGGCGGAGTAGAAATCTGGACAGTTCCGGCATTGTCCGTTTTCTTGGTTCATATCCTAAATTTATTTTTGACTGCTATACCATGGGATAGTGCTATGCTATAGCATAGCACTCGTTTTAAACGACTTCGCTGTTGTAACAACTCTCGCAATATACAATCTCCTTGCGGTCGGGGGCGTAGCTTGTCTCGAACTCGTTGGGGCAGCGGCCCATGCCGTGCGAGTGGCTGGTGGCGTTGGAATAAACACCATTTTCCGACTTGGCTCCCGCGCACTGACACTTCCGATGCCAGAGTTTGAGGGGGTTCCGCTGGGCGATACGGGCGTAGTGGCGGCAGTTGGGGCATAAATCCGGCAACGGAACGTCTAATCTCCGATACAGTTCGAGTTCTTGAGGCACTACGCGGAATGCGACCGTGCACTGCTCGCGGCACTCCCCCTTATGCTTACACTCAAATGTTTCTTCTATGACCGTATCCGGAACTTCTTCGATGTTTTGGAAATCAGACGCTTTTTTCGTCGGTTTGTAATTTCTCTCCTCTGGTTCCCTCCAGTCGAAAGCCGCTTTCGCTGCCCCATCCTTGCTTAAAGGAAAATACTCCTGGGCGACCGTCTCGTTGTAGGCGAAGGGTGAAAGCTCAACCGGAAAAAATTCGCCATAGCGGTATTCGCGTCCGCCTTTGTCGCGGTAGGCAACAGTTTTCATCTGTGCGATGATTTCCAGGACCAATTTCTCATATTCCTCTTTTGAATACTGCCGATTCAAAATGCAGTACTTCTTATCACGCAACCCAATGCAGCCGAAGAGATTATCAGAGCCATGACACATCTCGCAGTATTCAAGATGGTGATTGTCGTATGAAACACTGCAAAACTTGGAAAAACTCAACCGGTTCCCGGCGTGACATTCATACTGGCGCTCACAGTTGAAGGCGGGTTCATAGGCATCGTAGCAATCTTTGAGGTTGGCGGCGTCGGCGGAGTATGCGCTGTCCTCGGATTCATACACGTGGAAACTGTGTTTGACGTTTTTGCATTCAAACAGATAGTCCCCCGTCGAATTCTTTACCTTGTTCGTGGTGGCATATTTTCTGATGGTCTTTGCCAGTATCTCGCCTTGGAACTTTCCGACCACATCCTTTGCAACTGCAGGATCGCTAAGATCGATCTCGCTCATCCGTTGCTCATACATTTCCTTCGTGAGTTGCTCGTTCATGAAAATGTAGCGCTTATTTCTTAGGTTTGAGGAAAGAAAGCAGTGGCTGCAACCACGGCAGTTGTAGAGAAAGGCGGAATCAAGACATTCGCTACACAAAAAGAGGTACTTGCTCCGAGCACATCTATTGCATTCGTTAAGTTCGTAGCACAGTTCAGAATCGCGGGTACCGTAGCTATCGGCCACATCCTTGCATTTTATAAGCCACTTACTATAGAGCACATTTTCGCTGAACCCTGAATCTACACATAGATAGGCATCCTTGAGGTGGTCGTTGTGGTTGGTGTAGGGACTATTGATAGGATTCTTCTGATAGAGCGCCACTCGCGGAACTGCCAAGCTCAATTCATAGAATTGGGTGAAGAAGGGTTTTCCAGGGTCGAAACCCCTTCCGTATTCCAAGGAATCCCATTTGTCGCTCCACCAGCAGGCATTGCAATACACCTTGAATGTACTGCCCTTGGGGTACATGGAAATAATGTCGGTATGACAAAAATCGCAGGATCGTTTGTAAAATGTCCGCTCATTTCGGCGCGCCATCTTTCGCTGCAGGCGGCAATCCGGACAAAAGGTTGGCGGAGAAACATTTATCGCTTCGTAATAACTAAAATCATCCGGTTCGATGGTGAACGGTTGCTTACAATTTTGGCAGGTTTTGGTTTGTGACTCAGTCATGGTTTTTGTTCTGATGACAGGGTACTACATGATCGTGTAGTACCCACCCCTCCACTTAATACGTTATACGAAATACCTTATACGCTCCTCCATGTCAGTCAAGCTTTAAAGATAGCACCCTTGATACACCATCATCTTCCATCGTAATCCCGTAGAGTACATCGGCAACCTCCATCGTCGCGCGGTTGTGGGTCACGATGATGAACTGCGTCTTTTTCGAAAATTCTTTCACGAGCTCGGCGAATCGGCGCGCGTTCTCATCGTCAAGCGCCGCGTCGATTTCGTCCAGCACGAGGAACGGCGGCGGGGAGACGGCAATCAAGGCGAAGAGTGCCGCGATAGACACTAAGCTCCGCTCGCCGCCGGAGAGCATGTCCAAGCTGGTGATTTTCTTCTTGGGGAGATTGAGCTCGATCTCCACCCCTGCGGAGAGCTCGGGGTCTGCTGGGGGTTCTTCTTCCACCGGAGCCGGGGGCGGCTCTCCCTCTCCCGCCGCACCCTCCCCTCCGCTCTCCACAACCTTGGGCTGCGGCACAACGAGCCGGAGATGTGCCCGCCCGCCAGCAAACATGAGACGGAAATAGGTATTGAACTCCTCGTTGATGCTCCGGAACGCCTGCTTGAAATCGTGGTGTATCTTCGCCTCAAGCTCCTTGATGAGGTTCTTCAGATCGCGCGTTGCTTTGGTGAGATCATCCAGCTCTTTGGAAAGGAACGAGTGGCGCGCCTCGGTCTCCTGCGCTTCCTTGACGAGCGCCTCATCGATTTCCCCTATCGCGGAGATTTCGCCGCGCAAGCGTACCATCTTTCGCTCGGCGCCTTCCAATTCTGTCGCGTTTTCGGAAAATGGGAGCGCAGCAAGCTCTTTCCGCTCGCGCCCCGCGCTCTCCCACTCGCGGGTGAGCTCCTCAAATCTCAGCTGCACCTTCTCACCCTCAAACTGCGCCTCCTGCATTCGCCGTTCAATGTCGCGGAGCTTGCCTTTCGCGGCCTCAAGGCGCTCCACCTGTGCCCGGAGTTCCTGGTTCGCCTTGCGCTCCTCCTCGCGGAGCTGTATCTCTTCCCGCTGGACGCTCGCCACGAGCACCTCCGCCGCCTTCACCTTCTCCCTGAGGTCGCACTGCTCTTTTTGAAAATCCCCCTTCTCCGCCGCCGCACCCTCCCCTGCCGCGCGGCGGAGCTTCTTTACCCACTCCTCCAACTTCACCTTCACCCGCGTGAGATCGTCCCACGCGAGCACGTACTCAATGTCCTTCGCGAGTTCGCGGACGAGCGCCAAAAGTTCCGAGGAATTCTGCTGTGCCACGGGCGCTGCCGCGTGCGCAGCGAATTCAATGCGTGCCTCGACCCTCGCGAGCTCGCGCTCCAGGACCGTGCGCTCTTCCATAGCGCGGGTGAGTTTCGCACGGAGCGCTTGTTCCCGACCCACGTCTCCCGTTTTCCGGTCAATGGCGTGGAGCGTACGTTCTGCCTCGCCGACCACGGTGCGCTCGCGGGCCATCTCATCGCGGAGAGCGCGGAGAGGTTCCTCGAGCGCCTCGCGCGCGCGGAGGAGTTCGTGGTAGCGGGCCGCAAAGTGCTGGTTCTCGAGCGTGCGGAGCTCCTCGGTAATGGCCTCACGCCGCTCGAAGCGGTGCCGCTGGCGCCGGAGGAAACGGAGGTGCGGGGTAAGCTCCTCCAATATCGCCGCCACCTTCTCCATATTCACCAGGGCTCCGGCAAGCTGTCGCTCGGCGTGCTCTTTCTTCAAACGGAACTCGCGCAACCCCAATACCTCCTCGATCATCTCGCGACGCTCACGGGGGCTCGAGCGCACGAAAATGTCGCTCTGCCCCTGCCCCACCATGGTGAGGCCGCGGCTCCCCAGGCGCGCGCGGGCGAGCACCGAGATGAGGTCCCGGAGAAGCACCTCTCCGCCGTGGAGAAAGAACTGCGAAACGCCTGAGCGATCCACCTTCCGCTCCACGGTCACCTCCGCCGCTTCGTGCTCGAACAGGCGGTTGCGGTTGTCAAAATGCAAACTCACGCGCGCAAAACCGGCCGGGGACCGCTTGGGAGTTCCCGCAAAGATGAGATTCTCCAGGGTGTCGCCCCGAAGCTGCCGCGCCTCCCGTTCCCCTAAGACCCAGCGGAACGCGTCTAGGATATTGGATTTCCCCGAGCCGTTGGGGCCCACGATAGCCGTCACGCGCGAGGGGAACTCAAGCACCGTTTTTGGCGCGAACGATTTGAACCCCTGGAGCTCCACGCGCTTCAGTACACTCAGCATTGATTCTCTTAGTGATACCGACTCTTGTGGCTCAATGATTCCAAGGCAGCCTCGGCGGCACGGGCCTCCGCTTCCTGTTTTGAGGGGCCTTCTCCCTCCGCCACCTGCCGCTCGCCGAAGAACACCCCCACGAGGAACCGTTTGTCGTGGTCAGGGCCCTCCTCACGAAGCACACGGTATGAGGGTGTCGCCTTGAGCTCCTCCTGCACCACTTCCTGGAGCACGCTCTTTGGATCACGGTAGAGTTTCTTCTCCATCACCTCGTCAAGGTGCGTGAGTACGATACGGGCCACCACCCGCTTCGCCGTCTCGTAACCGCGGTCCAAGTAAACGGCGCCCAGCACCGCCTCCACGGCGTTCGCGAGTATCACCTCCCGCGCCCGCCCCCCATCCTTCGCCTCGCCCCGAGAAAGATAGAGATATCGCTCAAGCGAGAGGTCGCGCGCCACCTGCGCGAGCATCTGGTAATTCACGAGCGCCGCGCGGACACTGGTGAGTTTCCCCTCCTCCTCGTCGGGATACGTGTGAAAGAGGAACTCCGTCACCGCAAGCTCAAGCACCGCGTCCCCGAGGTACTCCAGCCGCTCGTTGTCCCGCACCTCCCAGCGGGGATGCTCATTCAGATAGGAACGGTGGGTAAGCGCCTCCTTGAGGAACGATTGGTTCTTGAACGCAACTCCTATTTTTTCTTCCAGGTCGCCGAGTGAAACCATAAGTGAATTACGATAACAATAACGATGACGATGACGATGACGTCAGAAAATCCTTGTCATGGTTATGGTAATCGTTTCTCATTGTCATAGTCATTGTCATGGTCATTGTCATGGTCATTGTCATGGTCATAGTTATTCCTTCGGCGCCACCATTTCGCGGTACACGGTCCCGAGGACGCCATTCACGAACTTCGGCGAGTTCAACCCGCCATAGCTCTTTGCAACCTCAATTGCCTCATTGATGGCCACTTTGGGGGGCACCTCTTCTTTGTTGGCGTAGAGCAACTCGTAGAGCCCGATGCGCAGGACGTTCCGGTCAATGATGGCGATCTGTTCCACCGGCCATTCGGGGGCCGCCTTTCCGATGATGCCGTCGATCTCCGGGAGATGTTCCACGATCCCCTTTGCGATGCGCCACGCGAACTCCGGCTCATCGATCCCAGGCCCGAACTCCTTGAGGTTCCGCTCCATGATCTTTTCCAAATCGCTTTCGTGTTTGTAAAAATCCCATTCATAGAGGGATTGGAGCACGATGGTCCTGATAAGGTGCCGGGTGGCCATGCCGTTTTTATCTAAATTTCCAAGCGAGCACGCGCCGGAAATTTAGCCGCAAAAACGAGCACCCCGTACCATTTCTGGCAGGAATTCTGCCGGTGCTCCATCAGAGCCGAAAGGCGAACTCGCTCTAACCGTGTTGTGTTATCGTTCATCATGAATGGAAATGGTGCGGGGTAGAATGAGGAAGGGTTGGAAGGTGCGAGGTGACGGAACACGTTCAAACTCTACTTTTCCGCCCGTTTCTTCTTTGGTTGGCGCAGATACGTACCGCAGGAGGAGCACACGTGATGGGCGAAGGTAGGAGCTTTGCAGTTCGGGCACACGGTGATGGAAAGTTTCTTCATCGCGAGCTGCGAACGGCGTCTCCCTACTTTTGATTTTGCGTGATGGCTTAAGCGGGTCATAACGGTAATTTAAAATTAAAATCTCAATCCATTCGACAAGTTCAGGATTGATGCTGAGCAAAGTCGAAGCATCAAAATTGAAAAATACAGAGTAAAACTTACCCTTTCATTGTATGGTGCACATGAACGAATGTCAATCTATGTGCTTTACTCACGCCGTGTTTTTTGAGGGCGCGCACATGCCGCTTGGTGCCGTACCCTTTGTGTTCGTCAAATCCATACACCGGAAACCGGCGATGGAGTCGCCTCATCGCCCTATCGCGCGTTACCTTTGCGACGATGGAAGCAAGCATGATCGCCGGAAGACGTTCGTCGCCTTTCACTATCGTTTTTGGGGTGCGCCCGTAGCCAAGCTTAAAAAGCGCGGATTCACGGAGATACAAACCGCCGTCCAAAAGCACTTTGGTACGCGCGAGAGGAAGATTGTGGCGTGTCACGAGACGCGCAAATGCGCGCGTGGCGGCAAGATTCGCCGCCTGCGTGATATTCACCCGGTCAATGGTCTTTGGGTATACGTTCGCCAAAGCATAACGGACGGTGCCGTGAGCCGTTTCTGCCCGCACGTGCCGGAGCCACGCCTCGCGCTGGCGCGCCGAGAGTCGCTTGGAATCCCGAAGCGGCACATTAAAACGCCTTGCCGAACGCCAAAACCGCGCGGATGCCGTTACCGCCGCCACCGTGACAGGCCCCGCAAGCGGCCCCCGCCCTACCTCGTCTATACCCACCACAGGCATTATCCTCATTTCTCTTATATCACCACTTTTTCTCGTTTTTTGCACCTTGTAGAAATTATAACCCGCCGTAGAATAGAAACGAACCAAGAGCCCATGTCAAAATTCGTCCACCTCCACACCCACTCCCACTATTCCCTCCTGGACGGCCTCGCGAAAATCGACGACCTCATCACGCGGACGAAGGAACTGGGGATGGACGCGCTCGCCCTGACCGACCACGGCAACCTCTACGGTGCCGTGGAGTTCTATAAGAAAGCGAAAGTGGCCGGCATAAAACCCATCCTCGGCGTGGAGGCATACCTCGCCCCGAACGGCCGCCTCTCAAAGCGCCCGAGGATCGACGAGGTGCGCTATCACCTCACCCTCCTCGCGAAAAACGCCGCGGGGTGGCAAAATCTCATCGCGCTCGTCACCGCATCGCACCTTGAGGGGTTCTACTACAAACCGCGCATCGACCGAGAGCTCCTCGAGCGGCACCACGAGGGGCTCATTTGTCTCTCGGGTTGCTACTCGGGAGAGATCGCAAAGCTCCTCGCCGCAAAAAAGTTCGCGGAGGCGGAAGAGATCGCCGCGTGGTACCGTTCCGTCTTCGGCGGAGATTTCTATCTGGAGATCCAGCCGCACACCCCGGAACTCCATCACGCCTTGGCGGGACTCGGAAAAAAGCTCGGCATACCGCTCGTGGGCACCCAGGACATCCACTACGTGCGCGAGGACGACAAGACCGCCCACGAGATCCTCCTTGCGGTGCAGACCAACAGCAAGCTGGATGACGAGGACCGCCTCTCCCTCAAGCGCTACGACGTCTCTATGCGGAGCCCCGACGCAATGGCGGAATCGTTCAAGGAATTTCCCGAGGCGGTCGCCTCCACGCTCGCCATCGCGGAGCAATGCACTTTCTCGCTCGAGCTCGGAAAAATAAAGCTCCCCCGCTTCACGGTGCCCGACGGCACATCCGCCGACGAATACCTCATCTCCCTCGTGCGCGAGCGCACCGCCGGGCGCTATCCGGACGCCACGAAGGAAGTTGGGGAACGCATTACCCACGAGCTTGGGGTAATCAAAAAGACCGGTTTCGCCGACTACTTTTTGATAGTCCAGGACTTCATCCACTGGGCCAAGACGCATGGCATCGTGGTGGGCCCCGGCCGCGGCTCGGCCGCCGGGAGCATCGTTTCCTACATCCTCGGCATCACGAACGTGGATCCCCTGAAGTACGATCTCCTCTTTGAACGCTTCCTGAACCCCGACCGCATCCAGGTGCCCGACATTGATATTGATTTCACCGACACGCGCCGCGACGAAGTGGTAGCGTACGTGCGCGACAAATACGGGAAGGACCGGGTGGCGCAGATCATCACATTCGGAACAATGGCCGCGAAAGCCGCCATCCGCGATGCTGGTCGCGCGCTCGGAATGTCATATGCGTTCTGCGACACAATAGCGAAACTCATACCGTTTAACCCGACGCAGGGAATGAAAGAAGGCTGGCTAGATGAGTGCCTTAAAAATGTTAAGGAGCTAAAAGATATTTACGAAAAAGACCTTGAGGCGAAACACCTTATTGATTCCGCAAAAAAACTTGAAGGCGTTGCAAGACACGCATCCGTGCACGCATGCGGAGTTGTTATATCTCCTGAACCGCTCGTGCATTTTCTCCCCCTCCAGCGCGCGCCGCAGGGAGAGGACACTATTATCACCCAGTTCGACTTCTACTGTGTGGAGGACCTCGGGCTCCTCAAGATGGATTTCTTGGGTCTCAAGAACCTCACAGTCATTGAAAAGACGCTCCGCCTCGTGCGCGAACTCCACGGCGAGGACATAAACATTGACGCCATTCCCTTGGACAATGCGGACACCTTTAAGCTTCTCCTGAAAGGCGAGACCACCGGCGTCTTCCAGCTGGAGGGCGCCGGCATGACACGGTACCTCAAGGAGCTAAAACCTACGACCCTTGAGGACATTATCGCGATGATCGCGCTCTACCGCCCGGGGCCGATAGAGCTCATCCCCCACTACATCAAGCGCAAATTCGGGAAGGAGCAAATTACCTACCTCCACCCGCGCCTTGAACCGATTTTGAAAAATACCTACGGCGTCGGCATTTACCAGGAGCAGATGATGCGGATCGCGCGCGACCTCGCGGGGTTCACGCTCGCCGAAGCCGACACGCTCCGCAAGGCCATCGGGAAAAAGATAAAATCGCTCCTCAACGAGCAGAAGGAGAGGCTCATCAATGGCATGACAGCCCACGGCATCCCGCCCAAGACCGCCGATGCCATCTGGGAACTCTTCCCGCCGTTCGCCCGCTATGGCTTCAACCGCTCGCACGCCGCGTGCTACGCGATGATAAGCTACCAGACCGCCTACCTCAAAACGCGCTACCCGGGGGAATTTATGACGAGCTTGTTCAATATCTCCTCCGGCGACATTGAACGAATCACCTTCCTCGTCGGCGAAGCGAAGCGGCTCGGCATTAAAGTGCTCCCGCCGGACGTGAATGCCTCCGCGGAGGATTTCACAATGGATGGCTCAAATATTCACTTCGGACTCCTCGCCGTGAAGAACCTCGGCGCGAACATCGTCCATGCCGTCATTGAGGAACGGATGCGCGGCGGCCCCTTCGCAGACCTCTCCGATTTCCTCCGCCGCATCCAGCACCGCGATATGAACAAGAAGTCGCTGGAAAGTTTGATAAAGTGCGGGGCGTTCGATTCCTTGGGTGTGGAGCGCGGCCAGGTTCTGGACAGCATCGACGATCTCATCCGATTCAACCAAAGCGCGAAAAAACTTGCCGCTTCAAACCAGCACTGCCTCTTTGGCGGCGGCGTTTCCCTTGCCTCTGTGCGCCTCCGCCCTGGCACGCCGGCGGACAAGTCGCTCATGCTCATGTGGGAGAAAGAACTCCTCGGCCTCTACCTCACCGACCACCCATGGAACGCCTACCTCTCGAAGATCGGAAAAGAGGTGAAACCCTTGAGGGAGGTGGCGAAACTCCCCCAGGTCCCGAACGGGAACGGCAGCGGCCCGCGGTTGCGCCTTGCCGGCATCATCTCGGGCATCCAGCGCATCACCACGAAGAAGGGGCAACCCATGCTCTTTGTGACGCTTGAAGATCTCTCTGACAACCTGGAAGTGCTTGTCTTTTCGGACACGCTCACGAAGCACCCCTTGGTGTGGCAGGAGAACAAGGCGGTGATGGTCTCCGGGCGCCTCTCTTGGCGCGACGAGGAACCGAAGCTCATCTGCGACGAGGTCCGTGAGCTTTAGCTCAATAGGACGAGGTCCGGGAACTGTGAATGCAAGAGAATAATAGAGCGAGAGAACGGTAACCGGCGCAGTAATTCCGCATTATGCACGCTCTTCGGCAATTCGTCGTTACACGCACCACCACCGCCGCCGTGGCGGTTCTTTTCATCGCCGGCATAGCGGTCTATGCCAATACCCTCAACAACAAAATGTTCTGGGACGACAACGACGTCATCCTGAACAATGCGTATGTCCATAATTTCGAGATCGGAAAATTCTTCTCCGGAAACATGATAGAGGGCGCGGGCTTCATGAGCGACTACTGGCGCCCGGTTCTCCTCACGGTGTACTCCATCGAATGGAAACTGTGGGGTGCATCGGCGCCTGGCTATCACGCGGTGAATTTCCTGGTCCATTTCGCGAACGCCGTTTTGGTCTTTCTGCTCCTATCAAAATTGCTCGCGCGGCGCGCGGTGCCGTTCTTCACCGCGCTCATTTTTCTCATCCACCCGCTCCAAACAGAAGCGGTGACCTACGTCACGGGCCTCGGGGATCCGCTCTCCCTTCTCTTCACGCTGTTGGGCATCGCTGCCTATATGCGCTTCAGGGCAAAATACCAGAACCGGGGAGCCATGCTTTCTTACGGCGTCGCGGCGCTCTGTTTCATCCTCGCGCTTCTCTCCAAGGAGCGGGCGGTCGTATTCCCCGCCCTGCTCGTCCTCCTGGAACTCTGGCTTCGGCTGGTCCGTCCGCATGTGGAGCGTTTCCGGGACTGGTGCAAGAACGCGGCGTTGGCGCTCCTGCCGTTCGTTCTCATCGCCGCCCTCTATCTTGCGCTCCGCGGCACGGTGCTCAATTTTCAAAACACGTTCAACATCTACCACGCCGAAAATGTCTATACGACGAGCATGATGGTGAGAACTTCCACCTTCTTTTCGATCCTGCCGCAATACATTTCGCTGTTTTTCTCCCCCATAACGCTCTTCATGGAGCGAACGGAAAACATTCTCGTCGTAACCTCGCTATTCAATCCTTATGCGCTGGCCGGAGTGATCATCGCGCTCATAATGCTTCTCTTCTCCATCGCCCGATTCAAGGAGAGGAAGGGATATCTTTTCGGGACGCTTTTCTTCGCCGCTGCCATCCTGCCGGCGTCGGGCATTCTCGCTCCCGTGGCCGGCATCATGTTCGAACATTACCTGTACGCGCCGATAGTCGGGTTGTCCATCTTTGCCGGAACGGGAATCGCGGAGATAATGGGGGCGGCGTGGACAAAAGATTGGATGAGGTGGACCGCGGGCGGACTATTGGCGATTTGGTTCATCTCCCTCGGGGTGAGAACCGTTTTGAGGAACGCCGACTGGCGGGACCCGATAGGTTTCTACGAACAAACCCTGAAATACGCTCCGACCAGTTTGCGCGTCTGGAATAATCTGGGGATGGCCTACGAGGACAAGGGAGATATCCCGAAAGCGCACGATGCTTATGAGCATGCCATCGCGCTGAACCCGCAAAACCCAATTCCCGTCTATAACCTCGGAAACAACTACGAAAACGCCGGCGATATGCAGAGCGCAAGAAAGTATTGGGAAGCCGCAAAACAGCTCGACCCGAAATTTCTTCCGGCAATCGAAAAACTGAGGATCAAATGACAAATCTCCACCGAGCCGAAGCTCATCTGCGATGAGGTGAAAGAATTGTAAACCCTCCCTTCACTTTCCCCACTTTCCCAATTTTCTCCTATGTCGACGGCCGTTGGTGTAGGAGAAAACTGCAAACAACCATCACGTATTACACAAGGTGGTGAAGACTTCCAGTTTTGGTAATCTCGAAAATTTCAACCGCGTGAACGATTTCCAACCGTTCCAGGTCTCTCAAGAACTGCTCCGGTATCTTTACTTTCCCGATCCAGACGCTTTGCTGGACACGATTAAAGCCGAGGTTCCGAAGTACCTCACGCAGCCACGCGCGCTTCTTCCGCTCTTTCTCGGACACATCAAACGCTACGATAGTATACACATTGGCGGGTTTTGCCGCGTACCTTGCAGGAGGCAACATTCGCTTCCGCCGCTCCAAAAGTTTGGCAAGCTTACTCCTCCCCTTTTTTGTGACAGAAAAACGCCCCGCGGCACGACCATCCCCGGCCGCGATAAGACCGTCTTTCTTCAACTTGTAGAGTAGTTTCTGAAACCGTCCGCGTGCATCGCGCACATCTTTTGCTCGCGCGCACTCTCCGCGCCGTTCTCGCAGCTGATACTCCAACCTCCCATACGAAGCCCCGTATCCCGCCTCAAGAAAAGCGCAGAAAAGATCGGAAAGAGTAGCAACTCCTTCTCCCGCTATTCCCAATACCTTCAATACAATATCGCCTCTCATAACTTGGCACTTACACTTCTTCTTTCAACGCACGCTTTTATTATACTCTTCTCCTATGTGAACGGCCGGAGGTGTAGGGGAAAAGAGTAGGAAAGAAACGAAGTATCGCCGCCGGGAGGCCGTAAAAGACGAGTCGAAGCTCATCCGCGACGAGGTGACGGAACCTTAGATTTCACCTTTTTCATCAACCTGCCCCGTACGAAAATATCTTCAATTCGCTCGTTAAATCTTGGTAACAGAAAATGTCGACCAGTCCTTTGGTACAATCGAGGGAATTTAAACACAGAAGTCTCTTTGAATTAATTTTAGAAACGCAAAAGGCTCGATCATTGTGATCGAGCCTTGAGCTTGATGAAACTTCAATGCAAAGTGGATACGCTAGTTGGCGGGGGCACAACGAGCGTGAACATCTTGCCTTCGCCTCTAGCCACTGAAAGAACCCTCCTTCCTTTCCCATCCTCACTCACGGAAACCCCTGCTCGATAGGGCGCAAGACTATGCACATAGATGTAGTCGTACCAGAAACTGTGCGAAGATTGGAGATTGTCCGTGCGGTGGAGATCGCTTGGGATTACAAACTCCCGGATTACAATTACAAACTCCCCTCGCTCAACTATGCACCCCGCGAGAAAGGCCTCAAGTTCAAACAAATCCCCAGTGACATTGAATTCATTTACTCCAGCTCCTCCTTCTTTGAAAAGAAAGGTCTGGTCGACTAACAGGCGGGGCGGCTTCGAGGGAACGTTAGATGCGTTCCCCAGACGAGATTTGCGCATGGCGCGCTCGTAGTCCCGTCGCGTCACCACACCGGTGACACCATTTACTGTGCACACGAGCACACGGGGGCGTCGAAAAGAATAGATGTGCAGAACTAACCAATTGAGTCCCCTACGTCCCGTCAAAAGATCTACGACGAGGAAAAGACCGATGGTTACCATGGCAGATGCCAGATAATATACGAGAAACATAAATCCTCCGTTGCATTCACCGAGTATGTTCCTTTCCCCTTCCACCAGAATTGGTGGGGCGTGAGGTACGGAAATCTGGTAATATGCTACGTAAAACATAGCATATTATAGTAAAGTTGTCAATATCCCCCAAACACAAGGATTTGTCTATAATAAAAGCATATGCCAAAAGCCCAAAATCTCGACCATATTCGGCATTCGTTAGCTCATCTTCTGGCTGCTGCCGTTCTGAAAGAGTTCCCTAAAGCGAAACTGGGCATCGGGCCGGTCATTGAGAATGGATTTTACTACGACTTCCAATTCACGAATAAACACGAATCCGGCCACGAATCTACACGAATAACCGACACCGATTTGCCGAAGCTGGAAAAGGCGATGCGCGCTCTCATCGCGCAAAACCTCCCCTTTTCGGGAAAGAAGGTGACGCCCGTGGAAGCGGGAAAACTGTTTAGGGGACAAACCTTCAAGTTGGAACTCATCAAAGAACTAGTGAAAGCAAAACAACCAATTTCCATCTATATCACTGGAGATAAAAATCAGCGTAAATCCGCTTTTAATCCGCGTGAATCCGCGTTTTATGATTTATGCCGCGGCGGTCACGTGAAAAATACCAAAGAAATTCCGGCTGACGCCTTCAAGCTCACCCACCTCGCGGGCGCGTACTGGCGCGGGAGCGAGAAAAACCCGATGCTCACCCGCATCTACGGTCTCGCCTTCGCCACCAAGAAAGAGCTGGATGAATACCTCGCGCGCGAGGAAGAAGCGAAAAAGCGCGACCACCGAAAACTCGGCAGGCAACTCGACCTCTTCACCTTTTCGGACCTCGTGGGCGCAGGTCTCCCCCTCTACACGCCGAGTGGCGCGCTCATCCGCCGGCTCCTCAACGACTACGTCGAATCGCTCCAGTCGAAGGCCGGCTACACGCAGGTGTGGACTCCGCAGATCGCCAAGGCGGAACTTTTCAAGATCTCCGGCCACTACGACAAGTACCGCGACAGCATGTTCCGGGTCGTCTCGAACTACTCGGAGGAGGAATTCTTCCTGAAGCCGATGAACTGCCCCCAACACACCCAGATCTACGCGAGCCAGCCGCGGAGCTACCGCGACCTTCCGCTCCGCCTCTCCGACTTCGCGATGCTCTACCGCGATGAGAAACCGGGTGAGCTCTCCGGCCTCGCTAGAGTGCGTTCGTTCTCGCAGGACGACTACCATATCTTCTGCCGCGAGGACCAGGTGGACGAGGAAATTGACCTGGCGCTCGGGATGATCAAGAAAGTCATGGCAACCTTCGGGTTCAAATATCGCTATCGCCTCTCCACGCGCGACAAAAAACACCCCGAAAAGTACATCGGGGACGCGAAAACGTGGGACAAGCTCGAACGGTGGGCCGAGCGAATCGTGAAGCGCAACCGCATCGACTACTTCGACGCACCAGGAGAGGCCGCGTTCTACGGACCGAAGATGGACCTCATGGCGACCGATGCGCTCGGCCGCGAGTGGCAGCTCTCCACCGTACAGATCGATTCTTTCCTCCCCCAGCGGTTCGGCCTCACCTACATCGACAAGGACGGCAAGGAGAAGCGGCCTTTCATGATCCACCGCGCCATCATCGGTTCGCCTGAGCGGTTCATTATGGTGCTTCTCGAGCACTACGCCGGGGCGCTCCCCGCGTGGCTCTCGCCGGTGCAGGTTACGGTGCTTCCGGTCTCCGAAAAGTACGCCGCCTATGCCGAGCGTGTGGCGCGGGAGCTTAAAGAGCACGACGTGCGCACAGAAACGAGCGAGGCGAATGAAACGCTCGGCAAGCGCATCCGCGACGCAGAGCTTAAAAAGATCCCCTACATCCTTGTTGTTGGAGAAAAGGAGGAAAGTGCGAAAACGGTGAACGTCCGCGAGCGGCACAAGAAGGAAACAGCTACCGTTCCGCTCCACTCGTTCCTCAAAACCATCAGCGACCTCATCGCGCAAAGGAAATAAACGCGAGCCCGAAAACGAGAAACCCGATGGTGTTATAGCGTGCGTGATATGCGAAAGCTCATCGCCATCGTGGGTCCAACGGGAAGCGGGAAGAGCGCGCTCGCGGTAACCCTCGCTAAACGCTTCAAAGGAGAGGTCATCTCCGCGGACTCGCGGCATGTCTACCGCGGGCTCGATGTCGGCTCCAACAAGATCACTAGGCGCGAGATGCGCGGGGTGCCGCATTATCTTCTTGATGTGGCGAGCCCCCGCCGCACGTTCACCGCAGCCCAATACCAGAAGCTCGCACGCAGGAAAGCCAGGGAAATTTGGCGCCGGGGGAAAATCCCCATCCTCTGCGGCGGTACCGGCCTCTATGTACAAGCAGCCATTGACGGCACCGCCATGCCGGCAGTGAAATCAAACCCCGCGCTCCGCAAAAAACTCGCAAAAAGATCCGCGGGAGAATTATTTGCGCTCCTCGAACAGAAGGACCCAGCGCGTGCCGCTTCGATCGACCCAAAGAACCCGAGGCGGCTCATCCGTGCACTGGAAATCGTGGAAGCGCTTGGCAGGGTGCCGCGCCCGCAGACCAATCCCCTCCCCGCGAACGTGCTCATGCTCGGCATCTCGGTGGAAAAACGGGTGCTGGAGAGGCAAATGCGGGCGCGCATCAGGCAATGGCTCCGCCGGGGACTGCTCAAAGAAGTGGGAAACTTGTTGAAGCAGAACGTCCCCGAGCGCCGGATACGGGAGTTCGGCCTTGTCTATGCATTGGCCTTGAAACTTTTCAAAAAGGAGATTGGGAAAGAAGCATTTTACGATAGCCTTGCACTGGACTTAAAACGCTATACAAAACGCCAGATGACCTGGTTCAGACGGGACCGCCGCATCCAATGGCTGAAAAATCCTCACCTCGCACTAAAACTCGCGGACAAATTCCTCGTAGAAAAATAAGAACTCCCGCCACAATAGTGACAGGAGTCCGCTGATCATCTCCCTCCGAACATGCTGGCAATCATCCCGCCTATACTCCCCAGCCCATCGATGGCATCGTGCTTCGCCTCATTCTCTACCATTCCGAGAAGTGTGGAGAATAACACGAATCGCTCCGCCTCGGTTTTGTGACGGTTCACAATGTTCCAGAGGAGTATCATCATGGGAGTGGTAAGGTTCTTCCTCCGGAGGATGTTCTGGATGATTGCAGCATCTTCCTTCATCCGCTCCTCCACCTCGTGGCCTTCCAAGACCTCCTGGATGTCGCTACCGGTAATACCTTCATCAAGGAGTTCCAAGGGAATGCGGCGATAGGGAATGTGGCGGTCACCAAGGATGATGGATAGCGCCACACTCCGCTCTTCATCGTTGGTGAGCTCCCCAAAGAAGTATTTTTGGAGCTTTCCCCCCAATTCCTCTTCCGTTGGATTCTTTTTGATCCAAGCGTGGAACAGGCGGTGCACCTCATTCCCCAAACTTTTCACGAGCTCCTGATATCTATCATCGCTCATCCGTTCATCCTTCATGGGCTCACCACAGTCCTCGATGAAACCGAAGTTCTTTAGGACGAAGGCGAAAAGGTGCGGTTTTTGTCCCTCTGTCACATCTCGTAATACCTTGAGGATTGCCGAGGTGCGTTCCGTTTTCAGCTCGTAGTCGGCGGTAAGAATGTTCGTGAGAATCCGCTCAAAATCTTGATCGGTATAACCCATGATATGCCCCTCCTTGATTGGTTTGGCGTATGGTATTTAGTGGAAATGGTCTAGTTGTATTATAACCTAAAGCAAAATAAATGTCAAACTAATAACGGAAGGACCCGAGACGCATGCCCAATGAAACTCCGCGGGTTCACGTCTGTAGTTTTCTCGCGGTACATGAAAAAGGGGGTGCTTTAATTGGTTAAAGCACCCTGTTCTTCACTCTCACTTCATTCTCTTTTCGAATAGTTCCCTCAATTTTTCCGGCTTCGCCTGCCCTTTCGTCTTCGCCATCGCCTGGCCAACGAGGAACTGGAGCGCGTTTGTCTTGCCCTTTCTGAAATCTCCCACTGGCTTAGGATTCGCGGCGATGACATCCGCGACGATTTTCTCCAATTCCGACTCGTCGCCAATGAGACGCACGCCGCTTTCTTTCATAATCGTTTCCGGATCTTCTCCCGTTTCAAACATTTTGAGGAGCATATCCTTGGCGAGGCGGCTTGAAAGCTTGCCCGCTGCCGCAAGCGAGGCAAGGTGCGCAAAGTGCTCCGGAGGGAACTTAAGATCGGTGATGGCCGCTCCCCGCTCGTTCATAAGACCCTTCAAATCGGATGTGAAATAGTTGAATAGTAACGAGTAATTGGTAGTTGGTAACTTGGCTTTAAGCTCACTTGCGGCGTTCTCGAAATAATCGGCTGCCGCGGAGTCCTCCGCGAGCAATTCCGCCTGCTCCGGCGCGATGCCGAATTCCGCCCCGAACCGCTTCCGCTTCGCTTCCGGGAGTTCCGGAATTTCCTGCCGCAGTTTTTCCAGATCCCATTTAGTAAGGTCAAGCGGCGGGATGTCCGGCTCCGGGAAGTAGCGGTAGTCGTGAGCTGACTCCTTGGAGCGCTGGCTCTCCGTCACGCCCTTCTTGTCGTTCCAGCCCCTCGTTTCCTGCGCAATTTTTTCTCCCCGCTTGAGCAAATGTTCTTGCCGCTCTAACTCGTGCTCAATCGCGTCATGGACCGCCCTGAACGAGTTAAGGTTTTTTACTTCCACTTTGGTCCCAAATTTATTTGAGATTTGAGATTTGAGATTTGAGATTTCGTGTTGAAGTGAAATATTCACTTCAACGCGCATGTGTCCCTTTTCCATATCCCCATCGGAAATGCCGAGGTAGCGCACAATGCGCCGGAGCTCAGTCGCGAACTGTACCGCTTCGCGGGCGTTCTTCACGTCCGGCTCGGTCACGAGCTCCATCAAGGGCACCCCAGCGCGGTTGAAATCGACAAAAGTACTCTTTTGCTCCGACCCGCGTGCGGCGTCGGAGCCAGCGCGTCCCGACGCAAGGCCGGGACTCGACTCGTGTATGAGTCTCGCGGTATCTTCCTCCAAATGAATCCGCGTGATGCGGACGCCGTTCAAGAACCCCCCGTTCACGAGCGGCTCCTCGTACTGCGATATCTGGTATCCCTTTGGGAGGTCAGGGTAGAAGTAGCTTTTGCGGTCAAAGTGGGAGTGTTCCGCGATGGTGCCGCCGAGCGCCATGCCGAGCTTTATGACCGCCGCGATGGCCTCGCGGTTCGGCACGGGAAGCGTTCCAGGATGCGCCAAGCATATAGGACAGACGTTCGTATTCGGCTGCGGCTCTTCCGGATTGTTCCTGCACCCGCAGAACATCTTGGTCTGCGTTTTGAGTTCAATGTGGATTTCCAAACCGATTGTCGGGAGATACATAACTTCCAATTCATTCTAACACAAAAAAATCCCCTCGCGGGGATTATAAAAGAGCATCTGTGCCTCAACTATTCAACGACTTCAATCCCCATCTGTCTTGCAGTGCCCTCCACGATGCGCATGGCTGCCTCAATATTCTCGGTGTTCAAATCCGGCATTTTCTTCTCGGCGATCGCACGCACGTCCGCGCGCGTCACCTTCCCTACCTTTATCTTGTGGGGCTCGGCGGAACCCTTCTCGATACCAGCTGCTTTCTTCAAAAGCGACGCTACCGGCGGGGTCTTCAAAACGAACGTAAAGCTACGGTCCTCGTAGATGGTGATTTCCGCCGGGATGATATCGCCCGTGAGCGCCTTGGTCGCCTCATTGAACTCCTGGCAGAACTTCGCGATGTTCACGCCATGCTGGCCCAGCGCGGGCCCAATCGGAGGTGCAGGGTTCGCGGCACCGGCGGGTATTTGTAACTTAAGCACTGTTTTTATTGGTTTAGCCATAATTGTGTCAAACTCTAAATCCTAATATCTAAACTCTAAACAAATTCCAAGCTCTAAAACTCAAAGCTCAAAACCGTTTAATGTTTATGATTTGGGATTTGTAATTTGTTTAGGATTTAGGATTTCGTGCTTAGGATTTATACCTTCTGCACCTGCAGCGAATCCAGCTCCAATAATGTGTCGCGCCCGAAGATGGGGACCAGCACCTTCACCTTCCCATGTTCCTCGTCCACCTCCGCCACTTTCCCCTCCTGGTCCCGGAACGGGCCGTCCACAATACGCACAAGGTCATTCACCTTCAAATCCACCTTGAATTTCGTCTCCCGCTGACCCATGCGCGCCATAAGTTCCGCCACCTCGGCGGCGGATAGCGGCGCGGGAACCGTGGGGTCGGAACCCACAAAACCCGTCACGCGGGGCGTGTTACGCACCACCGCCCACGAATCGTGGTCCAGGACCATATCCACGAGCACGTAGCCCGGGTAGATCTTCTCCTCGAACGTCTGGCGCTTTCCCCCCTTCACCCTGATCTTAACCTCCTTGGGCACCACCACGTTGAATATTTTATCGGTCATGAGAAGTGACTCCACGCGCTGTTTTAGGTAACGCTCCACCGCGTCCTCGTAGCCCGAGTACGTGTGAATGGCGTACCACCGCCGCTCCTTGCTCGCTTGGGGGGTTGCCTCCCTTTTTGCGGTGCGTATAGGCATAGGTTAAAGCGCAAGGGTTCTCTGGAGCGCCTGCATAAAAACGAAATCGAGCACGCCGAGGAACACCGCAAACCCCAAGGAGAGTACGATGACGAAGACTGTGTACCGCATGGTTTCCTCGCGGGTCGGCCAGTTCACCCGCCGGAGCTCCTGGCGGGACTCTTGGAGAAATAGTTTGGCTCGCTCAATCATAAGAGTGCGATGCTAATATACGAATGCATGCGAATGATACTAATGAATGCGAATTCGTATGATTCGCATCATTCGTACCATTTGTATATTGGTATCGATACATTTAAATGTCAAGGTTCTTCACCATGACCGCGTGTGCCTGGATGAAATTCTTCCGCGGCTCCACAGCCTCACCCATGAGGATGTCAAAGAGGTGATCCGCTTCCACAGCATCCTCCACCATGACCTGCTTCAAAACCCGCGTCGCGGGGTCAAGTGTCGTCTCCCAGAGTTGGGTGGGGTTCATCTCCCCAAGCCCCTTGTAGCGCTGGATGCCGACGCTATCGCCGCCCAGCGCCTTTGTCACCTTGTCGCGCTCGGCATCGCTCCACGCGTAGCGCACCTCCTTCCCCCGCTGGAGGCGAAAGAGCGGCGGCTGGGCGATGTAGAGGTGCCCGTGTTCAATGATCTGCGGGAAGTAGCGGTAGAAGAGGGTAAGGAGGAGCGTCCGGATGTGGGCGCCGTCCACGTCGGCATCGGTCATAAGGATGACCTTCCCGTAGCGGAGCTTTGAGAGATCGAAATTTTCGGCGATGGCCGTTCCCAGCGCTATCACGAGGGAACGTATCTCCTTGTTCGCGAGCATCTTGTCGATGCGCGCCTTTTCTACGTTCAGGATCTTCCCTTTCAGAGGCAGAATGGCCTGGAACCGGCGGTCGCGGCCCTGCTTCGCGCTGTTATGAACGAAAACACCCGAGGCCAAAGCGAAGTTATGGGTACCGGGCACTTCAAGGTCGTACACATCCATCTTTTCCAATACCGCTTCAATACGGACTATTTTATGGTTGTAGTGAATTACGGCATCAACGAGACGCTCCCTTTCGCCGCCGAAAAACCTGCTGACAATCGTATCAAATCGCAGTAGTGATTTGTCGTTCGTTTGCCGGCGGAAAGCGTTGTATTTTTCAACGGAAACTTCGCCGGTGTATTCATAAAAATTGCGTAATACCCGCATTGCTTTCGCGAGATATGTTTCGTTATATGCGATTTTCCGATTTTTCCGAAATTCGGGCGACCACTGTTTTTTGGTTCGTTCCGAGCGCCACTGGCGCAAATTTTCATTTTGCCACTGCGTTCGTGCGAGCGTTGAAAGTTCCTTTCGTTTTTCCGGATGCAATTCAAAATATTTTTTAACCCTTTCAGCCTGCTTCTTTTTATTTTCCCCGCTTGCCCAATATTCTTTCTGGACCTTATCTAAAAGCTTATTATTTTTCTCTCGGTACTCTGAATTATTCCTGTAGAATTCGAGGAATTTCCCGACCATAAAATTCTTGTATTCTGCGCTCTGCCACTGCTTTTTAGCTCTTTCGCTCAGCATCACTCTCATTTCGGGAGTACCCATAATTTGACTCACTTTTTCCCTATATTCTTTTGTCCTGTGAGCTTTTTTAGATTTTTCCTTTATATCTTCTCTGTGCAACCCAAATTCTATCATTTTTCTATGATACTCAAAATGTTCTTCTCTGGTCATCCTTATTATATTATCCGGATTGTTATTTAATTTATTAAAATCAACGTGATGTTTATTACAACCGCCGATTTCTGAATAGATGCCGTTTTCAAGATTATATTTATCAGATAACAAATGAGTAAAAATCCATTTTAAATTTCGCGGATTCAAAACCATTTCGTATCCTTCAATTGTTATTCGCTCTTCTATTTTTGAAAGTTTTTTATGTAATGGCATCAAAGAATCTTCCGGTTTTAAATCTTTCGCCATTTTATATCCTCCGTCTCTCAATACGAATTTATGGTCCGGAGTACAGATTATTTCTTCATCATTGTCTAAAATAACTTTAATAACTTCTGCATTTTGTTTTGTTTTCCTTGGATTTTTTATTAACTCGACACCAACGCTACCATCATTTTTAATTGTATAGCAATAATTTTTTTTGCCTTGACTATGTTCTTCAACTATTTTTTCAAAAGATAAATTTCTGCCATCCATTAATGCGACCTCAGTTTTTCCAAAAAAGCAGCCGCCTGCGGAATCGCCCTCAACTATGAAGAGTTCCGATTCCTCCGCCTTGCGCGAGCTGCAATCGGCCAATTTGCCCGGCAAGGTGAGGCCCTCCAGGGCCCCTTTCCGAAGCACGGTGTCCTTCGCGGCCTTCGCGGCCTTGCGCGCCTTCGCCGCGAGGAGATTCCTCTCCAGGATGACCCGCGCGTCCGCTCCGTAGCGTTCTAGGAATTCTTTCAAGCCCTCCGCCACGGCCGCCTCCACGGCGGTGCGCGCCTCCGTGTTCCCCAGCCGCGCTTTCGTCTGCCCCTCGAACTGAGGCTCGCGGATCTTGATGGACACGGCGGCGATGAGCCCTTCGCGCACGTCGTCCCCGGTGAGGTTCTCCTCCGATTCCTTGAGGTAGCCCTCCCGCCGCGCGTAGTCGTTCAGGGTGCGGGTAAGAGCTGACCTGAAACCAGTGAGGTGCATGCCGCCGTCGGGGGTATAGATGTTATTCGCAAAGCTTATCTCCTCGTTCTCCATATCGTCCGCATAGACGAAGGTGGCTTCCACATCAACCCCCTCCACCTCGCGGTGCGTGTAGAACGGGTGATCCTGGATGGTCTTGGTGTCGCCCACGAGGTAGCGGATGTAGGACTGGAGCCCGCCCCCAAAGCAGAACCCGTAGCGGAGCGGCGCCTCTCCTGCCTGCGCAGACAGGCCACGCTCATCGAGGAGCTCGATACGCACCCCTTTGGTGAGGTACGCCTGCTGGCGGAGGTGGTCCAGCACCTTCTTGAGGTCAAATTCTATTTTCTGAAATATCTCGGGGTCCGGGTCGAATATCACCTTGGTTCCGTTCCGCCCGCACTTCCCCTCCTTCCTCACCGAGAACTTCGGCCGGCCCCGCTCATACTCCTGTACATAGCGCATTCCGTCGCGGCAAACCTCCGCCCGCATCCACTGCGAGAGGGCGCACACCACCGAGACCCCCACGCCGTGCAGGCCGCCGGAGACCTTATAGGATTCGCCGCCGAACTTGCCCCCCGCGTGGAGCGTGGTCATCACGGTCTCCAGGGCCGATTTCTTGGTCTGGGCATGCAAGTCCACCGGGATTCCGCGGCCGTCGTCGGTGACGGCGATGCGGCTCCCCTTTTTGATCTCCACCGCGATGTTCTTGGCATAACCGGCCATCGCCTCGTCGATGGAATTGTCCACAACCTCCCAGATGAGGTGATGCAAACCGTCCACGCCAGTGGAACCAATGTACATCCCGGGGCGCTTCCGCACCGGCTGGAGCCCCTCCAAAACATAGATGTCCTTGGCGCTGTATGACGGGGTTTTCTTGTCTTCGGGCATAAAAAGTCCCTCCCTCGGGACCTCTCTATTCTATCACGAAAAAGCCCCGATTTGCAAGGTCGGAAGCGGGTTTTTGGCACTTCGGGGACCCCCGAAAAACCTCACAAAATCACCCTCTTCCCCCACCGCCGGATGAGCACTGCCGCGACAGCGAGCACTACGAACAGCCCGATGCCGCCCACGAGGTAGCCGCTGACCTCCGAGATGCGCGCGGCGTAGGCGAGGTATGCCTCCCCCACCGACCACCCTACCATGCTCATGAGAAACGCCCGCACTAAGCTCCCCAGGAATGTGAGCGCGATGAAGGACTTGGTGGGGTAGCGCACCACTCCGCAGACCGCGGAGATAAGTATATTCGGCACGATGGGAAAGGCCCGAAGGCCGAAAACGAGGAGCTCATCGCCGTACCCCTTGATGAAGCGCGTCCGCCACTTTTCCACCGCTCCCCACGACACCCCAAACCATTTCCCCCACGATTTGATGAGCGGTTCTCCCCATAGGTACGCGAGGGAATAGATAAGGAGCGCACCTAAGGTGAGTCCCAAGCTCGCGGGGAGCACGATGCGAAGAAACCCATCCAGAAACACCTCTTTCATCGCCCCGAGCGCCGGCAGGAGAAAGAACCCGGCCGCCATGAGCACCACCGAAGAAGGTACGGGAGCGATGATCTCCTCAATGAAGGAAAGTAAAAACACCCCGACAACGCCGTACTCTTTCACAAACGGAGCGATTTTTAGGATGAGTTCTTCCATGGCGGTAAAGGCAAACGTTGATTCATTATAGAACTGCGCTCCGGGAATGAAAGCGCGAGCGCCACACGCTCACTCTTATAAACGAAACGGGGCGCGCAGAGTTTCATTCTGCGCGCCCCTTACTTCTTTCAAGATACATGAACTAGGCAGTTTTGCCCGTGAGCTTAGCCCAATTCTTTCCTTCCTTCGGGCGCAACCGTTCCGAACCGGCGGCGCAGAGCGGACACTCCGCGGGCTCCCACGTATCAATGTCGTAGTGCACGAGGTATGCAACCGGAGTTCCCTCGATATCATAGACATCGGACCGGTGCACAAGTGTTGCCACAAAGGGAGTAAAGGAAACTGGCCGTTTGGCATTTCCCTCGCGGATTCCCTTACGCACCGCCAGGAGTGTTCCCGACGTCGTCATGAGTTCCTCCACCTGCAACACCGTCTCTCCCGGCTCAATGGTAAAGCGCTTCCAGAGCTGGGTCTTGTCAGGCCCTTTTTCAGTGAAATCATGCTGTGCCTTCAAGAGCGTTGCCACGCTGTGCGAAAGAGCTGCACCGGCATGATCGGAACCGATGACCCAATCTATCGGGCCGCCGAAATCCACCCTGGTCATTTTCGCCTTCACCCGCACCAGCAACTGGTCGGCAAAAATCTCGCAGAGGTTGGTATAGCGGAGGGCGCGCAGAACATCCACAAAACCGTTGCTGCACTTGCCCGACGTGAGTTCCGCATGCGGGTCCGTGGGATTTCCGGAGTGGAGCCACAGCGCGTCGCAGAGCTTCAGGACGTGGCCTACTTCGGCTTCTCCGAAAAGCATATGCCCCACGTCTTCGACAAGCGAGAGACTCCGTAGTTCCTCGACACTTCCGATCGACAGAACGTTTTTCATAGCTATCTTCCTTCCTCCCCTACTCTTTGGTTTCGAGTGGGGCAATCTGTTCTATGATCTGTTCAAGGGTCGCGATCGGATCCGGGGATCCCGTGATCTCGCTTCCCACGACGATGTGGTCGGCGCCGGCCTCGAACGCCGCAAGAGGCGAATCAACCCGTTTCTGGTTGTCATCAACGGCACTCTTACCCTTGAGGCGAATGCCGGGAACGATGAGCTTGAGCCCTTTCAATTCCGGGCGTTTGGCAAGCACGCTGACCTCATGCGCAGAGCAGACAACACCGTACACGCCAGCGAGCTTGGCCCACCTGGCTCGTTCAAGAACCGCAGCTTTTGTGGGCTGACCACAAAGCAAGTGCGTGTCTTCCTCGGTCAAAGAGGTGAGTATCGTGATTCCGACAACCCTGATATTGTTCGCTACTGCGGCCTGCATCATCTCAATACCTCCACTGGCGTGAACGGTCACAATATTAGCTCCCGAGGCGGCAACCGCTTTTGCGCGGAGCCCGACCGTGTTCGGAACATCATGGAGCTTGAGGTCAATGAAAACATAATTAGCGCCGGCATCCCTCAAAAGACGGACGATATCCGGGCCCTCCTGGTCCCAAAGATCGTGGATCTTGAAAGCACCAACGCTCCTCTCGGTCGTTTCATGGACGGAGTTACTAATCTCTCTGACAAGTTCGCAGGCAGCCGTTTTCCCGAGGCCATCCAGCGCCACAAAAATCCGGTTCGTGGTGTTCATAGGTCATTCCTCCGATGATCTAGTGGTATATCCGTGAGTTAAGAAACTGAATGGAAGGTACCACTCGAGGGGGCACCCTGTCAATTAGAAAGCTCCGCCCTTTATTCCGTATCTGTTTTTGGCGTATTAACAAATTACACGGCCGTGTAATTTGTTAACAACCTCATGGCGGGTCTCTGCCAATTGTACGTTGCAGCCCCAAGGAGAGATCGCCCTCGCCTCTCGTCGCGCCGTCGCGCTCCTCGGCCTGGGCACCGCCTCGCGGTGCCGCGTACTCGCGGCACATCGCTCCGACGTCCGATTCTCCACACAAAGCGCGCAGGCGCTTCGTTTTGGGGCAAAAATCAAAAAAGCAGGACAAGCCCGCTTCTTTGATTTTTTGTAGCCCCAAGGAGAATCGGACTCCTATTTCGTGGATGAGAACCACGTGTCCTGGCCATTAGACGATGGGGCCCTCCTTCGTCCTGAGCTATGTCGAAGGACTTCGGACGGGCAGGCCTTCCTCCACATCACACTTTACCCCAGCTCCCCCTCGTCGTACAACCCTTTCTTCCGCAACCATTCCTCTTCCTGTCGCACGAGAAACTCCCCTGCCTTTCCCGGCTCCGCCATTATTTCCTTCACTACCCGCTCCAGGCGAACCGACTGGGAAGCCTTGAGTAGCACCATATCACCGCTCGCCAACGTGCCCCGCAAAAATTCCGCGGCCTCCCCGAGGGTCAGAAAAGTGCGGATGGCGCGCGGCGGGAATCCCACCTTCGCCTGGCTACGGACGGGCAGGCCCGCCTTCGCCGCCGCCTCGGCGATGAACTTGGCGCGGAGCCCCACGGTCACGAGCACGTCCGCGCATTTCGCCGCGAAGCGCCCCACCTCCTCATGGGCCTCGAGCGTGTACTTCCCGATCTCAAGCATATCCCCAAGGAGCGCGAACTTGCGTTTAGCCTTCACCGCCCGGAGGGTCTCCAGAGCCTCCCGCATGGCGAGCGGCGAGGCATTGTAGGTACCGTCAATGATGAGCGAACCCCGGAGCCCCGGAATCACGCGGAGACGCCCGGGAGGCGCTTTAAAGGCGCGGAGCGTCTCGGCGATGGTCGTGAGGTTTTCTCCAAAGACGAGTCCTACCGCGGCGGCCGCGGCAGCGGCGTAGGCGTGGGCGCGCCCAACGGCACCCTCAAGCCGCACCGGCACCGTACTCCCCCCATAGGAGAGCTTGAAGGTAACCGCGGCGGTTGCTCCCTCGATGCGGTTCGCGAAATCCACAATGCGCACGTGGGCCCCCGCGCCGAACCCGAAGGTCATCACCTGCGCGCGAGTGAGCGCCTTGGTACCCAGCACCATCTCATCGTCGGCGTTCAGGACCGCGAAGCCGGTCGCGGGGAGCTCGCGGACAAGCTTCGCTTTCTCACCCACCACCGCCTCCGGACCCGCGAAGAACTCCACGTGCACCGGAATGGACCCCATAGCGGTGAAAACCCCGATGTGGGGGCGCGCAGTTTCAAGGAGGTACCGCATGTCGCCGGGGCGATCCACGCCGTACTCCAGGATGAGCACCTCCGGGTAGCTCTTCGCGCGCCCAACGAGGTTCGCGAGAGCACCGGCGAGCACCTTGAGCCAAAAGAGAATCCCACCCCCCTCTCCCCACTCGCCGAGGATGGTGAGCGGAAACCCGATCTCATTGTTGAAACTCTTTGAGGCGGCGCGCACCCGCCGGCTCCGCCCCAAAACCACCGCGATGGCGTCCTTGGTGGACGTTTTCCCCGCGCTCCCCGTCACCCCAACGATACCCGGGTGGTAGCGGCGCACCGTGAGGCGCGCAAGTATCTTGAGCACGCGGCCAAGTAGTTTGAGTACTGAACGTTTTAGCATGATTACGGCGCCGAAGGCGCAACTAAATTATCAGGCGGAACGTTGTAATAGTTCAAGGCGAACTCCGCGAGGTCGCGGAACGCGGGCACCACGGTGAGCCCCGCGAGCTCTCCCACCTGGGGCCGGTCCATCTTGGCGAGTATCACGAAGCGCGGGTCAGACACGGGAGCAAACCCCACATAGGTGTGGATAAGCTCCTCGGTGTAGCCGCCGGTCTTGAAATCGGGGATGAGTGCCGTGCCCGTTTTTCCCGCTACCCGGAAGCTCGGAATAGCCGCCAACTTATTGAACACCACCGCCGATTCCATCATCCTCACAACCGCCCGCGCAGTCTCTTCCTCCACCACCCGCCGCACCACGTGCGGCGCAGCGTGCGCGTCCACGTACGGCCGCATGAGAAGTCCTCCGTTCGCAAGGGCCGAGAACGCGTTTATGAGCTGGAGCGGGGTGACGGCAACCCCCTGCCCGAATGAAGCAGTGGCAAAATCGATCTGGCGGGCCTCCTTCCTCTCAAGGTTTTTCAAGCTCCCGGCAAGCTCATCGGGGAGATCCGCGCCGGTGGACTCCCCAAACCCGAAGCGTTTGAGGTACTCGTAGAAACGCTGGTTCCCAACCTTGGATTCGGCATAGACGGCCCCCATGTTCACCGAATTCTCAATGACGTTCGTCATGGTGATGGTGCCGTACGCCTTGTTGTTGAAATTGCGAATGGTTTTCCCGTTCAGGGTGATGTAGCCGACATCGGTGAATGTAGAGCTGGGTGTGAGCACCCCGGCGCCGATCGCCGCCGCCATAGTGAACGGTTTCATCACCGACCCCGGCTCGTAGACGAGCTGCACCGCGGGGTCGAGGAAAGAACTCACCGGGGAGTCCGCGTACGCGTTGGGGTCAAAGTCGGGTTTCGAGGCAAGTGCGAGGATCTTCCCTGTCTTCGGCTCCTCCACGATGATGGTGCCGCCAGTCGCCTTATACTGCGGGATAAGCTCGGCGAGCTTCTGCTCGGCCTCCGCCTGGAGATTCCGGTCGATGGTGAGGTCCACGTCGCCTCCCGCCGCAAGCTCTTCATCGCGGAGTTTCTCGATGCCGTAGAGGCCGGTGGGATTCGCCGCATCGGCGTTCACTCCCACAAATCCCAAGAGCTGTGATCCGAGGCGCTCGAAGGGATAGAACCGGTGCTGTTTCTCCCCCGCATAGACGCCGGTCACGTTCTCCTTGGTAACCGCGTCAACGATCTCTGAGGAGGCCTTGTCCACGAGGAGCTTGAATAGGCTCTTGGCATTCCCGAACGAAGCGGCCAAACCTTTCGGCTCGAGATGCAGGATGGGTGCGAGGCGCTCGGCGGCCCCTTCGGGATCCTTTATTTCCCGCGGCACGGCGTAGATGACCGGATAATCTCGGTTCAGGGCCGCCGGAATGGCGGTCCCGCTCCGGTCGGTGAAAAAGATCTCACCCCGACGAAGCTCCAGGGCCGCTTGGGCTTCCATGCGGGCTTGGGCGCGTTCTACGTAGAGGGAACTCTGCAGCACCTGGATGTGGTAAAGATTCCACCCAAGGGCCCCAAAGAGGAGCGAAAAACCGGCCGTTAGCGTGATGAAGCGGAAAGCCATGGCGCGCTCTGGAGATACTGGGGATCGCGTACGAGCGTAAATCCACGCGCCGTCGCCACCGACTTCAATACGCTGGGGTCAACCATGCGGTAGAACGTATCTTTAAGGTCGGCACTCGACGCCTGCGCCTTTACGAGCGCCTCCTTCGCGTCAGCTATCCCCTGGCGGGCTTCCGCAACCGCGTTGTACTCGAAAACATAGAATACCCCGCCCCCCGCGAGGAGCAGAAAAAGCAGGAGGAGAAAGCGCATGAGGGGCCTGTTCTTGTGTGGTTGGATGATGGTCATGCCGATTATGTACGAATTTTCGAGTCAGCAGGCGAAGAAAATTCGTCTACAGAATCGCGCACCCAGCACATAAAAGTAACCAAGCGACTTTCTTGGTACAAATCGTTCAATCGAGAAGCAATTACTTTAAGATTGGTTGATGTTTTCATACTTTTATGTGCTCGGTAAGGTTTGCAAGCCATAATTTCTTCGCCGCAACGGCTCTAAATTATGGTGCAAGCCCTTAATTTCGCTGAACGGCTTCTCGGATTTTTAAAAATTTCTTCACGGGTGGGGATGATGGGTTTTTTGTTTAAAAGCGTTGCTTTCCCTGATTTGACAAGTTCCTGGAAGCACTTTTTCACGATGCGGTCTTCCAACGAATGGAAAGTGATGATAGCCGCGCGTCCGCCGCGCCGCACGACCGCCGGAAGTTTTTCTAAGATCGTTTCAAGATTCTCAAACTCACGGTTCACGAAGATACGGAGCGCCATGAAAGTCTTGGTCGCCGGGTGGAACTTGCCCTTGCCCGTCCGACCTGTCCGCCGAAGCTTTGGCGAAGGAGGAAGCTTTGCGAAGGAGGGTCGCGGCACAACAGATTCAATGACACGTATAAGGTCAGGTGTGCGGAGAATTTTTTCTTTCCTCCGCGCCGCGACGATCGCCTTCGCGATGCGCCGCGCGTTCCGTTCCTCGCCGTAGCGGAAAATAATATCCGCCAGCTCTTCCTCGCGCGTGCCGTTTACCACCTCCGCCGCCGACGGGTTGCCGCTCTTCGGGTCGTAACGCATATCCAACGGCTCGTCTCCTTCAAAGCTGAATCCGCGTCCCGAGTCCGCAAGCTGGTCGGAGGAAAGCCCAAGATCAAGGAGTAAGCTGTCCGCCTTCGGGAGTTTTTCCTTTGCGAGCACTGCCGAAAGTTCCGCGTAGTTTCCCTGCACAATCGCCAAACGCTTGATTGTCAGAGTACTAAGCGTTTCTTTCGCGCGCCGCACCGCATCGGCATCCCAGTCAATCCCGAGGAGCATCCCGCTTGGCCCTATGCGCTTTGCGAGCTCTCTCGCATGGCCGCCGCCCCCCAGCGTGCCGTCAATTATGAAATCACCCGGTTTCGGCTCCATCACCCTTATTACCTCTTCTAAAAGAACGGGCGTATGCAACATACACTAATGACGATGACGTATGACGATGACAGCTCCTGCTTATGAACCGTGCGCTTTGTTATAAGTCATGGTCATTAGTCATAGTCATTAGTCATAGTTGGTCATAGTCATTAGTCGTGGTTATCTTCATTGTCATGGTTATTGTCATAGTCATTAAATCCCCAACGCCCCCAACTGTTCCGCGATCTCGTCCGACGAGGATTCCGTCTTCGCCTTATAGCTATCCCACGCCTTCTCGTCCCAAATCTCCATGCGGTTCATCACGCCCGCCACCACCGCCTGCTTCGTGATGCCGGCGTAGGTGCGGAGGTAGTCAGGAATTAAAATCCGCCCCTGCGTGTCGAGCTCCACATCGGAAGCACCGGCAAGCATGAGGCGGGCAAAGGCGCGAGAATTCGCCTGGGCCAAGGGGAGCGCGGTGAGTTTTGCCGCAAGCGCCTCCCACTCCTTGGCGCCGAATACGAAAAGACAGTGGTCCAAGCCCCGCGTGATGATGGCGCCGCTCCCCACCTTCCCGCGAAACTTTGCGGGGATGGCGATTCGTCCCTTCGGGTCTACGCTGTGCCTGTATTCTCCAAGTAACATGCCAATTACGTATAAATTTTTGAGTCGGTCGACGAAAAAAATTTATCTACGGAATTGAGCACCCAGCACATAAGGTTCTTTCGAAAAACGGTCAGTTTTTGTTCCTTTGAAATATGCATAGCAAAATGTCTTATGTGCTGGGTCCTCGATTTTGTAACCTCTCCGCCAGCTGGCGGATCGGGCAAAATCGGGAGTTATCCCCAGATTCGGCCCTTATCCACACAGTTATCCACAATTCCCCACTTCCCTACTAAGATACACCACTCTCCCACTCTGTCAAAAATAATCCGCCCGTCGGCGGATGCCGGCGGACGGAGAAGAAAATCGTTTATTTACCTACGTTTCAAAAATTTTCCCGTCCGACTTATCAACAAGTTGTTCACCCCACACATAAGGAGTTATGTGTGAGGTTCACCCCGTTAGATAGCTCTCGCATCCAACGGGGTGAACTTCCATCAGAGACAGCCGGCCTAGCAAGTCGTTTGGGCGCACGGGCGCAGTCCCCTGCAGGAGGACATTAAAACCTGTTTAGTGGGGGGCTTATGTGTATCCCATCACTTCACTCACTATTTTTTCTTTTTAATTTTAACAATCCAATAGTTATCAAAATAGCTCCTGTAGTTACTAAAACTAAGGCGTTGAGATCGTAGTAGTAAAATATGGCGGGTTCTATACATTTTAATCTATCAAAAATCTGTAAAGGCAGGGTTCCTGCAGGCATTAAACTTCCCTCACCACAAATTTCATCAGCATGAAAACCAAATAAACCGTAAGTAAATAAACCTATTCCAATAATTAGAATAAAGTATTCCTTTATTATTCTGAAAAAATCTTTCATCTCTCTTCTTTTTGTTCTATGTTTTTTAGATAATCGCTGTATGACTTAGGGCGATTGTGATTAGCCCAAAGAGCAAGAGAAAAAACACCAACCAAAGATAGCAAAAAACCAAGTTCGGTGTACCGAAGGTCTAAAACTACATAAATTCCACCAAAAAGAATTATGGATGGCAGAAGATTCCATCTAAGCAAATATCTTAAATGTTCTATTTTATTTGATAAATTTCCTTTCATGGATTTACCCTATCTTACCCTATCACTCTCTGCATCCAGCCGAATTGCAAATTTCTTTACATACTCTTAAGCCGTGCCCTTCCTCCCTACAGTTTTTCCCGCATTCGAATCCTTCTTTTACAAATCTAGAAGCACCTTCCAAAAAACATTCTTTTGACGACTCAAAACCGGTAATCACTTGGCTGTTGCTGTAACATTCAGCATCGTTGAGTTTTCCATTACAAACCATCAACGTCCATTCTTCCTTACCTCCAAAGATCAACATACCCAGAATGAAAGCTATTGGAATACCAACCTTAAACCAATTTTCTTTGAGCCAGTTTTTCATATAACCAATTGTACTCTTTTATTACCAGCCCAGCATTGAGTCCCTAACAGCGTTTACCCCCACAAGTTTAATCTAACCTTGTACTAGGAATTAAAATCGAACTTCCACTATCCATAATAATTCGAATGGTCAATATAACGACATCTTTTATTTCAAAATTTTCTCTGTCAATTTGTTGTTCTATTCTCTTTTCAAGAGAAAGTCCTGATACGCAAGAATTCCGAAGGAAAAATGGGAAAGCTAATACTCCTTTAAATTTTCTAATCCGAGCAATTTTCCTATAATCTCTGCTATCTGAAAATCTTAATTGGCTATCATTAATAATATCTGCCAAAAAATTCAAGAAAGTTTTCCAAATAGCGCGATCGTTAACGATATCTCTTGGCAATCTATGTTTCTCTAAAAACAAAGCTATTTCATCGTGTAACTTTTCAAATGAGATGATTGAGGAAAGTCGAATCAATAATGCATCGAGTTTCTCTCGATCACCCTTACCAAAATCGAACTCGGTTAGGCATTTATTAAAATTTATTAAAATTTCAAGTGTTTGCGATGATTTGTCTAACTTGGAATGTAATGCCCAATCACAGAAAAACTTAAGCAATCCAAATTTATCCCTGTCCTCCCGATCTTTCTCAATCTCCTTCCGAAGTAAAACTACAAAGTGTACGGCCTCGCTTTCAGTTTTAAATGGGGGTTCTGATAAAAGTATTCTAATTTTACCAACACTCATAATTTCAACCTTTTAACATTGTCTATTACCTTTTTCTTTTCTGTGCGCCCTGTAGGGATCGTCCACGCACATAACAAGTTATGTGCGGGATTGCTCCTACCTAACCTCGCTTCGCTCGGGATGAATGCGGGAAAACCTACGGCCTTTGCAATGTGAATTGAATGTTCAAGTGGGCGTTGCTGGGATCGAACCAGCGGCCTCTTCGATGTGAACGAAGCGCTCTGCCACTGAGCTAAACGCCCAAACATGTGAAGAAGCGAATCTGCGACCTGTCGCCTGAGGCGACCGCTCTGCCAAGCCGACGTTCTAGTCGGCTCTCCGACCCTGCCTTGCTGGCGTCGGAGCTGAGCTATGCGCGCGTCTAAATCCCTTCGTTCACAGTAAAACAAAACGGTGCCGGTTCTGCAACCCTTCGACCAGCTCAGGATTGTCCTGAGCGAACCGAAGGACAAGTTCGCAAAAACGGCACCCTATTTGAACAGACACGAGGGGCATATGAGGCGCCCTCCCTTTCCCCGCATGAAGAGGTCGCCACAACAGCGACAAACTCCCTTTCCATCATTCTCGTGGCAAAGGCCGCGCGCGTGGTTCCAGGCAACGGAGCCGTTCCGGCCTATCGCCCTCCCCTCCTCGCAGAGCTCACGGACGAGCCGCTCCACGATAGCGCGATTGTAGTCCAAATCGATACGCGCCCCGGAGAGCTTTTCCATCACCCCATTGACGGAGAGCGGGGTGCGCCGCACGCTCGCCGCGATGGCACCCTTGAGGACGTTCATGCGCTCCTCGGTCGAGGTCTGCAATTTAGCGTCCATCGCCGGCCCTTTCCCTTTGTTCTGGTTTGTTGGAACTACCCTGAAATTACCCCCCAAGCGGGGTGCGCGTCAAACGAAACGGCACCGCTTCTGTAAACAACCCTCGGTCCCCATCAAAGATCTTACCCACGCACCAGTCCCGCTAAGCGGGACGGTGCAGGGTTTCGCTCCACGGAATCCCGAATGGAGAGAAGCCACAGGCGCTCGCCTTGCCGACTCAGCCTTCGTAGTTGAAGCCACTTCGGCGAAGGAGGTAGCCTTCGGTGAAGCACAGGTCAGCCCGTGGAGCTTCACTTTGTGCACTATTAACATTTCACACGGCCGTGTAAAATGTTAATATATTATACGAAAGTAAAGAAGTAAAAAACGAAGGGACAAAAAATATGAGCTTGGCGGATGACATCATTACGGTACTCTTGGATTATCACGGGGGGTACCGCCTCATGCGGCGGCGGCTTATGGGAATGCATGAGGACCGAAGGCCTGCGGCACACTACAACGATGCTTCCATTCGCGTTACGCTCTCCCGGCTCAAACATGCAGGATTCGTCAAAAACGATAATGGTGTTTGGGCCACAACGAAAAAGGGGTTCGAAAAACTTGCGCTCAAATTGCCCACACACACCAAACGGAAGATCAAAGAACCCGCAAAAGAAAAATCGCTCATCATCGCATTCGACATACCGGAGCGGCTCCGGAGAAAACGTGAATGGCTCCGCTTTGAACTTTTAAATCTCGGTTTCGTAAAACTCCAACAGAGTGTGTGGCTTGGCCCCGCTCCCCTCCCGAAAGATTTTATAGAGGCGCTGGAGGCGCTCGACCTTCTGCGATACATCAAATTCTTCAAGGCGCGAGAAGCTGAGATCATTTAAACCGGGCCCGACGGTGCTGAAATTCCACAAGACACCTTATGTTAACAAATTACACGGCCGTGTAATTTGTTAACATCATCCGGATGGCGGCGAAAACGCGCGCGCCATACTTGACGCAACCCCTGAAAATCTGTAGTCTCAAAACCAGCAACGAATCACAAAACTAAAGACACTTGGGAGGGATCTGCTCATGAAAATCATCATCTACGATGTTCTGCCTTGTTGGTATGAACTGTCCTGGCTACCGGAGAAAACCGCAATCGTTGTCCGAATTCATCGAGATATGCTGAAATTGTTCGAGCAAATCAAACCTGACTCGCCGATGGTCCGAAACTTCGATCCGGAATTCAACTTCAAGAATTTCTCGGAGAAACCCGTGAACGGGTTCGGATTCGAAGGGGCGCTCACCTATCGCGGCCCGCGCGGCGAATTCATCGAACTGATGGCAAGCGCACCGATCGTCAAGCAAAGAGTCGGGAAAGTATGCCCCTCCTGCAAAGGAAAGAAGAAGGATAGAATTTTCGGCGGCGAATGCCTACGCTGCGGCGGCACCGGAAAGCAATACAACTACCTCTGGCACGAAGCGTTCGCGGTCTCGGCGAGCTTTACTGTCCTTTTCTCCCTGCTCAATTACCTGAATGACGCCGAAACCTCCTCGAAGCTCCCACAACTCCTCTCCGTGGAAACGCTAACGATGAGGGACATGCACGGAGGAAGCCTCGGCGGGATGTATAGCGTTCCGCTTACTTCGTGGCTCGCTTCGAAGGTGACGGATTTACCCGAGCGGCACGTTTATGTCATCCCAGAAATGGAAAAGGCAATGAGGACCGCCTATTACCATATGCTCGGCCGAGGACCGCTCGATGACCACAGCTTTTCGGCGCATATCGCCTATAGGGGCGGATGGTTGAACGTAAGCTGCCCCGGCGACGCGTGTGGGCTTCATCCCTCATATTCATGCTCGCCCGATAAAGGAAGTGGATATGAGTTTAGTTGCCACAACGTGGATTCTCCCGCCCAGCAGTTCACGCTCCTCGCGGGACTTGCGGCCCTCCACGACAAGGTACGTAAGGAGCTTTCCTAATAGGTAAAGAAAGGCGCCCGCCGCGTAATGCGACAGGCGCCTTTTCCGTCCACGAGAAAGCTACTGTAATTCCACCGTTGCGCCCACATCCTCCAGCTTCTTTTTCAGTTCCTCCGCATCTTCCTTTTTGAGTCCCTCCTTCACGTTCTTCGGAGCGGCATCCACAATATCCTTCGCTTCCTTGAGGCCTAGCCCCGTCGCCTCCTTCACCAGCTTGATGACGTTGATCTTCTGGCCGCCGCTGGCCTTCAAGACCACCGTCCACGCGGTTTTTTCTTCCTCCTGCCCTAGGCCTGTCGAAGGGTCACCCGCGACCGCCATAGCCGCCGCGGAGACGCCGAATTTCTCTTCGAGCGCATGTACGAGCTCGGAGAGCTCCAGCACCGTCATCTTTTCCACTTTTTCTATGATGTCTTCAAATTTTTCCATACGCTTCGCTTACACGATGCTAATATACGAATTGGTGCGAATGATACGAATGAATACGAATCATTAGCATTATTTGTATCATTAGTATGCATTAGTATATTGGTATCACACTTACGACCTTTTACTTTTTGGATTTTTCACTCAACACGAACAAAAACTTTTTAATAGGTACCGTGAGCATGTACGCCAACTGTCCCAAAAGGACCTCGCGGCTGGGGAGCGCGCCGATGCGCTTCACGTCCGCCCCCTCGATGAACTTTTTCTCCTTGACCTCCACCCCGCCGAGGAACTTCAGAAGCTCCTTCCCTCTTGAGAAGCGGTGCACGACGCCGGCGGTCTCCACGAGGTCATTTGGCGAGAACACTACCCCCATCTGCCCCTCGAGCTCCCTGGGGTCCATGGCAATACCCTCCTTTTCAAAGATAATGCGAAGGAGCCGCTTCTTCACCACGTGGAACGCCGCACCAATCCCGCGGAGCGCCTTCCGGAGCACGTTCATCTCCGAGGTGGAAATCCCCGTAAAGTCGGCGATGACGATGGTCTTGCTCCCTTTCAAGCCCGCCAACCCTTCCTCTACCGCCTGCTGCTTTTGTGCTTTTGTTTTCATAAGACGCTGATTTATGCGGATTTGGACTGATTGATACGGATACAAAAAACTACGACTCCAAGGCCGTAGACGTTGCCAGCGCGCGCTGGCGTTTCCTCGGTAGGGCTTATAGGTATTCCCAGCCTACTGTCTACGGAGTGAATCCATGATACCAGCTGCCGTTCCACTGTCAAGTGGTCGTACCCCCAAGGTATAATGCGAGGGTATTATGGCAGAACCGGCGGAGAGCAAGAACTTCATCAACCTGGGGGTCGTGGTGAACCCGAAGGGGGAAGTACTCGTGATACGCCGCAAGAAGAAAGAGACGGGGAGCGGCGGTACGGTATTGGAGTGGGCGTTTCCCGGCGGCAAGCAGCGGTATGGGGAAACACGCGCCCAGGGCGTGGAGCGTGAGGTGCTCGCGGAAACCGGCTATGAGATCGCCTCCCGGCGCGAGCTCTCGCTCCGCATCCACCCGCAATTCATGATTACCATCGTCTACCACCTCTGCGAGCTCAAATCTCCGCAACCAGTGGCGGAACCGAAGGAACCTCACGAGGTTGGGGAGATCAGGTGGGTGAAACCGCAGGAGCTCCTCACACTCTTCACCACCGACCTCGACCCGAAAGTGAAAAAAGAACTGGGCCTCACGTGAGGCCCAGTTCTTTACTACTCGTTCACCCGGTGCTCTAAGAATAAGAATGACGCGCCTACATCTCCCCCTCCAGCTCCTCCAAGAGCTTCTTCGCCTTCGCGGAGAGGTGCCTCGGGAGCTTCACGTCGAGCGTTAGGTAGAGATCCCCGCGGCCCGATGAGCCGAAGCGCGGCATGCCGCGCCCAGGCACCCGCAGCTCCTCGCGGAGATTAAATCCCGCGGGGACGGACACCGTGAACCGCTCGCCGCTTATGTCCACAAGCTCAACTTTCTTCCCGAGGAGCAGATCGGAGAACCGCACGCTCTTCTCGGTAAAGAGATCGGTTTTCTTCCGCCGGAACGCCGTGTGGGGCTTCACACGCACCACCACGTAGAGGTCGCCGCTCCCCGTTCCGTACTCCCCCGCCTCGCCCATGCCCGAAACCTTAATGACCTGCCCGTTGTCCACCCCGGGGGCGATGGAAAGTTCCACCTCCCGCGTTCCCGCCGTGCGCCCGCTCCCCTTGCAGGCACTGCAGGGAGCCACGGCCACTTCGCCGCGGCCGCGGCAGGTCGGGCACGCTTTAACCTGCGCAAAGTTGCCGAAGAAGGTCTGGCGCTGCTCGCGGATCTCGCCGCGCCCCTTGCAGGTGGCGCAGGGAGAGAGCCCCTTCGCCTTGTCATGCCCTACTCCGCCGCACACGTGGCACTGCACATGCGCCGAGAAGCGAATATGCCGCCGCACGCCGCGGAACGCGTCTTCCATGGTGAGCTCCTGCGCGAGCTCCACGTCGGCACCGCGCGTGTAGGTCTGCCGGCGGGGTCCCCCGCCGAAGTGTTCAAAGATATTCTCAAAGATGTCGGCGAAGTTGCCCAAGTCCTCCCCTGCGTTCACGTTCCACCCAAATCCTTCGGGGTTGAATCCGCCGAAACCCTCTCCGCCATAAGCGGGTCCGCCTCCGGAGGAAAAGACGGTACCGAAGCGGTCATACTGGCTCCGCTTCTCGCTGTTCCCCAACACTTGGTAGGCCTCGTTCAACTCCTTGAACTTGGCGTCGCTCCCGCCCGTTTTGTCCGGGTGGTGCTGGTGGGCGAGGCGGCGGTACGCCTTCTTTATATCCTCCTCCGAGGCGTCGCGCGAAACGCCCAAAGTTTTGTAATAATCCTTCACGGGTAAATATCTCTACGAATTACGAATTTAATTCCGAATATACGAAACGCTCCGCTTCTCTACGAATTACGAACTTCTTACGAATATACGAAAACGACTTCATGTTTTATTAACAATTTCGTATATTCGTACTATTTTCGTATTTCGTAGCTAAATTGTATTTTCGTATTATTTCGTATTTCGTAGCCGCCTGGTATATTCGCATCACTACTATCCGCATAAATCCGCCAAAATCCGCATAAATCAGCGTCTATAAGATAACGAACTCGCGCATGGTGGTTTCCGTACTCACGTGGGCGAAGTTCACCGCGACGAGGAGTTTGAAGAAAAGGTACGCCACGAACGCCACGAACCAGAGGAAAAGCGAGAAGAAACCCTTGAGAGAGAAGAAGAGGGCGAGCGCAAAGAGAGCACCGGCGAGCGCCTTGATCTCCGGCGAAACATTCGCAACGTAGCGCGCTGCGACGCCGTATACTACATCGGTCACCTTCTCATCACTCGTGAAAGGACCCAGTCGCTCGACGAGCAAACCCCGGAGCGTCTCCGCGGCGCCCTGCACCGCTTGCTGCTGGAGCTCCGGGGGGAGCTGCGAGAAATCGATGCTATCGGCGCCCTCCACTGGCGCGCTACGGAGCTGCTTCTCCGCCACCTGCGCGAGCACTTCACCCACCGTTTGATCAAACCGCACCCCGCCCCAGATAATTCCCACCACCGGCTCGGAGGCCTTGAGGAGTTGATCCGTGAGTTTCCGCCCGAGTGCTTCATTAAAACCTCCCCACGCGAAGTAGTTCAGGTAAAAGAGCACTGACACGAATATGAGCACGCCTGTGAGGAGCTTGGAGAGAAACGCCCGCGTCACGGTCACGAACTGAACTTTCATGCTGTTCTTCAAAACGTGCGCGCCGTGACCCGCGCCGCCCGCGAGGAACGCCGCCATGAGGACAACGCCGGCAATCAAGGGAATGGATGGTACGGGATAGAGATGCCCGGAGAAGAGCACGAGCGGCACCACCCCCTGAAACACCGCGATGACCTTGAGAAGCGCTCGATTTTTCACGAAAAAACTTTCAAGGATGAGCTCTATAAAGAAGAAAAAACCGGCCACGAGCCCGCCTACGAGATACCGCGTCTCCGCGGTGGTGAGGAAAAGCTGCACGGCGTACGCCGTGATTACGCTCAATACCGCCCCCACGAGAGCGAGTGTAAGCACCTTCCCGACGCTCCGGTCGATTTCTTCCTCCGTTGACTGGCTTATCACCGTCGTGCGGTTATCGGTCATGCTGTGGGTCGCGGTTCACCTCCCTCAGCGCCCCCCGGCGGCTGCTGGCCCCGGTAGAGGGCTTCGCCGATCTTCTGGAGCGCCTGCGAGAGTTCCTGCATGGCGTTCTGGATCGCCGGGAGATCTCCTTTCGATTGCTTCTCCTTCAGTATATCAATTTTCGCCTTCACTGCCTCGGCAATGTCCGTGGGTATCTTATCGCCGCCATCGCGCAAACTTTTCTCCGCCGTATAAATGAGGGACTCGGTTTGGTTCTTGATCTCGATCTCCTCACGCTTTTTCTGGTCCTCCGTCGCGTGCTCCGCCGCCTCACGCTTCAGGCGCTCAACCTCCTCCTTGTTCAAACTCGTGGTCGCCTCGATCTTCACCGACTGCGCTTTGCTCGTCGCCTTGTCCTTCGCGGAAACGGTGAGGATACCGTTAGCGTCGATGTCGAAAGTCACCTCGATCTGGGGAAGACCGCGCGGCGCGGGAGGAATGCCGTCCAAGATGAAGCGGCCGAGTGTTTTATTGTCCGCCATGAGGGCCCGCTCTCCCTGCCCGATGTGGATCTCCACCGAGGTCTGGCTGTCGGCGGCGGTGGAAAACACCTGTGTCTTCGAGGTCGGCACGGTTGTGTTCTTGGGAATCATGGGTGTCGCCACACCGCCAAGGGTTTCAATGGAGAGGGAAAGGGGTGTCACGTCCAAGAGGAGAATGTCTTTCACGTCGCCCTGAAGAATGCCCGCCTGGACCGCGGCACCCACCGCCACCACCTCGTCGGGGTTGATGCCTTTGTGAGGATCCTTCCCAAAAAGCTTTTTCACCGCTTCCTGGATCGCCGGCATGCGCGTCTGACCGCCGACGAGCACCACCTCATTAATGTCGGAAAACTTGAGACCCGCCCCCTTGGGGGGCGCCGCCGTGACGGCCTCCTTCACGAGGGACAGGGAGTGCTCAATAAAATCACGAACGAGGTCCTCGAGCTTCGCGCGCGTGAGCTTCATCACAAAATGCTTGGGACCCTCCGGTCCGGAGGTGATGTAAGGGAGGTTTATCTCGCTCTCCACGGCCGTTGAAAGTTCATGCTTCGCGCGCTCGGCGGCTTCCTTCAAGCGCTGGATGGCGAGGGTATCCTTCGAGATATCGATGCCTTCCTGCTTCTGGTATTCCTTGACGAGGTACTCGATGATGCGTTTGTCAAAGTCGTCGCCGCCCAAGTGAGTGTCACCACCCGTCGCCTTCACTTCCACGGTGTCGTCGCCCACCTCGAGGATGGAAATGTCGAACGTCCCGCCGCCGAAGTCATAGACCACGATGCGCTCGTTCTTCTCGCGGTTCAGGCCGTACGCGAGCGCCGCCGCGGTGGGTTCGTTCAGGATGCGGCGCACCTTGAAACCGGCGATCTCTCCCGCGTTTTTGGTCGCCTGACGCTGGGAATCGTCGAAGTACGCCGGCACGGTGATGACCGCTTCCTCGATTTTCTCGCCGAGCTTCGCCTCGGCATCCGCCTTGAGCTTCTGGAGCACCATGGCGGAAATCTCCTCCGGTTTGTACCACCGATCCCCCATCCTCACCTCCACACCCCCTTGTGCGGAGGCGTGCATCTCGTACGTGAGCCACGAGAGATCGCGCTGCACCTCCGGATCGCTCCACGCGCGGCCCACAAGCCGCTTCACCGAAAAGATGGTGTGCTTGGGGTTCACCACCGCCTGGCGCTTTGCAAGGAGCCCCACGAGCCGCTCCCCCGACTTGGAGAGCGCCGCCACGGAAGGGGTAGTCCGATTGCCCTCGTGGTTCTCGAGTACCACCGGCTCCCCGCCCTGCACGACGGCCATGGCGGAGTTCGTGGTCCCGAGGTCAATACCTAAAATTTTTGGCATGGTAATTATTATTTGTTATTTGCCTTTTGCTACTCTAGACGCTGATTTATTTAGACACGGATTCATACGGATTGAAACGGATTTATACGGATGTTATCGGTCGCTTGTTATCGTCATCGTCATTTGTCACCGTTGTCCTTTTGCTCCTTGCTTATCTTCACCCGCGCGGGGCGGAGCACTCTCCCATGGAACATATACCCCCGGCTCACTTCCTCCGCCACGGTCCCCGGGGGATATTCCGAGGTCATTTCCCCCACTCCCTCGTGGCGCACCGGGTCAAACGGCGCGCCCGGCGGCGCAAGGATCGTCTCAAGACCGCGCCGTTTCAAAATATCCTCCAACTGTCCCCGGATGAGGTAAAACCCGCGTTTTGCTTCCTCATCGCCCTTCGCTGCCGCGAGCCCCAAATCAAAACTATCAAAGAGCGAGAGGAGCTCGGAGACGAGCGCACTGGTGGAAAGTTTCGCAAACGCGTCAAAGCGCTCCATCTCCTCCTTCCGGTAGTTTGCGAGGTCCGCTTTCGCGCGCTTCCATCCGTTCAGATACTCATCGCGCTCCTGCGCGCACGCGGCAAGCTGCACCTCGAGTGGCGGGGACGTCTGCGGCCGCTCTTCTTCTTTGTGGGGAATATTGTCTTCCATGGCGTAAATTATGAAACCGAATCACAGAGTGCGCGGAAGAGCCGCAAGGATTTTTCATAGTCCATCCGCGTGGGACCCACCGCCAAGAGGAGGAGAGGCTTCTCCCCGCCACGCACCCTGCCCGCCACCACCGAGAGATGCCTGCTGGCGGTGAAGGGGTTCCCCCCCACAAACACCTGGGGCCACTCGCGCTCTCCCCGCCACGTTCCCTGCTCCATAATCCGCTCCGGGAGGAGCTCAATATCGCGGATGACTTCCATGAGCTCGCGACGATTCTCAAGATCAAGTTCCGCCATGAGGTCCTCGAGCCCGCTCTCATAGACGTGGTCCGCCCGCGGTTCATACACGGCGGAGAACATTCCGAGGTAATCCGCCATCTCTCCCACGAGCTCCCGCGGCCCTTCCCCCAAGAATCCATGCAGCGCTCTCTCGAGCGACCCCCGCATTGAGGGAACACCGGCGCCGAGAAGCGATTGCACATAGAAGCGGTACGCCCGGTTGGTGGGAAACCGCCCCCCGGAGGGGTGCCTTTGGGAAAAGTAGCCGGCGCGGGAAAGCTCCTTAAGCTCCCACCGGATCATGGCTGGCTTGATGCCGAACTCAAAAGCATCGAAAAGATGCTCTGAAGTGATGGGCTCTCCTGTGCGGATAAACTCCTTGACCGCGCCTTCAAGGATGGACTTCGTGCGATCTCTCATGCCGATTTTGTACAAATTTTCGAGTCTGTAGAAGAAGAAAATTTATCTACAAAATCGAGCACCCCGTTAGATAGCGAGGACAGGGAATCGCCGACCGATAGTAATCGATATACGTTATGTCTGTTTACTGCCACGGTTTTCATATTCTTATCTAACGGGGTGAAAGTTTGGAATGGAGCACTGGTTCGCCTACGGCTCCCATTGCTCCAACCAAGCCTTTCAAGTATAGAATTGGCACTCGGACAAGTCAAGTGCCAACGCGATGCTAATATACGAATTCATACGAATACTACTAATGGAGAATTCCTTTATTCGTATAATTAGTATGCATTAGTATATTCGCATCGCGTTTTAGGGGCAGGTGGTGGCAGTGATTACTAGAGCGCCAGCGTTGCTTACCGTTACGCGGTAACATCCACTCCCGTCGGGTTTCACGAGAATGAGTCCGTAGGTTGAGGTGGAAAAACCGACATCCCCGGTGGATTTGATTTTCGTTGTTGAAAGCGCGGAGGGGGCGACGCCAATCCCCAGCTGACCGTCAACCGCAATGGTGACGTCCCCCGAAAAATAGGCGTTGTTCCAATTGAAGCCATCGCCGCCGACATCCAGATCTCCGGCGGTTGCGGGTAGTAAACTTGAATCAAAAGTCGCCGCCGAGATGCGCGCCACCGCCCCGGACCACGTACGGGTGGCTTGCGATTTTGTACTCGAGGAGTTGTACGAGAGCGCGATGTCAAACTGTACCACCGAGAGCCCACCGGGGTTCTCGAACTTCTTCACCGAAAATCCCGTCACTGTCACCTTGTCGTTGGTGAGGGACGAGGGAGCCGCAACCCCGAGCGTGGAAGATCCTTGCTCAAGGTAGATGGCGGTGCCGGAGGCGTAGACGAATGTTTTGTCGAGTGTGGAGGAAGGCATGCGGAGAACGAGTGTGGTGGAGGAAACCCCCGCTGCATTCTCAACCGCGGCCGACTCCCGCACGAGCCGCTGGACGGTGTTCGCCACGAAGGTGAGTTGCTGGTTCACCTCGTTCACCGAGGTTTGGCGCACCTGCGTCTGTGTGACGGCGGTGAGGATGTTCACGAGAAATACCGCGGTAACAGAGAACACCGCTCCGTAGATGAGTAGCTCAACGAGGGTGAATCCCCCACATGACTTCTTTTTTGAAGTTATGTGGGGGATGAACCCGGACTTGGGATGGTTGCGAGGAAGCATAAGTGCCCGAACTGTTATACTACTTCTATCATATCACACGCCCCAGCACCATGGAGAGAGCAGTGAAAATCCTGAGGAACGTCGCCCCGCACGCGATGTTCATTTTCTTAGCGGCTGCTGCTGCCTATTTCCTCATCCAAGGGGCGGCGGGAGACTCCGCTACGAGAGAGGAACTTGCCAACATCCCAGCCGGCTATGGCTACACGCGCTACATGGACTACCGTCTTGACCCAGGACATCCTCCGCTCGCAAAAGCGCTCGCGGCGCTCCCTCTCCTCGCTGAATCGCTCAACTTCCCTACCGGGAATCCCGCGTGGCAGAAGGAGGTGAACGGAGGGCGTGACGTCGGGTACCAGTTCCTCTATGAGTCGGGGAACGACGCGGACCGTATCATCTTCCTCTCCCGCCTATTCCCCATATTCCTCACCCTCCTCACGCTTCTCTTTATCTACCTCTGGGGGCGGGAGCTCCTCGGGCGGTGGTGGGCACTTCTCCCCGCAACGCTCTTCGCGTTCTCCCCTATCGTCCTCGCGCACGGGCATTACGTGACCACTGATGTCGCGGCTGCATTCGGAATCCTCACCGCTGTCTACGCATTCGTAAAGTGGTTTCTCCGACCGACGGCGCGGCGCCTCATACTCGCCGGAATTGCCTTCGGCGTTGCGCAGCTCATGGAGTTCTCGGCGCTGCTCCTTATCCCCGCGTTCGTGCTCCTTGCGATAATATTTTTCTGGGGAGAAGCGCACCGGCGCGGCACCCCCAGCCTCGCCTTGACGGCCCGCTCCGCTCTCGCGGAAACGGGGCAAGCGAGTAGAGGCGGGCACCGTCCCCGGGGTACCGCACTTGCGGGATCACTGCTCCTCGTTTTTGCGCTCGGGGCGGCGGTCATCTACGCTGGGTATTTCGTGACCACGTTCCACTACCCGGCGGCAAAGCAGATCACGGATACTTCCTCTCTCCTCTCCTCCGCGCCCCCACTCGCGCGGAGCGCGCTCACGCAAATGGCGGGGAACCCGATGCTCCGCCCGTTTGCTGAGTACGCGCTCGGCATCACTATGGCACTCCAGCGTCCGGACGGCGGGAACCCCACTTACTTCTTCGGAAACGTCTCGAGCGGCGGCCGATGGTACCATTCTCCCGTCACGTTCCTCTTGAAAGAGCCGCTCCCCGTCCTTTTGTTTCTTCTCCTTGCCCTAGGCCTCTCGGTGAAAACGATGCTGGGCGGAGCGAATGGAAGAACCCGCCGCAGGGCTTTTGCGGATTACCTCGGCACGCACTTTGCTGAATTTCCCATGCTCGCCGTGGTGGTGCTCTATGCCGCCTCCAGCGTGAAGAATCCATCGCCCATCGGCGCGCGGTACGTACTCACCGTCCTTCCTCTTCTCTACCTCCTCGCCGCGGGGGGCCTGAAATCGTGGGCGCAACGGGGGAAAACCCACGCGGACGCGGGAACCAAGGAAGGCAAGCTGCCGCCCCGGACACGCTGGAAAATGACCCTGGTGATAGCGCTGGTGTTCTGGCAGGCCGCTGAGACGGTTCTCGCGGCTCCCTTCTTCCTTTCCTACTTCAACGAGGCGGCAGGCGGCATGGGAACCGGCTACCGGTACGCCACCGATTCAAACTACGACTGGGGGCAGGACCTGAAACGCCTCGCCGCGTGGGTGAGGGAACGAGGCGACATCCAGAGAATCGCCGTGGACTACTTCGGCGGAGGCGACCCCCGGTTCTACCTCGGGGGAACCGCCGAGGGGTGGTGGTCGGCGCGCGGGGACCCGAGGGACATCGGCATCGAGTGGTTTGCCGTCTCGGTGAACACCCTCCAGGGGGCCATGCAGCCGGTTATTCCGCCCCTCGCCCGCAAACCGGAGGACGAGTACCGTTGGCTGCGGGAGCTCCGGCCGCCGGAGGCGGGCTTGGGCGAACTCCCCACACCCGACTTCCGCGCCGGCACCTCCATCTTCATCTACCACCTCTGAAAAATACGAAAGGCGCGATTTTGTAATCGCGCCTTTCTGATATAACGCTCTACCGCGTCTCCTCTCTGAAAAGCCGTGGCCAATCCAACTTCGAGTCGGCATAGACCTGCCTGGGGACTTCACCTGCCCAGTCAATTTGCCACACCGTCCCGTCTCGCCAAATTTGGTGTTCGAGGGCACCCCGATCAGTGAGATTCCTCCAAACGATGACCACCTGCCAAGAACCGTCTCTCCCACGTATGAGGCTGGGATAGATCAGCGCATTGCTTTCCTCCCGTTTCAGGCGCACCTTGCTGGTGTCGCCAATCACTTCAAGGACCTGGCAAACACCCGTGAGCATCTGGCGGGCTTCGTCGCGTTCGCGCTCGGCCGTTTTCCACCCAATGGAATTCCGAAAAGCAAGACCAACGAGTATGATAACTCCGAGCATGGGTATAAGCAGAAATCGTGGTTTCATGAGACCTCCGCAATATGTGTTTGTGAAATGAAAAAGAAGCTAAGCTTCGTCCTAGCTTAATGGTAGCACAACTCTAAAACTCTGTCAAGCGCTACCGGTAATACACCCGGTTCGGGACGCGGAGGTCCAGGTACGTGAGCTTTGTAAAATCTGGCTTCGCCCTGAAGTTCTCCACTATCGCCGAAAGATTCTCCGGCACGAAGTCAAAGCTAAGGTAGATGAGCGTCCCCGAATCCAGCGCCGCCCACCATTCGTGGAGCGCGATTGGTTTCACGGTAAATGACATCACGGGGAGATTCTGCTCCTTGAGCGTCGCGACGGCCACAAAGAAGTTCTTGACCCACTGCGGGTTAGGTAGTACCGGTTGCCCAACCACTAGCGAGCGACTGTTCTCGTCCTGAACCTTCACCATGAGCGTGCCTTCAACCTCCGGAACCTCGCCCAAGAGCATCCCTTTTCGATCGAATCCAAAGCACGATCCGCCCGGCACACACCACACCCCGAAAAGTTCCCGCTCCCCCACCGCTACCTCCACCGTTCGCTCCCACGGATGGGGTACGATGGTTACCTCCACGGCAAGCGGCAGGGTATTCAATTGTTTCGGCTCGCTACCCCGGAACATCCAGAAGAGGATGTTCCCGGGACCCAGGAGCCCCCGAAGGGTGCTGTCGGTAAGTTTAGTGGAGAGCGCCGCGAGAAGCTGCTCGTGCGGCAACGCATCCCCGCCGCTTACCTCAACCGCCTGCACCTTGAAAAGACCCGAGTAAAGAACGGTGTACCCAATGCCTATGAAGAGAAGCACCAGAAGAGAAAAAATACCCAAAAACCACCATAGGGCCCGCCGCGGTTTTTTGTTCGTCATTCCCCATTGAGTGTCGCGCATTTTAAAAATGAGGATCCATTGGTACAGAAAAATTATAACACAAATACCGCGCGCGCCGTTTCAACCTGCGCGCGTTCCCATGCTTCAGGAGACCAAGATACGAGTGGAATGTCTCGGGGCGCCTCTCTTGGCGCGACGAGGAACCGAAGCTCATCTGCGACGAGGCAAGGGAACCCTGACTAGAGAGTGCGCGTGCGTCAAACGCAACACTCAACCGCTTTCGTTCTCTCATCGTTTTACCATTCACATCTCCCAGCACATGGTTTGTCCTTTATGTAGACGATCGTCTGTATAAAAGACATTCCACACATTACATAAGGTGTTTCAAGCTGCCAGTCTTTGTAATCTGAAAAATCTCAACAGAATCAATAAGGTTTAGGTGCTGTATGTCCTCCAAAAACTCTTTCGGAAGCTTTACCTTCCCTATCCAAACGCTCCTTTGCACAAAATCAAATCCCAGAGATCTCAATGTTTCCCGAAGCCATTCTCGCTTTTTTCTATCTCTCTCCGGAACATCAAACGTCACAATAGTGAACACGTCCGCCCGCTCCGGCTCATACACCCGACGAGGCAATAGCTGCAGTTTCCGCTTGCGGAGCTCCGCGAGTTTTGCCACCCCCCGCCTGGTGAGAAGAAAAATATTGTTGTGAGCTTTTTTCTTCTCCTCCACAAGCCCGTCCTTTTTGAGGAGGTAGAACAATTTCCGATATTTGCGCCTGGCTTCTCTTTCAAGCCGCACCGCCTGCGCGGCTGCTTCCCTCCCTGCATGCTCCCGCGCGAGCTCTCGCTCCAGTTTTCCATACGAGGCGCCATACCCAGCCGACAAAAAAGCTCCAAACATGGCGGCAGCATCTCCGGCACCCTCCGCTACCCTCTCCAACACCCGCAGGAGAATATCGCCTTTCGCTCTTCGTGGCCGCTCTCCCACCTTCGTGTTTTTCTCACATTCCATCCATCCCAGTATAGCACATGTCCTTTATACCCACGATCGTGGGTATAAAGGACAATTACCCCCGCACCGTCCGCCTAAGGCGGACTGGTGCGGGGTTCCCCGCCTGCGCCCGTGCTTCGGCGGGCAGGCGCTCCACGGAACCCCGAATGGAAAGAAGCCACGGGCGCTCGCCTTGCCGAAGCCTTCGGCGAAGCGCAGGTCAGCCAGTGGAGCTTCACATCAAGAAAAGGAACTGAGGTAAACAGAAAACAGGGTCGGCGCTCCGAGAGTTGCTGACAAAACGCAAGGCGGATATTTGTTTTGTTGAGCGGGCTTTAAAATAAAAAGCTCCGCACGTTGCTGTACGGGACCAAAGATTGATGCTGGACTTTCAAAGCCGAGTTCCCCGCCTGCGCAGAAACGACTGCCAGTGCGGGAAATGGGTTTTGTTATACCCCTATCTCCCTCTTCCCCACGTACCCCTGGAGCGCCTTCGGGACCTTAATGGTGCCCGTAGCGAGCTGGTTGTTCTCAATGATGGCGAGGAGCGGCCGCTGAGAAAATGCCGTGCCGTTCAGTGTATGCAGGTACCGGGGCTTTGCGCCTTTCTCCTTCGGGCGATACTTCACGTTGAGGCGGCGCGCCTGGAAATCGGTGCAATTGGATGTTGAGTGTGTCTCGCGGTACACGCCCTCGCCCGCGAACCACGCTTCAATGTCAAACTTTGCCGCAGCAACGTTCCCCAAATCCCCCGTGCATATCTCCACCACGCGGTACGGGATCTCAAGCGCCTGCATGAGCTTCTCCTCCATTGAGAGGAGGAAGGCGTGTTCCGCGCGCGACTGCTCGGGACTGCAGAAACTGAACATTTCCACCTTGTCGAATTGATGGACGCGGAGAATGCCTTTTGTGTCCTTCCCGTAGGAGCCCGCCTCGCGCCGGAAGCAACTGGAAAACCCGACGTAGCGCTTCGGCAATTCGGCCTCCTCCAGCACGTCACCGATGTGGAGCGGCCCGAGCGACTGCTCCGAGGTCCCCACGAGGTAGAGCCCGTCTTTCTCAAAGAAGTACGCCTCGTCGCGGTCCTCGTGGCGGTCCAGGTAACCCATGGCCCGCATGGTGCGTTCCTTCACGAGCACCGGCGGGATCACAGGCGTGAACCCTTCCGGAATGAGCGTATCAAATGCGAGCTTAACGAGCGCGAATTCCAAAAGCACCGCGTCTCCCATGAGGTAGCCGAACCGCGGTCCTGAAACCTCGCTGGCCTTCTTCACATTGATGATGCCCAATTTCTCTCCGAGGGAAAGATAATCATTCGGCGTAAAATCAAACGTCGGTTTTTCCCCAACCTCGCGGAGCACCTTGTTCCCGGATTCATCCTTTCCCACCTGCACGTCGGCAAGGGGAAGATTGGGTAGTTGGTGATGCACTTCATCCCGCTTTCCCTCCACCTCGCTGCGTTCGGCGGCAACGCCGGTGATCCTATTTTTCAACACTTGCGCTTTGGAGAGCGCCTCCTCGCTCTGGCCATGTGAAAGCTCCTTCGAGAGGAGGTTTTGCTCCGTTTTCAGCTGGTCCAGGATGGCGGTCTTCGCCCGCCACTGTTCGTCCAAACGCAAAAATTTGTCCACAATCTTAGGGTCGACGTTCTTCTTTTGAACGCCCTCCTTCACTTTGTCCGGCTGTTCCCGGATGAGGTTAATATCTAGCATATCGTCATGGTTATAGTCATGGTCATGGTCATCGTCATGGTCATCGTTCTATTTTTCCTCTTTCATAAGCGGGAACATGACCGTTTCGCGGATGGGTTTATCCATCAGGACCGCAAAGAAGCGCTCTGAAAGCCCGAATCCGGCGGCGGGCGGCATACCATACTCCAAAGCTTCCACGAAATCCTCGTCCAACCGCTGAGCCTCTTTGTCGCCAGCGGCGCGGAGCTTCATCTGCTCGCCAAACCGGCGCCGCTGCTCCTCGGGGTCATTGAGCTCCGCCCAGCCGTTCCCCAGCTCGATTCCTGCCGCCATTACCTGGAAACGAAGTGTCTTCTTCGGATGCTCCGGATCGGACTTCGCGAGCGGCGAGATATCCACCGGGTGCCCCGTGAGGAACGAGGGCTGCACAAGCGTGGGACGAACCGCTTTCTTGAAAATCATGTCAATGAGACGCCCGCGGCCTGCACGCGGCTCCGGCGCCAGTTTCCGCTTTTCCGCCTCAAGGCGGAGGGCGTCGCGCGTGGCGTTCTCCAGATCAATCCCCGTCGCCTTCCTGAAAACCGCGAAGTAATCCACCACCGGCCATTCCTTTCCCCAATCCACCGCCTTACCCCCGTGCTTCGTGGAGAGAGACCCGACGGTGCGCTTCACGACCGCGCGGAAAAGCCGCTCCACGAATTTCATCATATCCCGGTGGTCCCAGTACGCCGCGTAGCACTCCATCTGGGTGTAGTCCTGGAGGTGGTCGCGATCCATCCCTTCGTTGCGGAACACGCGCCCGATCTCGAACACTTTCTCATACCCACCCACGAGGAGCCGCTTCAATGGGAGCTCGAGCGAGATGCGCAGATAGAAATCCCGGTCAAGGGCGTTCATGTGGGTCACGAACGGTTCCGCATCCGCGCCCCCCGGGACCGGCTCCAGCGCCCCCGTTTCCACCTCGAGGAATCCGTCTTTCACGAGCACTCCCCGCATCGTCCGCCAGAACTCCGCTTTCTTCACGAAAAGCTCGCGCACCTCGGGGTTTACGAGGAGGTCCAAATAACGTTTCCGGAGCCGGGTCTCAATGTCCGAGAGTCCGTACCATTCGCTCGGGACGGGGCGCACACTTTTCGAGAGAAGGCGCGCCCGCTCGGCGAGGATGCTTTTCTCCCCGCGCTTGGTGGTGAACGCCCGCCCCCGCACCTCCAAAAAATCCCCGATATCGACGCTGTGCTTCAAGACGGTGAAGGGAGCGGTCGCTTCCGCAGTCATCACCACCTGGAGTTTCCCGGTAGCATCGGTGAGACCGGCGAAAAGGATCTTGCCCTGATCCCGCCATGAAACCACTCGGCCTACCACCGACACCCGTCGTTTCCCGCGCGCGAATGTCCCGAAACGAGCAGTGAGGTCCCCCAGCGTCACCGTGCGCGCCACCGAAGCCGGGTATGGGTCAGCCGCCTCGCGGTAGGTGGCAAGCTTTCGCCTGCGTTCGGCTATAAGGTCGCGGAGCATGCGCTATTCTATGGCGAGTATTTGGTACTTCGCCTCGCCGGCGGGGATTCGCACCGCCACCGTGTCGCCCACTTTTTTCCCCAAGATACTCCTCCCCAACGGCGACTCGTTGGAGATAAACCCAGACATGGGTTGCGACTCGTTGGAACCGACGATGGTATACGCAAGCACCGCATTATCCTTCTGCACCGTCACCCTGGAACCGATCCGCACCGTCTGCGCTCCCTCCGATTTCTTTATGATAACGGAGCGTTTCAAAAGTTCCTCGATCTGCACGATCCGCTGCTCGAGGAGCACCTGTTCCTCACGAGCCTCCTGATAATCGAAGTTCTCGGAGAGGTCGCCCATATCTTTGGCGTGCTTCAGGCGATCCGCGATGCCCTTCCGCCCGGCGGTTTTGAGCGTGCTGAGCTCCACAGCGAGCTCGTCGTAGCGCTCGCGGGTGAGATATGCTTGATGGTCTTGCATTTTCTCAGCGGTGACCGGCAAAAGGAAAAGAGTAATGGGTAAATAAATTCAAACTCACTTTTACCCGTTACTCATTACCCCTTACCCGTTACCAGTTTTTATACGATGCTCATAGTACCACAGGAGCACGTCGTTCGCCACCGGAACGGTGTTTCCCAGTTTTGGGCGCAATGGTTTGCCTATCTCCCATTCATCAAGGAATTGTATACATCTTCGTTTCCCCTGACGGCAGGGAATACTCCAGTTCAGTGTCGGAAATCCACTTCGGCTTGAAGTAGTGGAGCGGTTCTGCGGTGCTCGCCACAAACTGGCGCTCGTGGGTAAAAAGGTTTTCAACGTACAGTTCGGTGCCGATGCTCTGTGCTCTCCGCTTGGCTTTTTCCTGTTCCTCCACTTGGGCAATGCCGAACCAGACATTGCCTGGATGAACCGTGATTAATCCCTTTTCAAGATTGAGAGCATCGCCGCCCAGAACATCTTTCGGCGCAGGAAATAAATCAAAGGTTTTTGTTTCCATATCTATGCGAATGAAACCCAAAGTGTTTGCTCCATAATGCGTGTGGACCCAGAAGTAGCGACCGTCGTTGGTCCAGTCGTCGAATGCGATATCCTGCACTAAATCCGGATTGCGCTTTTCGATTTCTGCAATTGTCAGAGTCAAAATATCTCTGAGCGCGTTTAAATCTTTAATGACGATGGCATAGTCGGCCTTACCCAAGTACCCGCGTATAAAAGAAACGTAGGTTTCTGTGGGGGCAACACGAAATTCAAGGCCGTAATAGTCAATGAATTCTTTCGGCTTCTCGGAAAGCAATATCAACATTTTTTTCTCTCCCCGATAATCGTATTTCCACAACTCATCACGAAAACCTATTTCTTGCTTAGCTTTTTGCGGGTCATAATTGAAAGCTCTTACAACGTAAACACCACAATTGTGTATCTCCATCGGATGTCCAAAAACCATAACGTCATCAAGTCGAAAGCTAACCGTCGTCTCACCTGTAGTTTTATTGCGTACATAAATAACTGGCGACATGTCTTTCGGTTGTGTAATAAGTAGGTGTTGGCTTATACGGTCGTATTCAACCATTTCGTCATCCGCAAGGCATGGGCCGTGTTTTACTTTATTAATTTCTTCCGTCGTGGTGGCATTGCCTGGAACCTGGGAAGTGTCAGCGGTGTGAAATCGGAAATAGCGTAAGTAAAACCAAAATATCGCACTCACGATAATGAGCAGTACAAACAACAAAAAAACCCTCCTTCGAAATAATGAGGTCATGGTGCCATGTCTAGTTCCTTAAAGAAATCAAAACCGTATAACTCTTCATTGGCTGGCCGTTGCCTTTTAATTTTACGCTGGCGTTAGCAAGTTTAATCGTAGTAGAGTCAATTTGTCTAACATCGAACGTCGCGGAACCGAAAATCGCGACAGGAGTGGTGCCTTTTGAATTAAGATTGATGCTATTTGGAAAACTGCCGGGTTTGATATTCATTTCAAGAACTTGAATGAGGAAATAACTTGATTAAAAACATCTTCATACCGTTGCTCAGATCCCAAAATAATCCTAAGCTCGCCGAACGGTAAAAGGATTGAGGTTCTTTGCATGCCCTCAAACTCATAATCGTAACGTTTGCCAGAAATACCGCCAACCGTTATCTTGGAGGTAATATTCTCCAAATCTTGAAAAGCGCGGTCACCAAAACTAGAAGTCACAACATTAATCAGTACCGGATCGGGAAGATAACGTTCGGTATTCGGGACAATATTCAAGTTAAATTTACTTGCCGGACTCCCAAAAACGTTTTCTCGTATCTCCCAATTTGCTGGGTATTGGAACTCAAAACCAAACTCAGTATTTATATATGTTTTCATGCCCTCTGCTTTTCCTGTTTGAACAGACGGAATAGTTAGAACCAAAGGTAGAGGCGAAATCGAACCATTCGGCGCCACACGCACGCCGTATCCTTGCTGCGGTATTTGACTTACGGGTGTATTTTGAGCAAGCGTTATGGACTGATCCCCAACTGAAAAATTGAGGTTATAAGTTGAAGTCGGAGTAGCGTTAGAAGCCAGTAACACTTTTATAAGATAATCACCGATTTTAGCAGTGTAGGAATAAACCCTGTCAATTGGGTTGCCATCTGCCCCTTTTTCCATTTCCGAATAATAGAGAACTCCGGGGATTTGGCGAAGATATTCAAAATCAGAAGGAATGGTCGTTGTTGGCGTGATAGTGTATCCATCGGGATCGGTCACGATGAGGTCAATAGGGCCTTGACTAGATGTTATCATCCCCACTCCCAGAATATTATTCCTCCCAGCAGAAGGAGTAGAGGAAGCAGTGGGCGGGACAGAAGGCATTGATTGATTCCGATCAGGTCGCCCACTAAACATCCACCACCCCGCAATCGCAACGCTAGCACCAAGCATGATAATGCCGATTAATGTAATTAATAACTTTTTGTTCACTATGTTTATAGATTCAACTTTAAGGGACAATCCGAACAGAATCAGATCCCTTGATTATAGTTCCATCAAACTTCGTTAACGTTCTCGTAACTCATCATCAACTCAAAAACTTGAATGAAGCAATAATTTGATTAAATTCATTCAAATATTGTTCACTATCTCTTCCTAAAATCATCCTATATTCTCCGAGTGGTAATATAATCGCTGTTTCCTGCTGACCTTCAAACTCATACTGATATTTGGTACCCACAACTCCATCAACAATCACTTCAGGAGTTGTTTTTTCTATGTTGCGAAAACTACGTTCAGGAAACTCTGGCAATACAATATTGATTGAAAATGTAAAATTAGAACTCCGCACTAATTCGGGATTTACCACAAGATTAAATTTACTGTAATAACTTCCAAAAGTATTCTCTTTTACAATCCAGTTTCCCGGATACTGAAATTCAAAACCAAACTTTTCATTGCGATAGGTTTTGGTTTCTTGCGTGATGCTTGTTGAGGTGGTAGAGATTGGGGCTGAAACCGCCGACGATTGGGGAGTTGAAGTTAAAATCAGTGCCGGCGGTAGTTCTTTCTGAGCGGGTTGGTATTTAATAAATACCCACACTGAAATAAGACCAAGGGCAATAACAACAAACAGGAAGAGTAGTTTTTTATGGATTGAACTAAGGACGGGCATAAACGATTTTATGGCACAATTTTGACCGAATCCGACCCTTTTATTTCTCTTCTATCCAAGAGGAAACCGCTCAGCTCCGCTTTCACATCCGAGGGAGCTAATTGAAGCACAGCGGTAATAATATGAACGACCATGTCGGTAAAGCCATCTCCGTTTACGTCCTCATAACTTGTCATCAACTTTCCGTTGTTCTTTAATTTGATTGGGGCATTTGCGAGTTTAATTGTGTTCGGGTCAATTTGTTTAACATCAAGTGTCGCAGAGCCGAGAATGGCCACTGGGGTAGTGCCTTTGGAACCTAAATTGATACTATTAGGAAAACTGTTCGGCTTGATATCAATAGCTACTGGCACAAAAGTGCTGATTGCACCACTACTCGCGATGTTAACTCCATAACCTTCCAACGGTATCTGATCTAAATGAACATCGTCTGCCAAAACAATCGTCTGCTCGCCAACAGTAAATTCCATTGAGTAAGTTTCTGTCGGCATAGCGTCAGCTTCGGGGAGAACTTTAATGCTATAATTACCAATCTTCTGCGCGGGCCAGTAAACTATGTCCTCCGGACGACCATCAATCCCCAGCACATTTTCCGTGTAGTAAAGTTCACCCGGTACTTCTCGGAGATACTCCTCGTCGGTTTGAATCACCGTCGTTGGTGTAATAGTAAATCCATCAGGGTCGGTCACAATTAAATCAATTGGAGAGCTAACTTTAACTTGACCTCCTATTGATGGACTGGCAATTACTCGTCGAAAACCTTGGTTTCCAATGAATCCAGCCCTTGTCTTAAACTCAGCTTTGTTAGAGGTAATGATACCTCGTGCTGGCGAATGTGCTTCTACAACATCGAATGTTCCATTATCTCCCACATACATCGCAACATGGTCCTTTCCACCATTACCATCTTTATCGAGAAACAATAAATCGGCTGGCCGCAGATCCGCCTCGGCTATGTTTTCAGAATTATTTTTATACTGCCCATCCGCCCCATCGTAACGAACCACATTCTTCAGCAGACTCTTTTTGGGATCAAAGGAACGGTTAAATGCCCATTGCACTAATCCAGAACAGTCAAGACCCGCCCCAAAAGCAATGATCCTCAATTTGTTATTCCAATACTGATATCCACTTAGAATCAGGCTTGAAGTTACATATTCAGCCCGCACAGGATCCCACCCCTTGCCACCGAAAGTGTCGCCGTCTCCTAAATATGGCCCGTTAATAACGAGTTTTGCAAGATTCACTGCCTTGGTAGATAAAGGCATGCTTACTTCAAAATCTATATTTCCTGGCGTTCCAAACTCCTGCCACTCCGAAACGTTGTTTTGGCTGTCTACCGCCCTTGCCTGCCAGTGATACTGGCCGTTAGGCAGATTCGTAACTGTCGTAGTAGCAAAACCCCCCGGGTCAATAAATGTGCTTGTCGCCGTGGGCTGGTTCGTGAAAGGTGTACTCGACGGTTGTACTTCTACCTGCAACTGCAGTGGATCTGTAGATGATGATTGAAGCGTTGCGCCGAACACAATCATACCTTCGGTCGTCGCGCCGCCTTCCGGAATCGTGCTCGTCGCGTCAGATTTGAATTGCCCTAAGTTACTTATCGAAATGCCGCCGACCGGAGGCGCCGGGGAAACCCCTTGAAGATCGAAATACATATCCTTCACATTCGGATCTTCCGTAGTATTACCCGTCGTACCAGTTGAATAAAACTTGCCTTGGAGAACATCTGAACCGGAACCTTGAAGGTATCTATCCATTTGATAAAACATAAAAGCATAGTATTTATCAGGATTGAAAACTACCGGCGTTGAGTATTCCGAAGCAGTGAACGTTGCCGAGGTCCCATCCCGCATATAATTATCGGAAATAGGATACCACTGCTGTGAATACCCGTTAGGCGCACCCTCGGGCATTGTGTCATATTCTCTCACAATCATTTTCACCATAATTAAACTGCCTTGTGAGGCGAAGTGAATAGTCAATGACGAGAGCGTACCAGTAATGCCACCTATGGTCTGTACGGGATTAGAATATGAGGTTACAGAAGTTACGGAGTCGTCTAACTGCTGAACTGCCGCCTCCGCAAGTGGAACCCGCCCAATAATAAAGAGCAGGGCGCCGACTATAAGAAAGCAAAACCAAAACTCAAGTCCTTTCATAGGCGACTGGTCACATTTTATTCTTTAACCGATTCTCATAGTACCACAGAAACACGTCCCGCGCCACCGGCACCGTGTTCAGGCTCTGGTTCACTCTACGACCCTATAAACCTCCCGCTCTCCCGAAGGAAAATAATACTCCAGTTCGGTGTCAGAGGGCCACTTGGGTTTGAAATAATAAAGAGGTTCGGTGGTGCTTGCTACGAAGAGCTGCTTTCCGGTAAAGAGATTGTATATATAAAGCTCGGTGCCGATTCCTTGAGCGCGGCGCTTCGCTTTTTCCTGTTCATCAAGCTCCGAGACGCCGAACCAAACATTCCCCGGATGAACGGTGATTAACCCCTTCTCAAGATTGAGGGCGTCGCCGCCCAAAACATCCTTTGGCGCAGGCAAAAGTTTTACGCTCCGATCTTTGGTATCAATGCGAATGAAACCAAGCGTGTTGGCGCCATAAGCAGTATTAGCCCAAAGATAACGTCCATCGCTAGACCAATTCTCAAACTGCATATCGCCCACGATTTCCAGATTTCGTTTTTCAATCTCTGACATTGGCAAGGTAAAAACGTCATTTAGGGTTTTGAGGTCTTTAATCACAATCGCGTAATCAGAAGAGCCGAGATAGCCCTTAAGGAAAGCAATATAACGTTCTACAGAGTCAACCCGAAAATCATCGATTTCTACTAATTCCTTTCCCTTACCGTCATACTGATATTGCCATATTTCTATTTTGTAATTTGGTAAGGCTTTCCCTTTTCGATAATCATAATTAAATTCCCTCACAATATAAACATTACACTTATGAATTTCGTAAGCATGATAGTGGCCCACTTTCACATTCTCAATACCAAATTCAAAAACTTCATTATTAGAATCTTTCTCTTTTACTAATATCGCAGCAACACTAGGAACGCCTTCTCTTTTCTCGGCTCTATACTCAGCATATTCATCATCAGCAAGACATGGACCAACCCTCATTTCTGCGACTTGCTGGCTGGTGGTTGCATTTACAGGAGGTTGAGAAGTGACGGCGGGAGGTTGCGGTTTTGAATAGTAGATGTAGAAAAGGAATAAACCGCTTGCAACAATAAGTAATATAAGAAGAAAAAAAAACTTCTTTTGGAAAAGGGGCATCATTTCTAATTTCTCAATGAGATCAAAACCGTATAACTCTTACCGTCATCCAGTTTTAGCTTGAGTTGCCAAGTACCCGCGGTCATTGTGCCTGTGTTCAGATTAAAGATATATTGATCGTTTTGGAAATCGTATCTGAAAGTATTTCCTGCATTGGAATTCCCGCTTGAAAATGCTACTTCTTCAGTTCCGACAATGCCATCCTGTATTTTTGCTACCGTAAGCGTTGCCGTTGTATTCGTTACAAATTGGCCGAGGGCGTTTTTCAGCTGGAACTTTACCGGCAAAGTCCGGCCAAGTCTGCAAACTCCGCTTCCGTCGGATTTAACCGGAGGAAGAAAACCAAGAAATTTATAAACTTCTTTTACTGAAATCTCTTGAGGCGTACTGGTGGAATAATTTAAAGTATAATCAGTTTCGCTATTTGGGGCTGTAATGCCACTAAATGTCGCTAAATGGGGCGTGCTACTTGCGTCGTAAATCAAGCTGTTCAATGAATACGTGCCACTCGCGGTGCCTATAACTTTAACTTCGTAAGAGCCGGTTATCGGTTCTGGAACCCAGATGTTTTTGACTATGTGCGGCGAGTCGGGAACTTCGGTGTCGGCATTACTGATGCCATCTCTGCCGTAAGAGCTGTTTAGAATTTCGCTATAGACAATATTGGAAATTGGGTCTCTACCTAATCGCCTCCCCTGCGGGTCTATTACGAGAAGTTCCGCGGGCGAGGCAAGATTCAAAGAGATGCCGTCCACGGGGCCACTGAAATGACTGTATAGACGCACTCCTTCAAACTGATTGTTGTAATCACGGATTCTCTGCAATGCGCTTGTTGTCTCCGAATCGAGGGTTCTCGTGTTGTACCAAGCGGGGTCTCTAACTGCGTAATTATTTGCGAGTTTTTCGTTGGCAACAAGGAAATGGCCAAAGCTTGGAATCCAAGCAATAACCGGTCTCGCTGAATTTACATAAGAATCCGTCAGGTTAACAAGATCGTTAAACGTTGTTCCGAAATTGTCTCCGATGTCACGCCTTCCGTCGTAATGCAAACGGGCAATGCCGGAAAGAGAATCTCTGGAGTACTCCACGACCTTCACCCAATCAAGATTGCCATTGCCGACGTAACCATTATTAGCATTAAGCCAGTTATTGAAAGTAAGCGGGTTTACGTCTTGATTATCTGTACCCGTTGTAATGTCATAATAACGCAAAACCATAACCGCGGATGTGATAGCGCAACCGCAATCTCTTATAGTAAGACCGCAACGTTGATCTTCGGGCCCAATATTTCCTCTGCCTTCGGCGTAAGTTTCACGGGCCCAATTTTTGGTATCTGCCTGCGATGGAAAATCAGATATCACCTGCGTATACAACGGCACTTGGTGAATTACGAAATCAGTATTGCTTGGCGTTCCAAACTCCTGCCACTCTGAAACGTTGTTTTGGCTATCCGCTGCTCTTGCCTGCCAATGGTATTCGCCGTCAGAAAGATTTGCCGCTGTGGTGGCAAACTCCCCGGAGTTTACTAGTGTACTCGTCGAAGTAGGCTGGTTCGTGAAAGGCATACTCGACGGTTGTACTTCCACCTGCAGCTGCAATTGATCTGTAGATGACGACTGAAGCGTTGCGCCAAACACAATCGTATCCTCAGTCGTTGCACTGCCCTCCGGAATCGTGCTCGTCGCATCAGATTTGAATTGCCCTAAATTACTTATCGAAATGCCGCCAGCCGGAGGCGCCGGGGAAACCCCTTGAAGATCGAAATACATATCCTTCACAGTCAGCGAACAGCCGGAAGGCGCGGGGTCTTGCCAAGACATATATCTACAAAACTGGCCGCCAGCAAGAACATCAATCCCCGACCCTCGTACCTTTCCAAAAATAGTACCGCTGGTGCCTCCTTCTAGATGTACCACGTAATAAAGCGATGGATTGAAAACCACCGGGCCGCCCGGAAAATCACCGGCAGAAATAGTATGCGTAGCTTCACCAACACTACTGCCACAAGGAAGCACGAGATTGGCCTTGCGATAACTCACATAATTATTGTAACCGGCAAGCCAAGAAGCTTCGGAAGGATATCCCAAAATCACCGGCGCATACGAACAATAGGTTCGAGTACCCAAAAATTTTATGGTGAGAGAACCAAAACTACCGGACAAACCAGTGCCTATACCCTGCGCGGGATGAACTGCCTCCATACTATCAAGCGTATCGAAAACTAACTGCTGAACTGCCGCCTCCGCAAGTGGAACCCGCCCAATAATAAAGAGCAGGGCGCCGACTATTAAGAAAGCAAAACCAAAACTCAAGTCCTTTCATAGGCGACTGGTCATATTTTATTCTTTAACCGATTCTCATAGTACCACAGCAAAACGTCCCGTGCCACCGGCACCGTGTTCAAACTTCCCTGCACCGCATTTTCTACGAGGATGAGGAGCGCGAGGCGCGGGCGGTCAGCGGGGGCATACCCCACGAAGAAGGCGTTCATTTTGGTGTTCTCCTCGATCTGGGCGGTGCCGGTCTTCGCCGCCACCGGGAACGGGAGCGTGGCTAAGGAGTGCGCGGTGCCGTAGGAAGCACGCACCACCTCGCGCATCCCTTCCTGAACGTAGCGAACCGAGTTCCCGATCTCTCCACGCAGATCGGCAAGTATTGTGGAGGTGGCTCTCTCTTCCGTCACCGCACCGTGTTCAACCACTGTGCCGCGCTCGTCAACCACTGTGCCGCGCTCGTCAACGATGGCGCGCACTACCCGCGGCTGGTAAAGAACCCCGCCGTTCGCAATGGCACTAACGTAGTTCAGGAGTTCCAAGGGGGTAACGAGGAGGTCTCCCTGGCCGATCGACACGTTGTAGGTGTCACCGATGCGCCACGGCTCCCCCGTCTCCCGCTCCTTCCAGGCGGGGTCCGGAAGGAATCCTTTCGCCTCCCCAACAAGGTCAATGCCAGTCACGCTCCCAAGCTTGAACTTTTCCCACCACCGCTTAAGACGTTCGATTCCCAAACCTTGCTGACCCTCAAATCCCCCTCCCACTTCGTAGAAATAGATGTTACTGGATTTCGCGAGCGCGTCCACGACGTTCACCCACCCGTTCGGCTTCCAGTCCACAAAACGGCTGGGCAATTCCGGGTGGTATGGATTTGGAATCTCAATGTATCCTTTTGAAAAGATCTGTTTCTCGGGATCGATCACCCCCTCCGTGAGCGCCGCGGTTGCCACGAGCGGTTTGATGGTGGAACCGGGATTGTACAGCCCGGCAACGGCGCGGTTGAAGAGCGGTTCACCGGGAGCGTTCAATGCCTCCGCCACGCGGGTGGAATCAAACGCAGGGAGACCAACTAACGCAAGAATTTCCCCGTTCCGCGGATCCATGGCGATCCCCACTCCCACGGTGCGCCCCAAGTCGCGGAGGGCCTCGGCGAGGCGCTGGTAGAAAAACTCTTGGAGGTCACCATCAATTGAGGTGTGAAGATCCGACCCGGGGCGCGGTGCTGAAAGCTTCTGGCCTTCTTCAATGTTTCCCAGCGCATCGCGGTACGTTATCTCGCGCCCGTCCGTTCCGCGAAGGTCGCCGTCATAGAACGCCTCGAGCCCCGCCCGCCCCACCTGATCCTCCACCGTGAGCTGCGCCCGATCTTTCAGATCCCTCTCGTCCGCAAGGCCGGTGTAGCCGATCAGGTGCGCAAACGCATAGGGAGTCCGGTGCACCCGCTTGAAAGCCGGCTCCAGCGTGAGCCCGGGAATGGAACGGGAAGAGAGTTCTACCACCTCGTCGTGGGAGAGGTCCTCCTTTAGTGGGACGCGTTCGCTCACGCCCCAGTCCCGCGCCGCAAGCTGCTCCGCGAGCGCAGTGCGGTCAATGCCGAGCGCGGCGGCGATGGTTTCAAACGTCCGCAGGCGCTCCTCCGGCGCCCCCGGAAGGAACCGCGGGGTGAGGAATGCGTTCACCGAGGGGAGATTCTTGACCAGCGATTCTCCCTGACGGTCATAGATGATGCCGCGGGGCGCGAGCACCACCTTTTCATCGGACATGTTCGTGTGTGCGCGCGCAGAGTAAAAACCGTGACGAGCGATGCCAAGGTATCCCAGCTGCACGAGCGTGAGAGACAGGAACGCAAGCACGAGCCCGAAAAACGCGCGGAAAGCGAGCGGGGCGAGCGGCACTTCCATGAGATCCTCCTCCCGCGCCCCGTCGGAGAGCATTTCCTCAAATCCCAGCGGCGGTTCGTGCTTTGTCATGCCGAAGAGAATATCCCGCGCCGCGGCAAAAGTGCGAGCGCGAGAAATCCAGCCAGAGTATTATATACCGCTTCGCCGAGGACGCCCCACGAGAGCGGTGCAAACCCCAGAACGTATCCTCCGAGCGCGTACACCAGCGTACCCGCACCCGCGAGGAGCGCCATATCAACCCAGCGGTTGCCCGTAAGATGGCGGACGGCGACGTACCCCAGAACGGCCACCACCCCCACCGCCGCCGCCTGCACGATCCAAAAAGGCGCCCAGAGGAACGAGAGTGCGATAAAACCTACGAGCGCCGCGCCGAAGACGGGAAACGGCGCCCGGGAAACCCCGAGCGCGAAGAAAAACACGAGCGGGAGATCGGGTGCTATACCCCACAGTGCGAACAGGCGCCCGAACTGCAGGAGCATAAGAAAGGCAAGCGTCCCCACAATCCACACCATGCCGGAGGCATATCGCATCTCGTTAAGGGAAATTTAAGACCACGAGCACCGAGTCAAGTTCGGCCTCTCCCACGGGCGGGACGAGCCGATAGGAAGACCAGGGATTGTTTGGGGAATCGGCGAGCGGCGCTCCCACGGTACCTACGAGGAGATCTAAGGGAAATTCGGGAGAGATGTTCACCGCGCCCGCGCCGTCCGTGAGATGGGCATCCTTTGACACAAGCTCGAGGCGCGGCTCACTCCCGCCTTGGAGGAGCGCCTTGGGCCCTCCCGAGGCGACTGAAACCGCGCTCTTCCAATCAGGGCTCCAGATGGTCAGCACCTCGCTCTGGGTGCGGCGCACCCCCACCACTTTCCCGAGGAGCGTTCCGGGGGAAAGCAACACCGGCATTCCCTCACGGATGCCATCCTCGCTCCCCGCATTCACCGTGAGACGCCCCCCGCTTCCCACCGGGTAGCGCGAATACACCCGCGCTGTGAGGGAGGTAAGAGAGTGAGGGTTGTCCCCGGGCAGGGCACGCTCTACAAGACGCGCTTTGAGTTCTTCATTTTCCCGCTCCAGGCCTTGGAATGCTTGATAGGAAAACGCCGGATCCGCCGCCGCGGAGAGTGCGGCGCGGAAACGGCCGAGCGCACTCGTGATTTCGATACGAAACACCACGAGGAAAACAATGACGAGCACGCCCGCGCCGATGCCGAGGATTGCCCTGAGGGATCTCATGTCTATCGTTCGTCTCATATTCTACCACGGAATATGAGTTGATTCTTCAAATCCTCGCCAAGCGCGTATGCGTTCGCGTGAGACAAAACGCCTAAATACGATTGCAGGGATTGCTCCAAAACAGGCCTGCCGATATGGCCGGACTGGTATTCCGAAATTCGCCTCTGCATCTTTGCAAACATCCTCCGCTTTGTTTTTGTCCGCAACCGCAGGTACTTCAGAAAAATAACGTAGCCGAGAAAATCTACACCTTGACATAATTTACGAACTATGATTTTATTAGGATGTAGCAAGAGCGTAAGTTCATTTTCAAGGAATGCAGAAATGAGCGGCAGAAGTTTTTTTAATGCTTCGCAATTTTGGGAAACCAAGGAGAAATCGTCGGTGTAACGAATGTAATGACCCACCCTCAACCTATGTTTCATAAATCGGTCAAATTCGTTCATGTAGATATTGGCGAAAATCTGCGAAGTCAGATTTCCTATCGGGATTCCCTTCCCCGGCACGCTCTCATAACTTCTCACCACGGATTCCAAAAGCCACATTGCATCATCATCTTTGATCCTTTTTTTCAAAATGGAAAGCAGAATTTCGTGATTTACGGAGTCAAAGAACTTCCTGACGTCGCATTTCAAAATGAAACAGGGACACATCCCGTTTTTACTTGTTTCCCTCGCCATTTTTCTCAAAGCATCAACGCCTTTGTGGGTGCCGTATCCGACGCGGCACGAAAACGAGGTCGGTATGAACGTTTCTTCAAAAATCGGACTTATAACGGAAAAAATAGCGTGATGGAGAACCCGGTCCCGCACCGAGGCCTTGTGAATATGCCGCTGTTTCGGGTCATGTATATAGAAACTCTTGTAGGAATCGTGGCGATACGTTTTGTTTTCCAGCTCCCGATGGAGTTGAAAAATATTCTGCTCAAGATTCCATTCAAACCGGAGTACGTCAGGTTTGTTTTGCTTCCCTTTTCTGAACTCGTCCCACGCCGAGAAAAGATTTTCGGGCGATATGATCTGCTCAAAAATATCTCTATAAATTCTCATAAATAATTATGAACGATTTTGACATACCGATTTTCAAAAAAATATATGAATTGTATAAAACATTTCACGGGCTCCGCGCGCTCATAAACAAGCAAGATAGGTACACCGTCTGGCAGAAATCCGAAGAAACCATTCTGGAAATTCTTGAACATATCCTCTCGGCCAGCCAGGCCGCAAAAGCCGACAAACCGCCACTCCTTCAAAAAGCGAGCGTGAAACTGAATCTTCTGCGCGTTTTCATCCGGCTCATGAAAGACGCGAGAACGCTGGACAATAAGAAATACACGGCGCTCGAATCACTCGTGGATGAAATAGGCCGAATGCTCGGCGGGTGGATAAAATCGGTAAAAGAACTATAGGAATAATGCCCGCCTGATTGGCGGGCATTTCCATTCATTGAGGAGTGACTTCGGGACAGCACCGGAGACCGAACCATAGTTGTCGTTGGTATTGCTAACCCAGTTCGTGTCGAACTTGACCTTGCCGTCGTTGAAGTTGAAGTTCGGGGCCTTCGAGAAATCGCCATCGGCCTCAGGATCATTGCTCTCGTCCATCTGTGCCACTGGAAATCGAGGTTTACTACCTTGCGGTTTATATCCTCTCAATCCTGTATTTTATTCGGCAGCATCCCCGCTCTACGGGGAACCTGCACCAGACAAGAGCAAGCAGTAATCTCCTCAATACAACACGCTTCCCTCAACCGTAATCAAGAGAATTCTGGTTGTTTTCTCTTCTTTGAAGAGAGAGTTCGGTGACGGCAATCCGTGAACGGCCGTGCATGAACCTAATCTCAAGATGAGTATAAACATATCCTTATTGAAAGTGAAGGGTTATAGAAAATAAAAGAGAGGTTACCCATGTGGATAACCCCTCAAAAAATTGCCGCGAACTCAAGGACCAAACGACAAGACGTCAAAAGGTCCGAGGATTCAAGTTGGCAAAACTCAAATCTTACTGCGGGACAGCACCGGAGACCGAACCATAGCCGTCGCTGGTACCGCCAACCCAGTACGTGCCGAACTCGACCCCGCCGCCGCTGAAGTAGAAGCGCGGGGCCTTCGAGAAATCGCCATCGGCCCCAGGAGAGAATTCGTCGCCAGGGCAATCCATGTCCAATTCCTCATAACGAACGAGGCGTTCGGGGTGGACCAGTATCTGGGACCCCGTATGGAATGCGCCGAGACCGAATTCGATCGGCTGCTCGAAGGCTTCCCACGCTCTGCGAGTCGAGCGACCCGCGTGGCGTTTGCCGAACTGGAACGGGAAGATCAGGATATCGCCTTTCTGCTTCTCGGCGATGAGATCTAGCGCATAGGCTGCGCGAGCGTGCTGTCGGAAACGATCCGGCAGGATTTCTCCTTTGCGGTAGTTGTAGAACTTCCGCGAGTCACTGATCTTCTCGAGGACGAGATTCGTCGCTCGGCAGTACCGCTCTTTCGGATCTTTGACCTCGGGGAAAAACCGGGCAGCCACCGCGTCGACCGAAGGAAATGCTCCCCAACCTTCAGCCCATTCTGGAAGCGTGAGAGTCGGAAGGACTTTCTCCATGAATTCCATCGTTCCGCCGAGGGAGAGTTCGAAGATACCCGCGAGGATATCAACCTGCTTCTCGATGGGTTTGGGGCCCTCGTACTCGGAAGGATATGCGTAGTTTGAGCGCACTTCCTCATCCGCATAACGGTTGTTGCTACGACTGTCGGTGATGAAGTTGTCAACAAGTTTCGATAAGCCGGGAGCGTCGTTGACGCGTTGCGCTTCATCTTCGGAAAGACCGGCCTTGTTGTAGGCGGCTTCAACGATGGAGACGAACTTGAGACCCTTGCGGTCTCGGGTGGTAACAGACGGAGCCAATGAAGTTTTCATCGGAGCCATCCCCCTTTCCTTGCTAGTGAATGAAATTGTTTAGGTGCGTTCTTGAGTTTGCAAATTTACCTTTGAAGCCGAACACCCTAGGATGGGAATATGAACACGAGATACATACACCTCACCGATGCAGAACGGCGCCGGATGGAACGTCTCCGGAAGAGCGGGAAGGGGGTCCGGGCAATAGCTCGGGCGCTTG
>JAZDFV010000012.1:0-18845 GCA_043807585.1 Candidatus Jorgensenbacteria bacterium | reverse complement strand
CTTACCCAGCACATAAAAGTATGAAAACATTAACCAATCTTAAAGTAATTGCTTCTCGATTGAACGATTTGTACCAAGAAAGTCGCTTGGTTACTTTTATGTGCTGGGTGGACATTCGGCTGAGCTCAGTCGAAGCCCTCGGTTTTATAGTCGCTCGCTACACTCGCGAATAAAAACGGCATGCGACCCCCCATTCAGCGAAAAAGAGTTTCCGAGTACAAGGACCGGCTCCTCGAGATACGGCGGGTGACGCGCGTCATGGCGGGCGGTAAGCGCTTCAGTTTCCGCGCCACCGTGGTGGTGGGCAATCTCCGCGGAAAGGTAGGGGTCGGTGTGGCAAAGGGAGTGGATGTGATGTCAGCGGTAGAGAAGGCGCGGCGGCAGGCGGAAAAGCGTCTCTATGTCATTCCACTCGTCGATAATCGGACCATCCCTCACATGGTGGAGGCGAAATTCGGCGCCGCGCGGGTACGGATAAAACCGGCGGCGGCGGGGCACGGGCTCATTGCCGGCGGCGCCGCGCGTGCGGTGCTCGAGCTCGCGGGGGTGCGCGACGTCTCTGCAAAGATCTTGGGACGGACCAAAAACAAGATTTCAAATGCCATGGTGACGCTCGCGGCGCTTTCCAAAATTCGGGCACGCGATACTGCAGACCGTGACCATGACAATAACCATGACAGTCAATCTGAGTCATCGTCATCGTCATAGTCATTAGTCATCGCATTTTATGCAACTCCATAACCTTTCACTCACCATTCGCCGGAGGAAGCAGAAACGCGTGGGACGCGGAGGGAAGCGCGGCACGTACTCCGGCCGCGGTCAAAAGGGCCAGCGGGCCCGCGCCGGGCACCGCATCCGCCCCGCCTCGCGCGACCTCATTCAGCGCATACCCAAGCTCCGCGGCGCAAAACATGGCCGTCTGGCGCCGCGCCCCGTAGTGATAAACGTGGGTGATCTCGCCGGCATAGGTAGTGCCGAGATCACGATGGAGGTGCTGCGGGCGGAAGGTTTCATCCGGAAACCGGGAACGCGGGTAAAGATTTTGGGCGGAGGGGAGATAAGGCGCGCGATTACCGTGAAAGGCATCCCCGTGTCGGAGAGCGCGAAGAAGAAAATAGAGGCCGCCGGCGGGAGAGTATTATAATCTACGAATGTACGAATTTTGGTACAAATGTACGAATCGGAAATCCGCATCATTCGTATATTCGTAATTTATTCGTAATTCGTAGATAAATCATATGCAAAAGTTCCTCCAAATTTTCAAAATTCCCGATCTTCGGAAGAAGATACTTATCGTACTGGGACTCCTTCTCGTGTTCCGGTTGCTCGCCGCCATCCCTGTGCCGGGGATTGACGCTGCAAAGCTCCAGCAATTCTTTTCCTCCAATGACCTCTTGGGGTTCCTGAACATCTTCTCCGGTGGCGGGCTCGCGAACCTCTCCATTCTCATGCTGGGGGTGAGCCCCTACATCACCGCCACCATTATCATGCAGCTCCTTACCATTGTCTTCCCGAACCTGAAGAAGGCCTACTATGAGGAAGGGGCGGAGGGGCGCGCCAAGTTCAACCGCCTGTCGCGCTTCCTCACGGTGCCCCTCGCGGCGCTCCAGGGGTACGGATTCCTGAACCTCCTTGCCTCTCAGGGCATCGTGGGTCCCTTCACCCTCACGGCGCTTTTGAGCAATGTAGTGGTGATCACTGCGGGGAGCGTGCTCATCATGTGGATCGGTGAGCTCATCAGCGAGTACAAGATCGGGAACGGCATCTCGCTCATCATCTTTGCGGGGATCGTGAGCCAGCTGCCGCAGGCAGTGAGCTCGGTGTTCCTGAACTACAACCCGGCGGAGCTCCCTACCTACCTCATGTTCGTCATTCTTGCGGTCGTTATCATCGCGGGGGTGGTGTTCGTGAATGAGGGCGAGCGGAAGGTTCCCGTCTCCTACGCGAAGCAGGTGCGGGGGAACCGCATTTTCGGCGGCGTTTCCACCTACCTGCCCTTGAAGGTGAACCAGGCGGGGGTTATTCCCATCATTTTCGCCATTTCCCTTCTCCTCTTCCCCCAGTTCTTCGCTCAGATGGTGGCGGTGATATCTCCCGACCTCTCGTTGAAGCTCAACGCCATTGTTTCCAAGTTCTTCAATAACCTCTTGATCTACAGTACGCTCTATTTCGCGCTTGTGGTGGTGTTCACCTACTTTTACACCGCCATCACCTTTGACCCGCAGGAAATCGCGAAGAACCTACAGCGGAGCGGGGGATTCATCCCCGGCATCCGCCCTGGGCAGGCGACCGCGGAGACCATTGCGAAGATCGTCCACCGTACGACTCTCTTCGGCGCGCTCTTTCTGGGGGTGGTGGCGGTTCTCCCGAACATCACCCAGCTCATCACGGGCGTTGAGATACTTACCATCGGTGGCACCGCGCTCTTGATCGTGGTGGCGGTGGCCTTGGAGATCATGAAGCAGATAGAGTCCCAGCTCACCATTCGGGAGTACGAGGGGATATTTTGAAGGGCTTGACCCGAAAATCCGAGCGCGAGCGCGAAAGATTTTTGGTTGCCAAACCTTCACCCCGCACCATTTTTGCCGTAGGAGCGCTCATAATAAGTCATTAGCAAGAGTTAGAAAGGATGAGCGGCACGCGCGTGGCGAATAGCCACATTCCGCTACGGGCGAAGCGTGCCGCTTTTGTTTTACCCGCAAAAACGGTGCGGGGTAAGAGACCTTGATTGGTTGAAGCGCTTCGCCGTGGAAGAAGAAGCAAGATTTGGTGCGGGGTTGGGATATTTTGTCCGCGAAGCGGAGCCGAATGGTTCCTTATAGCCATGTCGCCGCAATTCAGCCATGGCATAGTTCGCGTGACAATACTCATTCGTTTTGAATTGCGGGAAAAACATTACAGCAAAGAGGCGGGGTAGAAAGAATTAAGCGTTAGAAAGGCGAGGTAAAACCTCGCTTTTCCTCCATTTTCAACGGATATTGACTTTCTATTATAAATGTGCTAAGATGCAAGTAGAATTTTCGAATAGTAATTCACAACAAAATATGGAGGTGTTCAGTGGAAACCACTTTAATAGCAGGAGGGATAGCAGCCCTTTTCTCTTTTCTCGCATACGTACCGTTTCTTATCGCAATTTTCCGCAAGAAGGTTAAACCGAACCGTGCAACATGGTTCATTTGGTCGCTTGTAAGTTATGTTATTGCGGTAAGTTATTACCAGGCAGGCGCGCGTGATACTGCTCTGGTGCCGGCGGTGTACGGAATTTGCTCCAGTGTTATTTTCCTCCTTTCCATTAAATATGGAGTTGGAGGATGGACACGATTTGACCGTAAGTGTGTAATTGTATCGCTCGCGGGAATAGTGCTTTGGATACTCTCAAGTACACCTATTGTGGCTCTTTTCCTGAATATGGGTGTGGATCTTACTGGTGGCATCCCGACCATAAGGAAGATTTTCGAGGACCCAAGCAGTGAGGATCGCCTCACGTGGATTTTTTTCTGGTTGGGGAGCGTGGCGAACGTGGCAGCAATTGATCAATGGATATTTATCATTGCCGCTTACCCCGTAGTAATGATGTTATTCATTTCTTTCGTCACAGCTTTGATAGTTTTCCTCCCGCGGAAGCTTGAAGAGACAAATCAATAAACGACCCATTCATCGGGTCGTTTTTTTTGATTCCCGCCGCTATCGAATGGTTCAGATATTTTTTCGGTTGATTCAGAAATCTTAGCCATCTTCATTAAGAACCGTTGCCATGTTGTCGGCAACGGTTTTTTATTTTCCCGTGTGGGTGGTATTTGTCGCTTATACCAACGATCGTCGGTATAAGCGACAAAGGCATTGTTCAGGTTGTTATATTTAAATGTAACGCCTCATTCGCGAGCGGGTACTCTTTGATACCGACAAGCTTATGGTGCCCGCGAGGGTGCGGTAGTTCATATACAATTCTACGATCGTGAGATTGTATATAAAAATGCAACTCGCCGTGGTTAACATTTCTGACGATCGTTCGATTTGTTAACTTTTCTCAGTTGAGGATCTTTTGGAAAAGGGTGTATAGTGAAACCATGCAAAAACAAGCTGTCATCATCTACGGTCCGCCGGGGGCGGGCAAGGGCACCCAAGCGGAACTCCTCGCGCGGCGTTTCGGATTCGTCCATTTTGACACCGGACGTTTCTTGGAGCTTCTCGTGTATGGTTTCGGTTCCGAAAAAGATCCCGTACTCCGCCGCGAGCGGAAGAATTTTGACACCGGGGAATTGATGACCCCCGCGTGGGTTTTGAAGATGGTGAAAGAGGAGGTGAAGAAGATCGGCGCCGCGGGGTACTCCATCGTTTTCAGCGCCTCACCCCGCACACTCTATGAGGCGTTCGGTGAGGGAAATGAGAGGGGACTCCTCGCGACACTCGTGAAGTTCTACGGTAAAACGAACATCCACCCAGTGTGGCTCGCCATCCGCCCCGCTACCACCCTCAAGCGGAACAGTGCGCGGAAACTCTGCTCCGTCTGCGGGCTTCCCAAGCTCGCGAACGCGCGCATAAGCCGCTGTCCTTTCTGTGAGGGGCCGCTCCGCACGCGGACATTGGATAAGCCGTCGGTTATCAGGGAACGTCTCAGGGAATATGCGGGCCGTACATACCCCATGCTCCGCGAGTTCAAGCGGCGCGGATTCCGCGTCATAAAAGTGAACGGCGAACCTGCGCCCTACAAGGTGTTCGGGAGCGTTGTGAAAGGGCTCAAACTCCCGCCGCTCCGTTCGAAGGGATAAAAAGCCGCGGTGCTCTGTTTAAACAGAGCACCGCGGAATTGCATCGGATGAAACTCAAGAACAAGAAAGATCTGTCGGCGCTCCGCGCCTCAGGGCGCTTTCTTGCCGAACTCCTCGCGCTCTTGGAGAAAAAAGTAAAACCGGGCGTCTTGCTCCGCGAACTTGATTGTGCGGCGCGGGAGTATTTGAAAAAAGCGGATGCGCGGCCGGCGTTCCTGGGGTACCAGCCCGAGGGGGCCATCGAGCCCTTCCCCGCCGCTATCTGCACCTCGGTGAACGAGCAGATCGTGCACGGCATTCCCGGCAGCTACGTGCTCGTGGAGGGGGATATCTTGAAAATTGACGCGGGGGTTGAGTATAAAAAGTACTTCACGGACGCCGCCATCACGATTTCGGTGGGGCGGGTTTCGAGTCGTGCCTCGAAGCTCATCGCGGCGACTGAGCGGGCGCTCGCGGAGGCCATCCGTGCGGCGAAGCCCGGCGGGCACCTCGGGGACGTTGGCGCCGCGGTCTCGCGTACCCTCCGCGGCACGGGGTTCCGGGCGGTGAAGGGGCTGACCGGCCACGGCGTCGGTTTCTCCCTCCACGAGGACCCCACGGTCTACAACTACGGCAAGCGCGGTGAGGGGATGGTCCTGCGGCCCGGGTTGGTCATTGCCATTGAGCCGATGGTCTCCGCCGGTTCTCCGGAGATTACGGCGCAGCCGGACGGGAGCTATATCACGCGCGATGGGAGCTTGTCGGCGCATGTGGAGCATACAGTTGCAATAACCGAGGGGGGAGCGGAGATATTGACGGAACGTTATTAATCATTTTTGAGGTGCGTGGACTATAGGCTAATTCACACGAATTAGCCTACTAAGCAAAACCTCTCTTTCCAATGCTCTTTTCAATGTGGGGATGTTTGACATCCTAAGGATGTCAAACATCTGAATATTAATCCTGGCTCCCCATCCGTAGATGTCGGACATCCTAAGGATGTCCGACATCTGAACATTAATCCACTTTCTTATGCGGGTTATGGTTCGGGCACGCCTTGTTGGAGCACCTTTCCGGTATTGTCTTGGTCCCCTCCATCATGAGCGAACCACAGAGCTCGCATTTGCTTCCCGTCGGGCGCGATTTCATGATGAACTTGCATTTCGGATAATTCGCGCAGCTGAAGAAGGAGCCGAAGCGCCCGCGGCGTTCAACAATCTCTCCATTGTCTAATGGACATAACACGCCCGTTTTCTTCTTCGCTTCTTCTTCGGGGCTCTGTTTAATGTATTTACACTTCGGATAGTTGGAGCACGCGATGAACTTGTCGAACCGCCCCTCACGTTCTATCAGTTTCCCTCCCTTCGTCATGCCGCATTCTGGGCACGCCTCGCCGGTTTCCTTCGGGGCCTCCATAATTGAACCGTCCATCTTCCGCGCGCCCATGCATTTCGGGAACTTTTTGCAGCTCAAGAATTTTCCGCTCCGCGCCAGCTTTATCACCATTGGCGAACCGCAGAGAGGACAAACGTGGCGTGCCTCGGCGTCCCCCAAGATCGTGGCTTTCTCTATTTTCTCTTTTGCCCTTACGTCTTTTGCGAACGGCGTATAGAAGTCCTTGAGCGTTTTCGTGTATTCGCGCTTGCCTTCCGCGATCTCATCCAGGTCGTCCTCCATCTCCGCGGTGAACGAGTCGCTGATGTAGGTCGGGAAGTGCTTTTCCAAAAAATCGCTCACCACCTCGCCCGTGTCGGTGGGGTGGAGCGCCTTTTGCACCTTTTCGACATACCCGCGGTCTTGGAGTGTTTTCAAAATAGAAGCGTAGGTGGAGGGGCGCCCGATGTCGCGCTTCTCCAGTTCCTTCACCAGCCCTGCTTCGGTATAGCGCGCCAGCGGTTCGGTTTGTTTTGCGTCGCTTTCCACGGAGGTAAGTTTCAGCGGTTCGCCTTCGGTGACCGCCGGTATTTCAACTTCCTCTCCTTTTGCGGCGGGGTCCGCGACGAGCCAGCCGGGAAAGATCGTAACGCTTCCCGTGGCGGAGAACTGGGGGGTGGAATTATCGGTGAGATTCGCGCTCACCTTCGTGCGGAGCACTCGCGCGTCCGCCATCTGCGAAGCGAGCATCCGTTGCGAGATGAGTTCATAGAGCCGTTTCTGTTCATCGGTGGTTCCCGCACGGCGCAGCGACGGTTTTGTGGGGCGGATCGCCTCATGTGCCTCCTGCACGTTCTTGCTCCGCGCCACATACTTGCGGGGCGCCACATATTCCTTGCCGAACTCCTTTTCTATCGTGCGGTAGGCTTCCGCGAGAGCGATCTCGCTCAAGTTCACGCTGTCTGTGCGCATGTAGGTGATGAACCCCGCCTCATAAAGCCGCTGGGCGACGGACATGGTGCGAGACGGCGAAAACCCGAGCCGCGTGCTGGCGGCCTGTTGCAACGTGGAGGTGGTGAAGGGCGGGCGCGGCACGCGCTTCGCCTCGGTCTGTTTGACGGCGGTAACGGCCCACGCGCCCGATTTCGCGCGGGCGATGATCTCTTCCGTTCTCTTTTCGTCGCGTGGTTCCTCCTCGCACGCGAGTATAAGTTGCTCGCCGCGCTTCGTTTTGAAGTGCCCCATGATGCTCCAGAAATGTTCAGGTACGAACGCGCGGATCTCCCGCTCGCGTTCCATGATGATGCGGAGGGCGGGGGACTGCACGCGCCCGGCAGAGAGCCCGTAGCGCACCTTTTTCCATATGAGGCCGGAGAGGTCGTACCCCACGAGGCGGTCAAGTACGCGCCGCGCCTCTTGCGCCCTGCGGAGGTTCTCGTCTATGGCACGCGGGTGAGCGATGGCCTCCCGTACGGCGGGTTCGGTAATCTCGTGGAAGACCACACGTTGGGGTGAGGAGAGTTCGCAAGCCTCGGCGACGTGCCACGCGATCGCCTCGCCTTCGCGGTCCGGGTCGGTGGCGAGCAGCACTTCGTCGGCCTTCTTGGCGAGCCGCTGTATCTCGCGTACCACCTTCTCTTTCCCCTTCGATATTTCGTAGCGGGGGATAAAGCCGGCGGGGATGTCTATTGCCTGCTTGTTGCTCTTCGGGAGGTCGCGAATGTGGCCGACACTGGCGACTACCTTGTAGTCGCCCTTCAGGTACTTTTCGATGGTCTTGGCTTTCGCCGGACTCTCCACGATAACTAATTTCATCCCATTAGAGGCAGGTCGCCGCTGGCGACCGTGGTAACTACGGCCCTTTCGCTATAATTAACGACATCGTAAGTCGTTAATTTAACTACAAAGGGTGTTCGATTGTCTCTAACGGGATTCATTTTGTGAGCGTGAACTTGCCGCTGCGCTCTTCCACCAAATCTTCGAAGGTGAGATAGGTGAGCGTCTGTTGGATAACGTGAGGTTCCAGTGTAGTGATTTCAGCGAGGTTGTCAACCGAGAGCGGTTCGCTCGCTTCGGCGAGAGCGGAGAAAATGGCGCGCCCTGCCGGGTCTTCGGGAATCCGCGCGTTGCGCGCCTTCGCGCGTTCCGCTTCGAGCGCGGGGAGCGCTTCGCCGAGGTCCTCAATGATATCCTCTGCGTTCCCCACGAGCCGTGCGCCGTTCCGAATGAGCATGTGGGAGCCCGCGTAGTTCCTGTGGTTCGCCGGTCCGGGAACCACGAACACCTCGCGCCCTTGGTCCAGCGCGTGCTTCGCGGTCACGAGCGCTCCCGAGCGGATGGGTGCCTCCACGATAACGGTGGCGAGCGCGAGGCCGGAGACGATGCGGTTCCGCGCGAGGAATTGGTGGGGGAGCGAGGGGGTCCCCGCGGGGTACTCTGAGATGATGCCGCCGCCTGATGAGAGTATTTCCCGCCCCAGTTGCTCGTGGGCGGCGGGGTAGATGGTGTCTACGCCGCACCCGAGCACCGCAGAGGTTTTTCCTCGGCCGCGGAGCGCACCGCGGTGGGCTGCCGCATCAATTCCGAACGCTAGGCCGGAGATCACGTGGAATCCGTAGCCTGCGAGCGCCTCCGCAAGCGCCTCGGCGGTCGCGAGCCCCTCCCTTGTGGCTTTCCTGGTTCCCACAATGGCGATGGTGGTCTCATCGGGTGCCGGGAGCGTGCCGCGGTAGAAAAGCGTTTCTGGGGGACCGGGGATTTCCGCGAGGCGCGGAGGATAGGCCGCTTCACCGAGGCGCACTGCCGTAATCATAGTGCTGGGCATGGGTGCGTGATATAATTTAGAAGTAAGTATACCCCGCGGGAAGCGAATACAGAAATTATCGGGTATGACCCCATTCAGGAAAAAATTGTTCGTGGAAGTGGGGATAGGCCTCGCGATCATCGTTCCCCTCCTCGGTGGTGTTTTCTTCTTCTCTGGGCAGATCGGAAAGTTTGGCGGCCAAATTGCGGCGTCACGTAAAGAGCTTTTCGACCGCACCGCTGGGCTCGATGCGGTGGCTGCACTCCAAGCAGATTACAACGGGAAGGCCAAGCGGTACCTGGAGGCGCTCCACTCCATGATTCCCGTGAAGGACCAGCTTATAAACCTCGCGCGGGATTTTCAGGTTTTGAGCGCCCAGGCGCACCTCACTTCCTCTTTCACGTTCCTTGGGGAGACACCAGCCGCAGGTGGGGGCTTGGGGTCGCTCACATTCCGCCTGAATCTCCGGGGGAAGTTGAACGATCTCTTCTCGTTCGCGGAGCAGTTCGAGAAATTTCGCTATCTCTCTCTGCTTTCCTCCTTCTCCGTGTCGAGAGGCGTAGAGGAAAGTGGGATGATCACCCAGGGTAGCGTGTACTATCGGTAGCCATGAAAAAGTTTTTCTCGTTTTTCAAGATTAAATCGATCCGATTCTCGTCGCAGAGCGCGTTTCTTGTATTGGCCATCGTGATGACGGTGGTAGTGGCGGCAGGTATCATTTACGCATCGTTCTTCCTGGTTTCACGCGTGAATGTGGCGGTGACGATAGAACAACTCCCAAAACCCGCGGTGCGGTTTGACATTGCGGGGTTTGAAAAATTGAATTTAGGGAAATAGATTTTTCTTTTTCCGCCGGTTATTAGAACTAAAAGATGCAACCATTCCCCGACTCCTTAATTCGGCGGAATTCTTGTACATTTGGTTTAGTATGCTAAGATATTTAACGATAGTACCATTTTATGGATGCCGAGCGTCGCCAAAGAGCCGTTGAACTTAGAACTAAAGAAAAGTTGAGTTACGGCGAAATAGTCAAAAAATTAGGAGTACCAAAAAGTACTTTGAGTTACTGGTTACGCGATTTCCCTCTTAGTGAGGAAAAGATTTTAGAGTTGCGTCGCAAGGGATGGCAAAAAGGGGAGGCAAGCAGGGAGCGATTTCGCAATACGATGCGCCAAAAGAGAGAAGAAAAGGCAAATCGGGTTTATCAAGAATATTGGAGAAAAATGGCGAATCTTTCCAAGGACGCTTTTTTGGTGGCAGGGCTCATGTTGTATTTAGGCGAGGGCGACAAAAAGAATTATGCAAGGGTCGGTTTAGTAAATACAGACCACCGCGTTATCAAATTCTTCATCAAGTGGATGGTTGATTTTCTCGGCATTCCTCAAAACAGAATAAAAGCTCAATTGAATCTCTACGAGAACATGAATATTGCGAAAGAAAAAAGATTTTGGGAAAATGAGCTCGGACTCCAAAAACGCCAATTTTATAACCCGACTATTCGCAAACTACAAAAAGCAAGTTTCTCTTACAGAGAATCATACCGGCACGGAACCTGCGGGATCTATTTTAATAGCGTGGAAAAAAAGACCGAATTGATGATGGCCGTTCAATCTTTTGTTGATAAATACATGAATAAGGTGTAAAAATAGTTTTAGGAAATGGGCATGTAGTTCAGTGGTAGAACGCCATTCTGATAAAATGGAGGTCGAAGGTTCGATTCCTTCCATGCCCACACGAATTTTGTCTAAATTTGCAAGCCGAAGGCACAGCGAATTTAGGAACAAAATTCAGTGCCCCGCCGTAGGTGGAGCGCGGAACATCGTAGTTTCACTTCGTTCGGACGATGTTCGCGGGCCGGTAGTTCAGTGGCAGAACGCTGCTTTTGCAAAGCAGAGATCGCGGGTCCGATTCCCGCCCGGTCCACATTTCAGGATTCCATGGTAAAATAAAAAGACAAAACCAAAGGTCATATTTCAATTCCCAAAACATGCCGAACGTTACCATCTATAGCACTCCGGCGTGCGTCTACTGCAAGATGGCGAAGAAGTTCTTCGACCAGCACAAAGTCGCCTACGAGGAGCGGGACGTGGTGACCGACATGCAGGCGCGCGAGGAGATGATCGCGAAGTCCGGCCAGCTCGGCGTGCCGGTGATCGTGGTGGGGGATGCCGTCGTGGTGGGGTTCGACAAGGGCAAGCTCATTGAGCTTTTGAAGCTCCGCTAGGGGAGTGATCCTCGGAAATAGAAAAGCCCGCGCATGGTGCGTGGGCTTTTCGCTTTCTTGGCGTGATTAGCTTTCGGCTACTCCTCCTTGTGGCGCTTGGGGAGATTCGGTCCGAAGAGGAATCTCACGAAGGGCACTCCGGCGAGAACCAGCGCCCACGACCCAATGAACTTCAGGAGGCGCCAGAGGAGTATCACGAGCACCACGGGCCACCCGACGGCTTGCAAGATGGCGCGGTCGAAGTGCTCGATGAGGTCGTGGATTATGATTCCCTCGAGGATGAGCGTCACTATGACGCCGACTGCGTAGCAGCTGAATATGAGGATCCAGTCCATAGGACACCCTTTTTGTTGTTGGTGGATGCGATGCTGATTGAATAATACATCGCAGAAATTGTTTTGTCAACTTTTCCCTGCCCTTGCCTTGCCAAACTTCGCTAATTAACGACATCGTAAGTCGTTAATTGTTTCAGCAATCCACAGCCCTTGAGCAAATGAGAAGTGTATAATGAAAGCATGAACAAAAGGCTCCTGATAGCGGTCGCGGTTGCGGTCGTGCTCATCGCGGCGGGGTATTGGTACTGGGAGAGTACCAGGGTCGTGCTGACCCCTGAACAGCAGGCGCTGCAGAGCGCCGGGGATGCGGCGCAGGCCATTACCGAGAGCGCAACGCAGGGCGTGCTCCCCTCGCTCGATGTTTCTGCAAATCCCGTTGGCGGCGCGACAGACGTGAATCCGGTGACAAAAACCAATCCGTTCTCGGGGATAAAAACCAATCCGTTTGAATAAATAAAATTAAATTTTTACTGCCATGAGAAACAAATACTTTTTAAGCGCGCTCATCTTGAGCATCAGCATCGGCGCCGCGGCATTCATTGTCGCTGACGGTGTTTCCGCACAGGCGCCAATGGTCAATCCCAGTGCGGCGAACATCCAGTACCCGGTTGCTGAATTGGGCAACTGCGGGAGCGAAGCGGAATGTAAAACCTACTGCGATGATACCACGCATCTTTCGGCGTGCCTTGCCTTTGCGGAGAAAAAGGGACTTATGTCGCAGGAAGAACTTAAGACAGCAAAACAATTTGCAAAGGTTGGCAGCAAGGGTCCCGGCGGGTGCACGGGAAAGGAGAGCTGTGACAAGTACTGCGACGATGTGTCGCACATAGACGCGTGTGTTTCATTCGCGGAGCAGAACGGCATGTTGTCGGGGAAGGAACTCGAGGAGGCCAAGAAGGTGCAGGCGGCGATCGCGAAAGGCGTGAAACCACCCGCCTGTGGCGGGAAGAAAGCGTGCGACCAGTACTGCAGTGAGGCGGCGCACATGGAGGAATGTATCACGTTCGGCCAGGCGGCCGGCTTCATGAGCGAGCAGGAGCTTCAGGATTCGCAGAAGATGCTTGTGGCGATAAAGAAGGGCGCAAAGCCGCCGGCGTGCCGCGGCAGGGAGGAGTGCGATCAGTACTGCAGTGACGCCGCGCACATGGAAGAGTGCATGACGTTCGCGGCCGCGGCTGGTTTCATGAGCGAACAGGAAGCGCAGGATTCCCAAAAAATGCTCGCGGCGATAAAGAAGGGCGCGAAACCACCCGCGTGCAAGGGCAAAGAGGAGTGCGATAAATACTGCGGTGAAGAAGGCCATATGGATGAGTGTGTGACGTTTGCGGAGGCCGCGGGTTTCATGAAGCCCGATGAGGCCGCGATGGCGCGCAAGACCGGCGGCAAGGGTCCAGGCGGGTGCAAGGGCAAGGAGGTGTGCGAGGCGTTCTGCAACAATCCCGATAACCAGGAGACCTGTTTCAACTTCGGCAGGGACAACGGGATGATACCGCCCGAGGAGCTCCAGAAGATGGAGCAGGGGAAACAACAGTTTTCGCAGTCCATAAGTCAGGCGCCGGCCGAGGTAATAAATTGCATTTCGGGTGTGGTGGGGGCTGACCGTCTGGAAAAGTTCAGGAGCGGCGCGGCGATGCCGACGCGGGATATCGGCGATAAGATCGGCGGGTGTTTCCAGCAAATGATGGGTCCCGGGGGACCGGGCGAGGGCGGGATGATGCCGCCGGCGGGACAGACCGGTCCCGGTGGATGCAAGACCCCCGAAGAGTGCCAGTCCTACTGCACCTCAAATCCCGAGGCGTGCAAGAACTTGGGGGGTCCGCAGGGCCAGCCGGGGCAGTTCCAGCCAGGACCAGGTGTCACAAACCCCGGTGGACAGATGATGCCGCAACAGGCGGGCCCCGGCGGGTGTAAAACGCCGGAGGAATGCCAATCGTTCTGTATGTCAAACCCGGATACGTGCAAGAATTTCAAGCCCGTGGACGGGCAGGACAGCAGAGCTGGTGGCGGTGCGGGCGGTGGCAGTGAGAGGCGCGGGACGATGCCGGATGGAACGCCGGGGAAACCGTGCGAGGGCGATAATTGTGCACAGCCATCTTGTCCTCCTGGGCAAGTTTGCGAACCGACGGCGCCAAGTGCGTCCGGTGGTTCTAGGGGCCAGATGATGCAAGGGAAAACACCTCCGTGTGCGCCTGGTACGCAGTGCGGACCGGGGTCTAGTAATACACCCGGTGGGCAAGGTATGGGCATGTCGGGTGGAGAGACGCAGCAATTTGCGCCGCCGTCGGGGGAAGGAATGATGCCTCCGTCGGGGAGCGGTCCTATGCAGCAGCAGCTCCAACAACAAATTCAGCAACAGGTTCAGCAACAAGTTCAGCAACTCCAGCAACAATTCCAGCAGGAACCCCAGCAGTTCCAGCAGCCGCCTTCTCCGCCGCCGCCTCCGGCGGGAGGTTCGTTTTTCAAAACCGTCAAGTCCTTTCTCGGTCTGTAGCTCCGCCAGCGGGAATTAGTCTGTAAAGAGACGGCGCGGGAATTATGCGCTTGGCGCGGCACGGCCCGGCCAGTGCGAGCGCCGGTACGATTCCACCTCGCTCAACTTGAGCGCGGTGGTGATGTTTCCCGTCCGCACGTAGAAGTGTTCGCTGTCATCCACCTTGAGGTAAATGGGCCACGCGCTCGGCATGACCTGGATGATGCAGAGAGGGGCATTTCCGTGTTCGTGAAACCACAATTTCACGAGATGCCGGAACTCCGGCCCTATCATACTGTTGAATACCTGGGTGAAATGGTTCTCAAAACCGTCGCTATCGGGGCGCTGGACGGTTTGGAGATCACGGAGGATTCCCACCGGCTCGCGCCGATCGTTCACACCAATAACCAGCTCTCCTCCCTTGGTGTTGAGGAACGCGGCCACCGTTTTCATCGCCGCACGCTCGAGCTCGCGGTTCACGTTGCCGCTCTTGTGGTCAAAGCGAAGGGATGTTTTGAATTCCAGCCGTTCGTGTTCTTCGGCTTTGAGAAGGCGCGCCACGTCCGGCTCCATAAACCCATGGCTCTGCGGGTTGATGCATTGCTCCAAGGCTTCTATGAACTCCGTTTGCCGCGAAACGTCGGCGAGGGTGAGGGAGGCGTAAGAGGGTCCGCCCTCGATGCGGATCGAGCCGTAGTGGAGCCGCTTCCCTAGGGGCCCCGAGGAGACGGTCATCGCCATTGATCTGTCGAGCGGCACGATCCTGTTTTTTTTGAAGAGAACGCCCCACCGATGGGAGAGAGATCCAGGCCGCACGGAGTATGATTCGGAGTACCAGCGCGCGAAGGCATAGACGGTGATGAAGAGCTGCGCGCCAGCGAGGAAGAGAAGCTTTGCGGTATCGTAGGAGATGAGGTCGGAGAGGAGTGGGATCTGGTTGTAGATATCGGATTTGTAGCTGCCGCGGCCGGTCACGAGGTAATAAGCGAGGAATGCCGCGAGCTCGATCGCGATGAACGTGCGGATGAGGATAAAAGGACTCCTCTTAATGGTGACCTGATTCTCCATGGTGCGCGGGGCTCTCGGCACTTTCAGTGTAGGATAAAACCAGGTAGAAAAAAAGTGGAGCTCCACGGGCTGACGCCCATGGCTTCCTTCCACCCCACACATAACAAGTTATGTGTGGGGTCCATTCGTGGTCCTGTGGAGCGCCTGCCCGCCGAAGCACAGGCGCAGGCGGGGAATCCTGCACCGTCCAGCCAGGCGGGACTGGTGCGTGGGCATAAAATGGTAGAATGGAAGGGTATCAAAGGCCGAAAACATCGATACGCAGAACCTAAGATTATGGTCAAGTGGGTTGTGAAGCGCGGAGGAAAGAAAGTTCCCTTCAGCGCAGCGAAGTTCAAGCACTCCATCAGGGCCGCCTGCAAGGACGCGCACATCCCCGCGAAGCGGATAAAGACCGTGGTGGGGAAAGTTTCCCGCCCGATCCTGAAGTTCGCGGCGAAGCGAAAGACGGTGGCTACGGCGACCTTGCGGAAGAAGGCGCTCTCGGCGCTCGCCAAGGTGGAGCCGAAGGCGGCGAAGGCGTGGCGGAAGCACGACGAGCGGCGCCGCGCCCGTCGGCGAAAGTAGTTCACCAGCTCCAGTGAGTGGTCTATGTCCCTGATTCGTGCGAATCAGGAGCATAGTTTTTTTGTTGATTATTACGGAAAGCGGCCTTTTGGGGGCCTCCACGCCTATGGCGGGAATGGTAGAATTTGACAAATATAAATTTATAACCCATAATTGAACCATGCGATAAAACGTAGAAACATGGTCGAGTTTCTGGATATACACAATCATAAAAACAATCAATATGAACGGAACTATCAAGACCCTTAGGGATAAAGGATTCGGATTCATTTCTCGCGAAGGCGAGCCAAAGGATCTATTCTTCCATTCCAAGGAATTGAAGGGCGTGGCATTTGACGAATTGAAGGAAGGCGACAAGGTCACCTTTGATGTCGTTGAGACCGAGAAAGGTCCCGCCGCCACAAACGTGTCGCGTGCATAGGCGTCGCGAAGAAAAAAAACCGCCCCCCAGTGTTAGTGAGGGCGGTTTTTTTCTTGTCCTCCCATTTCTCTATTTTCTGGTTTCCCACCTTCGCCTAGCTACTCACCTCGCTACTACTCTCGCCTCGCTTGACGCGAGTCGAAGCGGGCCAGCGGAGCGGGCTGGTGGGCAAGCGCGCGCCTGCCCGTCTCGTGCGGGAATGGTAGAATAGAACGCATGAAACGTATGGACCACACTTGGCGTCTTCCCATCAGAGTTGCGGATAAGCATGTGTTCCTCGCTCTGAAGCGCGGCGCGAAGCGCTTGGAAACGCGGGCGTTGAATGACCCGAAGAGCTCCCGCTACTACGGCAACATCGCGAAAGGAGACACACTCCTCTTCACGTGCGGGAAAAGCCGGTTACGCAGGGACGTGGCGCGGGTGGCGCGATACCGGAGCGTGCGAGCCCTCTTCGCGCGGGAACCGTTCTCAAAAATCGCGCCGTGGGCGGAGAGCAAAGCGGAAGCGGCGCGCATGTACGATATCTTCCCGGGTTATCGCGCGCGCATAAAAAAATACGGGGTGGTGCTCTTTGAACTGCGATAGTGGTACAATAAACCTGCAATGCCCAGTAGTGAAAACTCGATTGGTCCGCTCCGAGCGGACGGGGTTTCAACCGCGGGCGGCATGAGGAGAGAAAACAGGGAAATTTCTAAAACGTCGCACCAACGATAATTCCTATCGAGTTTCTACTACTGGGCATGCTTAACGAAGGATTCTTTGCGACGGACAACTGGCTCATCTGGATCGCCATTCTCTGGTCGCTCCCGTGGAAGGGGTGGGCGCTCTGGCGGGCAGCCCAGCGCCGCGAGACATGGTGGTTCGTGGTGCTTTTTCTCGTGAACACCGTAGGACTCCTGGACCTTATCTACCTCTTCATTGTGACGAAGCGGCCGTCCTTTCCACCGCTTCGGAAGGACAAGAGTAGGACGGTATGAGGCATGTGGCGGTAGGGCGGGTGTACCCGTCCGTAGCCCGGCGAAGGAGGGCACGTGCGGCACGATTTTTGAAGGCAATAAAGAAACTCATTCCCAAGGCGGGAATCGTTTTGAAATACGGCAACAACTGGGAACTTCTCGTGGCGGTCATCCTTTCCGCACAGTGTACCGACAAGAAGGTGAACGAGGTAACGGCAGCGCTTTTCAAGAAATATCGGACGCTTGATGACTACGTGCGTGTGTCCGCCACGTCGCGGGGAGTGGAGGAATTCGAGCGGGACATCAGGCCCACCGGTTTCTTCCGAAGCAAGGCGAAGAGCATTCTCGGTGCTGCAAGGGCACTCAAGGAGCGCTTCGGCGGCGAGCTCCCGCGGACCATGGCCGAGATGCTCACACTTCCCGGCGTGGGGCGGAAGACCGCGAACGTGGTTCTGGGGAACGCCTACGGCGTGGTCGTGGGGATCGCGGTTGACACCCACGTGCGGCGTCTCGCCCGTGCGTTCGGTTTTTCAAAACATAGCGACCCGGTCAAAATTGAGCAGGACCTCATGCAGTTGTTTCCGAAGCGGGAGTGGTTCGGCCTCACTTACCGCTTGATTGAATACGGACGGCGCTACTGCCCCGCGCGCCCCCACGCCCATGACAAGTGCCCTCTTGCGAAATTTGAGGTAGGCTTGGCGCGGCCATCGTGAGTACTTTCGGCGATTTGCAGAAGTTCCAGGAGGTGTTCAGCAAGGCGGCCGCGGGCCAGTTCGGAAGCGGGTGGGCATTGCTTGTCCTGAATAAAGTCGAAGGGCTCACGAAGAATGATACGGGTGCGCTTTCCATCATCACGACGCCGAACCAGGATTCGCCGTTTATGCAGGCGCGCGCTGCTTCTCGGACTTGATGTGTGGGAGCACGCCTACTATTTGAAATACCCGAACCGCCGGCCCGAGTATATAGAAACGTGGTGGAATATAGTGAATTGGGAAGAAGTCAAAAAGCGGTGGCAAAGCATATAGAAAAACCCCACACGATGTGTGGGGTTTTATGGCAGCGAATTAGAGATTTTCCCAAGCTGCTCTTTCAGTAACTGCGCAACTCGAGATCGCGAAAGGTTTCCGCATAGCTTATTTCGAGCGCCAGATAGAGACGGAAACGGTTCTCGTCTCTCTCGAGCACCTCAAAGCCGAGTTCTTTCGCGGTAGTGAGGAGCTCGTCGAACTCTCGCTTTCGTGCGTCGATTGCTTTCGCGGCGACCTTCTCTTCCCAGAGGAGGTGGCGTAGAAGGTTCCGCGGAACTGAATCATTTTCACCGCGCACAACCATTCTTTCAATGCGCTCCCGGGTGCTCTTTTGTTCCTCAAAAAGCGATGCGAGGATATCACCGAGAACCTTGAGCGACCAATCGATAAGGCATTGTCCGCGTGCTCGAAATTGTTTCGTTGGGCCGTCAGGAAGCAAAAGGGCATTCGAGATCATCGCCCTGATGTTGTCCTTTGTAGACACTAGGTCTACGGCTATTCCTGTGCCCGCGAGCGTTGATCCTTTTATAAGACGGCCACGGGGGATCTCAAGTGTGATGGCGTTATATATGCCATCCACGAGCCTGGTGATGAGTTCATTGCGTTCCATATAATTCTCCTTTTCAGCCCTTGCGTTCGGGCGTATGGAGGTGGTAGCCCACCGGAATGGTGTACTCCGAACAGTTTGCTCGGAGAAGCTACAGCATGACTGCAAATTTACCTTTGAAGCCGAACACCCTAGGATGGGAATATGAACACGAGATACATACACCTCACCGATGCAGAACGGCGCCGGATGGAACGTCTCCGGAAGAGCGGGAAGGGGGTCCGGGCAATAGCTCGGGCGCTTG
>JAZDFV010000011.1:0-14054 GCA_043807585.1 Candidatus Jorgensenbacteria bacterium | reverse complement strand
CTTACCCAGCACATAAAAGTATGAAAACATTAACCAATCTTAAAGTAATTGCTTCTCGATTGAACGATTTGTACCAAGAAAGTCGCTTGGTTACTTTTATGTGCTGGGTGGACATTCGGCTGAGCTCAGTCGAAGCCCTCGTTCTCGTGGCTAAATTTCCGTCGCGTGCTCGCTTGGAAATTTAGATAAAAACGGCATGCGTGTCATCGGCATCAACCTTCCGGATAACAAGCGCGTAGACATCGCACTTCGCTACCTCTACGGGGTGGGGCCGGTGCGTGCGCTTGAGATAGTGCGCGAGCTCAAGCTTGACCCCGCAAAGCGCGCGAAGGAACTCTCCGCCGAGGAAGTGAACAAGATCCAGCTTTTCGTGGAGAAACGTTACAAGGTGGAGGGTGAGCTCCGGCAGGTGGTGAAGCAGAACATCGGCCGCTTGAAGGACATCAAGGCCTACCGCGGCATCCGGCACCTGAGGCGGCTCCCTGTGCGTGGGCAGCGGACGAAGACCAACTCCCGCACGGTGCGGGGGAACGTGAGGAAAACTGCCGGGAGCGGGAAGAGGAAGGTTGAACTGAAGTAAGGGCTTGGTATGAATTTTCAAGACAACGTCGCGGAAAATTTATGAACAAAACCTTACCCAGCACTAATTTTGCTTAAGAATTCATATTATGACGATGTTTCAAGATAAAATCGCAAATGTCCGGTGCGGCGCTTGCCCGAATAGGGCAGGGCTATTCGCCCTCGCGCCGCTCCTGAAGTTCAGCGGCAAAATTAGTGCTGGGTGCTCGCTATTGCAGCCAGTCGAGCTGCGTTGTAGAACAACTTGCTCTCCTGGGCAATAGCGGCATGGGAAAGAAAAAAATCGTTCAAAAGGGGGAAGGCGCCGCGGCGGAGGGTGCGCCGGCGAAGACCGTGAAGAAGGAAACCCCTTCCCGCGCTCACATCGAGCACGGGCGCATCTATGTGAACGCTTCCTACAACAACACCGTGCTCACGGTAACCGACGAGAAGGGAAACGTGGTTGCCTGGCTTTCCGCCGGCTCCCTCGGGTTTTCGGGTCCCAAAAAGGCAACTCCCTTTGCGGCTTCCAAGGTGGCGGAAGCCATCGCCGAAAAGGTGAGGCGTTCGGGGCCCACGAACGTGGAAATCTACGTGCGGGGGGTGGGCCGCGGCCGCGACGCCGCGGTGCGCTCGATCGCCGCCAAGGGGTTCACCATCACGGCGGTCAGGGACGTGACTCCCATTCCGCACAACGGTCCCCGCCCCCGGAAGAGACGGAGGGTATAAAGGGATTTGTCGAAAATTTGAAGTCGAAGACGCACAAATTTTAGCAACAAAACCTTTACCCCGTTAGATAGCGGTAACAACATGAAACTTCAATACCAAAACAAAGAATTACGAACCGTCGCTGTCGAACCGCCCCGCGCGGATTTGTCCGCATCTAACGGGGTGCTCAATATCGTAGCTACCTTTTCTTCGCTACGGTTGAGCTCGAAAAGGTAGACGATATTGGCATGAGACACGTCAAAGAGAAAAGAGAGCGGGCGCTGGGGGTAAAACTGTTCCTCAAAGCGGACCGCTGCAATAGCCCCAAGTGCGTCATGGTGCGGCGTCCGTACCGGCCTGGGCAGCACGGACAACGGCGCACCAACCTCTCGGAGTACGGGAAACAACTGCACGAGAAGCAGAAAATTCAGATTTACTTCGGGCTGAACGACCGCCAGATGCGGCGCATCTTCCTTGGGTCCAAGAGTCGGGTGAAGGAGATGCTTCTCCAGCGCCTCGATTCCGTGGTATCCCTCCTGGGGTTCGTGCGGTCGCCACGCGTCGCGCGGCAGCTCATTTCCCACGGCCACATCATCGTGAACGGGCGGAAGGTGACAATCCCTTCCTTCCGTGTTAGCATGAACGACACCATCGCCGTGCGGCCCGAATCGCGCACGCTGAAGATGTTTGAAGGGACCGAAGCGCAGCTCAAGCAATACACGCCTCCTTCCTGGCTTGCTCTGGAGGAGGGGAAACTTGAGGGAAAGTGTGTTGCATCGTCCGCGGCGGGCGACACTACATTTCCATTCGACGTCGATTTGGTCGCGCAGTTCTACGCCCGGTGATCGCCATTAACTACCATGAAATACTCTCATCTCTCTGAAACCATGGCCGTGAAGACGGTTTCGGAAGAAGGTACGAAAGGAATGTTCCATATCGAAGGACTCTACACCGGCTACGGGCCGACACTTGGTAACGCTCTCCGGCGCGCGCTCCTCTCCTCGCTTCCCGGCGCCGCCATCACTCAGGTGAAAGTGGAGGGAGTGGACCACGAGTTCTCTACGCTCTCTGGGATGCTGGAAGACATCGTGGAGTTCACGCTGAACCTCAAGAAGGTGCGGTTCCACTTTTTTGCCGATGAACCGCAGGTGCTTACCCTCCACGTGAAGGGTGAGCGGGAAGTCACGGCGGCCGACATTCAGTCAACAACCCTCGTACAGGTGGTGAATCCCGGTTGCCACCTCGCGACCCTCACCAAGAAGGGTGCGGAGCTCGAGATGGAGCTCACCGTGGAGAAGGGCCTTGGGTATGTCCCGTCGGAGGCGCGGCGCCTTGAGCGTCTCCCGGTGGGGACCGTCGTTTTGGATGCGCTCTTTTCGCCCGTCGTGCGGGTGGCATTTACGGTGGAAAACATGCGTGTGGGGGAGCGCACCGACTATCACCGCCTCGCGTTGGAGATCGAAACCGACGGGTCCGTTTCCCCTTCGGAGGCGCTCCACAAGGCGGGCAGGATCCTGACCGACCACTTCGAGAAAGTGGCGGCAATTGAGTTCACGAAGATCGAAGTCGCCGCACCGAAGGGAGAAAAAGGAGAAAAACCGAAGAAGAGGAAGAAATAATGATTATAACGATGACTATGACGATGACGGGACTTTTTCTGTCATGGTTATAGGTTATCGTCATTGTAAGGCATGCGGCATCTCAAAAAAGGACGGAAGTTCGGTCTCACGCGAGGCAAGCGCAAGGCGTTCCTCCGGAACCTCGTGCAGAACCTCATCCGTCACGAGCGCATTACGACCACCGAGGCTCGGGCGAAGGAACTCCGCGGCGTGGTGGAGAAGCTCATTACCCACGGGAAGCGGCAGAATCTCGCGGCGTTGCGACTCCTCATACAGAAGCTCCCGCGCGCCGCGGCCTATAAGGTGTACCACGAGCTCGCGCCGCGCTATGCGTCGCGCCGCGGCGGCTACACCCGCGTTTTGAAACAGACGCGCGTACGGAAACACGACGGGTCGCACATGGCAACAATCGAATTTGTATGAACAAATTCGATAATATTAAATATCAAAGTGCAAATATCAAAATGTCGGTATCCCTTCGGGATGGAAAGTATTTTTTAATTTTGAGTTTTCATTTTGATTTTTGAGATTTTATTTTTAAATTATGGATTTTACCATTGATGCAACAGGGAAGCGGCTCGGGCGCCTCGCCTCCGAGATCGCCGTCGTTCTCCAGGGAAAGCACACGGCTGCATACAACCCCCGTTTTGAGGGGAGCGACCGCGTGGTGGTGAAGAACGTGCGTGCGCTCACCGTGGGTGGAAGAAAGGCAAAGACCAAGATATACTACCGCCACACCGGCCCCCTGGGACACCTGAAAGAAAATAAGTTTCGCGACGTGTTTGAAAAGAAACCGGCGTGGGTGCTGCGGCACGCTGTGCGGCTCATGCTCCCCAAGAACAAGCTCGCTGCGCGCCGACTGAAGCGGCTCATTATAGAGTAATCACTGATCATTGATTATTACCAATCCAGCCATGGCTAAAGAAAAATCCGCAAAGGCAGTAAAATCGAAAGAGGTGAAAAAAAACGTTCCTGCTCACCCCGTAGAGCGCTATGTGGAAGCGGTGGGGCGGCGCAAGACCGCGGTGGCACGTGTGCGCCTGTTCCCCGCGGGGCGGGAGAAAGGCGTGCATATCACCGTGAATGAGCGGGAACTTTCCCGATACTTTCCTCTCCGGAAGCTTCAGGAGGTAGCGCGCGCGCCGTTCGGCGCGGTGGCGCTTGAGGACGCGCGCGTGAGCGCAAAGGTGGCGGGGGGCGGTGTGAGTGCGCAGGCGGAAGCGGTCCGCCTAGGGCTAGCTCGGGCGCTCATCTCCGTGAATCCGGAATTCCGTTCGCGCCTGAAAGCGCTGGGGTATCTGAAGCGCGACCCGCGCATGGTGGAACGCAAGCATCCTGGACTTCGCAAAGCCCGGAGGCCACAACAGTGGAGAAAAAGATAGTCAAAGAAAGCCCCAATGGGGCTTTCTTCTTTTTCTCCACTGTTGGTGGGAGGAATCGGTCTGACTATTTCTTTTCGAACCTGTCCTTATCTCTGGCGTAGAGCTTGTCCATCATCTTTTGGAAACTTTCATCGAGATCGATCCCCAAGGAATTTGCCATGCATACGAGCGTGTAAACGACATCTGCGATCTCGTCACCGATCTCGCTGTTGTTTTCGGTGGTCTTCTTCTTCTTGGGCCCGTAGCGGTGATTGATCTCCCGCGCAAGTTCTCCGACCTCTTCGGTGAGGCGCGTCATGATCTCGAGCGGCTGCCAGTAGGGCACTTTGTAGTGCTGTACCCACTCATCAACCTGCTTTTGAATGTTCTTCATACGTAACATTATACCAAATCCGCTACGCTAGTATATTAACATTTTACACGGCCGTGTAAAATGTTAATAGTGCACACTCCGGGGAGCGGAGGATTTTTGAAAACCTTTTTGAAAACCTTATTGAATACGAGACTGGTATATCGGGTTAGGGGAGCAGATTTATCTTCTCGAGCGTTCCGTCGGTGTGGAGCACGTAGAGCGTTTCACCCTGCACCGCATAATCGGCCACGTGCTCGGCAAGTGTGAAATGGTTCTGCGGCTCCTTCACGTCCGTTTCATAGACCTCGAGCACGCCCTCCTCCGACACCTGGAAGAAGTACCGCGGCGAGCCGGGGAACCAGGTGAGTGGGAGCGCCGCCGCATGGGCGGCGGCTGGCACGGCAATGCGGGTTCCCGCTTCCTGCATGCCGCTCTCATCCGTATCGGCGAGGAGCAACACAGTCACGTCCCCTTTACGGGTTCGCATGGCGATGCGGGTTTCATCCGAGGAGAGGGAAAAATCGGTGACATCGGCGCCGAGCTTGGTGGTGCTGGTGGCGCTGCGGTACAAGAGGAGCGTCCCTTCTTCCGAGAGGCCGAAGACGGTGGTACCCGCCCTATCGGACGCGACCCTCGTAACCGTGGAAGAGGGGAACGCAGGTTCCCGGCTCACCGTGCCCAGCACGAGATTGGCGCTGGCGAGGGTGCCGTCTCGGTCCGCAACGAGCACCTCATTGCGATTCACCGAGATGGCGGCGGTGGTTGACGCTTCCAGGAGCTTCTGGAGCGACACCTTCCGCACATCCAGCGCATAGACGGCGCGCGCCGAGGCGATGATGAACTTGGTGGGCGTGAAGGGATGCAGGAGTACCGTGGTGATCGGTACTGTTCCCCGGAGCCCCAACTCGCGCTCCTTGAGGGATTGGAAGAGCTCCGAGAGGTTCAGTGCCGCGCGGGGGTTCTTTAGGTCAATGATGAAGCGGCTATTTCCTTCCGCGGTGACGAGAAAGGAAGAAGCGGGGTCTGCGGCAATCACCGTGTTTCCACGGAGCTCCACCTCCCCCAGAGCGAGGGTACCCCGCGCTCCCAGCGTGACGAGCCCCTCGGCGGTGGGCCAGAAGCGGCGGATTTTCTCCGCCACCGTTTCGCGTGGCAACGGGTCCAGCCAGAGGAAAACGCCCCACGCTTTCGCGACCTCTCCCGCCCGTATGGTCATTGTCTTTTGCCACGGGTGGTGGCCGGGCGCCTCAAGCGTCACCTCGTAGGTACCCGGAGTGAGCCGGCCCAAGAGCGCACCGCGCCCGAAGAGGGGCCGCTTGGGGTCCTGCGGTACGCCGTTGAGGAGAAGATCCGCATTGGCGGGAACCACGTCAAGAAAGAGGGAGCCTGTTTTCACGATGCGGAGGCGCGGGAGGTCGACCGCGAGCCCGAATGCGGTCATGAGCGCGTACGCTCCGGCCGCCACAAAAAAGGCGAGGAACGCTCCAAAGATGATGGTGCGGGTCTTATGGCGCATGGTTTACACCCTACCGTGCTTTTCCCTTTTCTGCAAAATGCCGGATTTTCGGAGGTTTCGCCTCCGAAATTTATGAGGTTCAACCTCGTGGGAAGTTGAACCTTTGCAGATTGGTTTAGTGTTATGCAAAAGCGTGGGTTAGCGTCTGTGGCGGTTTGAATTTTTCCGGGTGGGGGGGTAGAGTGGGGGTAATGTTCACACGTCGCATCGGCATTGATCTAGGAACCACCAACACCATAGTCTTTCTCCCGGACCGCGGGATCGTCATCAACGAGCCCACCGTGGTGGCGCTCCGAAAACCCGACAACACGGTGTTGGCCGTCGGCGCGGAAGCGAAGGAAATGGTTGGGCGCACGCCGGACAACATCGTCACGTACCGGCCCTTGAAGGACGGCGTGATCGCGGAGTACTACATCACGCAGGCGATGCTCAAATATTTCATCACGAAAGCCATCGGCACGTTCAACGTGCTCCGCCCCGAGGTGGTGATCTCGGTGCCGGCGGGCATCACCTCCACGGAGTACCGCGCGGTGATGAACGCGGCTAAGGAAGCGGGCGCAAAAGAGGTCTATCTCGTGAAGGAACCGCTCCTCGCCTCTCTGGGCGCCGGCATTCCCATCCACTCTGCGGAGGGAAACATGATCGTGAACATCGGCGGGGGCACCACGGAGGTAGCGGTTATCTCGCTCGGAGGCATCGTTACGTGGTCCAGTTTGCGGGTGGCGGGGAACCGTTTTGACATGGCGGTCTCCGACTTCATCCGCAAGAAATACGGCCTCGCCATCGGCGAGGGGACCGCGGAAAACGTGAAGATTACCGTAGGTTCGGCGCTTTCGAACCGCACCAAATTGGAGATGAAAATAAGGGGCCGGGACCTCGCTTCTGGACTCCCTCGGGACCTCACCGTGAACTCCAATGAGGTAGCCGAGGCCATCAACGGGCACTTGGTGGATATCATGAACTCGGTGCAATCCGTCTTTAACGTGACGCCGCCGGAGCTCGCCGCCGATATCATGGAAAAGGGCATCATCCTCTCTGGGGGGAGCGCCCAACTCCGCGATATTGAAGAGTTCTTCAAGCGGTCGCTAGGGGTGAGCGCTTTCACCGCGGAGGCGCCTATCCTGTGCGTGGCGAAGGGAACCGCCACCATTTTGAATCACTTGGACGTTTATAAAAGAACCTTGCTCGTCAGACATTAGCGAACGCGATGACTATGACAATGACAATGACTATGACGATGACGGCGGATAGTGTTTTTTGTCATAGTCATAGTAATCGTAATAGTGCATGACTACTCTCGTTGGTTACGAGGATAAAATTAGTGCCTTTCAAAAATTAGCACGTGATGGCCGCCTGAGCCACGCCTACCTCTTTTTCGGAGAAGCGCAGACCGGCAAGCATGCCTTTGCGCGGTTGTTCGCGCACTTCCTGGAACAGGGGACGTTTGCGGTATCGGAGACGCCGCTCATCGATGTTCAATGGTGCGCGCCGGCGGATGGCGTGATCGGCATCGACGCGGTGAGGGAGCTCCGTATCTTTCTCTCGCAGACCCCTCTCCGCTCGCCCCGTCGCCTCGCGGTGGTGGATGACGCGCATCTCCTCACCACGGATGCGCAGAGCGCGATGCTCAAGATCGTGGAAGAGCCGCCGCCGCACTCTCTCATCATCCTCATCGCGCACGACCCGCAGGTGCTTTTCCCACCGCTCCTCTCCCGGCTCACCAAGGTGTATTTCCCTCCTCTCTCCGGAGCGGCGCTCCGGGAGGCGCTCACTCGCGAGTTCCGCGTACCGCCGGCCCGCGCGCGCGAGGTAGCGCGCCGCTCGTTCGGGCGGCTGGGCCGCGCCCTCTCGCTCCTTGAGGGCAAGGGCAGTGATGAGGAAACCCTCGCCGCTGAACTTGAGGGGCGCATCCTCTCCCTCTGGGAGAAGGGTGCAGAGGCGCACTGGTCCGCCCTTGCGTATCTCCTGGACTGTGAAATGAACGTCAAGCGCTATAATCTGAATGAGAATCTCCAGAGGAAGGCGATTCGCTCGCATATTTCCTAGCTATAAAAGCGATATTTTGTAAGTACTAAACTATGAGCTTCATCAAGAATCTGAATTGGCGGTATGCCACCAAAAAATTTGACGGCAGGAAATTGCCGGCGGATGTAGTCGAAAAAATACTGACGTCAATCCACATGGCGCCGAGCGCTTTCGGCATTCAGCCGTACCATGTTACCGTTGTTGAAAACAACAAACTCAAGGAGATACTACAACCTCACGCTGGGGACCAAGAACAGATAACTACGTGTTCGCACCTCCTAGTGTTCAATGCGGACCTCAATGTTGACCGGCGAGTAGATGATTTTATGGAGCTGGCGGCGGAGGCGAGGCGAAACGATGTTACCGATGACCCTGAATTTGACTACAGGGCGGAGGGTAAAAAATTTGCCAAGCAGATGGGAGCTGAATGGACAGCAAAACAGGCATACATTGCATTGGGGTTTGCTATCGCCGCCTGTGCCGAACTCAAAGTTGACGCTTGCCCTATGGAGGCATTTGACCCCATTGCTTTCAAAAAGGCCTTAAATCTTCCAAGCAATCTAGAGCCGAAGGTACTTTTGGCGGTAGGGTACAGGAGCCGCGAAGACGACCACGCGCAGGCGCGCAAAATCCGCTTCGCGGAAAAAGATTTATTCGATTTTAAATGAGATTGAAACCATGACCTCTCTTATTGAAGAATACAAGAGCCATTTGAAGGTGCTCCTGGAGGGTTTGAAGCGGGAACTCCAGGGAGTGCGCACCAACCGTCCCCACCCAGGACTCGTGGAGGACATCAAGGTGGATTACTACGGTCAGACGCTCCCCGTGAAACAGCTCGGTTCGGTGGGCGTGGTGCCGCCCCGCGAGATCCACATCAGCGTGTGGGATGCGAACGCGGTAGCGAGCGTTGCAAAAGCGCTTGAAGGGGCCTCCCTGGGGCTTTCGGTACAGGGAGAAGGGAACGTCGTGCGAGCTTACCTTCCGGAACTTTCTGCGGAGCGCCGTCAGGAGTTCATAAAATATGCGGGGCAGATTGCCGAGCAAACCCGCATCAAGGTGCGGCGGGAGCGCGACGAGTGGAACAAAAAGATCCAGAAACTTGCAGATGACGGGGAGCTTTCCGAGGACCAGAAATTCAAGCATAAGGAGGGGGTGCAGAAGGCAACCGAGGAAATAGGCAAGGAGATAGAATCCGCGGTAGCCGCCAAGGTGAAGGAGATAGAAGGTAACGGGTAAAGGGTAACGAGTGATCATGGCAATCCTCTTCACCGTCATCGGGCTCTCCGTGCTCATCCTCGTACACGAGCTGGGGCACTTCCTCGCGGCGAAGCTTTTTCGGGTGCGGGTGGATGAGTTCGGGTTCGGATTCCCTCCGCGTCTCTTCGCGTGGACGCGCGGCGAGACCACCTACAGCGTGAACGCGCTGCCATTCGGGGGGTTCGTGAAGATCTACGGGGAGGATGGCGAGACGCGTTCGGAAGCGGTTTCGGATCGCGATAGGAGCTTTTCCGCACAGCCGGTGTGGCGTCGGATTGTGATGGTGGCGGCTGGGGTCGCGGCAAATCTCGCCGCGGCGTGGCTCGCACTCTCGCTCGTCTTCATAGTGGGGGCTCCATCCCACCTGCTTCTCACCGCCGTATCGCCGTCTTCCCCGGCAGCCGAGGCGGGGCTCGTCGGCGGAGATATTGTGGCGGCGGTTTCGGTAGGCGGGCGGATGCTACGTGATCCGGTGAAGGCGGATGATTTCATTGCGATGGTGGGTGATGCTGCGCGGGAGGGAACCGCCGTTTCACTTTCGGTGGGCGCGGGGAATGAAGTGCGGGAGGTTTCGCTCATTCCCCGGGTGAATCCACCGGAGGGCGAGGGGCGCTTGGGCGTGAGCTTGGCGGAGATCGGTATGCCGCAGACGGCGTTTTTTGAAAGCTTTCTGAAGGGGGCGGAGGAAACGTGGTCGCTCACAAAGCTCATCGTGGTGGGTTTCGTGCAGTTCTTCGGCAACGTGTTCCGGCAGCCGGAGCTCCTCGGGGACGTGGCGGGGCCGGTGGGGGTGGTGTCAGTCGCGGCGCAAGCGGGGTCCTTGGGGTTCGCCTATCTTCTCCACTTCCTCGGCCTCATCTCCATTAACCTCATGGTGCTGAACTTTATCCCGTTCCCGGCCTTGGATGGGGGGCGCGCGCTCTTCCTTCTCATAGAAAAACTCAAAGGATCGCCGCTCCCCGTGCGGTTCGAGCGGGCGGTGAACGCGGCGGGGTTCGTGTTCCTCCTGCTCCTCATGGTGCTTGTGACCGTGCAGGATGTGGGGAGGTTGTAGGGAAGTATGGAATATAAAGTATAAAAGTATTGAGTATGACGAGCGCGGGGGCGAGAAGAATGGTGTCTACACGAACACCGCGATCCACCAGCACGGTGATGGCCCCTGCCCCAACGAATTCGAAACATCCTACGCTCCGGAGAGAAAGGAAATCGTGTTCTGCGAGCGGTGCTACAACGCGGAGATGGCGTGATGTCGGGTATTGTCGGAGGGCAGGTACCGCCGGAGTTGTATGTATATGTGCAGACCGGCAACATAACGGTAGGTGACCTAAGTATGACATGTCATACTTAGTGTGATAGAATAGGGTAAGGTATGACGAAAAGCGCACCAAAGATTTCAATTTCCATTCCGCCAATCAGTCGTTACCAGTCGAGGCGCGAGTGGGAGGCGGCATGCTGGAGGGAGCTTCTCACTTCCCCGAGAAGCATTGCCTTGCTTGCCACTGCGAAGGAGTGCCATTCGCTGGTGATGCGCGCTGCTGTGATTAGCCGCATCAGTGATGGGAAACGCCCACGTGAGATTTCTAAGGAATTACAGATTTCTCGGCAGACCATTATGGCTGTTCGGAAGGCGCTCCAAGAGTGTGCCTACCGGAGCTATCGGGAGCGGGGCAAAACGGAGCGGAAGCGGGGAATGTACGGTAGCCGCCGATATCCAACAGAGCGCCGTGCGGGCAGGAGATCTGTCCGCACCAAGTACGGGAAGGTGTACCTCCCGTGAATGAACTACCGCGCCCCCGCGGTGTAGCTTTCTTCGGGAGAATAAACCCACTTGGGGTCGTAGGTACTAAGTATGACACGTCATACTTAGTACCTCTCGTGCCGGGATGTGGAGCGGAACATTACGCTGGGTTGCTCGACTCCGTGCGCGGTGGAAAAAAACGAGCGTATGGTCTAGAATAGCCACGTATGCGCCAATCCAAACTATTTCTGAAAACCCAGCGGGAAGCGCCCAAAGACGAGGAGGCGACGAATGCCAAGCTCCTGACACGCGCCGGATTCGTTGAAAAGCTCATGGCTGGCGTTTATAACTATCTTCCTTTAGGGCTCAAGGTGTTGCGGAAAATAGAGGTGATCGTCCGGGAAGAAATGGATGCCATTGGAGGGCAAGAGATTTTGATGCCGATGCTCCATCCAAAAGAGATTTGGAAGATCACCGGCGGCTGGGACAAGATTGAAATCCTGTTCAAAATCAAAAGCAGGACCGGCAAGGAGTACGCGCTGGGGCAGAGCGAGGAAGAAGTGGTGACGCCGCTCGTGATGGGGCGTGCCCTGACCTACCGCGACCTCCCGCTCGCGGTGTACCAGATTCACTGGAAATTCCGCGACGAACTGCGTTCCAAGTCCGGTCTTCTGCGGGGCGTGGAGTTTTATATGAAAGACATGTACAGCTTCCATGAGCACCAGGAGGATTTTGAGCAATTCTACGGGGTGGCGAAGAAGGCGTACCTGCGGGTGTTTGAGCGTCTGGGGCTCGCGGCCAAGGTGACGGAGGCGTCCGGGGGGAGCTTCACCGAAAAGATTTCGTATGAGTTTATGGTGCTTACCGAGGGGGGAGAAGACAGGATTTTGTACTGCGGCGCGTGCGAATTCTGCGCCAACGCGACCATCGCAAGGGAAAAGAAAGGCGACCGGTGCCCGCGGTGCCACAAAGGAACACTCACGGACGGCATCGCTTCGGAGGTGGGTAACGTGTTCGATCTGGGGCAGAAGTATGGAAAGGATTTCAACCTCACCTTTAAGGACCGGAACAACGAGAGCCAATATCCGGTGATGGGGTGCTACGGCATCGGGATTTCGCGCCTCATGGGGGTTATCGTTGAGAAATTTCACGACGACCGCGGCATTACCTGGCCTGCGAGCGTGGCGCCCGCCCAAGTGCACCTCCTGCGCATCGGGGAGGCCGCGCCGGCTCTCACGAAGTTCGCCGACGGGGTGTACGATGAACTTGTAAGGGCAGGGGTGGAAGTGCTCTACGACGATCGCGAGGGTGTGAGCCCCGGAGAGAAATTTGCGGATGCGGACCTCATTGGGCTCCCGTGGCGCGCGGTGGTGAGCGAGAAGACCGTTGCGGCGGGCAAGGTGGAGCTCAAACGCCGCACCGAAACAGAAACCACGCTCGTGAAGCCGAAGGACGTCGGAATGGTGGTAGGTGGACGATGACTATGACAATGACCATGATAATGACCATGACGATGACCATGACGATGACCATGACGATGACCATTCCGTCATAGTCATAGTTATCGTTATCGTAACCCCATACATGCTTTTCAAGAAATTTCTCGGCATTGATCTTGGCACCGACGCCACCCGCGTGTACCTGAAGGGCGGCGGCATCGTGGTGAACGAGCCGTCCATTGTGGCGTTCAATAACAGGACGAACCATGTAGTGGCGGTGGGGACGGAAGCGAAGAAGATGCTCTCACGCACCCCCTCCCACATTACGGCGCTCCGGCCGCTCTCCCACGGCGTCATTGCCGACTTTGACGTCGCGAAGGAAATGCTCCAGCGCTTTTTGAAGAATGACCGCATCCCGTGGTCGTGGGTGACGGAAACCATCGTGAGCGTACCCACCAACCTCACCGAGGTGGAGCGAAAGTCGGTCGAGGACCTTATGCGGGAGACGGGGGCGAGTAAGGTGCACCTGATCGAGCAACCGCTTGCCGCGGCCATCGGCAGCCGCCTTGAGGTAGGGGAACCCACTGCATACCTCATCTTGGACATCGGGGCGGGGGCGGCTGACATGGCCATCATTTCCATGAACGGCATCGTGGTGTCGAAGCGATTGAAGATCGCCGGGGATTACCTGAACAGTGAGATCATCCGCGGCGTACGGGACGAGCAGAAGCTTGCCATCGGTGAGCCGACAGCCGAGGAAATAAAGATCGCAGCGGGCTCCGCCTTGGCGGGAGGGGAGCGGCTTGAAATCACCGTGCGGGGACGGGACATTACCTCCGGCCTCCCGCGCGAAGTCGGGATCCGCGATACCCAAGTGCGCTTGTGGCTCCAGCGCCCCCTGAAGTCGGTGGTGGAGGCCGTGAAAGATCTGATAGAAGGTGCTCCGCCCGAGCTCGTGGGGGACATCTACCGGAACGGCATGTACCTCTGCGGCGGAGGAAGTTTGCTCCGCGGGATCGACCAGCTTATGCAAAAAGAGATCGGGGTGGGGGTGCAGGTGGTGGAGGATCCCCTGAATTGCGTGGCGCGCGGCACCGGCCTCGCCTGCGAGCGGCTTGAGCAATATCGGCATCTCCTGGACAACTTCTCCGTCCTTAAACTTCCGGAGTAAAAAATTAGGCAAGTGAAGCTCCACAGTTGTGCAATCTCCCTTTCCAATTAACGACATCGTAAGTCGTTAATTTACCCCAGCACCGCTCCAACTTTGGTCGGATTTGACATTTCAAGCATATTATGATAGTATCAAGGCGTTCTTGAAACGCCACACTCACCCCCGAAGCCGAACACCTTCCCCGATACTTCCGTAAGCTTTCGACCATTGTACCACGCACTCGCCGTGGTTTTTTGTTTCCCATGTTTCCATCTCACGCTCCCACGCCTCCTGCGGTGTTCTCCAATCC
>JAZDFV010000010.1:0-7826 GCA_043807585.1 Candidatus Jorgensenbacteria bacterium | reverse complement strand
GGATTGGAGAACACCGCAGGAGGCGTGGGAGCGTGAGATGGAAACATGGGAAACAAAAAACCACGGCGAGTGCGTGGTACAATGGTCGAAAGCTTACGGAAGTATCGGGGAAGGTGTTCGGCTTCGGGGGTGAGTGTGGCGGAAATTATTCTGTTTCCATTGTACCACACCTCGGGGCGAAAAGTCAAATTTTCTAGGAGCAGATTCAACCCCGAAGTGTTATAGAAAAAGCAAAAGGACCGACGATGTACCGTCAGTCCTTTTGGATGAAATTTTACTTCAGCAACAGCATCTTTCTCGTTGCCACGAAACCGTTGGCTTCGAGACGGGCGAAATAGATGCCACTCGGGAGCACTTGCCCTGAGCTTGCCGAAGGGTTCCATTCAATCCGGTGTGTCCCCGCAGAAAGTTCCGACGAAACAAGAACTGCTACTTCCTGGCCCATTAGATTCATCACCTTCAAGGTGACAAGGCTGGACTTCGGAAGCGCAAACTCGATCGTCGTACTCGGATTGAACGGGTTCGGGTAGTTTTGGGAGAGGACGAATCCGGTCAGTAAGGTAGTTTCCTCTGGGGTTTCGACGCCGGTGAGGATGTCGTCGATCCGCCAGACGCCGCCCGCGGTGCCTATGAAAAGAGAGCTACCTTTCCGAGCCAAGCTCCCACCATGGGCAGGCGGTGCCGAGCCCGTCCGGAGACTTGCCTTTCAAATAGAAAAGTGGTAAAACAATGGCAGATACTTCACATCCATAGAACAAGGAACAACTAAAAAACTGGCTTAGCCAGGGGAGATAGCTATGAACGAACTAAAAACCGTCCTTTCCGGCATCCGTGCGACGGGTATGTTGCACCTCGGGAACTACCTAGGGGCACTGATTCGTTTCGCACGAATGTCTCAGGACCCGAACTTCCGCTGCTTCTTCTTCGTAGCAGATATGCATACCCTGACCACGCTCAAGGAAGCGCAGCAAATCCGCGAGCACCTTCCTAACATCGTGCTCGACTACCTCGCCGCTGGTGTTGACCCAAACCGCGCCACCATCTATGTCCAGTCAAGCGTACCGCAGGTCGCGGAACTGGCGTGGTACCTCGCATGCCTCACCCCCGTGGGCGACCTCGAACGGCTTCCTACTTTCAAAGACAAACGTGCGAAGCAACCCGAGGACGTGAACGCTGGTCTTCTGAACTATCCCGTCCTCATGGCAGCGGACATCCTCGGTCCGCGGGCGGACCTCGTACCCGTCGGCCGCGATCAAGAACCGCACCTAGAACTCACCATCCACCTCGCGAAGAAGTTCAACCGCATCTACGGGGACTATTTCCCGATTCCCGACGCGATGTGGCAGGAAATGATTTTGGTACCCGGGCTTGCGGTCAAGGATGAACGGGGCGGGTTTCCCAAGATGGGCAAGAGCGAAGGTAATACCATTACCCTCGCCGAAACCCCCGAGGAGTCTCACCGCAAGATCATGGTGGCACCCACCGATCCGCAGCGTGCACGGCGCGAGGACCCCGGCAACCCCAGCGACTGCGCAATCTTCGCGCTCCACCAGCACATCAGTGCAGGGGAAGAGATTGCGTGGAGCCGCAAGGGATGCCAAACCGCTAGCATCGGCTGCATCGAGTGCAAAGAGGTGCTGGCGCGAAACGTGAACGGTATCCTCGCGGAGTTTCGGGAGCGGCGGCGCGAGCTGTCGCAGAGACCGGGTGTCATCCACGAGATTCTCGACGCGGGTCGCCAGCAAGCCTCGGTGATCTTCGATGAGACGATTGCCGTGGTGCGCGAGCGTATGGGCATCAGCAGGTGGTAAAACAAAAATCTCATTCTTTAACCGCAGCCGCCCAAAAAGGGAACTGCAGAAGGAGTTAGGGTTATGGACAAATCAGCGTGGTGGCGGCACTGGATGCCTCGCGAAGGCAGACCGCTCGAAAGCATCATCGAAGAACTCGATGAAGCACTGAAGCAATGTATTGACTACCGATCGCAACCAATCCTCGGTTTCCCCGGTACCACGCCGTGCGAGATCGCACTCGGCGTGCACCACCGGGTCGCGGTGCGGCAACTGAACAACCTCGGTTACCACACCAAGGACGATCCTTCGGAAATGGGATTCCTCGGTACCCAGAAGCTCGAACGCAACTTCATTTATGCGGTTGCCGAAATGCTGGGTGTCAAAAACCCTCCCGCGGAGATCGACGGTTACATCTGCGGAGGTGGCACGGAGAGCAATGACCATGGCCTCTGGATCGCCCGCAACAAGCTTTGGGATGACGTGAAGATTAGGGCGCCCCAACGCCGCGGCATCGTGGTACTCCGTTCTTTCCTCTTCCACTACAGCATCGAGAAAGCTTTCAGTCGCCTCCTCGGGCGCGACCTTGCGGAGGACGAGGCGGTCCGAAATATCTCCCGCGAGCTCCCCACCAATGAACGAGGAGAGCTCGAACTCAGAACTCTCGCAGGAGAAATAAGGTACTTCTACATGATTGGCTACCGCCGGTTTGCAGTGTTTCTCACGGCGGGAACCGCGAACATGGGAAGTATCGACCCTGTCTATGAAATCTGCGAGGGATTGGAACGTCTCCAGAAGGAATATGTTGGTATCGGGGTGCGCGTCCATGTTGATGCGGCGTTCGGAGGCTTCATCGTCCCGTTCATCGAGCCGGACTGCCATTTCGCATTCCAGCACCCTCTTGTGAGCTCGGTTTCCATCGATGCCCACAAGTTTGGGGGGCTTCCCTACCCGGCGGGGATATTTCTCTGCCGCAAGGGTCTCCTAGACTCCACGAGCACCGACGCCTGGTACATCTACGGACACACCGATAACACAGTACCGGGGTCGCGATCGGGAGCCATTGCTGCCGCAGCCTGGGCCTCGCTCCAGAGCCGTGGATGGGCTGGGTTCGAAAAAACCGCACGCTCCTGCATGGAAGTGCGGAACTACCTCCAGGAACGTCTCCAAGCGATGCCTGGGATGCATGTCTACCCGAGCCGCGTCAACATTCTCACAATCCGGCCCCCTGCATACCTTGAACGGGGGCTCGAGGAACTGTGGGAGAAATATCGCATTGTCCGGGATCATTTCCCCGGACGGTTGACAAATCCGGGCTACCGTGGAAACTTGGTGAAGCGCGACGCGACCGTATATCGTTTCACGATTATGCCCCACGTTATGCGCGAGCACATTAATCGGTTTTTCCAGGAATGGCAGCGATAGGTTAAGGGCCGGCGTAGCTCAATTGGTAGAGTAGCGGTCTCCAAAACCGCCTGTTGGGGGTTCGACTCCCTCCGCCGGTGCCAACCCCCATTGTTCCTCTCACATATCACAAGGCGCACGAACAACACGTGCGCCTTGTCTCTTTTTTGATTTTCAGTCGGCCTCAGCGCGGCGACACGGGGCGGCGAGCGGCGGCCGTCAAACGTTTCACCTTGGTTGCCATGATCCGCTGGGCGTACCCTTTCACGTTCGCTTCCCCCAGCCTCCGGCCACCCCTCTTGAGCGAGGTGCTCACGACTACCCCGTTCGCATAGCGGAGGAGCGCGCCCACGTTCCGCGCATCGGCGCCGCTGCCTAGGAGAATTGGAAAGTCACCCACGGCGTCACGCACGGATTTTAGCTTCGCGAGCTCGGGAGCTTCGCCGGTCCACCGCCCCGTGAGAATGAGCGCATCGGAACCGCCTGCCATTGCACGGCGAGCGGATTGAACGAGCGACCAACGCGAAAGCAGTTTCGCGTGTTTCACATGGATGTCGGCGAAAAGCGCCACGCGATCCGCGTGCACCGCTCGCCGGAACGCTACAACCTGTCGTGCGCGCCCCTGAATAACGCCACAATCCGTCTTCACGGTATCCACGAACACAGGAACGCGAACGAACGCAAGATTGAGGAGTTTGGCGAGTGTCAAGCTCGCGGGGAAGTCATTCCACAGCACATTCACTCCCACGGGGATATGCGCCGCTCTTTTGATCCTCTCCCCCACATACGTCATAGCTGCCACCGACCCCGCACCAGCCACTACCGTATGGGGCTGGTCGTAATTATTCTCAAAAAGAACGCCGTGCACCCCGCCATCCTCGAATGCTCGGAGGTCACTGAGAGCGTTCCTGAGTGTCACCTCAGTCCCCGGAAACCGAGGGTAGCCGAGGAGGGGTGGGAGGTGAATGGCGCCAATCACGATTCCGTGCTCTTTTCCGAATATTGTTTTTAGTCGGGTCATAGGTCTATACCACGAGAACTTGTCCCAGTTCACTAGGTGTGTTCTCAGTATTCCCCAAAGACCAGGGAATTGCCAGCTTGGGGGCCGAGTACCCACCGCTGTGCACAAACAAAAAGGCGCTGGTGGTTCTTCGCACACCAGTGCCTTTTATATGAAGTTACGCGGGAACCTGCAAAGCATCCCGCACTGCCTCGACCTTCTCCGTGACGCGACCGCTTCGGAAAATTTCCTCGGCCAAGCGGTAACCCTCGCGAAGACTGGCCACCCTACCCGCGAGGCGGAAGAGGAGCGCCGCATTAGCGAACACCATCTGGAGCGGCGCACCGTCTATCTCCCCCTGCAGGATTTTGAGCGAGAACGTTCCCTTACTCATCCCGCTGGGAGGTGAAATGGACTCCGGCGGCACCGGCGGGATGCCGAAATCGCGCGCCGAGAGAGTGTACTCCTCGATGTGTCCCTCCGCGAGCTCCGTGACCTGAGTCCCGCCCGGGCATATCGATACCTCATCCATTCCGCGGTAGCGGCCCTCGTCCGCGAACCCACGAATAAAGAACGCGTGCGTTATGTTGGTGATACCCCGCCCATTCAAGATGCGGTATGCCTCAGCTACCACTGAAGGCGCGATGAGGTGGTTCACGCCCATCATCCGGTGGGTGAGCACCTTGGGGTTCACTGGCGACGTCACGGGACCGATGATGTCGTTCATGTGCGGCAACTTGGCGATCTCGTGTGTCAGTGCATGGATATGTTTGTATCGCGTATCGAGCGCCTCGATGTAGCCGAACTTCGTTTCCTCCACGCATCGCTCCATCACTTCCTTCGGGACGATGGGGTTGATGCCGAGGAGATGGATGAAATCAGAGCTGCCATGCCGCCCCGCATCCGCGTTCGCGGGAGAACCGTGTTTGAACATGCAAACACCAGCCACTGCCGCAATGAGTGCCGCGATGGTGCTCACGTTTGCTGTCACGGTAAGATCGCCCCCCATCCCGCAGTTGTCGATTGCGAAGGGGACGCGTGGCGAGGAAAAGCCGAACTGTGACCGCGCGATGTCCCGCTCGAATACTGCCGCACACACCCCCGCTATTTGCTCTGCTGCGGAGACGGGTAATCTGTCAGGGTGTCCCTCGTGGTCTGCCGCCGTTCCACGCCAGGCATAGGTAGCACGGGTGTGGAGCGCGGAGAGTGCCGCAATGCTCTGTACCTGCGCGAGCGTATCGCCAAAACATCCTTGGATCGCGTATTCCCCGAGCGCGTATGCTTCACTGAACGAGAGCGGGATGTTCTGGTACGCGTGATCTTTGAGAATATGTTTGATGTCCATAAATCCCTCCTCTTGTATGTTGGCGTAGCACCAGCACTGCAGCTACGCGTTGTGAATGAACTGGTTCTGTGCTGGCGACCCGCCGCAGGACGCTCCGGGGAGTCGTCAGCACAAAACAAAAAGCCCCTCTTGCGGGGCCCAGGCGCTTACGTTCGCGTGGATGCAAACCCGCCCCGCAGGATTAGGGATTCCTGAGGGCCCACCACGCTTTTCTCTTGGCTGTCGTTTGTCCCATATTTACTTTCCCATTCTACCCCCATCCCAAATTCCCGTCAAGCGGCCGTGGTAATGTGCAAAGACATATGGCGGTTTCCAAACAAAAACATAAAAGCCCTAAGATTCCGTAGAATCGAAGGGCTTTTTGTTAATACATTACTTCACAAGCAACATCTTCTTCGCCGCTTTGAAACCATCTGAGGTCTCGAGACGATAGAAATAGATGCCGCTTGGCAATCTGGAACCGTCAAATCGGACAGTGTATGCCCCCGGACTCTTTCTCTCCTCCACCAGCACCGCTATTTCAATACCGAATATGTTGTATACCGCAAGTCTCACTTGCGCGCTCTGCGCTACACGGTACACGATACACGTACTCGGGTTGAACGGGTTCGGGTAGTTCTGGGAAAGCTGGAATGTCTCCGGCGTCCCTTGCCCCTCCACGAAGGTGGGGTTGGGAAAAGTAACCAGAAATATTCCACGGTGGGTCCCGACAAGGAGCTGCGAAAGAGAAAACTCGGTGATGGAAAGGATGAAGTGACCTTCAAACCCTTCTATCTTCTGCCACGCGCCGCCCAAGAGCCGGTAGAGACCGCTGCCGTGAGCATCGCCCGCGAAAACGCCGAGAACGGAACCTATAAATACCGGACCTCCGTACCTGATGGGGAGCCCAGTTTCGGGTTTCCATGACGACCCCTCATCAGTTGATACGAACACGCCTCCATCGTAGGTCGAGGCGTATACCGTTCGGGAAAAGAGTGATGGGAAGGTCGCAAGACTCACGATATTCTTGTTCGTGAGCCCCGCGTTCATGAAATTCCACGTCGCCCCTTGGTCAGTGGATTTCATAACCCCACGTGCCGTAGAACTGTACGCGCTCTCGATACCCACGAGCATGGCGCGTCCCAGGAGAGCGGCCATGCCTCCCACATAAGGGTAGGTGGTTGAGCGGTTCGCCATCACCGTCCACGTTTCCCCTCCATCGATTGAGCGAAGGATGCCGTCTCCCCCCGCCCAGATGGTGTCCCTTACTTCAAGGAGACAGAAGATTCTGATTGTATCTTTCCCCCACGTCCACACGGTCCGCCACGACCTGCCGTCGTCGGTAGATTTGCAAATGGCGGCTTCTGTCCCGACAAAGAAACTCCCATTGCGAGCCGCGAGCGCCGCATAAATCTCCCCGAAAGGTGCATACACCCCTGCGTTAAGCCAGTTGCGCTCATCCCATGTTAACCCTCCGTCAAGCGAGAGTTGGATGAATCTATAAGCGGTCCCTGCAACAATCACTCTCTGGTTCTTTACTGCCAAAGACATGAAGCCCGTCTGCTTCCCTCGGAGAGAATCAGGCGTGATCTCCTTCACTACCGCGACCTCCGTGGTCTGTCCTGCTGTCTGCGCCCATCCCGTTTCCGGTATGGACGCCGCGCTCACGAACACCACAAGCGCCATATACGCCCATAGCCGTTTCATACTGCCTCCAGATATTAGTGCAATTCGGTGATTTTCGATTTAATTGGGAAGCTACATCTGGTTCCATTATACCACGAAACATACGGAAAAGTCAATATTAGGATGAAAAGGGGACCGCCCGTCAAGGCAGTACCTCAAAATCGGTAGGTTAATCCTTGCGATTTACGGGTACACCCCAAAAAACACACCCTTCTACTGCGGGTAGCCACGAATGAAATATCCTCTTTCCTCGTTCGCGCCGAGGCCGGAGTCGCGGAAGGTGTGCTCCCCGGCAGTGAGGTATTCTGCACCGGAGCTTTCATCAAAGGTTTTACTAGGTCGATACCTGGTGGGATCGCTCGTTTGATTAGGAAGGCTCCGCTGTATCTCAATCCTCTGATAAGACATCGGATTCTCCCACGTCACATCCGCCGCGCCGCCGCCCAAGGGTGTCACCGATTTCAGAACCGGCCCCCCGAAGCTCATCCACCCCACGACATCGCCGCCCCACGCGAAGCCGCGGAGCGTGCCCACGGTAGCACTGCCTTCAGTGGTGGCAGCGTAGTAGAGACCGTACTCAGGCTCGGTTCCTTTTTTCGCTAAACTAACCCATCTATCAAGA
>JAZDFV010000009.1:0-146367 GCA_043807585.1 Candidatus Jorgensenbacteria bacterium | reverse complement strand
GGACGCGAGAACTGTGGTAGAAGTTGCGCCTGTCATTGACGGCAAGCCGGACCTGACCCGCCTGACCGAGCTTGACTTGATGAAGTTCGGAGAAGAAAAGCGTTTCCAAACTCTCAAGCTCCAAGCCGCCGTCCGGCTTCGGGAGCGGTTCAAGGAAAATTGGGAAGGCAATCCGGCAAGTCATGTTAGCCAACTTCTAAAAATAATTGATGAGTTCATAATGTCCGATAAACTTGTCGCCAAAGTGCCGAAGTTTGAGCACGCAGAATTACTCAAGCGGATAGTTATTTCCCTTAATCTACAAAAAATTGTAGATCACCTCGGACAGTTTATAAAAAGTTCAAGTTCCGAAGACCCCGTCGCTATCTTTGATACTGTGCGGCCAGTGCGTAGCACTGCGACCGCTTTCGTATGGTATACGAGCAAGCCGAACCAGCCCGTCAAAAAAAGTCAGATAAGCCATGTGGTTGCCGATAGCAAGTGGGAAGGAAGTATGGCGTTTGAGTTTGAACGTAATAGGATTCCGGGATTGGTGTCATGGGTAAAGAACGACCATCTCGGTTTTGAGATTTATTACCTTTGGAAAGGATCGTTACATACCTACTTCCCCGATTTTATAATTAAGTTTGAAGATGACCGCCATTTAATCTTGGAGATAAAGGGTCAGAAAACCGATCAGGACAACGCCAAGTGGTCAGCCGCCCAAGAGTGGGTCAGGGCGGTGAATCTTAACGGCAACTTCGGCAAGTGGAAGTTTAAGACGCTTGAGAGACCATCAGATGTTTTTGAGGTAGTCAATTAACTACGCCATCACCCCGGAGGAGATTAAAATTATGGAAAATGGAAAATGAATACTAAAGATTTAACACTCACTGATTTTATTAAAAATGTTGAAGGTGATCTTGGGAAAACCGAATGGATCACAGTTTTTGAATTCCTCGACTCGCAAGCAGATATTGATAGGGGCGCTTATTTTTCTGCGTTGATATCTAATACTAAGGTTGGTGATGTTTTAGAAAGATATGATTGGGATTTACGGATCGATGGAGGCCGTCCGGGTTTTATAACTCACTATAAGAACGGAAAACCAACAACCGAGTATTATCGTTTTTCTGATGAGGGAATAGAGCCATTAGTATATTGGAGAACATTTAGCGGAAGAAAAGAACCTATTCTCGAAATTTCTGAAGAATTTCGGTTGTATTTCAACTTACTTGAAAAAACCACAGATGCCGGTAAGAAGATTTTTATTTACATTAATGAGGGCGGGGATGAAGACGAGGCGATACAGATCGGTAAAAATAAGATAGAGGTAAAACTGAAATATTTAAAGGAGTTTTTGTCAGCCAAGAATATGCATTTAGCTATTTATTTTGAGGCAATGAGATTTTTAGATAAAACGCTTGAGGAGTTAGGCCAGCAAAAAATTGACGATGTTAAAAAAGGCGAAAATTATACCTACTCGCTATGCGTACGAAATCTTAATTTAGGTGATAAGAAATCGCAGGGATGGCTTCTGGGCAAAAAACTTATCGCTGGACTAAAGGACTTTAATCCAACTATTTGGGAAACAAAGGCCAATGAAAAGTTTGAAGAATTTATAATAGGCGTAGATGAAGACGGAAAAGAAATTACTTGCAACTGTAATACTGATTACCAAGATAGCCCCGGTTTCCTAACGCCAGTTTTCTTTAAACGAGAGGTCCTAAAAAAGTACTACGATAATCCAGATAAATATTCAGTGGAAGACGGACACATAAAACGAGATGGCTTTTGGGGATTAAGAGCGTTAAACAATCACAGGGATCATGTGGTCGCATGGCTGGGTGATTTAAAATACTTGCCCCATAAAGAGCAGGCTCACTGGAGGGTTTTTAATCTTACGCCGAGTACGAGAAAAATCAGCCATACGGATTTTGCTCGAAATATCGAAGGCAATTTCGCAGACCCCGAACATCCGGAGCTTTATTTCAAATATAAATTTGAGCTTTTCCAAAAAGCTTGGCATAAACGATTTGGGTGGCATTTGTTTAAATCACTATCCGCTGAAGATGCTCACCACATGAAATCACTACATATTCCCACCACCAATGAACAAAAAGAGTTTGATGATCAAGTGGCATCCATAACAAAGATTGTGATCGATTCACTGAATGAAGAAGAATTAGAAAAAGGATTAACCATAAACAAAGAACATCCACGAGGGATAGATAAGTTTGAAGCCTTTTTGATTACCAGCGGATTCTCTGTGCCTAAAATGATCGAGTTTTTTAAAAATTTGCAGGCACTACGATCGACAAGTATAGCCCATCGCAAGGGTGATAACTACGAAAAGATTAAAAAAAAATTTAGCATTGGCGACAAAGAACCTCAGATAGTTTTTGAAGATATTCTTATAAAGTGTATCTGGGTATTGAACACACTGGAGAATCGTTTTATCGCGGAAAAAAATAATTAAAACCTATGAATGGGAACGAACTATTTTCATAACAACATTTCCACGAAGCCGCCCAAGGGTGGGTAAGAGCAGTAAATCTAAATGAAAACTTCGGCAAGTGGGAGTTTAAGACGATAGAAAAGCCGTCGGATGTTTTTGGGGTGGTTAAGTAAGTTTTTATTGAAGCAATGAGTAAACACGAACGATATTTTTTTGATATTCCAATTTTCCGTACGGATATAAATAAATGGACAGAAGAACAAAAAGCAAACGAGGAAGTGTTTATTCAGCGTATTATTGAAACCAGTGGATACGTGACAGAAAAGTTTGCTCGTGAACATGCCAAGAAGTGGCTCCATCCTCAGTGGTCATCGTATCGTTACGAAGAGATGGTGGGAATGATCAGGTTGTATGCGATGACCCAACAAATCAGAGGAGAGCTATGGTTCGTGAAACAACGGATCACGAGGAATTTGAAGAAAAAGAGATGGCATTATTTGGGAAAGCTCTTTGAATTCTCGATATTTGAAACAGACACCAACTTAGAAATCAACGAACGGATCTTAAAAAAACTACAGGAAGAAAATAAAAAAGGTTTACTGAGAAATAAATACATCGATCTTGAAGCTTTCAAAACCACAGGAAAGTATATTGATTTTTTAAAACTCATATAAAGGTTATTAACACAAAAAATCACCAATCAGATCGGTGATTTTTTATTTTGAATACGGCGCTCAGCTGGAATGCTGCAAATGAGACGGAGCGTTCTCGCAAATAGGTTCCCGAGACAGATTCACTACCAGTCCGGAAGAACGAACGAGAAACGGGAAGTGCTAGCGTGCATTAAGAGCAGGTTGATACTAACTCAAAAAGCGCTAACACTCGCGAGAAAATAACTGAGCGTTGTTATTACTTATTTATTTTCCTCTGTTTTTTTGCTAATTCAATCAGGGGAAATCAAATCACGCTTTTCTGAATACGGTTCTGGCTAAAAGTTTTCTTGCCTCTTCAAACAGGAGGATTGAGGCCGCAACCGACACCGCATAAACCCACTCCCAAGCGGTAAGCGGCACCGTATGCAGAAATCGCTGCATGAAAGGATGGTACACCGCAAGCAGCTGAAGCCCGATAATCACGAACATCGCACCGACCAAAAACATGTTCTTGAAAGGATTGATAGAAAAAACAGATTTGTCCTCGCTCTTGCAGTTCCATACGTTGAACCACTGAAAAACGGCAAGTGTGGTCAGGGTCATGGTAAGCGCCTTCTCTAGATTGCCGTCGAGGTACTGTGCGAACACAAACAGGGCTCCGAGAGCGATGATGATCCCCATAAACACCATTCTCTTCATCGCAAACGAATCGAGAATATATCTGGCGGGTTTTGTATAGCGGCTACCGAGCAAACCATCTTCCCGCGGCTCCATTGCAAGCGAGACATCAAGGAAACCGTCGGTGACAAAGTTCAGCCAGATGATTTGAACCGGCAAGAGGGGCAAGGGAAATCCGAGGAACATCGCGCCGGAAATGGTAAGCACCTCCCCGATGCTTGTCGAAAAAAGATACAAAATAACCTTTTTAATGGTCTTGTAGATGCTCCGACCCTCTTCGACTGCTGAAATGATATTCCCGAAATTGTCGTCCAAGAGCACGAGGTCGGCTGCCTCCTTGGCCACCTCGGTGCCGATTTTTCCCATAGCCACGCCGAGATCCGCGGCCGCGAGGGACGGTGCATCGTTTACGCCATCGCCCGTCATAGCAACCACCTCGCCCCGTTTTCTGAATAACTCGATAATCCGCAGTTTATGTTCGGGGGTCACGCGCGCAAACACGTTGCAGGTTCCGAATTTTTCCAACAATTCTTCATCCGAAAGCTTTTCCAGTTCTTCTCCGGTGATGACGCCGTCTTTCCCGTCCGCAAAGCCCGCCTCTTCCGCGATTGCATGAGCGGTGATTTTGTGATCTCCGGTAATCATCACAACACGGATACCTGCCTGTTTGGCTTTCTGAACCGCGCTTTTCACTTCTTCACGCAACGGATCTTTCATGCCGAAAAAGCCGCCAAAAATAAGCGGCGGTAGGTTTCCGTTTGTCACGGCGCTTTCCGTATCCGGGTTGACCGCAAATGCAAGCACCCGGAAGCCATGTCTGGACATATTGAAAAACACGGACTCCAGCTCATCCTTTTCGGCTCTGGAAAGTTTTTCTGACCTCTTCGCCCGCCAAACGCGATCGCAAAGCTCAAGAATTTTCTCCGGGGCGCCGACAGCGGTCAGGAAGTTCTTGTTGTCGAACTTGTGAATCGTGACGTGGTATTTCGTAATATAATCAAAAGGCAGTTCGAATATCTTCGGGGATTCCTGCTCGCCATCCCTGAAACCGATCTTGCGGCCGAACACCCCAAGCGCCGCCTCGGTCGGATCACCGGACACTTTCCAGATGTTTTTCTCTTCCACATACATTGCATGAGCATTGGAGCAGAATGAGGCAATTCTTCCCGCAAGCACGAGCTCCGGATGATTTAGGGGTTCCACGGCTGTTCCTTCAAGAAGCACCCTTCCTTTTGGTTCATAGCCGCGACCTTCAATATCGAACGTCTTTTCATCAACATACACTTTCTCAAGCACCATTTCGTTTTTGGTGAGCGTCCCGGTTTTATCGACTGCGATGATATTTGCTTGTCCAAGCGCCTCGACTGCCTGCAGTTTCTTTACCAGCACATTGCGCTTTGTCATGCGCCACACCCCCGAAGCCAGAACCAACGTCATGACAATCGGCAGACCCTCCGGAATAATCGAAACGGAAAGAGACACCACCGTCGCAAACATTTGCCTCAACGATTCGCCCGCCAAAAGCCCGAAGACCATAAAGACGGCTCCGATCGAAAATACAGTGGTGATGATAAGACGGGAGAGAAAACGGATGTTTTTCTTGAGCGGGACTTCCGTGTCGATTGCGGCTACTGCCTTGGAAATTTTACCGATTTCCGTCGCGAGACCCGTAGTAACGACAACAGCTTTTCCGTTGCCGCTTACCGCATGAGTTCCCTTGAATACCATATTCTTCTGATCGTGGATCGGGACGGAGCCGTGCCTTACGTCCTCGGCTATCTTCCCAACCGGGGCAGATTCCCCCGTAAGGCTTGCTTCGTCAATTTTCAACGAATTTACGGAAATAATCCGCGCATCGGCTGGGATCTTGTCGCCTTCCTGAATAATGATCACATCGCCGGGAACGATTCCCTTGTCCGGCAAAATAACTATCTTTCCGTCTCGCAGTACCGCTGCAGAGGTTTCCACGAACTTCCGAAGCGCGAGAAGGGTGCGCTGTGCTTTTCCTTCTTGGACGGTGCCCATAATCGCGTTGAATATGAGAACGAGAAAAATAATGACCGCATCGGCAGTCTCGCCCATAAAAAGGACGACAACTGCAGCCGCAACGAGGACATAAATAAGCGGACTCAGAAACTGAGCGAGGAAGATGGAAGCAACCCCTGGATATTTCGGTTCAGGGAGAGTATTGAATCCTGTCTCTTTTATTCTTTTTGCTGCTTCTTCCGTTGTTAATCCGGACTCTTGAGAATGCACTTCCCGAAAAATCTCGGATAACGGACGAGCATGCCAATTCTTGTGCATATGCTAATTCTACCAAAAATCGCTTCTTTGGCGATTTTTTCTTTGCTCCATACCCTGAATGAAATCCGACCTGCCCATCCGTAGCTTCTTGACCTTCCGAAGTTTTAACGAAGGAGGTTAGCGAAGGCGGGGGCTGGCGAATTCTTTTCCTTATCCTGTCCAGTGTGTAACAAACGCCCTCAGAAGATATTTGGCAAGAATTTCTCCGCCCAGCTCACCTTTTTTCTTGGGGATGGCGTACCGGCCACTCACTTGTTCCGGGTCAACACTGATGCCAATCCCAAAATCAAGCATTTCTTTATCGTTTAGATTATTACCAGTCGTGATCATCTGTTCTGGCTTAATTTTTAGTTTTCCAGCTAGATATTCAAGCGCGGTCCGTTTATTTGTTTTCATATGTCCAATATCGTATCCTTCGCTCGTCCATAGGCAATAAAGCTCTCGCTCTTTATCATGCCTTTTTACGATTTCTTCTATTTCGGGTATTTTCTTGGCTGTGTGAATCGTGATAATGACATGCTTTGGTTCAAATCCATGAACACTGTCCGGTTTTTCCTCTTTTAATTTTTTTAAATCTTGCCTAATATCGGTGATTTTTTGAAAATACTTTTGATCATATTCGGCAATTTGCTCTATTTTCCCGTTCATTAAGATGAAATTGCCATTTTCAGCTGTAAGCGAAACTCTATCCCATAAAATATCACCGAGCATATTTTGAAGATAAAGCAATGCCCGGCCGCTTGAGAAATTAATCCAGACGTATTTTTTAAGCTCTTTAATCGTTTTTACCATTTCAGCACTCAATTTATGGGTCCTGATTGTCAATTCTGTTCCGTCAATATTTTCACGTAAAAAAGTGCCAGTCGGCACAATAACCCCATCTATATCAAAGGTAACGGCTTTTACCTTCTTTTTTATAAAGTTCAGGTCTAATTTTTCTAGTGGTTTATTTAATTCGTCCATAATCATCTTTAAAGCGGATAATGTCTTTTTCTCTCGCTTTGCCAAAAGTAATCTCAAGAATCTGCGATGTTTTTATTCCTATTATTCTATGTTTTTCTTTTCTGCCTATCTCCACGAGGTCTCCTTCTTTCATTTCTAAACGCGAACTCCCTTTAACGGCTTCAATTTTCCCTGACAGCACTATCCAAATTTCTCGTCTGTTTTTATGACTTTGCAAACTTAATTCTTCTCCTTTGCGCACAAAGAGTTTTTTAATCCAATGACACGGTTTTTTTTCCAAAATCTCATACCCGCCCCAAGGTTTTAAAATTGTTTTGTCCCGCTTGCGGGATCCCGCTTTGCGGTGATTTTTATTTTTCATACTTGTGTTTGCAATTATTTTTTAGGGAGTGCTGGGTCTAGTTCTCAAAAGAGAGGCGGGCTAAAAGGTAAGAAATTGTAGATTCGGCACCCTGGTTGAGATTAATAAATTTTTCCCCAATCCCATCATAACATCCTCCGGTGGTCCGATCATAAACAACCTGCCCAAGAACATTATTTCCCAAGAACCAGTCAAATGCTTTGTAAGCTAATTCCTTGTATTGCCTCCTGTTTGTTACCTGAAACATTGTATTAAGAGCTTTTACGGTGGCAGCGGTGTCCTCGGACTGTTGGTCAAAATACGATCTCGTCCCTTCCTTGAAAAACCAGCCACCTTGGCCGATAGGAGTGTACATACTGTCCTTAAAGGTATGCTCAATTAAAAAGTTGAGGGTTTTTTCAGACACGTCAAAATATCTTTTCTCTCCGGTTATTTTGTATCCGAAGAGAAGCGCTTCTGGTAGGATGGCATTTGAATATGTTAAATAATGCTCAAACCACTCCCAGTCCGGCGAGTGACTCTTCTCATACAGAGCCACGAGTTGTTCACAGTGGTACCTTAATGCAATGAGAATCTTGGGTTCTTTGTCTTCTCCGCCGACCTGCGCTCCGCGCGCCGTCGTCAAATCCTCTGGCAACGTACGACCGAAGGCTTCTCGCGTCGTCTCCGACGAGTCGGAGCGGGCAGCAAGGTGAGAGTGGCTACGAAGGCCGGGCCATTTTGAAAGTAAACAATTGAGAGCCTTAATGTAAAAAGCGATGGCTCGAGGCGAAGAAAAAGCAATGTTTTTCTGGAAACTTTGGTCAAAGAGAGAACAGGCTTGTTTTCTAAAGCGTTTGGGGATTTGTTTGGTAGTTGAAACTAATGCAAGGGCATATAGAGCCCTAGCGCTGGCATCTTCTAAGTTTCCCTGGCGATTTCTCTGCTCATCAATAACGCGGTTTGAATTGACATAATTATCAAAATAACCATCGGGTTTGGCTACCCGATAAAGAAAGTTGAGGTATATAGAGGCAAGTTTTAGCGCAGAGTGAATCCCAAATTTTTTATAATGAAGAGTGGTCGCGATTAAGGCTCGGGCATTATCGTCTACGGTATATCCAAAGGAAAAATCTGGTTCGGTCAGCTTGGCAAACTGAATAATGCCAAAATTATCAGTCAATTTAGCCAAATGTTCAAGTTTTATAGGTGGAAGTCTTCTTTGTCCCAGGGTTAGCTCCGGCGCAAATTGCGAGAAATATTTCATGCAGGAATGGGCAACATTTTCCCAGGTCATATGTCTTGTGCGGAAATAAGCGTTTTTACCCATCTGCAGACGTAACTCGTCATTGCCCAATAATTTAATAATGGCATCGGTAAAAGCCTGCGGTTTTTTAAAGTCAATCAATATGCCGACCTCATCAGTGATGTCTTCTTTGGCTTGGGCAAAGGCTGTAGATATTACTGGACGACCGCTGCCAAGCGCATAAGATAAAGTGCCGGAGACGGCCTGGTTTGGATCTAAGGATGTGGAAAGATAGACATCGGTAGCCTCTAAAAATTGAAGGAGCTTATTTACGTCAAAATAGGTATTATAAAAAGAAACGTAGTTGTTTAAACCAAGTTGATGCACTTTTTCAGTAAGAAAATTACGGTAGGTTTCGCCTTCCTGTCCCAGAACAACAGGATGAGTGACACCAGCGATAAGAAATCGAACATTAGGGAATTTTTCTACTACCTTTGGCAAAGCCTCGATTACGTACTCGATTCCCTTGCCAGGACTAAGAAACCCAAAGGTTGAGAGGATTAGTTTGCCAGAAACGCCGAAGCTAGACTTGGCGCGCTGACTAGTTCTATAGGGAACATGATGGATTCCATGAGGAATAACTTGAATTCGATCAGGATCTAAACCATAATCCTTCTTGAGAATTTCCCTTGAGGAGTGAGTCATGACGATTATTCCTTTCGAATATTTCATTAAAGTTTGAACAACGTTGCGCATTCTTTCATCCGGAGCGGGAAGAACAGCGTGAAAGGTAGTAACAACCGGCTTCTGAAGTTTTTTCATAAGGAGAAGCAGATGTGAACCATATTCCCCTCCGAAAATACCGAATTCATGTTGAATGCTGACAAGCTTTACCTCTTTGAGCTGGTTGAGCTTGTTGGCAGCGTTAACATAGTCCTCTTCACAAGGCTGGCTTATCTGGAGAATTACTTTGTCGGGATAGGGAAAATGACTTACTTCAGTAAGATTCATCGCGACAATCTTTGATTTAACCGACGGTCCAAACATTTGATCAATAGCATTGGTAAGGTCAGTGGTAAAGGTAGCTATACCGCACTGTCGTGGCGGGAAGGTGGCCAGACAGACGATCCAAGATTTGTTTTGTCCCGCCACAGCGGGATCCCGCATTGGTGGTGGCTGGTTAGTACTCATCCCGTTAGAAGCAGGTCGCGGTCTGCGCCCCTTATAATTATGTGTTTGATAATTTAAAATTTTTTCTTTCATAATGAAAATGTAATTTATAGGATGCGACCGCGGCTTCTAATGGGACTCATAGTTTTAGAGGGTTTTCCTTAAGTTCAGTCAACAGCTCTGCGAGGTCAACGGATCTCGCGGCGATCAACATCTACGGAAAATCTTATTTCGATAAATATAATTTTTTAACACCTGCATGATTCAAGGTTTTTAAGTAATTCATCTTTGCCTATAGTCGCCACCCCCACGACCTTATCGGCTCCGCCGTAATAAAGGAAAAATTTGTCTTTAATAAGGACAGCACCGCAGGGAAAAACAACATTTGGCGTCTGGCCTTCTTTTTCATAATCAGTTTCCGGTTCAAAAATCGGCTCGTCTGAACGAGCGATAATTTTTGTCGGATCAGCCAGATCAAGCAAAATCGCGCCAACACGGTAAAACCCATCTTCGCCAGAAACACCATGATAAAAAAGAATCCATCCCTTTTTAGTTTTTATCGGCGGCGCGGCTATCCCGGTTTTTTTGCTGTCCCACATCCCAGCTCTGGGAGAAATCCAGCGATATTCTTCAATCCAGGTTTTACCGTCAAAATCCAAGGTGGGACTAAAAGCTGAATCAATGTCATCGCCACTGCGGTGGATAATAAAATATTGGCCATTAATTTTTTCCGGAAAAATACAAGCGTCTTTATCATCTATATCGGGCGGTGAGATAAGAACCGGCTTTGCCCAAGCCCATTTTTGTTTTACAAAATCCTTTGCCAAAATCCAAGTTAGAGCTACCCTAGGCGGATTCTTTCCATCAAAAGCAGTGTAGGGCATATAAATTTTACTGCCGATTTTGGTAAGCCGAGGATCTTCACAGCCTGAATTTCCGCCGGGCTGAAACTTTTGTTCAAATGGTTCACGGGGAATGTAAATCGGTTTTGGAGAACGGTAATCAATATGAACGCCATCTTTGCTTGTGGCGTAACCAAAGACAGAAGTGTTATCTTCGGACATTGCTCGATACACAAGGTGAACTTTGTCTTCTAAATAAATTGCCGCCGGATTAAAAGTTGCTTTTGATTCCCAAGAATGTTCGGGGTTGGGAATAATTATTGGATTTTCTTTGGCCCGTATGAGCTCAACTATCCTTCCCATTTTTATTTTTAAGAGTTTTTCCAATAAAACAGGAAGATTAATGAAGGCTAAACAGCAAGTAGTATCAACCGCGCCGTAATAAAGATAAATCAAATTATTTTCTAAAATTGCGCCGGAAGGGAAAATAACATTCGGCACTAAACCAATTCTTTCATAATATTCTTCCGGAATTAAAAGCGGCGCTTCCGTATTCGCAACAATCTTAAAGGGATTTTTAAGATCGAGAAGAACTGCTTCTATGCTAAAAAGCGGCTTAGGTGAAAAATAATTTCTGATATATGAGTAGATCAAAAGCCAACCCTCTTTAGTTTTTAGGGGTGGCGCGCCAACTTCGATATGGTCTTCCGGCCTGCGTTGAAGCGGCAGGGAATATTTTTCTCCGCCCGGGGCGGATCCGCCTTTGGCGGAAAAATTTTGGTACCATTTGTTCCAATATGTTTCTCGCCATATATCTTCTTCTCTATCAAAAGAAACTAGGCAAATTTTTGACGGCGGTACATCAGTATGAACGGTCAAAACAGCCCAAGTTTTCCCGTTTATTTTTTCCGGAAAAAGCGCCATACCTTTGGCATTAAAAGGGGTGACTAGATGTTTTTCCTGAATTGTTTTTAAATCTTTGCTTATCACCACTCCAACCCTAATACCTTCGGCTCGAAAAGGATATTCCGAAAGCGCGGTATAGAAAATATAATACTTATCACCAAGCTTCGTTACCCGCGGGTCTTCAACACCAAATCGCTCCCAACTTTCTTCAGGAATAATTAAGCGCCGTCTATTGTGAAAATCAATGCCATCTTTGCTTTCGGCAATGCCGATGTCAGAAACTATAAGTTTTGTCTGAGCCAAAGTATGATAATGAGGTAAAGAAAGGGCGCGATAGATAAGGTAGACATTACCCCCTTTTTTTACCGGACAACCGTTAAAAACCGCCTCAGCTTCCCAAGAATGATTCCTCTCTGGCTTTAATATTGGGTTTTTGTCAGAGCGTTCAATCAACATATTATTTATTCGTATGTGCCTTTTTGTTAAGGCTTTCGTATACTACTTTTTCTTCAAAGTTTTTAATTTAAGTTTTGGTTTAGTTTCTTTTTTCAGCGCTTCTAAAAATTCTTCCAAGGGAGCATAAGCAACGCCCACGTAACTATCGGAACAGCCGTAGTAAACCAAAAGGTTTCCGTCTTTAACAACTGCCCCGGAAACATAAACAACGCCTGGTTTATAGCCGTTATTTTCATAGGACTCTTCGGGTACAAGAACTGGCTCTTTCGAGCGGTGCAGTATTTTTGTCGGGTCTTTTAAGTCAAGAAGCATGGCGCCAACTTTATATTTGCTCCAATCGTTATCCATCGCATGATAAAACAAGAGCCAGCCCTCTTTGGTTTTTAAGGGTGGCGCGCCGGCCCCGCGGAGCCATTTATCCCAACATCTCTTTCGCGGTCCGCCGCCATGGAAACTATTTATATAATCATTCTCATCAAATTCCAAACTATCAACGTATTCTATTTGGATGTTCGGCTTAATGCTATGAAGAATGGCGTACTTGCCGTTTATCTTTTCCGGAAAAATCAGCCAGTTTTTATGAACCTCGTCTGGCGGTGAAATTAAAGCCGGAGGTTTCCATTTCCATTTTCTATTTAAAAAGTCATCAATTTTTATGGAAGTCAAACCAACGCGCAGGCCATTGTCGCAGGCGGTATAAGTCATATACAAAACATCTTCTTCATCTACGCGAACAAGACGAGGGTCTTCGGAGCCGCCCCAACTGCCGCCGGAAAGAAAAGAATAAATATTAATACTTCGACCTTGCTCAGTATTAATCCTGAGCAGTTCGGCCCTGAGCTCACTGCCGAAGGGCTTGTCGAATGGATTAAATACCCGCTCTCCCGTCTTGTGCTCGTAAACGGGATATGGCAGCCGCTCATCAATAGTAAAGCCGTCGCTTGAAACAGCATAGCCAAAACGCGAAATGCCGTCTTCGCCGATGGCTCGATAAAGAAAATGAATTTTATTGTCAAGCAAAATAACACCAGGGTTAAAAGTTTGCCAAGCCTCCCAGCCGTTCTCCGGCCTTGGCGAAATGATTGGATTTTGCTCTGGCCTGACCAAAGCAATCAGACCGGCCAGTTTCTTTACCCTTTTTCGTACCTTTTTCTTTAGTCCGGTTTTGGCCGTGACCGGTCTTTTAGGTAATTTTATTTTTTTAATGTTTTTTTTGAACATAAATTTTCTCGTATGGTTTGTCATGACTGGATAGGATGTTATATGTTTAAGTATACCAAAAATCGAATCCAGTAAGGTTTTCGAATAATTCCTCATGGCTTTAGCGAAGAAGAGCCACCCCGTGTTTACCTTGGGAATGAGCGTTTGTACGCCCGATGTCCGTCAAGTGCTCCCCCGCCGCTACTCAAACTAAATCCAAAAAAATCATTGAAAAACCTACTTCGCCGTTTTCTCGGTTCGGTGTCCTAGCGGGGTACCCCGATTTCCGTCCTAGCGGGGTTCCGAAGAATGTTGGGAAAACCTAGGCCTCTCGGTCTGTCCGATACTTTTACCATCTGCTCCCCGGGTAGGATTCCCTCGGCTAAGCTCGGGACAAGTTCTTCCTACCGAGAGCTTCGACAAGCTCAGTACAAACATTGTACCCAAGCTTCCCATCAACTAACATTTGCTTCTTTACGTGGCTCCACCCTTTTATCTGTTTTTCGCGCAGCGCAGCTTGCTGCTTGTTCGGCCACCATTCACAATACACAAAATCAATATCAGAAAACTTTTTCGTATAGAAAGATTGCTTATTTTTATGCTCAAATAATCGCTCTTTAGGATTATCAGATATTCCAACGTAAAAAGTTTTCTGATTGCAAAGAAGCATATATAAATACCATATCTTCATAGTTAACATTATTGTGGCTTGCACTGAGCTTGCGCCTCGGCTGAGCTCGGCCGAAGCCCGAAGTGCTCCCCGGGTAGGATTCGAACCTACAACCCACTCCTTACACGTACCCCAAAGTTTCCTTTAGGCGTGGACTATATCATTGCCGTGGCGCAAGGCGCGTTAGGCATCTCGGTATCTAGTCTCTACGGCGCCCCCTCAGTTTCGCTCAGAGCAAGCCCTGAGTTTACCGAAGGGTTCCCACGGTGTTGCCCTTGCTCGCTCCGCTCGCTTTAACGCAGATTTATACGGATTGGAACGGATTTACACGGATAAAAATCCGCATCAATCCGCCGTAATCAGCATTAATCCGTGTCTAGCGAAACGAAGTGAAGCGATAGGGGTTCACCGTTATCCCGAGATTCTTCACCCCGAAGTTTCCCTCGAGGGCTGCCTTTCCGACAGGGAGTCGCTCTACCATTGAGCTACCGGGGAATATGGCACTATTTACACTTTCACCGGTATTGAGCCCCGACGCTTCGGTCGGGGCCCCGACTGCAACGTCGGGGCTACCGGGGAATATATCACTTTGAATGTGCTGTTCTATTGTGCAGTATTGTCATCCCATTTTCAACCTCCGCGTGGCAGTTCTTACAAAGTATCATACACTTCCTCGCTTCGGCCTCAATCGCATCCCATGAGTAGCACAGACCTTTCATACTAAGTGCAAACGACTTTGTAGTTGGATCAATATGGTGAAAATCAAGCGCACCGAAGTACTTTTTATACCCACAAATCTGACACTGGCCACCAAACTGCTTTACCAACCGCTCTTTCTTTCGAATTCTGCATTTCACAACCCAATCGGATGCGCATTTCCCACACCGGAACCAACCATCTGGACGTTTGAAATGCTCAACCTTCCCATGTTTTTTGCAAACTTTAATCATAGTTTAATTATAACATGAGGTGTTAAGCCGTAAAAGCTCAATATTTGAACTGCTTCAATTCGTCACATATGTGACGAATTGAAGCAGTGGGGTTTTGGTTGCCTCTCGCGGAAATTTTCGGTAGTATATGCCATATGGAACGCAAGGAATTGATACGAACCATCTACCTATACCTCTTCTCTCTCGTGGGGCTCGTGCTCGTGGTCATCGGCTTGGTCCAGCTCGTGGACCTAGGCCTCAAAACATACGTGTTCACCAAAGCCGACCGAACCGTCGTCTATCCGGAGTACCCGCCGCTCGTGAAACCCGCGCCCGCGGGCGACCAAGGAACCACGATGACACCGGAAGAAACCGCCGCTTACCGCGCCGCCCAGGAAGAGGCGCAGCAAAAACAGAACGAGAGCCAGCGCGCACGCACGGCCTCAAACTCTCTCGCGCTCCTCATCATCGGCGTTCCCCTCTTCCTCTACCACTGGCGAATCGTGCAGCGCGACAAGCGTCCCTCATAAAAAGAACGACCTGCGCAACGCAGGTCGAACTTTAAAACCAAGAACATCAGTAGTTTGCGGCGGAGGAGAGCACGGCGCGGACTTTCTCTTCAACCTTCGGGATTTTCTCGTTCATCTTCACCCCGATGACGGGAATCTCCGGGTGTCTTCGTAGGTGGTCCTTGACCCTTCGCGGCCCTGTCACGGAGAGTTCCACAACCTCACGCCTGCGGCGCCTCATTACCACCACGTAGAAATCAACTCCTTTCTTCACGTCCGCGTAGCTAAATCTCCCGGTTTCCACGAAACCGAGGATGGCGTTCTGCCTCTCCATTTTTTCCAACACCGCCCGCACGAGTCGCTCGCGTTCTCTCCCCACGAACTCTCCAAGCGGCGTCTCTCCTTCCATCTTCTCCAAGATGGACCTGACAATGGAGGCGAGTGTTCTCTTGCGCGATGCTTTCATTCCATGCCACCTCCTTCCCTATGAAAAATTTCGTTCCACCGAAACGCTGCTCCTATCTTAGCACACCGGCGCGGAAACAGCCCACGATTGAAAAAATGCGCCATTTTCTCTACGATGAAACTGTTCCGAATTCGATACCCCCCATAGCTTAGTGGCAAAGCACCTGCCTTTTAAGCAGTGTATCCAGGTTCGATTCCTGGTGGGGGGACAGAAAACTCCGCCGTTGCGGAGTTTCAATTTCTCCGCCAGAGGCGGATCCGCGGTTCGACTGAGCTCACCGTCGAAGTCCTTCGGCGGATAATTACCAATTTCTAATTTCTAAACGGGTTTAGGGAAAAAGTGCGCTTCACTTTTTTCTCTTCCGGAGGAATGTGGGAATCTCCCACGGTTCCTCTTTCTCGACGTGCGCCTTGGGCGGATTCGGCTGCTCCTCCTCCGGGGAACGTGGCGGCTGACCCTTCTCCTTTTGAGCCGTCGTGTGGGGTGGCGTCTCTTTCCGCGACGCCTCCGGAGTCATGAAAAGCGATGGCATCTGCATCCGCGGACCGAACGCGCCATTGAACCCCGTCGCGATCACGGTGATCTTGATGCTCTTCTCGTGAAGCCCCCTGTCATGGTAGGCGCCAAATATCACGCGTGCGTTGGTATCCACGTTCGCCGAGATAGCCTTCGCGATGTCATTGATCTCCGCCATCTTGAGGTCCCGCCCCCCCGCGATGGAGAAAAGCACCCCCTTCGCGCCGTCGATGGAAACCTCAAGGAGGGGGGAATTCAGGGCCGCGTCCACCGCCTTCACCGCGCGATCCTGGCCGGAGGCGACCCCCAACCCGATGAGAGTGCTGCCTGCATCCTTGAGTGTGGTGCGGATGTCCGCGAAATCCACGTTGATGATGCCGGGAGTATTGATAAGCTCGGTGATGGACCTCACCGCATTTTTGAGCACATCGTCAATGTATCCGAAGGCCCGCATGAGAGGGGTATCCTTATCGATCAAACTGAAGATGCGGTCGTTGGGTATCACCACCAGCGCATCCACCTTCTCCTTGAAGCGCCCAAGACCCTCCTGCGCGATGGCCGCCCGCTGCGCTCCCTCAAAGGCGAACGGCTTCGTCACCACCCCGATGGTCAAGATCCCCCGCTCGCGGGCGATCTCCGCCACCACCGGCGAAACCGCGGTCCCCGTGCCGCCGCCAAACCCAGCCGTCACGAACACGATATCCGCGCCATCCAGAGCTTCCCCGATCTCCGACCGATTCTCCTCGGCCGCCTGGCGGCCTATCTCCACGTTCATCCCGGCACCGAGGCCGCGGGTCAAGGCGCGCCCGATATAGATCTTGCGGTGAGCGAGCGCGTGGTCCAGGTCCTGCGCGTCGGTGTTTATCGCGATGAACTCAACGCCGCGGATGCGGTCGGCTCCTCCCATCATGCGGGAGACGATGTTGCCGCCGCCGCCGCCCACGCCCACCACCTTGATACTGGCCATCGTGGACTTCCGCTTGGGTGCCCGCTCGGTACCCTTATTCTTCGCGCGCCCCTTGGCTGCCCGTTGCGCCTTTTTTATCCTGTGTTTTTTCATGTTTCTAAAACGTTGATAAAAGCTGATTTGTGTAGAACGCTGATTTACGCTGATTATTTATTACTGATTTATACGGATCGGAACAGATTTATACGGATGCCTTAGCTTAACCCCTCCTCACCTCCCCTTACCATAAGGGGAGGCAGGAGGAGTTACTAGCTGTTAGTTGTTAGTTGTCAGTTATTCTTACGGCATCAGGTTCTTGAAAAACGCGACGAGTGCGTCGAGTCCGCCTGGCGGCTTCCTGCGCTCCGCGGCCCCCCACAGCACAAGCCCCGCCGCCACAGCAAACTCCGGATCGTCCACGAGGTCCTGATGGGCAGGGTTCCCGATCTCGAAACCGGAAAGGTTCGGGAATCCGATTTGGGCGGGGAGCTTTAACTCCTCCCGAATCAAATCCGTCATTCCCGCGAGCTTCACTCCTCCCCCGGTGGCCACCACCCCCGCGGGGAGCTGGATGCTCCGCCCGAGCGCCTTCAGCTCACTATTCACGAGTCCCAAAATTTCCGCAAGCCGGATCTCAATGATCTCGGCGAGGAAGCGGCGGGGAATCTCGTTTTTGTTGGCTGGGTCCAGCTCGGAGAGTTTCACCGTCTCCCGCCGGTTGATCTCCTTCGCGGTGGCGCAGCCGTAGTTCACCTTGAGCTTCTCCGCAACGTCAATCGAGGTCTTGAGTCCTATCGCGATATCATTCGTCACGTAGCCGGATCCGAGCGGGATGCACTTGGTGTGCATCACCTTGTTCTCCTCGTATACCGCGAGGGAGGTGGTGCCGAACCCAAAATCGAGGAGGAGCACTCCGAGATCGCGCTGCTGTTTGGAGAGCGCCGCGCGTGCAGCCGCGAGCGGGTTGAAGATGACCCCGCCCACGCGGAACCCCACCCGCTCGAGATTTTTCAAGAGAAGGTTCACCTGCGGCGCGAACGCCTCCACCACGAGTGTGGATGCCTCCAAGCGGTTTCCCGTCATCCCGAGGGGATCGGCGATGTCACCCACATCGTCCACGATGTACTCGCGGATGATGTTGTGGAGCGCAAGGTAGTTGGGGGGAAGCTTCATCGCCTGGGAAGCCTGCACCGCACGGTCAATGTCGTCCTGCTGAATTTCCTGATCCGCCCGCGAAACCGGCACAATGCCGCGGGAGGGACGCGAGCGCACCTGCTCGCTCTGCACGTTCACGTACACGTTCTGCGTAATGTGTTTCCCGATGCGCTGGAGGTCAAGCACGAGGGCGCGCAGGACTCCCGTGGCTTCCTCCACGTCAACCAATACCCCCCGGCGGATTCCCGCAGAGGGGTGTTTGAACGCGGTCAAGAGCGAAAGCGTACCGTCCCGCTTCTCCTCAACGACTACGCCTTTTATCTGGTGCGAACCAACGTCGAGACCGGTGATGGTGTGGGACATGCGAAATTTATTTACGAGTGAAACGAGTAACTATAAATGAGCACCCCGTTAGATGCGGACAGATCCGCTCGGAGTGGTTCGACGATTGTTATCCCTAATGCTCTATTTTTGTATTGAAATTCCATATTGTTACCGCTATCTAACGGGGTAAGGTTTTCTTGATAAATTTTCATCGCCCTTGGTTCGAAAATTTATATCAAGCCCTCAAGTTTCCCCTCTATCCGCTCCATCTCTATCGTATCACGATGCCGGTCGTGGGTGTATCCCAGGAGGTGGAGAAGGCCGTGGATGGCGAGTGGTTCGATACGCTCACCACGGCGGGCGATATGGTCGGGGGCAAGGTAAATCTCCCCGAGGTAGCGCCCGCCGCGGGGCACGTCGGGGCGGGGAAAACGCGATTTTGCCTGAAAACTCAGAACGGTCGCGGGGCGCCGCAGGCCCCTCGTGCGTGTGTTCACCAGCCGCATCGCTCCGTCGGAAACAAGAAACACCTCTGCGGAGGCGTTTTTCACCTTGAGCGTTCGGAGGGCACCCATGAGCGCGCGGTGGACCCTCATACCTCGGGCCGCAAATCGCGGGAGCTCGCAAAAAACCGCAACGTGGCGCATACCGGGACCTAGAGAAACTCCTCCACGAGCGCCCGCACCGCCTTCGCGTCCGCCTTGCCCTTTACCGCCGCCATCACCTGACCCATCACTTTCCCGAACTCATGCACCCCGGCCTCCTTTGCTTTCTCCACGATGGGACATACGATGTCTTTTAACTCCTCCAGAGAGAGCTCCGGCGGGAGGTATGCGGCGAGTATCGCAAGCTCTTGCTTCTCTTTTTCGGCGAGCTCGGCGCGACTTCCCTGTTCGTAGAGCACGATGGCTTCCTTGCGTTTCTTTGCCTCACGGCGCACTACCTCGCGCACCTCATCATCCGTGAGTGGCGCGGTTTCACCTTTACCATGCTTCTCAATCTCACGGTTGTGGATAGCCGAGAGGAGCATACGGAGCGTCGTGAGCCGGAGCTCTTCCTGACGTTTCGTCGCGTCCCTCGCATCTCCCGCAATGGTCTCGTGGAGAGTCATCCCGTTAGAGGTAGGTCGCCTTCAGGCGACCGCGGTTGTGTTGTAAAACCTTTGTGCCGTTCATTGAGGTAAGTACTATGTTACACAGAAAAAATACTTAATTACCTCTAACGGGATCATCGGTATCCCAGCTTGCGGGACCGGGCGAATTCTTCCTTCTTCTGCAGGCGATAGAGCGCCCCGAGGCGCCGTTTCTGCTTGTTCTTGGGGCGCGAGCGGAACTGCCGCTTCTTCACCTCGCGGATCACGCCCGACTGCTGTACTTTTTTGTTGAATCGGTAGAGGAATGAACCGACGCTCTCCCCCTCTTTTTTTCTCACTTCTAATGGCATTGCGGAGGTATCGTACCCTATTTTCTTTTTTGGGGCAAGTTTGTCGCCTCCCCGCGCTGCCCGCCCTGAGCACATCGAAGGGGAGGGTGTTAGAACCCATCTGTTGGCTGTATATAGGTGACTAACCATATCGTTTACCACGGTTCATTTCTTTTAATGTATTGATTTGAAACGTAAAAGGAATACACTTTCTAAATATGGAGGATGTATCTAATTACAATAAGTTGAGGGAAGACGCTCAAAAATTTTACAACGAAATCGGCAACGTTTTTTCACCAGCCTTTAATCAAAGTGTCCATTTTAACTCGGAGGGGTTTAACCATATTGTTTTTAAAAGTCCTAGAACCGAACGAGAAAGACCCTCTCAAATTTTAAGATTTAAACTACTACCTTTAGCTGTCAAACTTTTAAAAGATTCGACGACATACCAAGAATATGAGGAAACCCTAAAAGAGTTTGAGGTGAACAGTTTTAAAAAGAGAACTAGAAAGAGTAAGGTGGTAAAATATTGGGGCATCATTGCGATCGTTGATGGGAGAAAAATAAAGGTGATTATCAGAAAAATTGGTGATAACGGAACCATGCATTTCTGGAGCATTGTTCCAGCTTGGATAACAAACAGATATAGAGATGCGAAATTTTTTACGACAATGAAGGGAGACCCTGAGGAGGATTGAAACAAAAAAACCGTCACATGACGGTGTTTTTGTAGTGCTTGCCTTCAGCTTATGTATTAGCCGAATAGGGCTGACGCCCCACAAGCACGTTATCACTATATCATATCGGATACCGAAAAAGTCAAACGGTTGTGGATAATTCAAAAAACCTTCACTAGTCCTAAATTTAGAATTCTATAGAAGAAGGTTAGGGTTTGCCTTACAAAAACCTCTTGACGCGCTCGTAAAATACGCTGACCGCCCTACCGTGCTTCCAGCGCTGGACGATGCCTGCCCCGTTACAAAACTTGTCTTTGTAATGGGGTTAGAACCTGTTTGGTGGGGGCTTAAAGACTACCGTTTGTCACCTTTTTCGAGTTCCTCAACTCGGTCCTCAAGATTGAGCATCTTAGACCAGAGGGCAAAAACTAATCCCCCGATTACTACGACTGTAAGAATTTGATACCAGCTCATATTGCTACAACTATACACCACGCTACTCACTATTTCTTTTTGGGTTGATGTTCTTTTGAATACTCCCATAGAGCTTTATCTACCGTTCTTATACTTTCACCAGTTTCTTTTGAAATACTCTGTATTCTATCGCAATACTTCTGCCAGAAATCAAAAGTGTAGTATTTGGGCTGTTCCCAACGAAGAGACCAGATAACCCTAAAGTCCAGTATTGGGTATTTGTCGGTAAAGGCGAAATGTAAAATAGCTGAAGCGACAGGATAACCAACACCTACAAAACTTAATAATAATTTAATTCTTTCCTCTTGTATTTTTGACGAAAAAGCAATCTCTGTAATTTGCCGAATGTGCTCATCTTTATTTTGCTCTTTTGCTTTTTTAAACGGCAATTTAACAGCTAATTTCCAATTTAAAATATTCAAAAATCTTTCTCTATCTAAAAATCGGTTATGTTTGAACCATTCAACCATTTCATCATAAACCTTCTCATCATCGGTTCCTCTAAAACGCGCATCGTATTTTTTCGCATATTCCCTTATTTTTTCTTTTGTAATTTCCACCATAGTCAATCCCATAAAAACTTACCACACCCCACCACTCACCATATCTAGCTTCTCCTGCTGGACAAGTTTGGAATTCTGAATTGGAGAAAAATCTTAACCATTCAACCATTTGGAGCGTTCGCATCCATGTGCCTCAAGCTCTTTTGTCCTCATCTCTAAAATATTCTCCTCCGAAATATCAGGATTCTTATCCGTTTCCTCGCTTATCCATCTTGCGGTTCCATCAATATATTCTTCGACTGTCGCATAATCATTTGGGCATTTAAAACTGTCGCGCGAGGAAATCCAAAGGTAGGCTGATATTCCAATAAAAATAACGGCAAAAAATATTGGGATAATTATTTTAATTTTTTCTTTCATATCTTTGTAATCTTTTGTTAAGATAGTTGAGTAAGATATTAATTGTCGGAGCACCTATAAAAATGTAAAGTAAAAACACTAATAACCACAACCAACCAAAAATCATGAAAATCAATACCGAAACTCCCATTTGTAAAATAAAATTAATACAAAATAACCAGTAAGCAAATTTAGGATTGAGTGCCCCGCTTTCAATTATTGCTGTATACGGTGATACACCCCGTACTTTTCGTTGAAGTCGATAAAGAAAAGTATGGATGATAATAGACGCAACGGCTAAAAATATAACTAATTCTTCCATAATCTAATTTTTTCTTTCATAGATTAATTTACTCCGCCTACGCATCGTAGACAACGTTAGAACTATTATTCTAGAGGGGATTACAACCGCCGCTCTCAACCGCCGAATATCTTATCCCTCACCGCTTTCGCCGTTCTTCCAGCCGCCCAAGAGGTGGAGGTGGAGGTGGTCGATCACCTGTCCCCCCTCGCGCCCCACATTGAACATGAGCCGGTATCCCTTGAGCCCCGCTTCCTCCGCGAGCGCCTTCGCGCGGAAGACGAGCGCCGAAATAATTTCTTTGTGGTTTCCCTCAAGGTGGCTGATGGATTGAATGTGTTCTCGGGGCACGATGAGGTAGTGAATCGGCGCCGCTGGGTGAACGTCTTTGAACGCCACGAGGTCCGCCCCCTCATACACGAGATCGGCGGGGATTTCTTTGCTGATGATTTTGCAGAAAAGACAGTTGTTCATTTCATTCACAACAACATATGACTATAACAATGACTATGACTGCGGAAGAAAACTGCCGTCATCGTCACGGTCCTCGTCATGGTCATGGTCATGGTCATCGTAAGCGTTTCTTCACCTCCTCGACGAGCCGCGAGAGCACCACGGTTTCCTGCGCCCCCGTCACCATGTTCCGGAGAATGACGCTTCCCTCAAACATCTCCCGCTGACCGAAAAGAAGGGCGAGCGGAACCTTGGATTTAGCGGCCGCCTTGAGCTGGGCCTTCAGGGTTCTCTTCCCCAGCGCTTCTACGACTACCATGCCGTTCGCGCGAAGCTCACGCATGATCTTCAAGCTCGATTTCTTCGCCTGCTCCCCCACCGCGGCAAAGAATATGGCTGGTTTGCTCCTGACCTGCGGCGGTACCACCCCCTCCTTCCGGAGCGCTTCCATAACGCGCTCAAGCCCCATGGCGATGCCAACCGCGGGGACCATGCGCCCCCCAAGCTGTTCCGAGAGGTAATCGTACCGCCCGCCGCTCCCAAGCGCGGCGGGGTAGGACCCGCTCATAATTTCAAACACGGTCCGGTTGTAGTAATCCAAGCCACGCACCAGGTAGGGATCGGGTTCGTAGGAGATGCCGTTATCCTCCACGAGCTCCAGAACCGTCTTGAAATGGTTGTTGCAGGCCTGGCAAAGGTAATCGAGAATAATGGGCGCGTCTTTCTTCAACTCCTCGCACCCCTTCTCTTTGCAGTCCAAGAGACGCAACGGGTTCGCCTGCAACCGGCGCTCGCAATCCTTGCAAAGTTTAGCCTTCCGTTCCTGGTAGTACGCCTTAAGACGCTCGCGGTAGCCGGGGCGGCACACCCGGCACCCGATGGTGTTTATCTTGAGGAGCGGATCTTTGAGCTTGAGCGCTTTCAAGAAATCCATCGCCGCGAGGATGACCTCACCGTCATAGATGGAGTCGCCGTCGCCCAGCACCTCAACCCCCCACTGGTGGAACTGGCGATACCGCCCTTCTTGGGGGCGCTCGTAGCGGAACATGGGACCGCAGTAAAACACTTTCAGGGGTGAAGCAAAGTAGCCCAAGTGGTGCTCGAGGTAGCTCCGCATCACCGGCGCAGTGCCCTCCGGACGGAGCGCCACCCGATCGTCCCCTTTGGTCTTGAACACGTACATTTGCTTCTCCACAATGTCGGTGGCGATACCTACCCCCGATTCGAAAAGGTTGGCCAGCTCTACGATGGGCGTCTCAATGAACCGGAAATCATGGAGCTCGCTCACCGTGCGGGCGGCGTCGGTCATCATGCGCCACCACGGGGCATCCTTGGGAAGGAGGTCGGCCATCCCTTTCACCGACTGAAATGGTTGTTTCCCCTCACTCTTGCTTCCGTCGCTTTTTTTTTGCACCGGGGGGTGGGGCATCGGCTTCATTGATACGCGGGTGCGGCAAACGCCTGCGCACTCGTGAGCGGCCAGAGACGGAGGCGAACCAGTCCTATCACGTCGCCGCGAGCGAGTGGACCCCAATTCCTCGAATCAAAGCTGAAGTTGCGGTTGTCGCCCATCATAAAGTACTCCCCGTCCCCCAACGTCACATCAAAGTTGCCCGTGCGTGCGAGCGGAGCCACGTACGGTTCACGGAGCACCTTCTCGCCGCCGCGCCCCAATACCTCCACCTGTCCGTCTTTGATCTCCACGCGCTCGCCGGGGAGCCCGATGATACGCTTGATATAGTACGAACGGTGGTCGCCGGGATAGCGAAAAACGATCACCTCCCCCCGTTCCGGCTCGCGGAAACGGTAGGCAAGCTCGTCCACGAGGAGGTAATCCCCGTTTTCGAACGTGGGTTCCATGCTCGCCCCGGAAACGAGGAAGGGCTGTGCCACGAACGTGCGCACGAGGAACACCGCTACCACCGCGATGGCAACCGTCTGGACCACCTCAAAGAGAGACCAGAGAGCACGTTTCATGATTATTTTACTGAACGCTGATTTATGCGGATTATGGCGGATTTATGCTGATTATAACTTCACTGATTTTCGCTGATTATGGCTTCACTGATTTATACTGATTTGCGGAACGCTGATTGATGCTGATTTTATTTACCGAATTGTTAACAAAATGTGAAGTCGTTTTCGTATATTCGTAAGTCATTCGTAATTTGTAGAGAAGCGGAGTGTTTCGTATATTCGTACCAAATTCGTATTTCGTAGCTCATCATGCGATAATGCTACCCAAGATGGAGCATAAATTCAAGTGGAGCGGCATAAAAGTGGTGATGGGGCTTGGAAATCCTGGCGCGGAGTACGAGCGCACGCTCCACAATGCAGGCGCGATAGTGCTCCGCGCGCTAGCCCGCTTCGCCGGCCCGCTTCGACTCGCGTCGAGCGAGGCGAGAGCGAAAGCGCCGCCCATTAGGGCGAGCCTCGCCAAGGGCGGGAGGCGAGCCGGGAACGCGCGTCCGTCGATCTTCGCCGCGCCGCCGCGGAAACGATTCTCGTTCCTGCAGCGAGGCACACACATATTCGCCCTCCCTTCCACTTTCATGAATGAATCGGGGGCGGCGGCCGCGGAGGCGCTCCGCTACTTCCGCGTAAAACACGAGGAGTTCCTTCTCGTGCACGATGATGCCGACTTGCCGCTAGGCGCATTCCGCCTGGGATTCGGGCGCGGGTCCGCAGGGCACCACGGAGCGCAATCAGTGATCGCAACCCTCCACACCAGAAATTTCTGGCGGTTGCGGGTGGGGATACGCCCCGAAATGTCTCACCCGCGTGGGCGGGAGAAAGCGGGCTTGCCCGCCGAAACCCGAAGGGTGAAGGCGGGTGATTTCGTCCTCCGACGCATGAACACCGAGGAGTATGAGGTCCTCAAAGAAACCGCGGAGGCTATTAGGCGATCACTTCTCAAATAGAAAACGAATTTATATCACTTTCCACGATCGTTGAAAGTGATATAAAAAGAAAATACGAAACCCGCCGGAACGGAACAAACCTAGGGAGAGAACTTCGCCACGAACGTCACAGTGAATCCCACCGAACCGTCCTCAAGGACAGAGATCTGTGGAACGAGGAGGTTCACGTTTTGGAGACCAGGATCGCTCCCTAAGGCGTTTTTGAACGCGATGACGGCGTCGTAGGAGGGGGCGCGGGCGACCAGGGTGATCGGCCGGTCGGGCCCCGCCGACACCTCCACCTTGTCAATTTTCGCCTTGTTGTCATCCGCAAGTTTCGTGAGTTTCGCGAAAAATGCGCTCCACGGGCGCACGGAGGCGCGCACCCCCGCAACTGATTTCACGAGCGCATTGAATTCCTCTGCTTTAGTCTGGAGCTCCTTGAACTCACTCGTATCGCTCTTGGTCCGAAATTGTTCAAGCTGCTCCAACGCCGTGCGCGCCTGCCCCGAGAGGAAATAGGCGGCCCCCCCGAAGAAAATGAGGAGCACCCCCATGACCCCCGCCACCACTGCCCGCCAAAGCCGCACGAAGTCGGTCAGTTGCTCCTCATAGAAGAGTTCGGAGGCGCCCGCCGAGGAAACCGAGAGTTCGCGGTCCTTCCCCCGCTCCATCGCCCCACGGAACGCCGCCCCCAATGCAACGAACCACTGCGGACCCACCGCCCACCCAGGCACCTCAAGTGGCGCCACTGGAATGGAAAAATGGGATTCAAGGAAAGTTTGAAGATCGCTCTCCAGGCCGGGGGCAATGAGGATGAGCTGCACCGGAGTTTCCTTGAAACTCCCGAGGGTAAAATTGACCACCTTCTGCACCTCCTGCGCCACCACTTCCTCAAACCGCTCGCGCGAAATCTCGCGCGCGTCGCCCTGGATGGATTTCCATGACCGGAAGTAGTTGAAGTAGAGCCTGCCGCTCCGGATGATCAGGAGATTCAACCCATCGCTCGAAACGTGGAAGAGGAGCGACGCGCGCGGCTGGATTCCGCCAACGCTCCGAAAAAGCCGTGCAAGGGAGAGACCAGGAAATTCGAGCGCAATGGGAGAGAACATTGAGCGCGCGAGGATATCCTGGTACTGATCGACGAGCGAGCGCTCCGCGAAAGCACCGAGGAGCTCGTAGCGGTCGGGGGTCTCGCTGAGCCGCTCAAAGCTCATGTAGGCGGCTTCTTTTGGTAATGGCGAGATCATCTGGAGATTCAGGTTTGCGGACTCGCCGAGCTTTTCTTCCCCCACGTTGGGAATTTCAAAATTTTGCGTGTACACCGCCGCCGCGGGAAGTACCGTCACCGTCCGGATAAGGCCACCCCGTCCTCCGACGTCGGCGGCCTTGTGGAGCTCGGTCAAAACCTCAAGGAGCTTCTCGGGATCTTCCACCTTGCCCTCACGCACGGTTCCCGGCGGAAGGCGGAGCGAATACGTGTTGAGTCCCCCATTGAAATGCACGAAGGCGACCCCCAAGCTTGAGATCTCCAAACCGCCGACCTTCGGCTTTGAACTAAGCCACTCAAACAGTCGCCACAGTTTTTTAAGCATGCCAAGTACTGCGTTCATAATGTCGTTATTTGGTTTCCTGTCATGGTTGTAGTACTTGGCATGGCGTTGTTCGTTAATCCACCGGCTGCTCTCCGACCGTTTGGAGCATGGCAAGCCCCGTGGTCTGGTTCACCGCAATGCGGGCCACGAGCCGCCGCTCACGGCTCCCAGCCACCCCGGTCGCCGTGACGGTGTAGATATAGTTGCCCGTGACGCCGTCGGTAGCGCGCGAAACCGAAACAGAAACGGTATCGCTCCCCACCGGGAAAGCGTAGTCGTAGGAATCCCCCGTCACGAACTCCTTATTGCGCACTACCTGGAGCGCCACGTCGTCCACTCCGGACTCCGCGGCTGCGAGGGCGCGGGCGGCAAGGCGCTCGCCGAACCCGGCGGTGTTCAAGAAGTAAGCCACGAACGACCCCGCAACCGCCACCTCTACCACTACGCCGCTCACCAGGAGAATGAAGGAGAGGGTCGCCTGCCCTGAGCAACGTCGAAGGGCCTGCCCTGAGTAACGTCGAAGGGCCTGCCCTGAGGACGTTCGGCTGAACTCAGTCGAAGCCCAACGTCGAAGGGCCTGCCCTGAGTAACGTCGAAGGGCCTGCCCTGAGGACGTTCGGCTGAACTCAGTCGAAGCCCAACGTCGAAGGGCCTGCCCTGAGTAACGTCGAAGGGCCTGCCCCCCACTAAACCAAAACGCGCGAGTCAGCATGCGATACGCTCATGATAGCAGAAACCCCGCGTGGCGAGTACCGGCGCGGGGTTCCTCTAATTTGGCAGCTTTGATATTGGCGCTACGGCTTCGCGGGCGAGACACTCTCGGGTGTTGCTGCGGGCGCCGCAGGCGATGGCGTGAGGTCGGGGTTGGTCGCTATAAGGCGCGCGAGCTGCCCTTGCGGGTCCAGGCGCGCCGTCCACGCCACCTCGTTCCGGTTGATCCGGAGAAAATCCTCGGGGCCCCAGAAAGCGTTCTTAAATCGCTGGACGGAGAGGGGGTTTTGTGGATCGCTCTGGTTTACCTGAAGCACATAGACCTGCTTCAGACCGAACGAGGGGAAGCGAGTGAGGTGCCCGAAGTAAAGCGCGCCACTGCGGAGCGATACCGCATAGTAGGGCGACCCCCCGCCCCACTCCCGCCACGCGAACACGCCACAGAGCACAAGGACGAGCACCACGACGACCGCGATGAGTATCTTATTGGTCTTGTTCATGGTGTTTATGATAGAACAACCCCGACGATATTCAACCCACCGAGATATCCACAGCCCCTACCTGGCTTTCCAGCGGTCGTAGATGTTCAAGGCTGCCTTCACGGCATCCCCCGCGGAAATGTTGTTCTGGCGATAGAGACCGTCACTCACGTCACCCGCCGCCCATATGCCAGGAACGGAGGTTGCCTGGGTTTTGGAGTCCACGACAATTTCACCGCGCTCATTGGTCGCTACGAGTTCTTTCACCAACTCGCTGTTCGGGACAATGCCTACCTCCACGAACACCCCTTCCACTGGGATCTCAACCGTTGAGCCGCCGCCGGTGGGATGATACCGGAGGCCGCGCACCCATTTCTCACCCACCACCGTTTCCACCTCCGCATTCAATACGATCTCCACGGACGGATGGTTCTGGATCTTTTCTCGGGTCACCGCGTCGCCCCTCAGAGCTCCCGACAGCTCAAGCAAGTACACGCGGGATGCGTACGGAAGGAGATCCGCCACCGCTTCCAAGCCGGCGTTCCCCCCTCCTACCACCGCAACCGCCTTCCCTCCGAAGAGGGGGGCATCACAGGTAGAACAATAAGCTACTCCTTTCCCCTCCAATTCCCGCTCGCCGGGCACCTCCAACCGCCGCCGCCGGCTCCCGGTCGCGACGAGGAGCGCAGTTGTTTCAAATCTGCGCCCCCCCGCGGTGGTGACAGTGAACACACTCGCCCCACCCACCGCCTCCACCCGAACCGCTTTGTCACCGTCCACGATCTCGATTCCATCCTGCGCCCGGAGATGCTCTTCCAAACGCTGGCCCAACTCGAGGCCGGATATGGCTGCGGTTCCTATCCAATTCTGTATCTCGGCGGAAACGAGTGACTGCCCCCCGAAGTGGTCGGTAATGAGCGCCACCTTCATTTTCTTGCGGGCCGCGTAAATCCCCCCCGCGACGCCCGCGGGACCGCCGCCCACAATTATCAAATCATACATAGCAAATGTAGTGGGCGAGCCTCGCTCATTACCATGAGCGGGCCACCGATAATGACGAGGTCGTAGCGCATGGTGTATGAGCGGCAGTGTTCAGACGCCATCCCGCGGAGGCGCAATCACCCAGAATGCGAGGATTATGACCGCTATCCCAGCGAGCACGTTATTCCCTAGCGCGAGGTTCAGGGCCGAGAAACCCAATGCCCAAGGCGAGATAAGTATCCATATCCCAATACCTACCAGCGTCCAGCCGTACCATTTCATCATAAGATAAGATACCGCTAACGGTTGAGGAGTTTGTCGAATACCTGCTTTACGAGCCCGGAAGGCAGGGCGCCGTTCATGCTCACACGCGTACCGTCGGGGGAAACGGCGAACGTGGGCGGACTGCCGAGAGGAAGCTGCTGCGCGATCTCGTCATTGGTTGTGGTGATGAAATTCTTCGCATCCGCGCTCGCCGCGTTCCGAAGCAGGAGCACGGAATAAGGTGTTCCCCTCCCACCAGCCGCCACGGCCTCTTTCTCATCGGTCTGGATCCGCGCCGCGTACTTCCCGCCCGAGAGACAGCTCGCAAAACTTTCTTTGGGGAGCCCCACGTACTCCGCTATGCGCGGGAGCTCAGCCTGGACCAACTGGTTGTTGGAAGGAGTTGTCGCGAATAGACGATCTATGTAAGCCCAGAACTTTTCGTTACCGCCAAGCGCACCCGCGCACTCAGTCGCCTCCGCCTCATTCCTGGCCTTAGAGTGGAGCTCATCGAGCGGGAAGTGGCGATATACCCACGCCACCTGGCCGCTGTAGCTTTCGACCGCCTGCCGCAACGTCTCGTGGAAGGTCTTGCAGAATGGGCACTCCAGATCAGAAAATCCAACCACAACGATGGGGGCGTCTTTCGCTCCCCGCAGGTGATCCGCCGCATCCACCGCCCTCACCTTCTCGAGCGCCGCGGAGACCGACGCAACAACGTTCGCCCCTAACTGCCGGTCTGTCCCATCTCCGACGCGCTTCCCCGCGTTGTAGACAAGGGCAAGTGAAACGATTAGCGCCGAGAGAAGTACGCTCGCGGGCAGAAGATAGTCGCGCTTCGGTTTCTCGTTTACAGGTTCCATATCAAATCTATTCTACTGAAGACGCGTGAAACCGCAAGCCCTGTCGCCACAACGAGGAATTGCGCGGGAGGCACACGCGCGCCAGTGCCCATCGTTCTATATGTACTGCTAACATTTGCAACAAATACTTCTAACGGGATACACTAAACCCGTATGTCACTGCTCAAAAAGGTGGCGCTTTTTCTCGGGGATATCCTGCTCCTCTATGCTGCCCTCGCGGCAACGCTCCTCATCCGATACGGATGGGCTGAGTTTCCCATGCGCCTCGCGGACCACATCATCCCCTTCTCCATCACGTTCATCGCGTGGCTCCTCGTGCTTTACCTCTCCGACCTCTACCACCTCAAATCGTTCTCAAATCCCGCAACGCTTGCCAGAAATCTTTCCCTCGCTACTGCCATCGCCGCAGGGATTTCGGTGGCATTCTTCTACCTCTTCTCGGGATTCTTTGAGCTCACCCCCAAGACCAACCTGCTCATTTTCGCGGCGGCGTTCTTTGTGTTTGACTACGGCTGGCGGCTCGCGCTCCTCCGCGCATTCGTCTCCGGCGCCGCCGGCGTCATCCTGATCGGCGACTCACCGCGCATCACAGAGATCGCGGAGCACCTGCGCATCTTCCCCCACACCGGCTACCGCATCGCGGCGACCTTCCCCGATGTTTCCACACTCACCTTTGAAGCACTCAGCAGCACCATAGAAACCACGCACGCCACGCTCCTGGTAGCGCCACCCGAATCCCGAGAACCCAAGGGCACGCTCCACCTCGTTTATCGCGCACTCCCCTTAGGCATCTCCGTGGTGAACTTCGCCGACTTCTACGGGACAATATTTGAAAAAGTGCCTCTGGAAGACCTCGGGGAACAGTGGTTTATCGAGAACATCTCTACGCGGCGGCCATTCTACGACCGAGCGAAACGGCTCATTGATATGGGGCTCGGCGGCGTGCTCGCGGTGGCGCTCTCCCCCTTCATGCTCCTCGCCGCGCTCCTTACGCTCCTCACTTCCCCTGGCCCCGTCATCTTCTCCCAGGAACGCATGGGGAAAAGCGGACGGCCGTTCATGCTCCACAAGTTCCGCACTATGCGGGCGCGGAGAGGAGAAGCGTCATGGCCGGAGGCCACAGGGGAGAACGATGCCCGCGTCACGCCGCTCGGGAAATTCCTCCGCTACACCCACATCGACGAGTTCCCCCAGCTCTGGAACATTGTGCGGGGCAACCTCTCGTTCACCGGGCCGCGGCCAGAGAGTTCGGAGCTCGTCAAAAGGTACCAGCGGCTCCCCTTCTACGAGATGCGGCACGTGGTGAAACCGGGAGTCACGGGGTGGGCGCAGATCAACTATCGCCCGTCTGCCTCGCTTGAAGAAGCGTACGAGAAATTGAAGTACGATCTCTACTACGTAAAGAACCGTTCACTCTTCCTTGATTTGCTCATCATCCTCAAAACAATCCGCCACCTTTTCGTTTCTTTCACCGCCTGATCCCCTCCCATGCTACCTCGACTAAAAGAGCTGCTCTTCACCAACCGCGGCGCCCGCCAGACGGTGGCGAAAAACGCGTTCTGGCTCTCGGTGAGCAACATCGGCGGGCGTTTCATCCGCGCGATCATCATCGTGTATGCGGCACGCGTGCTCGGTGCCGCCGGGTACGGCGTCTTTTCCTACGCGTTGGGGCTCGCGGGATTCTTCACTATCTTTGCGGACATAGGCATCAACAGCATCCTCACGCGCAATGTGGCGCGGGACCCTTCGCAGGATAAAGAAACTTTTGCGACGGCATTCTGGCTCAAGGCGGCACTCCTCTTAGGAACCGGGTTGGTGGTGATGTTTGCCGCGCCCCACTTCTCCCACATTCCCGAAGCTATAACGCTCATTCCGCTCGTGGCGCTTCTCACTATCGCGGACGGCATCCGGGAGTTCTGCAATTCCTATTTCCGCGCGAAAGAGAAAATGGAACGCGAGGCCGTCATCACCACCGCCATGAACGTCGCCATTGTCGGTCTCGGCTTTGCGGCGCTCGCGCTTTCTGCCACTTCTTACTCATTCGCTATAGCGTACGTGGGAAGTTCGGCATTGGGCGCGGTCACGGGAGTCGTAATTTTAAGAAAGGAATTTGCAGGCGTTTTCTCGTCCTTCAGGCGAACCCTTATCCGCCCCATCATGAACTCGGCAATCCCCATCGCGTTTTTAACGGTGCTCAGTTCTCTTTCCCTTAACGTGGACATGATCATGCTTGGCTGGTGGCGAACCCCCGACGAGTTGGGATTCTATGCGGCCGCGCAGAAGATCGTGCAAGTGCTTATCACGTTTCCCGGTATCATTGCCGCAAGCGCCTTTCCGGCTCTTGCGCGATTCATTGGCGCACACGAAAAGGAACGAGAAGTGAACCTCGTCGAGAAATCCGTCACGCTACTTTTCTTTTTAGCTCTCCCGCTCACGGTGGGAGGCATCGTACTGAGCAATTCCATCATAGGGTTCCTCTATGGGAGCGAGTACCTCCCCGCCTCACTCTCGTTCCAACTCCTCATCGCTATGATCCTCTTCGTGTTCCCGGGACTGATATTCGGGAATCTTCTGCTTGCTCACGACCAACAAAAAAAATTCGCGCCAGTGGCGCTTTTCGCCTCTCTGGGCAACGTATTTTTCAACGTGCTCCTCATTCCCCCACTTGGTATCGCGGGCGCCGCGATCGCCACGCTCATCACGCAAGGATTCGCCAATCTTTCTGTCTGGCGTATCGTGAAACACATCACGCCGTTTAAAGTGTTCTTCCACATCAAAAAGATCGCCGTGGCAACCGTGGTCATGGGAATTGCCACATTCCTTATGGACGCCATCAAGGTGAATGTGCTGTTGAACATTGCTGTCTCCGGCGGTATTTACCTGCTCTCGCTCTACGCATTGAAGGAGCATTTGGTCGTGGAGATTAAATCGTTCTTAGGCCTCGCAAAAAAAGGCGATGAAAATATGGGAGCGGTCGCCCCGCTCTAAGCTCACATGTGCGGCATCACGGGCATCTACCATTTCAATAACTCGAAAACAGTCGACGAACGGACGCTTGTCGTGATGCGCGATACGCTCACCCACCGCGGCCCCGACGATGCGGGCATCTATATTTCTCCGGACGGAAGGGTTGGGTTCGGCACCCGCCGCCTCAAGATCATCGACCTTTCGGACGCGGCACACATGCCGATGGGAACGGAAAATCAAAAATCAATCCTTCGACAGGCTCAGGATTGTCCCGAGCGAAGTCGAGGGACAAAAATCAAAAATCAAAACGGAAAGGTGTGGATCACCTACAACGGGGAAATCTACAACTTCAGGGAACTGCGAAGCGAACTAGAAAAGAAGGGTTACGCGTTCAAGTCGCGAAGCGACACTGAAATTATCCTGAAGTGCTACCTGGAATATGGCGTTGATTGTGTGAAACGGTTCAACGGCATGTTCGCGTTCGCCATCTCTGATGAGCGCACCGGCACGCTCTTCGCCGCGCGCGACCACCTCGGCGTGAAACCCTTCTACTACACGGTGCAGAACGGCACCTTCTACTTCGGTTCGGAGATCAAAGCGATCCTCGCACACCCGGATTTCCGAAAGGAGCTCGCGGAAGAGGTCATTCCCCATTATCTCGCTTTTTCAACTACGCCCGCACCGCTCACGCTCTTCCGCGACATCAAAAAATTACCCGCGGCGCGCGCGCTCACGGTAGGTAGGGACGGGGTGGTGCGCGAATGGGAATACTGGAATCCTTCGATAAACTCAGGACAAGCCCCTCTCTCCGAGCAAGGTTATATAGAACAAGTTAGGATGCTCCTCCGCAACTCCATCCGCGGCCAGATGGTTTCGGACGTGCCGTTCGGGTGCTTCCTCTCCGGCGGCATCGATTCGTCGGTGAACGCCGCGCTCATGAGCGAAGTGCTCGGCAAGCCAGTGGAAACGTTCTCGGTTGGCATGAAGGGAATGGCGGACCGCAACGAATTCGAATACTCGCGCGCGGTCGCACGAAAACTGGGGGCGCATTCGCACGAAATAGAGGTGGACGAGTCGCACCTTACGCGGTTCCTCGCGGACTATGCGTTCCATTTCGACGACCCGAACGGCGACCCGGTGAGCTTTCCCCTTTTCTGGCTCTCGAAGCTCACGAAAGACGCCGGAGTCACGGTCATCCAGATCGGTGAGGGCTCGGACGAGCTCTTCGCCGGCTACGAGCAGTACATCCGCGCCAAGCACCTCTACGAACGGTGGTGGAAAAAGCTCGCCGCGCTCCCCGCCCCGCTCAGGCGGGCCGCACTCCTTGCAATCGCCCCGTTCCGCGGGAACCGCGCCGAGTTCGCGCGGGAGTACCTCAGGCGCCTCGCCGCGGGCGAGGAACCGTTCTGGGGCACCGCGGTCGCGTTCTCCGAGCTCCAAAAAACGAGATTGCTCGATCCATCGTTCGCCGCGCGAATCGCACCGATCACCAGCTATCCTTTCGTAGAACGTTTCTACAGCGAGGTGGACCGCGAAGCGCCGGATGCGGATTTTCTCGCACGCGCGGCGTATCTTGAGGTGAAACACCGCCTCCCGGAGTTCCTCCTCGCACGCGCCGACCGGATGACGATGGCGCACTCCGTGGAGGGCCGGGTGCCGTTCCTGGACCACCGCCTCGTGGAACTCGCGCTCGCCATGCCTTCGGAAATAAAAACAAAAGGCAATGTCACAAAATATATTTTGAAAAAAGCGGTTGCGGGTATCATCCCCGACGAAATCATCAACCGCAAAAAGCAGGGGTTCGGGAGTCCTATCGGCGCATGGCTCCGCAATACCGAAGGCGCGGGTAAAACGCTTGCCGACATCATTTCTCACTCGAAACTCAAGGAACGCGGTTTTTTGAACTACGACTATGCGAATTCGCTCCTCGCCGCGCACCAGCGCGGCGCAAGCGATGAGAGTTTTCGCCTCTGGAACCTCATCACACTCTCGCTCTGGTACGACCACTGGTTTTCGTAAACAATCAGGACCGGTCCAAAATTTCCGCGATGCGCTCCGCGGCGTGGCCGTCGCCGAACGGATTGATTTTCCCAATCATTGAATCGTAGGTTTTTGGATTATCTAAAAGTTCGAAAACCGCTTCAACTATCTTTTCCTTACTCGTGCCAACCAATTTACTGGAACCAATTTCAACGCCTTCCGTCCGTTCCGTTTTCTCTCTCATCACCAAAACCGGCTTATTCAAAGACGGCGCCGCTTCCTGGATTCCACCGGAGTCGGTCAAAATAAAATGGGCTTTACCCATTAAAAAAGCGAACGGCTTATAGGCCATGGGCGGTGTGAGAAAAATGTTCTTCGCGCCGCTTAAAACCGAATAAACTGTCTTTTGAACGTTCGGATTCGGATGCACGGGATACACAATCATTACATCATCTCTCTTTGCAGCTATCTCTTTCAACGCTTCACAGATATTTTCTAAACCCTTGCCGAAACTCTCGCGGCGATGCGCGGTGACTAAGAGGATCTTTTTTTGCTACCAATCTGCAATCCATAGTTCTTTTCTAAATCCCTTTCTAATTCCTTCCGAACGCACGGGTCCTTGTGACGATCAAGAACCCAAAGAAGCGCATCAATCTCGGTGTTTCCCACCACATGGATCTTCTCGGGCGGCACATTTTCGCTTAAAAGATTTTTCCTCGCGCCCTCTGTCGGCGCAAAATGAATATCGGCAAGCCGCCCCAAAAGTTGCCTGTTCATCTCCTCCGGGAAAGGAGCATATTTGTCGTACGTCCGGAGCCCCGCCTCAACGTGGGCAATGGGGACTTTAAAAAGATAAGCAAAGAATCCCGCCAAAAAAACTGTCGAGGTGTCTCCTTGCACGACAAGTAAGTCCGGCTTCTCGCGTTTTAGCAAAAAAAGAAAACGTAAAAACCCCCACCCGCTCTGAATTAGGGTTTTCGCCCTCATTAAAGGCCCCACTTCCCCGCCCAGCAAATCTTTGTCGTTTATTGATATCGGCAGGTCAAAATCAGGTTTTATCTCAAACGTCTCCAAAACCTGATCAAGCATTTCTTTGTGCTGCCGGAAAACGCAAATAAACGGCTTCAAATTGCCATTTTTCTTAATTTCCTTGATAACCGGCGCGAGTTTAATCGCTTCTGGCCGCGTACCGAAAACTATGAGAACCTTTTTCATAAGCGCTATGAAATTATTACATCACCCCAAAATTTTTTCAACAGTGCTAAGACGCACCAGTAAATCAAAAATCGCAAGGTTCTAGAGGTAATTACCATAATCATAATCGCATAAACCACCATCCTCCAATCCGCGCGAATTGGAGAATAGGTCTGGGCAGATACAAACAAAAATTAGAGAAAAAGCTTGATTACTGAAACAAGATCCCTCGGCATCTCGGAATTCAGTGAATAAAAAACGTGGTTTTCCTTTCCTTTACTTGAAAGCACGTCTAAATTATCCAATATAATGAGATGTTTTGAGGTCGCTTTCAATGAGATATCAAGCTCGTTTGCAACTGCGGTAACACTAAGAGTCCCACGAGAAGAAAGTAATTTTACGATTTTCACGCGATTGATGTTTCCAAACGCTTTGAATATATGAACCCAACGCTTCATAAAATTATTGGTGGCTTTACCTATTCAGTACCTATTTCTACTACCTATTCAGTATATCACTATAAATAGCTATTCTCCAATTCGCGCGAATTGGAGAATAGCTTATGAAAGGGAGAAAAACGGAGGTGTAATGGTATTGTCTACACACCCCTAAGCATTTCATCCCACTCAGCAACGAGTTTTTCTTTGGTGAAATGTTTCTCCAAATAGCGGCGGCCATTCTCACCGAGCGTCTTGAGCGACGCGCGTCCCACCTCCGCACGCTCCGGCGAGGCAAAGGCCTCATACGCGGCGCGGAACACGGCGACGACCGCCTCACGATCGTCGGAAATTGCGGTAAAGCCGCATTTCGCCTCGTCCACGATCCGGATGGCGTCGCTTTCGCGATGCACCGCAACCACCACTGGAATCCCGCCCGCCATATACCCCATAAGCTTCGCTGGAACCGCGGGGGTGGTGTTCTTCGAAGCGAGCGTCGCAACCCCCACATCCATTTCTTTTACCAGCGCGGGATACTCCCCGCTGGATACAAACGGCTTAAAAATAACGTTTCCTAATTTCTTTTCGCGGACGATTTGTTCAAGTTGTGAGCGCGCGGTGCCGTCCCCTACGAAAAGAAATTTCACATTATTTGAATTATTTGAGTTATCCAAATTATTTATATTACCTGCATTTTCTATTCTCCAATTCGCGCGAATTGGAGAATAGGTTTTAGCGTCCTTGGATTTTTTGAGTGTAGGAGGTGATTGGAATGCTTCGGCAACGGCAAGTACCATATCGAGCCCCTGCGAAGGGCCCAGCACGCCGCCGAAGAAAAAGACGAATGTATTTTCCAGTCCCCACTGTTTTCTAAAACGATTTCCGGGCGATACTGCGTCAAATGGCTTTGTATCTATCCAGTGCGGGATAACGCGGAGTTTTTGGGCGGGCACGCCACGCTTTCCCTCCAAGTAACGCGCGTGGTTCTCGGAGGGCACCACTATCAAATCCGTGCTCCGGTAGACGCGCCGTTCCATCGGCCCGAACACCAGCCGAATGAGCGGCTTCTGCCACGCCGCCACGAGATCAATGCCGTTCTGTGGGAAAATATCGTGGATATTCGCGATAAATTTCGCATGGTAATACTTTGCAAGTTTCGCAGCGGCTAAAGCAAGCGGAAGCGGTGGGCTGTGAACAATGATTTCATCGAACGGACCAGGTAACGTTTTCTGAACCGCCCGCGCAAAGATGCACGGGAGAAGTAGTTGGTTTATGCCACGGAAAATATACGGGATGCGATGGTGTGGGAGCGTCGCGATGCGGACGACGCGGACACCGTTCATTGTCTCGTCGCGCGGCACGTTTTTCACATTCGTCCCATCTGCCAGGTTGTATGCCGGCACCGTGGTTGCAACTGTCACCTCGTGGTCACATGCGTGCAAACCCTCCGCAAGTTCTTGCATGAGCTGCGCCGCCGAGCGGACTTCGGGGGGGTAGGAGTCGGTGGCGATAAGGATGCGCATGATAACGATACTGGCATTGTACGCCAGAAAAAAGCCAATTTACAGAGTGGAACCATAAAACTCCCCCGAAACACGGTTCCCTTTGCCCCCACACCTATGCATAGGTGTGGGGGTTTGTTAATCCAGTTAAAATGGCTATAATTTTTTCATGAGAATACTTACCGGAAAAAAGTGGCGGGGGGGATTCCTTGACTACCACCGTAACAAGAAAGAGTACCGGATCCAGGTGCTTGCGTGGAAAAATCTCGAAAAGCTCGAGAACGTGTACCACACGCGACCCAAGAGCCTGCGGTTGCTCATCAATTACCTTCCCGTGGTGGGACCCGGAGGACTCATCACCAAAACCTGGTCACGAATCAGAGAAGAGAGACGCAATGAAAAATATGTTTCCTGCGGCATAGGGAAAATTATTGAAAGCGCGGATGACCACGAGTACGCTCCAGGAGAATTGGTTGGATTTGTAGCGCCTCTCCACCCCGCCCTCGTGGAGCGGGTCGTGTTGCCAAAAGAGCTTGTCTTCCCCGCCAGAGGCGGGTCCGCCTTGGGCGGAAAAACGGATACATTTGACATACCCGAAATACCCGCCGGCACTATCTTGTACTCCCCTCTTCTAAAAGATGAGTTGCAACACATGTGGTGGAAAAATATCAGAGGATGGAGCATCTACTCGGGAATAGAAATTTCCGAGAAAACGAGAAAGGAGCTGGCACAAGGGCTGCGAAAAGAGATTAAAAACAACGGATGGTCCGCATCGGGACGCATCGACACGCGGGACATGAACCCGGTCTCCACAACAAAAGGCGAGACCAAAAAAGCGGACCTCGCGAAAAATCCTTCGATCATTCGACAAGCTCATGATGATGAGCAAAGTCGAATCACACAGCTCAGGATAAAGAAAAGCGGGGTCCTCTACGGCTATGGCAACTATGCAAAAACCAACATCATTCCTTACTCCAGACCTTTCGTGGACATACGAACGGTCCACGAAATCGACCCCACACAGATATTTTTGGAGCAGGGTATCCAAAAGTGGGATTCGTCCCCCTTCCCCGCAAAGGACGAAAAATACGACGTGTATTTCGTTGCGGGCTACAACCACACCCATGTGCCGATAACACTCCATGCCTTGAGGCAGGGAGCGTACGTGGTCGTGGAAAAACCTGTGGTGATGGATTATGAGGAACTCGCGACCCTGAAAAAAGCTCTTAGAGCGGCCGGACGAAAACTTTTCATCGGATTCCACAAGCGCTACGGATTGTTCAACACAATGGCTTTGGAAGACCTCGGCGTGAAATACGGCGAACCAATCTCGTACCACTCCATTGTGTATGAGCTCATCCAGCCGGAATTCTTTTGGTACAACTGGCCGGTCTCGCGGAGCACTTTCTTGTCAAACGGCTGCCACCAGATCGACCACTTCCTCCACCTCAACAATTGGAGCATTCCGAGGAATGCCGACATCAAGCTCCTCCAGGACGACGCGGTCGAGGTGTGGATAGAACTTGAGAACGGTGCGTCGTTCACCACAACCTTCAGCGAAAAAGGCACTTCACGGGTGGGTCCGCGAGACCACGTGGAGTTAAAGGTGCATGGGAGAAACGTACGGATAACGGACGCCATCAAATACCAGTCCGAAGACAATCACCACATCATCAGGAAAAAGAGGATATTCAAAACGAACAGCTATAAGGACATGTACCAGACGATAGGGAAAACGATAGCCGAAAACGGGGAGGGCGACTCCATAGAATCGGTGCTCATCTCGGCGAAAATAATGCTGGACCTTGAGGAAAAACTGCAGAAGATGAAAGGGTGGGGTAATAAGTATACAAAAGCAAAGGAAGAATTCTCACGGCATTTTTTCTAAACTCCTCCTCTTAGAGTAAGAGGAGGTGGGAGGAGTTATAACCCCTCTATATCTCCCCTTGTTTCAAGGGGAGAGGGGTCCCATTTCCTCTTAGAGGAGGAGATGGGAGGAATTACGTTCCATGATAACCCCTCTGTTTCTCCCCTTATGCTAAGGGGAGAGCGGATTTATCTCCTCCTCTTAGGATAAGAGGAGGAGGGAGGAGTTACGTTTTTGCGGTTGCGATAGTTTCTCGTATTTTCTCGTACACACCGCTCAAATTCTGCAACACGTCGTTATTCCAAGATCGTATCACGGTAATATCTTTCTCTTTTAAATACTTGGTGCGCCTTGTGTCATAGTCACTGTCTATATGTTGGCTACCGTCAATCTCTATTGCTAACCGTAACGCTGGGCAGTAAAAATCCAAAATGTAATTTCCAACGCTATATTGTCTCACAAACCGCACTCTTTCCATCTGCTTCCCCCGGAGCACTTGCCACAATTTCCGCTCTGCATCGGTTTGCGATCTGCGCAATGACCTACGCCTTTCTTTCAAATTCTTGCTGTTATAGAGGTGACTCATACAATCGTAACTCCTCTTTATCTCCTCTTATCCTAAGAGGAGAACATTTTCATAACTCCCCCAACCCCTCTTATTTTAAGAGGGGTGTGATTTCCGGCGAAGGCACACGATTTCGCAGTCGATCATGAACGGATACCAAAAACCGTGGAGGGTGTGGTAGACAATGCCCGGAATGCCGTCCAGCAATCCTCCCTGCACGAACATGCGATACCCCCAATAGAGGAAAGGGCGCACGAAGAGCGGTAATCTATCCCACCTCTCCCGCTTCGCTATCCGTTCGCGCGATGCCGCATCCTCCCCCGTCGGGCCTTCCACGCTCCTCCCAGCGAGATGTTCGCGCGCTTTCAGCTCTGCGTAGCGCCGATGCTTTTCTAACCAGTCCCGAAGCCCGCGCCGGTCATCGTGCACAAGGTCGTGGGCGAGGCGGCCAGTCGCCCCTTCCACCGCAAAATGTTCATCCATGAGCATCCCTTCGCACCGCGCCGCTTTGTGCCGCATGAGCCGCAGAATCCAGACCGGGTAGTACCCGCCGTGCTTCAGCCACTTCCCCCAGAACATGAACCGGCGTTTCACATAATAACCGTTTACGGTTGACGCGGATGCGTGCAGATTATTACTGCGTGGATCTTTACTAATATCACCCTTAACCCCTCCCAACCCCCCCTTATTATAAGGGGGGGTAATCCATCTTCTCCCCTTATCATAAGGGGAGGCAGGAGGGGTTACCTCCCCGTTGTTCACGACTTGCGTGATTTCCCTTTTCAGTTCCTCGGTCGGATATTCATCCGCGTCAATGAAAAGGACCCACTCGTTCTTGAAAGGAAGGTTCCGGAGCGCCCAGTTCCGCTGCGCCACATAGTTCTTGAACGCGTGCTCTACGACCGTCGCACCCGCTTCGCGGGCAAGGGCCACGGTGCGGTCCGAGGAACCACAGTCTACTATGAACACCTGCCCAGCCCAGCCCACGACACTCTCGAGGCACCGCGGGAGGTTCACCTCCTCATTGAGGGAGAGGATAATTACGTTGAGTGATAGTTTCATATTGATTTATCTCAGCGCTTTTTTTACTTCCTGATACACCCTTTCAACACTTACCCGATCGATACATTGGGGGGAATGCCCGCAAACTGCGCGAAACGAAACAAAGCACGGTGCCTGTGAATCATAAAGTTTGGTGAAAAGACCATAATCGTGCTGATCTTGCGGGGGAGTTGAAGAAAACATTGCAATCCCCTTTTTCTTAAGAGCCAAACCGAGATGCATAGCCAGCGTATCACCGCAAACAATGACTCGGCAGTTGTTCACGTTGCTAATATATTCGCGGAGATTCGGCCTCTGCTTGAATTCGAAAACTTTAATCCGGTCCCGTATGAGAAGTTTCTTTAATTTTTTATAACCCCCCCACAGCTTGGTGGGCCATCGTGCGCCAACCCTCTCTTCTAGACCAACATCAAATGCTGGTTTGTGATTGGGATCAATTCCCAATTGATATGACTGATTCCGGAACTTAAGGCCCAACATTGAAAATAGCATCTCCTGATACGTTTTGGTACTTTTTTTCCTCATAGCATTTGCCACAGAAAGGCCGTATCGCGACTCACAACTCATATCAAACCAGGCCCTACTCGTTCGGGTATATACATTGTGCTTTTTTCTGGAGTCAAAATACATTCCTATAACTCTCTTTTTCTTAAGCTGCGCGACAAAGTGTGTCGCGTCTAGATCTTCCTCAATAGCAAATACCAGATCAAAATGCATTTTCATTAATCGCTGGCGGCAATGGTAGCAATCAAAAAGGAAAATCTCTTTTATAAATGGAGCTCGAAGTAGTAACTCGTGATTAGCGTGGCTCACAAGCCAAAAAACATCCCCCCTCATGTAGGGGAGGATTACGGTAGTTCTCACCACATCGCCAGCAGAACCCAACTTAACAATCAATGTTTTCTTCATAGGTTAACAGATGTCCTTAATCCCTATTTTACCAATAAAATCTCGCCTAGGAAATCATCTGATTATAAGCTGCGATCATCCGCTCTGTAAATTTTTCATGAGAATACTCTTTCGCTTTTCCCAGAGCTGCGTTGCCCATCTCTCGCACTTTTTCCGGATGCTCATAGAAAAATGTTATCCGGTCTTTCAATGCCCCCACGTCACGAATGGGGACAATGAATCCATCTTTCCCTTCTTCAATAATATCCCCTGAACCGACGTTCTTGGTAACGATAACGGGGAGTCCAGCCGCAAGCGCTTCCACCGTCACAATGCCAAATCCTTCATCAATGGAAGGCAGCACAAAAACGTGCGCTTGTTGGTAGAGACGGATGATTTCTTCCTCGGAGACGTGCGGAACATAGGTGACGCCGGGGACGTTCGCAAGTTCCGGGAATTCCTTCGGGATGTCGCTCCGTAGGAGCAGTTCTGCGTCCTTGAGATCCAATTCCTGCCACGCCTTGAGAATGTAGTAGATCCCCTTGCGATAAAAGTGCCCGCCGATGCACAGCACCGTGAATTTCTTGAGCTTCTTCGGTTCTGGAGGCGGCGTAGTTGCTTTCTCGTTGCAAAGGGGAACCACGAGAACTTTGGAAGCGCTATATCCCCTCTCAAGAAAACTTTTCTGCGAATAACGGGAGGGAAGGAAAATATAGTCCGCGAGATCATACTCACGTTTCATCCGCTCGTAGGTTTCACGCTCTTCAGGAATCACCGGCCTGCCCAAGAGACGGGATTGTTCTTCCGCCACCAGCTGCTTCTGGAAATCAATATGCGGGCATCCCCGTTCCACCACGGTTATCGCGCCAAGCGCTTTCGCTCTCTTCAAAGCATCCTCGCAGTAACCGCTGTACGCATGGAAGAACCATGGCCCTTCTGGTTTCCGAAGATCGAGGGCGACCAGCCGCCCGAAGAGGAATGAGCTCACATCATCCATGCCTGGAATGAGGTTTCCCAGGCGTCTGTTTGCATACTTCAACGCTCCGAAGAAATAGAAGCTCCGGATTCGATCGGGCGGAATCCGGTAGGAAGATAATTTGAACCGCGGGTAGATCGTGTAGATCCGATTGAGCACCCCGCGCGGACTGAGACCCTCCGCCAAACGGAACATCATCCGCGGTGCGTGCGTGGAGAGCGTGACCGTGAAATCTAAATTAGGCATGGGAAATGGTGAGTCGTATCATCATACACGGGCAATTCGCGAGTCCGCGCGCTGCTCCCGACGGTAGCGGACGATGAAACGCCACCCCTCCCACTCGCCGACACACCGCGCAAGCTCTTGGATAAAATAAGCGTAGAGAAATGGAAAGAAATCTTTTAGCCCGTTCTTGGAGCGGCGGCTGATTTTAATAACGCGCTGGGTTGCCGGAATGATAAGTAAGAATCTCAATGCGAAAACAGCGTCTTTTGCGAGCAACTTAAAAAACAAAAGCGGGAGCGGATATGCATCCATAAAATACTGCTTGAACGGCCCGAACCGCCCGCGCGCCTTTCGCACATACCAGTATTCTTTGAAATTATCCGGCTGCGGGTGCTGGACTACGATGGAGGGGTCATACACTTTTTTGTATCCTCCCTCGGTTAATTTTTTCCCCAGGAGCCAATCGCGACAGAACCGCGCGGGGTAGGTCGGGCCGAACATGCCAAGCTTGATCGCCAAATCCCTCCTGTATGAAGCCGCCTCCGAGTAGTACACGTCGCCGCGACTCGCCGTATGGTCAGCAACGTGGAGCGCGCCCACGAAACGGGAGAATGCGCTCCTAGTGTTGGGGATATGGGAATCCACCAAGACCCAATCGGCACCCGCCTCGTATTTCTCCGCGAGGCGCTCCAGAAAATCGCGCGGCGGCCGCACGTCCGCATCCGCATAAACGATAATATCTCCCGTCGCCTGCGTGATACCGAGATTCACCGCCTCGCAGCACCCCTTCCTCGGCCCGTTGATGAGGCGCACGCCCCGCGACGCATATTCTCTGATTATTTCCGGCGTCCGGTCGGTTGAATCGTCAACGACGATAATTTCCTTATTGGGATAGGACAGGCCGATAAAATTTTCAATCGTCTCGCGAATGTCCTTCTCCTCATTGTAGGAAGGGGTAACGATGCTGAACTTCAAATCGTGTTTTGCCATATCACTATTGTATGTTCTTGAGCACGTCCTTGAGCGTGTCGGCAACGTAGCGCAGTTCTCCTTGAGACAGGACTGGCCCGCTCGGGAGATAGAATCCGTTCTCACCCACCCGATTCGCCACCGGACAGTCGCCCTCCGTCATCAATCCGCACTTTATGAAGATCTCCTGCTTGTTCGCAGGTATGAACGCTTCGCGTGTTTCTATCCCCCTCTGGCCCAATGCGTCCCTGACGTTCTTCCGCTTGCCCTCCAGCGCGCCGCGGAGCACCACGTGGTACATCCAATATACGTTCTTCGCGTAACTTTTCTCCACGGGGAGCTGGAGATCGGGAATATCCTTGAGCAATTCATCGTAGGATCTCGCGATAGCCCGCTTCATTTCAATGATACGATCTATTTTCTTTAGTTGAGCACATCCCAAGGCCGCCTGCATGTTGGTCAACCGATAGTTGAACCCGACGTCCTCGTGCATGAACTTGCGCTCCTTTCCATACGCGAGTGACCTCAAAGAACGGGCGCGCGCCGCGAGCGCGGCGTCGTTCGTTGTAATCATTCCCCCTTCCCCGGTCGTGACGATCTTATTCGCGTAGAAACTGAAACAGGCAATATCGCCGAGCGAACCCACTTTTTTCCCTCGGTCCCCCTTCGCCCGAGCTTCGGAGGATAAATATTCCGCGCCGTGGGCTTCGGCGGCATCCTCAATGACAAAAAGGTTATGTTTCCTCGCAACCGCAAGCACCTGGTCCATATCCACAGGATGACCGTACACGTGCACTACCAGTACAGCTTTTGTTTTTGGAGTTACCTTCCCCTCCAGAAACGCTGGGTTCATATTCCACGTATCCGGCTCAATGTCTATCGGAACCGGCGTTGCACCCGTGTAGAGCACCGCAAAAAAGGTGGCCATGTTGGTGAAGGTGGAAACCAACACCTCGTCGCCGGTACCGATACGGAGTGAAACAAGCGCGAGGTGGAGCGCGGTCGTGCCGCTCGTCGTAGCCACGCCGTAGGCGCAGCCGGAGTACCGCGCAAATCCCTCCTCGAACTCACCGATGAACCTACCAAAATTACCCGATATTTCTCCGGAATCAAGCGCCTCCATCACCATTTTTTTTTCTTCCTCGCCGACGAGCGGCTTGGAAACGGGGATTTTTTGCATAGATATAGAGCTATTATTACAGCGGCGACTTAAAAATGCAAATAAAAAATCTAGAAAATTTCCGTTTTGCCATTTAAAAATTGTAAATCGAGGAATAAAGCGGTCATTTGACAGGAAAAAGGAAGTGTGCTACTCTAAAAACAGCAAATCAAAAATAAAAGAAAGGAGATATCCCTTGGAGACAAAAAAAATAGTGTGGGAACTTTTCCCAAAACTCACCGAAAAGGTGTGGAGCGATCATGCTTCTGCCGGAATGCTCGGCGGATCGCACGATCCGGATCATGCAATAAGGGTAGCCCAGATGGCACTAGTCATCGCGGACGATCCGAATATCGGCAGGCTCGCTGCCGCGGCTGGGCTGTGCCACAATGCCGACCGGATCATTAAAAAGAAAACGGGCACGGATATCCACAAAGTTCCTGACGAAGACGTCAGAGAGCTCGTTGAGGAGGAGCTTTCGTCAGAAGGACTTGGTTCAGAAGAATCGGCGATCATCATCGGCGCGGTCTTGGGCCATAAGGGCAAGAACGGCGCGGGCGACCATCCGGTGCTCATAACGCTCATGGATGCCGATCGGCTCGTAAACGCCGAACCGGACCTGATAATGCGCTCGGGACAGCACTACCACGAGCTTCCACCGGTGGACCCAATCCATCTCTGGGAGGACCCTGAAGCAGATTACTGGCACCCAAAAACCGTCCTGCGTGACGTAATGGAAACCATCGTCTGGTTAACCCCGGGTGATGACAATCCCCTCTACGTACGTCTCCCGAAAGCCCGTGTGATCGCCGCGGAGCGGAAGAAATTCTTCGATAATTTCGCCGCGACGTTAGTCCAATGCCGAGAGGAAACGGGATTCCACCCGTACCCAGCAGATCTTCTCTCCCTGCGGAAGAAGTTCATGGGTTGAGAGAAACATATCAGAAACAGAAAACCAGCAGGCAGTATGCCTCTGCTGGTTTTTTTGTTCGTAAAAAATTTGCCTACCTGCAAATCCCCTACCTCCTCCCCACCACGATCATGTTCTGGGTAAATACCCCAGACGGGCTCCCCGCCTCAATGAGGCGGTAGCACTTCAGCCCGCCCTCTACGACCCGCCAGAGGCAATAGCGGATGAACGAAACCACGCCGTGGATCACCGGCCTCACCGGATATGCCCCCACGTTCTTAAAACCGCTCCGTTCCAAGGTCTCTTTCAGATTCATTTCCGTAAACCTCGTTTCCTCCCTTGAGTGCTCATATCTCAACTTGCTCGTCATTGGGCTCTCGGCGTTGGAAACCCTCGCAATAACCACGCCTCCGGTTCTCAAGGAAGCGGCAACAGCTTTGAGTATCTCGGGAATCTCGTCCTTAATGAGAAATCCAAGAACGTCCACCAACAGGATAGCGTCGTAGCATTCTCTCTTATCCTTCAGGAAGCTCACCGCATCGCCGTGGTGGATATTGCGAATGCCCAGATCAATTCCGTTCTGGATAGATTCCCTGCTGATATCAATCCCCTCGGCACTCGCATAGCCGAGCGATTGCAACCAGTGCACCATCCCACCGCGCCCGCAACCCAAATCCAAAATCCTCGCCGATCTGTCCTTCGGTAAAAATCTCCCATACCAACCCCGCCACACCGAAAACTGACTCTTTATACTATGCAAATCAGTTGCCATATTTTATATGATAACATCTCCTCCATACTATATCAATCACAACCCGCTCAATACCTCTCCGCGTACAATATATTCCCGCCCCCCGCACCAACCGAAACCTTAAAACCCGCTCTCTCCAGGAACAACTTTAGGGATGCGAGATTTCTACTGGTATCCATCTCATGGTATTCCATGCTTATTTTTCGCACAACCCGCAGCGCCTCTGGGGAGCAGTGAGAGAGAATTTCATGTTCTGCGCATTCACAATCCATTTTCAAAAAATCTACCGTTCGAATTCCGTTCCCTTTTATAAACTCTCCCAAATTGACCGTTTCCACATTGATCCTATTTTTAACCGGGCTCGCGGCATACGCGAATGAATGCCCGGCGGCATTCTCTCCAAATAGAATCATTTCCCGCGTGCCGCTCTCGGAAGATACGGCTTTATTGATAGGCACCACATTATCCAATCCGTTGAGTTCCACGTTCTTCTCCAATATCCCGAAATTGCTCGGCACCGGTTCAAATGAAAAAACTTTCCCTTTTTTTGCCTTCATCGCCGCGAACACGGAAAAAAATCCTATGTGCGCCCCTATGTCGATCACCGTGTCGTGCTCGCCTATTTCAAAACCGAGGGGCGTATAGGAACGGGACAGCCAAATCTCATTGAAGATGGTTCTGTCGTTGGTGCCCGGACGAATGCTGAAGGAAACGCCGCTCCTCAACCTGAAAACTGCCGAGGGGCGGCGAACCAACCCAAGGTAGTCCGCGAAATACAGCGGCCAGTTCTTAAGAACCCTTATTGCCTCGAAAATGGTCCTGATCTTTGACATCATGCCGCACCGGTTATCATTCCTATATCCACCACATACATTTGCCTTGAACCCTCATGCACCGAATCGAAACATACCTTGTCCCCTGCTCGGTTCCAGCGCGGGTGGAGGTCTGCCCTCAACGCACTTAGGTCCCAATCTTCTTTTGCGCCATCGGGCAGGGAATAGAATTTTCCGACCTCGATCAATTCGCCCGAAGATAGGTTGAACAGCATCAGGTGCCGATAGTGCTCTTTTCCCGGATAGGTGTCCGTGAGGAGCCACTTTTTGTCCGGAGAAAAAGAGCAGTGGCCGTCTTCCGTGAGAATTCCTTCACCAACCTTCTCGAACGCGTGTGATTGGTCGTGGAACAGGAGGAAACTGTCTCCGCTTATTTTCTGTTTTAGGTGCCCCGGCGAAGGGAAGACAGAATGATAGATTGGCACGAGTAATCCTCTCAAGAAGCTGCTTTTGACGATTACCGAAGAAATGCTCGGCGGCCGCCCCCACGCTAAGAGTTCCATGTCATTTTTCCAACCAAAATGTGACACCATCCCCGTGTCGAGGAGGAGAACGAGCGCGCCTACATCGGAATCTGCGGTATAGAGCCGACTATACAATCCCCCGTCTTTTGTTTGCCAGCGATGGAGGAACGCAAATCGAGTGCCGGACGGATTGAATGTGAGATGGTCAACCCAATGCTTTCCCTCTCCCATTGAACGCATCGATTGGAATTCAGAGATCTGCGCAAGCAATATCATCAAACGCACTGTTCCCTTTTCCAGGTCAACAAAGTAGATGCCGTCGTTTCTCGGTTTTTCTTCCGCTACGGAAGCATCATGAATTCCTTTATATCCGTATCCCTCGCGCACCTCATCCAACCGAGAAAAATTTAGAGAAAGTGCACAGCGACCGCTTGGATGTACGGTGTATACCGGGAACGGAATAACGCGTTCTTCCTTCCCATCAATAATATTGAGAATCACCGAAACAAACTTCCCGCCACGGAAATCGTTAAAAATAACGCGGCTTTTATAATCCGGCCCGAGCCACTGGAGCATGCATCCCTGCTGCCAGTTCCATGCGCGGATCTCGACTATCTTTTTGAACGTTCCTCCGCCCTTGAGATCGATGACTCCTATGGAAGCGGCGTCGGTCGGGAGCGGAAGGTGGTCAATGAAGTCCGCCTCGAGCGCCAGCAAAAATCTGCCGTCGGCGCTCCACGGACATTTATCGTAGTAACCGAAAAAATGGTGTTTTCCCACTGTCCTAAAACCCATTTGAGCGTTTTTATGCAAAGTGAAACTATCCATATGTTTTGCTATTTTTTGAACGAGCGTTTGTATCGCTTTCGAAATCCCTTCCGCGTTCTCTCGGTAGCTCCACTTCGCAACGGTGCGCAGTGAGTTTTCTTTGAATTTTTTGAGGAGCGCGCGGTCAAGCGCCAATTTTTCCATATAGCCCGCAAGCGTGGGTATATCCCCCACCTTATGGATAAAACCGCAGTTTCCGTCCGCAATGAGGTCCGGAGCGGTACCTACGCCATCCGAAACGATGGATGCGATGCCGAAGTTCATCGCCTCGTTCACCTGCTTGGGTGAAGGGTCAAACTCCGAGGGGAGCAGGAGCACGTCGGAGACCGTATAGAACACCGGGATCTCGGACTGGTTCCTGAACCCGAAGAAGCGAACGTTCTTGATACTCCGTTCGCGGGCATATGCTTCAAGCTCTTTTCTATCTTCTCCTTCACCCACGAACAAAAGGTTGAACGTTGCCTTCCCCCGGAGCAATTCGCACGCCTTCAAAATATCGAACGTCCTTTTTCGCTTCATGAGCTTCCCCACGAAGAGGAAGGTGGGTATGCGTACGTCCTCTATTCCCACGGACCTCTTGAGCTCGTCTCTCTTTTCCCTTAACTCCTCGTACCTCTTACTGAAAAAATCGTTGTCCACCGAGCACGGGAAAAAGAAAAGTTTTTCCTCCGGCGCTCCATAGTGCACGAAGAATTCCCTATTGAGGGTGTAGCTATACAAAAATGCCGGAATGGTTTTGAACAGCGTGCCCAGGACCAAGAATTTTATTTTTTTCTTCAGGGAGCCGCTCTGCTTCCCCAGATCCGCTTCCCCTCGCAAAATCACCTTCGCCCCCGTGTACCAGCGGGTAAGGAATATGAGCCACGAGGTTGCGGCGGTATACCCGTGCACCAGCACCGCATCAAATTTATTCCTCTTGAGTTCCCCGATAATCGACGGGTTGACCTGGCCAAAAAACGAAGTGCCGGGTCTCAAACTGCGGTTTTTCAAAAACACATAGCGATACCCCTCCAGGAGCGGGATATCCCACTTCACTTTTATTCCCAACTCCCTATCAAGCCCCGGCTCGGAAACGCCGAAATCCCAACAGTAATAGACCGTGACCTCAAGCCGAGGATCGCGGGCGAGCGCCCGAAAGAGCGGCGCCTGATATTGAATGGGATGCGAAGCAACTATCGCAAGTTTGTATTTTTGCATAATTTCAAACGCACTCTTGGTAAAAGAGCGCTAAAATTATTTTTTAGGGTTCTCCAGATACCACTCATAGGTTATCTTCAAGCCCTCTTCAAGCGTCACCTCCGGTTTCCAACCCGTCATATTCTGCAATTTGGTAATATCCGCGAGGCGCCGCTTCACGCTCCCCGGAGGAGACGATTTGATATCCAGCGATTTCGGATGCCAGCCGGCCACCGCGAACAGCTTCTCCGCCAACCTTTTCATGTCGATTTCCTCGCGGTCCCCGATGTGCACTGTTTCAATCGGCTGGCCGTCTGTCTTGGGAGAATCCATGAGCATCTGCATCGCCCGCACCGCATCGGTGATATAGCAAAACGTTCTCGTGTCGTCCGCACCATAGATGGGGAACGGGTCAGTCCGTGCCGCGATCCGCTCCGAAAAATCCGGGATGACGTGGCCGTGGTAGCCGGCGCGGGGGCCGTAGAAGTTATGCGGACGGACGATGAGAGCACGGAACCCATACATTTTCGCGTAGTGGATAACGAAGAGCTCCCCCACAAGCTTCGTTGCGCCGTAGGACCAGCGCGCGTTATAGGGATCGTCTATCACGAGCGGCACCCTTTCCGGCGTGGGGATGGGGAGAACGCCGAAGGCATTCAACCCGCCCGCATAGGCCTCGTTCGAGGAGGTAAAGCAAAATTTTCCGTTCTTATTCTCGCGCCGGAACCACTCCAACATATAGATGAGCGTTAGAGCGTTCACGCGGAGCACCTCGTGGGGTATCTCATAGAACAATTTTGTACCGTTGATGGCCGCCAGGTGGTACACGTGGGCATACCCGTTGCCCAACTCCTTATAGGAAACAAGGTCGGTCAGGTCCAAATTCAAAAATTTCACACGCTCCTTGTTATCTTCAAGGAGTGCCGTGAAATCGACGTCCATAACGCCGCGCTTCAGATTGTCCACGAGGGTCAACTCAACCTCCGAATCCTTCAAGAGATGTTTAGCGAGGTGGTAGCCGATGAAACCAGCCCCACCGGTAATCAAAACCTTGCTCATACAAAACCCCACGCATTCCAAATGTCCACGAATTTCTTATTCGGATACTTTTTGTGGTCTATTTCCAAATATTCCTTATGCGCGGTCGCCAACACCACGATATCCGATTCCTGAAGCGCGGTTTCAAGGGGCACAAAGGTAGGGTCATCGATGTATACATCGGTGCAGAGCACCTTTTTGCATTCCATCTGGGCGATCTTCCGGAGCTTGTATGACAAGGAATCCCTCGGGTCATCCACCTCCGCCTTGAAGGACATGCCCAATATGCCGATGGTCTTCTCCTTCAGGGAATCCTGAAATTCGCGCCGGAGCGAGGATACCAGGTGGTTCACCAATCCCTCGTTGATGAGCATCGCCGCGTGGCCGATGTAAAAATTATTGTTGGCAAAGGCGGCAAGCTGCATGGTGTCCTTCAAAAGGCACGGACCGGCGGCAAAACCGGGCGACGGGAGATCGGCGTTCCGCTGGTAGTTATGCTTCATCGCCTTATAGATGCGATGGTAATCGAGGTGGTGATCCTGCGCTATCATGAAAAACTGATTGGCGACCGCGAACCTGATGTAGCGCCACGCATTGGTGAACAATTTCGCGAGTTCGGCCTCAATGGGCTTCGTGTGCACCGGTTCCGTGAGAGCGATCCTCTTGAAGAGCGCGGAAACCTCGTGGAGTGTTTCATCATCAAACGCCGAGATGATCTGAGTGAGCGTCCTCGATTCCTCAATGGCGTGACCTTGCATGATCCGCTCCGGGCAAAATGCAAGCTTCACTTTTTTGTTCTTGGCAAGAAAATAGTTCTGGATCTTTTCGGTCGTTCCAGGATACACCGTGCTCCTTAAAATGACGATCTGGCCGTCGCGGAAATGATCCATGTACCTATCCACTAACCTGAAGATGGCGCCAAACTGCGGGCTCAAATATTCGTCCACCGGCGTACCCACCACGATCACAACATACTTTGAATCGGTGATCGCTTCTGGAGCATCGGAGGTGAATAAACAGTTCTTTCCCAGAGCGGACTTGAGCGCCTCATCACCGCCATGTTCCACAAATGGAAGCTTACCGGCGCGAATCTTCGCGAGCGCCTCTTTGTTGATATCGAAGAGTACCGTCTTCGTACCGCTGTTGGCGAAGGCAATGCCTAGGGGGAGACCAACGTGGCCCGCGCCGCCAATAATGCAAAGATCGTATTTTGTATTGGATTCCATAAAATTGATACTAATAAAATCCTTATGATTTCATGCAAACCATTATCCTACCCACTAATCTAAATGTCAACAAACGCAAGCCCTAATACCAGTTTCTTATTCAAATTCCATAACAGCCGATTCTTTCAAGGTTTTGCCTTTTTCCCGAAACACAGCCGAAAGCTCAATGAGTACATTTTCTATTAGAATATCACCCACAATATACTTGTTTAAACAGGATCTAAGATTACAATAAGAAGATGGATATTTTCACAAAAATTTTTGCTGCCGTGACGCGCCGATTCCATCTGCGCGGAACGGAGCGCGTGATACGGCTGCTCTACCCCCCTGAACACCACCAATACGTAGAGACTATCATTACCCTTGATAACTTCAGATTCCATATTGACACGCGATCATTCATTGAATGGTATCTCTTCTTTAAGGGGGACTATGAACCGCGGGTGGCATCCACGCTCAAGAAATATCTTAAGCCGAACGATGTCGCAATCGATGTTGGGGCGAATATAGGAATTCACACGCTCCTCATGGCGCGGAGCGTAAATCCCGGCATGGTCTATGCGATAGAACCCTCTCCCGAAATAAAGCGGCTGGAGCTAAATGTAAGGGAAAATCACTGTAAAAATGTCGTGGTGGTTCCCCATGCGTTCTCTTCCAAAACGGGAAAGCAGCTCCTGTATCTCCCCCCCGATGTGAACCGCGGAGGGGCAAGTTTCTACCATCCGGAATTCGGCCAATCGATGGAGGTGGAGACGGTTACATTGGACGATTTCGCGCGAGCGGAAAAACTGACCCGCCTCGATTTCATAAAAATTGACGTAGAAGGAGACGAGTGCGGGGTGCTTGAGGGGGGAAGAGAATCCATCGAAAAATTCAGGCCGTTCGTTCTATTTGAATACAGCCCACCCCATTGGGGATACAGCGGACGGAAGTTCGAAGATGTAAAAGATTTTTTTGCGCCGCTGCGGTATGAGTTCGTGTGGGTTGATGCAATCAATGTGCTTGCGAAACCATCGTTAAAATAAGAGCATGATCGCTTTAAACAAAGAAAAACTAAAAGTATATTTATATATAGTTCGTGAAATTGCCGTCAATTTGATCGGCTATAAACTCGGCATAAGAAAATTGATGCGTAAGGGCGCCGTAGTCAATACCAACTGCGAAGATATGGACGGAGTTTTTAACGACAAAATCTCACAGTTAGATTTTATTAAAACTTGGGGGGAATCTCTACAAAAAAAACCGTTTCCCTGCGGTAATGTTCTGGAGATTGGCCCGGGAGGAACACTTTTGCTCGGCTCAATGCTGATAGCCGAAGGATGCAAAGAGTACTATGGAATAGATGCGTTCCCGAGTTTGGTGTGGGGAAAATTCGCAACGGCTTTATACGGACTCGCTGATCGTAAATTGCCCGAACAGAAAGCGGAGAAGGTACGGACAGCGCTTTCTCTCTCAAAAAATAAAAATGGGCCGATCAAATATTTCGGTAATGTTGGGGTAGAAAATATAATCGCCGATAGATGCGTAGAACCCAAATCGATAGATCTAATATATTCGTGGGGCGTTCTTGAACACGTACCATCACCCGAAAATGCATTCAACGTTCTGCGGAAAGTGATCAGGGACGACGGAATCGCTATACACGTGATTGAACCATCTCCCCATACCTGGAAGCGATTTTCCAATCCCTATGTGATTTTTTGTATCCCGGATTGGCTATGGGGTTTGATGTACCATGGGAGAAATTTTCAAAATAGGTTCAGAGCAAGCGACTATGTAGGGTGGGCCCGCAACGCGGGTTTTGACGTCATTGAGGCCGAAAATACAGAGATCGGGAAAAAAGACCATTTATCAATAAGGGGAAAATTTACCGAGAGATTTAAATCCTATTCCGACGAAGACATTCTTACAGGAAGGTTAACCCTCATTCTCAAACCGAGCCGGTAATTTCAATTCCCCTGTATCGACAGGTGACATTCATAAACCGCGTAGCCATACCCCGGCATGGTATTGCCGAGTTTCATCCCGAATATTTTTGGTGTTTCTTGGGAAAATGCGTTGTTTGCAAGAACACACCCGGCAATTTCGGGGGGTGTCAACAAACCGCTGTACCGTTGCTGAAAAAAGATGAACGCGGTCCCCTCTTTTGGTCTCTCTGGCCAGTAGTTGTATAGGTACATCCTGCCGTAATCTTCCGAGAGCGACCAAAAGCTGCCCGTTACGCCGAATCTCGTATCCTTATCCGGATGCTCGCGCATAACCTTTCCAAACGCCTCGCGAACCTCATAAAAACCTCGCCGCTCTTCCAGGAAGGACGGGAGTAAAAGGACCGTCCGCACAAAGCCGGTAGCAACCAGCGCTAAAACCGCCACGGTTATGATCTTTGGAACGATGCCGCTCTCCGAAAGGTAACGGATGAAACCCAGAAAGAGAAGTGGCGCGAAGATGAGGAGGTAGAGAATATGCGCGACCGAATAGATCATGCTCCCCAACACGCCTACAAGTCCAGCCACACACGCTGCGAAGATCACCGGAGAAACCAACCGGTTCCTATACTTCCTGAAAAAGAAGAGACCGGACACGAACATGAGCAACACCACGAAACCGTAGAATGGGGTCACTGGAGACAGAAAGTAGTAGTGCAGAAAATTCGGCAAGGTGAACCATTCAGAAAACTGCGCTGCATGGCCTGCGCTCACCATGAGAGCGTTTTTGATGGTACCCGCTACCGTTTCTCGTACGCCGAAGGGACCTAGAGCGACTACCGCGCAAAATATCAGAACCGCAGCAAAGAGAACTGCCGAAATCCGCGCGAGAGCCCGTTGCCACTCGAACCTTGCCGCAAACATTGTTCCTATGATCAAAAGTGCAACAATACCGCCTACAAAATGCGTAGAGAACATTAAGCCCAAAAGGACGCCGTACCAGATCCAATCGTATTTTTTGCCCGCCCAAAGGAACACAAGAATGCCAAGCACTACCCAGAGGGAACCGAGTATCTCCGGGCGGTTGCTTCCACCAACCAAGCCGGAGGCGAGCGCCAATAGACCCAATACAGCAACCAAAACATCCGACCAATTCGCAGCTCGTTCTCGTTTCACCGCTTTATAAAAAACAAATGCACTTAGCCATATGGTCAAGGTATTCAATGCGGCAATCGAAACAAAAATATCCACGGGCGACGCGCTCGCCATACCGCGGCTCAGGAGAAGCGGGTAGAGTGGCGGATAGATGAGGAACCGCTTCGCTCCCGACGGGTCAATAAGGTTGATGGCCTGTTCGTCTGGAAACAGGGGGGTTGTCAAGCCCTTTCCGTTCGCAAATTGCAGTGCCGGTACCAAAAAAAACTCGGAATCCCCTCCGGGAACAGGGTACGCGTGATATGCGAACACAAAGAATAAAACTGCAAAGATTATGCAAATAAAAACGATAACCAACTCCTTTAAACCAACTTTTACTAATACGCTCATTGATGAGCACTCATTTTCTGTGGTTCAAATCTCATCTTATTGAAATTCACCTGGTCCTTAAACTTGTCTTTCCTGCAGACAACGGTAAGGAAAGTGCCGTTGTTGAACGCACCGAGAAAACGGCGGAAGGCGCGAAACAAGAGGGAGTGCTGCCGACTCAAAAAGTACTCAATCTTCCAAAGAGGCGGGAGGGTATATGCATACACCGTTTTTTTGAACAGGGTAAAGACGATTGCATTCAATGCATGGTTCGCTACATTGAACACTGCCGGAAAAAAGAAAAGGTTGGGATACGCAAAAGATTCCTGTATGGAGAAGCCGGATGATTCAGCTAATCGCCTTATCGATTCCCGGCTGTAGATATGCATATGGGTTATCTCCCAATCGTTATAGAGAGGAACGCAAACAATAAAGATACCGTCGTCCTTCAGCGCCCTCCTGATATTCTTGAGCGCCATACAATCATTGTTTACGTGTTCGATAACAGCGGACGCCACCACTACGTCAAATGATTGTTCCGGCAGCCGAACATCTTCAATGTTCCCAACGATTATCTCCCCAAAATCACTTTCGGGAAATAGGTCTTGCCCCCTCACGTCGTACCCCTCCGTCTTGAAGTAGAAGAAGTCCCTTCCCCCGTGAACCCCGACAATGAGCACTTTCCTTTTGTCCTTTGGTATTATCTTTCTGAAAAAGTAATGCCAATCGCTCGCGCTCCCCACACACACGAACTGCGACCAATACTTCTCCGGCACAAGCGCGGCTTTATCGCCAAGATAATCTTTTTGCATCCTCCTATATAGATTTTTTAGCTGTTGGTACATAAAAAGACCTTACTTGAGATGCCTATAGTATGAACAGGTTTTCCTTATTGTAGCCGCACTCCAGCAAAAAATCGATTATTTCCTTTTCTGAATGTCCGCGCTTTGCCAACATTCTTGGATGAAGTTCAAGCGCTATCCCACGAATGCGTTTTTCAACAAAAAGCTTCCTACTCCCAAAAATCGCTTCGTACTCGCCCCCCTCAATATCTATCTTTATTAAATCGCAATGGTCCAGCCCCGCCATATCGAAAGCCCGTTCTAAGGTTGTGATTCCAATTTTCTGCCTCGGTAAAAAATAAGAAGTTGGCCGAGTCAGTGATGACGCGCCAGTATTCACGCTTGGATAAACATAAAGAAAACTCTCTCCCTGTTTGTCGCCTATGGCAACCGGCAAGATAGTAACATTTTCACACGAATTTAATTCCAAGTTCCTAGAAATAATTTTCTGTAATCTGCGCTGTGGCTCAATCGCAACCACCCGCCCATTTTCACCCACAAGTTTTGAAGCTGCCACGGAAAAGAAACCCTCGTTGGCTCCCAAATCCACAAATACTCCCCCACGCCGGAGGGTTCGCTCTAAAACATCGATCGTGCCTTCTTCATATTTACCGGTTTTTGAAAGCTCGTATCCGAACAGGGAGGCGATATCAACACAAAAAACGCCGTGGGGCGTGCTGACTTTTCTCCAACGAAACGGTATTAATATTTTCAATAGGGCGGCGAGAAAAGCTGGGCGGATCTTAAGAATGATATAAGCTAAATAACTCATAAAAACGCATTATAAAATCTCTCTTCTCCAGCCATTCATTAAATTCCTAAGGCAACAAAAACGGGGACGTTTTATGATAGAAAAAGAAGTTATAAGCCATTTTCAATTGGCCATCCAAAGAGATTTTATCAGGCCTTGCAACGAGTTTATCCTTAGTGCAGAGGACATATTCATAACCCAAATCTTTCAGGTAATCAAAAATGTCTTTTGGAGAATAACCAAACTTATTGGTTCCTTCTTCAAAAATCTCCAACAGAAGGTGGGGTTTATTGGAAACCAAACACTGTTTTGCTCCCTTAAGCAACAGCAGTTCTGCCCCTTCTACGTCTGCCTTTATTAAAGAAACGGCTAAGTTCTTGCCCTGGAGAAAATTATCCAGTGTTGTTGTTTCGACTACTTCTTGGGAAGTCGGCCTTGTTCTTACTAATGGCTTCCCGCTATCGGCTAAAATCAAATGGCCGCCATTATAGGTCGGGGTAATTGGAAAGTTACCAACTCTATCCGCCAGCGCGATCCGATAGCAATGGATCTTATCAACAAGTCCGTTCCTTTTAACATTTCTCTTTAATATTGAATATGTGGAATTATTCGGCTCAAAACAGAAAATTCTTATCCCGGGTACGTTTAGCGCCATATTTAAGGCAAGCTCCCCAATGCTGGCTCCTACATCGACAACCACTGAATTCGGTCTAATGTTCTTGAGGATCAAAGCGAACTCCGTACGATTAATAATCTCACTTCCCCTCAAAGCGTCCGTACACGCGGTGGTGCCCGGCCAAACGTCAAATTCGTATTCAATGCCATCAACGGCTTTTACATAACATGAATCCTTGGAAAATCGGAATTCTACGTCTGAATGCATATGAATATCTTTTATAACATCCAACCCGTCCATCGCCCAATCGTGCAATTTCCAATTCATTCGAGCTTCCTGCCGCATAAGAAATCCCCTCAACCAACGATAAACATACTTAAAGACGGGGATCCGCGATAAATCGTAATTCAAGCGCCGTAACCACAATTCCTTAAACTTGACCATAAATAGTTCTTAGTTCGACATCCTAAAATCACTCGTGGTTCTTCGTCCTGGCTTCATGGGTTATCCTAACGTAATGAAAGTACGTTTGCAATAATAAAAAAGAGGCATCATACGATGCCTCTCTATGATACCGAACAAAAAAGGATCAATAATGTCCGGCAACCTGGTGTCCCAAAGCGGAAGTTCCTCTAAGGTATGCCCCGCTTCTGTTGCAGAACCAAACAACCTCTCTGAACCACACATCCCATGAAGTCCAGCGCTCCGTCTCTCTATCGATCTGGTACACACGGTCCCCGAATTGAAGCGGGACCTGTTTACCCATCAAAACCGACCGATAGAACTCCCAGATATTCGAAGAACATCGAACATTTATCTTACCGTCCTGGAATGGAAGTTTGAGGAGCGTTTGATTCAAGCGAATCGCATCGGAAATAACCTCCGCCGAAACATTGACGTTTTCGGAAAGGGCTCTCTCGGCTTCTTCATAAAACGTGTCCAATTCCCCATTCACCACGAGATTGATGTATGCATATTCATCCGCCGGCCAATATACATTGAGCCATTCGGATGAATGACAATACTCAACCCCGCCATTCCGGATGTCGTGAGCTTTATCCTCAAAAAATCTCCTTATCCGAGAGAGAACCGGATACGAATTTTCATCAAGCTTTCCACTCGAGAAAACCTCTATCAGCTCCCGATAGGTAACGCTCCCGCCGCTCACCTCGCGCATCAGAACGAAAGGGATCTGTAAGAGCTTGTCAAAATGGAGAAACCCAGCCCACCAAGCGAATGCTCGAGCTCTTACCCAATCCTCACTGGGCATGGCGTTCGTCGCCACAACCAATTCCTGCATTTCCGGCACTTCTTCGTTCTCAATCTGCCCATGGATGTTCACTGTCCTTGTCCATATCGTCTCGAGTTCGTACCGTGCTCTATAGTCCTTGTGGGACAACTCGGCGTCCGGAACAACAGAAAGATTGTTGATCTGGATGCGGTTATGCTGTCCCAATCCAATAAGCGTAGAAATCCCGTCAGCGAAAGAAATATAAGTTTCTTTCGGTAAAGGAACGATGAGATCGCTCATTGTTTTGATACCATCCTCGGTAAAACTCCGCTGGAGATTCATGTAAGAATCGGTGCTGATGTTCTTCCGCTTGATCGCCTCAAGGGTCGGTGGGTAGAGCGATTGGATCGAGATGACTGCCGGAGTGTCGATGCCACCCGCTATCAAGCGCTTGCGGATCTGGTGAACCCGTGCTTCAACGTTTTTCCCGTCCTGGACGGAAACCGCTCGAGGATAGCCGGTCCTCTTTTTGGTTTCGGCAAGATATTCCGCTATTTCGAGGTCTCTTTTCAGTATGCCGAAATTGGCGTTGCAATAGAACACATAAACTATCTCGTGCTCTGCAAACCAATCAATCACTCTGAAAGACTCTTCCAGAGATCTAAGAATTGGCTTTGAAGCGAGAAGTCCCCAACCACAAAACGTACACTCGAAAGGACAATTTCTATCCGTTTCATCTATGCCGATCCATTTGACATCCTTGTGAGCAATCATTAGTTCATCGAAAACGCCCGTAAGATACGGCTCAGGTACTAGCTCCAAGTTCACGAGGGCGGGCGCCTGCTGATTCTGTTCGAGGGAACCGGACGGGTTGAGGAAACTCACTGAAGGCAGGTCTCCCCAACTATAGAGACCGCGCTCAAGTATGGCTGCGAACGGTATCTCTCCGGCCCCATGAACGGCGATATCAATGAAACGGTTCTTTTTGAGAAACGCTTCTACCTCCCAGGGTCGATCGTGACGTGGCACCTGAGGCCCCCCGAACACAATAAGCGTCGAGGGACTTTTTCGCTTCAATTCTTCTGCAATCGCCAATGAAAGCCTTTCGCTCCAGCAATACACGCTGAAAGCCGCTACGTCAGAACCAGAAAGCTTGTCCACCGCATCACTCACTTTTTCACGCCGGAATATGGGCGAGGAAAAGGTGTAGCGTCCGGAATCCACAAGATTTTTCGCAACGTAACTTTGCAGTATACCTACCGAATACGGAAAGTAATGCTGCCCAGAGAACGAGTTGTTTATCTGAACCAGGCCTATATTCATTTTCTTCTCTCCCAATTTTTGATTTTTAATGTGAAATGACTGGAAAAATACTACACCAAGAGGCGGCCTGCGTCAAGTGGCCGTGATTTTTAAACAAAAAAATGCCCCGTGTTTCGAACGGGGCATCCTCCTGTTTTTTGCAGTAGAGCTCTTCGTCAAAATATCGAGCTCACGGTTCCGCCGTCAACCTGGATACAACCTCCGGTGATAAATCGTGCTCTGTCGGAAGCGAGATAGGCGACGAGCTCTGCAATATCTCCCGGCTCACAAATCTCACCAAGCGGCGCTTTCGCTCTCACGCTTTTTTCCATCGCCGCTTCCGCGTCTTCAAACGAGGTTACATCCATACGTGCCTTGCTCTGGACATCTCGAGCCCATACCCCATCACCCCTAACGGTGCTTGAACAGATCGCATTCACTCGGATACCTTTCGGTCCCAATAGGCGGGCAAGCGACTTCGAAAGGTGGATCAGGCCCGCTTTCATCGCCCCGTAATGCGGATTCCAATCCCCCGGTTGTTTTCCGGCTACGCTCGCAATATTTATGATGCGAGCGTGTTCGGATTTCTCGAGCCACGGTATCGCTTCGCGAGTGAAACGCACGGCGGTCATGAGATTCGTTTCGAACACCTCATGCCAGTCGTCGTCCGTGAGATCCGAAAATTTTGCGAACTGGCGCACCCCGCCGATGTTGTTCACGAGAATGTCCAAACGCCCGATCGATGCGATCGTCCCCCAAAAGAGTTTTTGCACATCCTCGAGCTTGGTCGCATCCAACGAAACGGGGTATGCCGCCACACCGAACGCTTCAATTTTCCCTGCCGTCCCTTCGAGCGCAGTGCTGTCACGACCGCAAATGACGAGATCGGCTCCCTCCCGTGCAAGCGTGAGGGCAATTTGTTTCCCAATTCCTTTGCTGCTTCCGGTGATTAATGCCACGCGTCCGGCAAGCTCTTTCGTTTTCATAGCATTCCTCCTTATAGGTGGTTTAAAAAAACTCCACCAATTATGCAGCATCGCTTCTATTTCGTCAAGTCATTCGCGAACCTTTAGATGTTCGCGTGCGTGTGCCGTTTCACGATCTCATACCCCTTGATCAGTTCTCTAATGGCATCTTGTATGGAGACGGTGGGCTTGAAACCGGTTTTTTCTATTTTTGCGTTCGAGACAATATAGTTCCGTTTGTCGGGGTCCTTTCCTATTTCGGATTCGATGAACACGAAGTTTGGAATTTGCCTCTTAATTTCTTCGCAAAGTTCCTTCTTACTTAGGTTTGCATCCGAGAGTCCAACATTGTAGGCATTGTTCTTCATTGCATCAAAATGCTCGATAGCGTGGATGAAAACACGGGCAACGTCGCGAATATGGATATAATTCCGTTTAAAGTGCGCCTCGAAAAGAACAACAAATCGATCGTGCACGGCACGGTACACAAAATCGTTCACGAGAAGATCTATCCGCATGCGGGGGCTCATGCCGCAAACCGTCGCGAGACGAAACGCTATCGAATCCCCCGCGTCAAGAACCTTCCGTTCCGCTTCTACCTTTAGGCGGCCGTACAGTGATATTGGATTAAGTGGGGTTTCTTCGGTGCAAAACACCGTATCGCCCTGCCCCATTCCATATCCACTGTTTGTGTTTGGGAAAATTATTTTCTGTCCCGGCTTTCGCAGTTTCAATATAAGCTCGACTGCCTCGGCGTTCACCGTACGCGCAGCGATAGGATCATGGTCGCAAAGCGGGACTCCCACAAGAGCCGCCAGGGGTAAAATAAAATCTTTTCCTGCAATATGCTCTGTAATCAGGTCTTTATCTCTCACATCACCACGCACAATTGCCAGGGTATCAAAATGACACACATCCAAAAACGGGGTTTGGCCAAAAAGAAAATTGTCAATGATTGTTACATCATGACCCGCCCGTAAAAGCTCGGGTACGAGAATGGAACCGATGTAACCGGCACCGCCGGTAACCAAGATTTTTGCCATGTAAGATATGATTTATTAACTCCCTCAAGATACACCAGTTCGTTCTTTAAAAGCAACTCCAACACCACGGTTTTAAAGACAATAAAAAAAAACCCCACTCGTTGTTTGTGAATGGGGCCTTGACATGAATCGCCTACAACAATTTTCCCACCGCGATCGCAATCTTATCTCCTGAGAGACCGACTACGCCGCGAAGATATTGCTGGGTCCCAACGACACTGGGCCAGTCGTCGGAAATACCGAAACGCTTAAAACGAGCCGTGCCGCCCGCCTCGGCGAGCACTTCTGCTACGGCCCCGCCAAGTCCGCCAATAACACTATGCTCTTCAACGGTACAGATAAGGCGACGGAACAACGCTCGATCTCTCACAAGATCCTCATCAAGCGGCTTTATGGTGTGTATATTTACAACTTCAACGGAAATCCCATTCCGTTGAACGATTTCGGACGCCTTCAAGGCTTCTGCAAGAATCGTTCCCGTGGCTATGATGCACACGTCCTTGCCTTCCCGGACAACCATTCCCTTGCCAAATTCCGGCGTCTTATCGGTCAAGTCGTCTTCGCCTTTCTTACCAAGACGAATGTACGCCGGGCCGCCAAGTTGTATTATCTTCCTCATGAGGGCGGTTGCCTCCGTTGGCCCGGAGGGCGACACGATCTTCATATGCGGCAAGGAACGCATCATAGCAATATCCTCTATTGCAAGGTGCGTCGCGCCGCATGTTCCATAAGCAAATCCCGCTCCTCCGCCAATTATGGTGACATCCGCTTTATGGGAACAGACGTCTACCTTTACTTGCTCAATGCACCGCAAGGTGATGAATGGAATAATGGAATATACAAACACCTTTTTACCAGACAGGGCCAACCCGGCAGCAACGCCGATGATGTTCTGTTCCGCCATTCCACCATTTTGGTATCTCTCTCCCAAACCCCTGAATTCTTTTTCCCTCACGTGCTGAAAATCGCCAGTGATGAAGTAAATGTTAGGGTCGCGGAGGGCTTCTGTATAAAGCGTTTCTATGATTGCATTACGCACGATCCACCTCCTCCAAAGCTTTTTGGTACTGTTCTTCCGTAAGCACTCCGTTATGCCAATCGCCGCTGCCCTCCATGAAGGAAACTCCCTTCCCTTTCACGGTACGCGCAACGACAGCGTGGGGACGACTACCTGCCTTATTCAATACCGCCGTAAGTTTTTCGATATTGTGTCCGTCAACTTCATCCACGTTCCATCCAAATGCCAGGAATTTTCCCGCGATCGGCTCAACAGCAACAACGTCATCCACCCTTCTCCACGTTTGGAACATGTTACGGTCCACGATAAGCGTGATGTTGGAAAGATTGCGTGACGACGCGAACATAGCAGCTTCCCAAACAGAACCCTCCTGCAATTCCCCATCGCCCATCAACACGAAAATACGCGAACCGGCACTATCCTTGCGAGCAACTAGCGCCATTCCATTGCCGAGAGAAAGCCCGTGTCCACCGGATCCTCCGTTCGTCTCCACGCCAGGGAGCACACCGCGCCCGACATGACTTGCGATTTTACTGCCGTCCTTGGCAAACGCGGTGAGTTCTCTTTCAGAAAAAAAGCCGCGTCCACAAAGAACTGCGTACAGCGCAGATGCGGCATGCCCTTTGCTTAAAACGAACCTGTCCCGTCCGAGAGCATCGGGTTCCGCTGGATTCACGTTCATCACCCGAAAGTACAACGCAACCAGCACATCAACCGACGAAAGCGCGCAACCTATATGCGAGTCCTTGGCGCCATAAGCCATCTCAAGAACGTGGCGCCGCGCTTTTTTTGCGACAACTCTTAAATTCTCCATCATTTTCTCCTTAATAATTTTGTTATTGAACTGGCGCTAGTATACTAGTCAACCCGTCTTATTGTCAATACCAAAACAAAATGCGGCATGAGCTCATGCCGCAAATACCTTTTTAAGCTGGTTCAACCTTTACCGATAAAGAAATCGCTCTCTCTGCAAATTTTTTTGATAGCTTCAACCTGCTTGCTGCTCAAGGGCCGCAAATCGCTGACCGCAGAATTTTCTTCCACCTCCCCGGTGGTAAGCATGCCCGGTATAACCGTGGACACCTCCGGAAACGCTATGCAAAACAGCAGAGCCAGCTGAGACGGCGTATACTGGCTTTCCTGGTCAACCAAAGAAAACTTCGCGGGCGCTTCTTTCCACCGAATAAGTTGCTCCGATGGCCACGTTGAACGATGGTCGTTGACGCCGAACCGCGTATCGGTTATCGCGCCGGTCAGAAATCCAAAACAAAACGGAGTACGCGCAATGATACCCGTACCACGCTCGCGAGCCGCATCGAGAACACCGGCGGTTAGAACGCGCTGGTCTATCATGTTGAAATTCACCTGCACGGCATCGACGTTGAATTCGTTCATGGCAACCAGCGCGGCGGCGGGATCTTTTACGGAGTAGCCGATCGCGCGTATCTTTCCTTCTTTTTTCAGGTCTGCCATCGTCTCCATGCACCCGTTTTCTCTACGTACAAGCTCCAGGGGAACGCTATGGAACTGTAGGACGTCCACGTAATCGCTCCCCAAGGATTTCAAGCTCTCTTCAAGGGAAGCACGGATGTGGGCTGGGGATACGTTGTGCGGGCCGCCATGTTTTTCGAAACCAATCTTCGTTGCGATGATCACCTTATCGCGCCTTTTACCGAATGCCTTCCCGAGCAATTCCTCGGCGCGGCCATAGATGTTCGCAGTGTCGTAGAACGTAATGCCTTTCTCAAATGCGTATGCGAGCGCGCGGAGCGATTCCTCGTCGTCCGTCTTTCCGTATGACGTTGCTCCTTCGGTCAAGCCACCGATGCCCCAGGTACCAAAACCGATCTCCGAAACGAGGATACCTGTTTTGCCCAGTTGCCTATATTTCATAATTGTTTTCTCCTCAATGATATTGTTATTGAACTGGCGCTATCATACTAATCAATCTACCCTATTGTCAATATCAAAATAAAATGGGGCCGAGCTCATGCCGCAGATATCTTTAAGCGGAACTGAACCTTACCGAATTTCACACCCTTGGATGATATAGAAAAAAACCACCCGCATCAAATTGGACTTGACAAATATACCTGCCGTATTATATAATTCACGCAGTAGTTTTAAGGTAAATTCTGACCTCAAATGCAACTTTTTATAGAAGGTGATTTGATGAGAATAGACATTACTTTAGTGGCGGAGAATCTGGAGGGATGAGAAAAGGATAGGAATTCTGCTATCTTTTTCCCGTTCCTTCACAACTAAATATGGAGGAAGTGGTGGAATGCGCACGTATATTCACTAAGAATAGCGTTGCATTTCAAAGTCGAATTTTCGTAATGCACGATAGCAAAAACATAAAAAGGGAGCGGGTGAAAAATCATGATCATCTCCTACAGTAATCTCTCTTTCATCAGAGGTGGGCACCCTGGCAAAAAGATCATCTTTACCTCTGGTTCGTTCGACCTCGTACACCCTGGGCATCTTCTCGTCCTCGAGGCCTGCAAGGCGCTTGGTGATATTCTGGTTGTCGCGGTGGGCACCGATGCGGAGATCCTACGGGACAAACGAGAACCGCTTTACCATGAGCGGGCTCGGGTGAAAATGATCGATGCGTTCAAGTGTGTTGACTACGCCCTCCTCAATGCTCCGCACTCGGTGAATCTCGGACCGCTCGATCCCGTCCGAGAAATGTGCGCATATCTCAAGCCGGATATCTGGGCCGTGAACTATGACGCATCGCGTATGGACGAACGCCGCACTTTGGCACAAGAATTGGGTATTGAACTCAAGGTCCTCAACCTTGATCGCAATGACCCGGAGCGGTGGTTCTCAACTACCGAAATCATCAAAAAAATCCTGAGCCTTCGGGAATAGAGGGGTTGGCACAGAAGCCCGACTTACAAAAGTCGGGCTTTTTATAGAATCCGATAATTTAATCCTGCTGTTTACCGCTCAAGCGTTTAATCTTTTCGATGATCTGGGTGGTTGAGAGACCCTCGAATTCGGGATGGTTGCGATCGAGATTCAATATCTTCAATTCGATGCCGAGCTCTTTGGCAAGCACGATTCGATTCGGCATTTGAGCGCCGTCATAATTCACGGACCAGATATCCGGATGGAGTAAAAGACAGATTTCGCGGATGGGCGAGAGCCATTCTGAGGGTGGATTCGGAGAATTTTGCAAAAAAGCGTAATCCACCACACGGAGCGCATCAATCATTTTTAAGCGCAGGTGTTCCTTTATAATAGGATGTTCCGAGCCCTTGGTATCACGAACATCCTTGTCTCTTCCAACACCGACCACAAGGATATCGCCCGATCGCTTGCTTTCCGCCAAGAAGTGGGCGTGACCGGCATGGGTAATATCGAAAGTGCCAGTGCATATCACAATTTTCTTGCCCGAAAAGGTCTTACGAATTTGAGGAAATTCATGATAAGTTGCGATCGCCATGATGATAGGTTAATTCTTCCTCCTTGTGATTGCAACTGCTTTGGTATTGACTTATTGATTTTTCTGTTGTAATATTGCTTTCAGTACTTACGCCATCTCAAATACGAAAGGAGCGAAAGAAATGAAAGAGCCGGAAATAATGAAAGGCCCTACGGTTGTTTGGAAACGTGGGAGAGCTGAAGTTTCCCGTAAACGGTTGCGGTTCCAGGATGGAAACGAAGAAGATTGGTATTTTTGGGGAGGACGAAACAATCCCTCGGTTGTTTTCGCGGTTACCGAAGACGGCAAGGTAATTGCCGGGCGACAGTGGCGGGGCGGCTCGGCATGTCCCGTACTCGAACTCTTTGGCGGCCACCCCGAGCATGGTCAATCTCAGGAAGAGGCGGCGCGGAGGGAACTTGCGGAAGAAGCGGGTTACGAAGCGGGGGAGATTATTAAATTGCCGAATTTCTGGATTGAGCCAACCTCTATTGAAACAATCATCGTACCGTTTCTCGCAAGAGGATGTCATCCACTCGCGGCCCAGAAGCCTGAAGCCGGAGAAATGATAGAAATAGTGGAGATTCCCCTTAACGAGTGGCTCCGCATGGCGTTCACGGAAGAAAGGGATGGTTGTTTTAAAGACAGCAAGACGCTCGCCATCACCCTACTCGCCCTGCCACATCTCGGTTTAAAATTCTCAGTGTAGAAAATAGCGGCCTTTGATAGGCCGCTATTTTTTTGAGATGTTTTCTTTTATGCGCGCATCCACGAATTCGGGTATATCCAACGGATCCCTAACATCTATGCCACGCACCCGCATAATGCCCGACAATCTTTTTTCAATGAGATGGCTAAGGGCAGCTGCCGCCTCAAAGCGCGTCATACCGTCGAAGAATGGGTGTCCTTCATTGAGAACCAAACCCTCACGATCTATCTTTTTGTATGCTGAGTTCGACGTGTTCATCTCGTTTCTTCTGTCGATGTCGTTCAGCGCCTGTCCGCCCCGCTTCTCTGATGGTTCAGCCCACATGCTCCCACGCGTATAGTTATCAACGTAATGCATCACGAGATGAGCAATATCCTCCGGAGAAGGATCGGCCAAATCCAGAATATTCTTCATACGATATACATCCTTAGGATCACCAGAAACGCATCCCGCGAGAGAAACGACGATATCCGAGAAACCGGCGGCGCGAAGAATTTTCTCGCTCTCCTCTTCGGTAATCAGATTCCCTTTTCTGCCACTCCCCCCCGCCGCAATATCTTCGTGCGTGCGACGGATATCCTCTTTCTTATTGAAATCATGGACGGCCGCCGCGGAAGTGAGATACTCCCGGATGCGATCCGAAAAACCGAGGAGCCGCGCAAGCATATCAACTCGCGCGGCTTCTATAAGGCAGTGTTCGGTCACATTACTCCAGTCATTTCCATTCACATCCTTCTCCCACAAACCGCCCGGGTTCTCGTGCAAAGCGATTTCTCTTTCATGCGTTCGCGCGAAAGAGAGGAAATATTCCCTTTCCCCATGACCGAGATTCCCGAAGAGCCGGGGGGGCTTCATCCTGCTACTCTACATACCTCCCGGCTTCGTCCCTGGGAGAAAGTATGGGATTTTTTATGGGCCACCAGATATTGAATTTCGGGTCATCATAACGATAGGAGCTTTGACGGGTCGGATCATAATAATTGGACTGAAGATAGTGGAATACGATTTCATCGCTAAGGGCGAGGTGGCCATTTCCAAACTTCGGAGGAACAAGTACCTGCAGACAATTTTCTTCTGAGAGTATGAACGACTCCCACTTACGAAATTCATTTGAGGATTCATCGCAGTTCACGACAACAAAATAGAACCTGCCCCTTCTGCAGGAAATCAGTTTCCAATTATCCGAATCGGCATGCATGCCGCGGAGAACGCCTTTTGTGGATGTTGAGTAATCCTCCGTTACAAACTCAACCGAAATCCCCGCCTTTTGGAAATCGGCTTTGTTATAAGGCGATACATACCTCCCGCGAAAATCCTCGTGGATGTCCGGTTTTATAAGAAGGACGCCGCTGAGTTTTGTTTTGCTAACCTCCATGGTTCCTATTGCTACCACGATACCACATGATTCGTATTTAATCAACGCGGCGACCAGACAACCACCATGTATTCCGTAAATAAATTCCCACCGAGGTACGTTCTCTGCACTTTTTGAAGTTTGATCTTCCCGTTCTGCTCCAAAAGCTTCAGGTGGCTTATAAAATTGGCGAGGTAATTTTTCCTCCGGTAGTATTCTTTCGCCAGGTAATCCTCCAACCTGGACTCATCCAACAACTCGCCTATCGGTTCAGCGTGGAAACATACCTTGGGTTTGTTTTTGAGAAGGTAGGCGATGAATTTTTCGCACCTGTCCCCGATCTGCTCCAGACCGCCAACCGTAAAGACGACGCTATTATCATCCAGAACGAAAGATTCATCGGGGTTGAAAAAATCGAATTTCCTGCCATATATGTTTTGCGCAACGCCTTTTGCGGCCATTTCCCTGATTATTTCTTGGGATGCTTCGGCCCAGTCAAGGCCGTATAGTTTGGCGGTTCCATTGAACTCGCGGAGGTACAATAGGTTGTGGCCGGTGCCGCATGCGAATTCATAGATAGAACCGGCGCCCGCCGCGTATTTTTCGAAAAGCCATCCCAAAATTACGGATAAAACGCTGTAGTCAAAGCCTCCCTGGAGAGGCTTGATCCATTCCTGTTTCCACCTGACCACATCATCGTTTCCGAAATAGTCCGGCAATAGACCGCTCTTGCCCTTTTCTTTGAATGCCTGAAGGTTCTTGGACCAGCTCTTTTCCCATATCCCCAATCTATGCCCACCGGATCTGTTTTTCTCACCAATGTCTAACAGCAATTTTATACTCGCCTTGATGCACTCGTCCCTCTCTTTGGGCGTCAAACCCACGTACTTGATATTCAACGACTTAATCCTGTCCTTGAGCCGCTCGCTTATCGGTTCGTCGAACGCCGAGGAAAAATCCTCCGGACTAAAAACTTTTATCTCCTTACTGCCTGTATCTACAGGAACATTTATTCCTTTCATATTGCCGGTTCTTGTTGAGAATATCAGTATTCTGGCAGGTGGTCAATGAAGAACCGCACCGCAAGCGGTGCGGTATCATATCGGGAAATACCCCGGCACTAAATTTTACCATTCCAGATCAAGATTTTTCTCAATACCAGTTTTATCTTAAATACAGCGGCGATGCGCTTCGCCCCTAGAGGGATGTGGCTATTCGCCACGCGCGCATCGCCCATGGTGCAACAGTAAAATTAGTGCGGGGTTATTTGTTCGTGGTCGCCATTCATCCCGCCTTTGAGCAGGCGGGTGTTCTGGCGAACGAACAAATAAAAAACCCCGGCTATGAATATGCCGGGGTTACCGATGTAAGAGTGGAACGTAAGAGCCCTTCTCCCTGGCTTTTGTGGAGATAAGCTCCATGGTGAGTTCGTCTATCCTCTGTCTGAATTCATTCAGCTCCTCCTCGGTCATTTTGTACGGCCGAATGAAAAACCGTTTGTTGCCGGAAAAAAAGAACGGCTTACTCCAAAGACCGCCTACATCAACACCGCCAATGAGCAGATCGTCCCGGAGCGCCTGGTCAAAAACGGCCGTTCCCGGGAAAGGTACGATGTTCACGACGTGTGGTTCATCCACGTCGATGACCCTGATCATTTCCTCGGTCTCCCGAAGGGTTTCCGGCGTTTCCTCCGGCATGCCTATCACGAAGAAAGCCCTAACGTAAAGATCCCTGTACCTCTTCGTGAGAGCGGCTACCTCGTAGATCTTTCTGTTTGAGAGCCCTTTTCTCATCACCTTGTTCCGGATGAACTCCGAGCCGCTTTCGATAGCAATTGACAGGCGTATCAGCCCCGCCCCAACCATGGCATTGAGAACCTCTTCATCCATCGTGTTCGTCGCAATGCCATTGGGGGTGTCGAATTGGATGTCTAGGCCTCTCATCGAAATGAGATTGCAAACCTCCAGAATATGCTTTCTGGAGAGAGTCAGATTGTCATCCATGAAAGCGAAATATCTCTGCCCGTACTTCTCGTACAAGACCTGTATTTCATCCACGACATTGGCCGGACTCCTGCTCCTCCACCGAGAACCCATGACCAAGAACATCGAACAGAAGTTGCACCTCAGGGGGCAGCTCCTGCTCGAAACGATCGGAATGGAAGCGTGAAAGGACAGGTGTTTGGGATTCGACCAGCGTGACGTGTCAACGTGATAATCGCGCAGATCAACCGCATCATAAGCTGGGAACGGAACAGCATCGAGATCCGCAATGAATTTCTTCTTCTCATGAACCACGACTCGGCCATTCGATCTGTATGCGAAGCCATCGATATCCCCGAAATTCCCGGCCCCCTGTAACACATCCACGAACTGAACGACCGTATCTTCGCCCTCCCCAAGAACAACGAAGTCGACGTAGGGGCAGTGCGCAAGGATTTCCGAAGCGTAGATCGTCGGATGCAGACCCCCGATCACTATCGGAACCTCCGGAGCTGCCTCCTTGATTACGGAGGCGTACCTCTGGACGTCCGGAAACTGACCGGAAAAAAGGCACGAGATCCCCACAACGGAGGGTTGAAAATCCGAAACGCGTTTCAATAGGATCCTCTCATAGAACTCTTTTGAATTTACGCCATCAACCGAACCGCTTGTGTTCAGGTCCAAAACATTGACCTCAACATCCCTCGCGCGCAATGCCGCAGCGAGATACAGCAGGGCCGAAGGGAGAATGAATTCCTTGTTGGGAACTCCCTCCGGTGTCTGTGATCCAACCAAAAGGAATTTCATACGTCACCTCCTGAAATAATGATTTGATTGTAAATATTTACCGATATAACGGTAAAGCAAACACCGCTCCCTGTCAATCCATGGAGGGCGGAGGCACTCAAGAAAGACGGGGGAAGGCCGGGCCTTATTATTGGTAAACCCTAAAGAAACCCTTTTTATCGAGAAAGTTTTTCTGAGTCCACACCATAGACATATCGACATCGCGATCGCCTTTTGAAAATTTCCTTGTTTTGGAAAGCTTCCGCCTAACGGCATCGAATACCCGATACGCGATCCTTGGTACCGAGCCCGTGATACCGGCGACTATTTCGAGGAACGAGAAATAGGAAAAGAACTCTGAAACTTTCTTTCTGCTTTTTGATATATCGAAGAACGATGGGTGCATCCCATATTTGAAAAAATTAAGGAATATTGTCGATAAAACTTCGGATGCGGAAAAAATCTTCAATCCCCTATAAAATTTCGGCCATTTCATCTCGTAGAGCGGACTATAGCTAAGCATCATATAATTGGCGGACCTGAAAATTTCATAAACAGAATTATATTTGAAATCACGCACTATATTTCCGGGCTGCCCAACCTTGAGAAAAACCAGCGAATCGTCGTAAACGAACGTCTTATATCTAGATAGAACCTCCAAAAACATGGGGTCGGTGCCATACGATCCCCAGAACAGTTCCCTTAGGTCCTCCGGCATCAACGGATTTTTGCACAAATTCTTAATGAAGAAATCGATGGTGCTTAGCATATCTTCCCTCCTCGCCAGAGCGTACGCGCTTATGTACAGCTGAAGCCCCCTGTACATCCTTTTTACAAGCCATTCCGGTTTATAAACTCCCGGTGCCGGAAGACGGGTAACACAGTCAAATTCAAACCTATCACTCTCAATCTCGTTGAAATTGAGCACCTTAGGTACTATGCCCGCAGAATCCGGGTGTTGGGTGAAACTGCGCATCCCATTTTCCACGAAGTCCTGCGCTAGCCAGTCATCCGCGCCGATCATCATAACGAATCTCCCCTGAGCCAACTCGAACATTTTTCTCAAACATTCGGTGAGATGGATCTTCTCGGCGTTCCTGAAATATTTTATTCTTGGATCGCGTGCGGCGTATTCTTTTATCACGGACCCGGTATTATCGACGCTGGCGTTATCGACAACAATTACCTCGATATTTTTATATGTTTGGTTCAGACAACTGTCAAAAACCCTGTGAATGAATTTTTCTGCGCTGAAAAACGTGAGACAAATACTCACCAGTGGTTTTTCATTTTTATCGGCGCTCATGGAAATATCTATGATCCTTACATCTTAAACAAGATGAGGCAAAAAACAAGCTAATACTTTTTACCAACGATATCCAAGATCATTTCATCACAGGCCCGCCAAATTTATTCCATGATAATTGCCCGCGAACTTATCATACCGCCTTTTTTGGTGTACGATTACTCCCAACATGGCACGGGTACGCAATGGTTATCTGGTCTTTTTCGCGGTAGCGGCTCTCATCACGGTTCTCCTCTTTTTCTTGAACGTTTTTTTAGGACCCACCTACGGCGGTGACAGTGAATGGTACATTGCCGCCGCGAACGGCCGCCTTAACGAACTGATAGAGCCGTATTCCACCCGTTTTCTCCACCCTTTCCTGGTCGGATGGATAAGCCATCAGCTCCCCCTGGATATCCACCAAACTTTTTTGGCGGTAACCGTTGCGTCAGTTTTTCTCTTCATGATCGTCAATATCTTTTTATTGAAAGATGCGGTCCGGTCGCCGCTTCTACTGATCCCCCTTTTCCTTCTGCCGTATTTTTTTGCAACTATTCGTGAAATTTACCAACCGGATGCGTTTTATATACTCCTCACGGCGCTATTTTTCCTGTTGCTGCGATACAAAATGGAAGGCGGAGGCCTGGTAACCCTTTTTTTACTCTTCTTGGCGAGAGAATCAACCATGCTTTTGGGGCTGATATCCGCGGCGATAGGCTGGCTTCGCTCTAAAAAGTTTTTGGCAATAACCGCCATTGGCGTGGTGATGATCTCTCTCTACACGATGGGGGTGATGCGCAGTGCGGGGCAGCCGAATATACACAATTTGAGCACTCCCGTATACATGGTCTTTAAATTTTCATATAACACTATGACGAACGTGTTGGGCGTGAAACCCTGGATAAACACCCACAGCAACTGCGAACCGGTATTTCAGTTCCGCCTGCCGCCATTAAAATCTTTGGGATCCGTCCGAGAGGTCGGCTTTTGCGGTTTTGACCTTTCCCTCCCGGCTCAAACAATGATCACATTGCTCACCACGTTCGGGATAGCGCCGCTCGTGCTCTTTTATATGTTGAGAAAGCGAAAAGGCATTATGAGGTCTCTCCCCTTCTGGATGTCTATAGCTTTGATCTACGGAATCGCCCACTACTTCATCGGCGTTGCCGCAGGCACTGGCGTGCAGAGGATCGTAGGGTACGGCTGGCCCGCATTTTTGGTAGTGGTACCCATTCTCATCCAAAAGCTTTTCGAAACCGACAAAAAAATCATACTCAAACTTTCCCTGGTCCACCTTTTTGTCGCGTGGCTCCCCCTTCTCGTGTACCGCGTGAACGGCGATACGGCCGGCTCGGCGATGTTCACGATTTTTCTTGCGGTAGGAGCTTATTGCTACGCCTTCCACATTATCAAAGAGCAGAGAATGATCGAGATCGACGCGGCGCGGCTACCGGGTGCAGAAACCAACGTGAGCGCCAAATCATTGTGCTCCGGTTAACTTCTTGATAAAGTTGGGGTAATAGCAACCAGCAATGATCCATCCAAAGGTACAATTTGGCGTGTTGGGCTGCTCCCGTGTTGCCCAAAAGGGCATGCTTCCTGCGATGCTCGATTCCCAATCTGCGGAACTTGCCATGGTGGGTTCAAGATCTCCGGAAAAAGCGAAGGAGGTCGCAAAACAATTCAAGTGTGATTCGTGGGGAACGTACGAGGAAGTGATCAATAATAAAGACATTGATGTGGTCTACATCTCGCTGCCAAATGCGCTCCACGAAGAGTGGGTGGTGAAAGCGGCGCGCGCGGGAAAGCATGTGATCTGCGAAAAACCCGCCGCAATATCCTATGCTGCCGCAAAAAGAATGGTTGAGGCGGCAAAGGAAAACAAAGTCCGCCTTCTTGAGGGATTCATGTTTCGCTACCACCCGCAACACGCGAAGGTAGAAACGTTGATACGCGAAGGTGTCCTCGGAAAACTCTTGAGGTTCGAGGGTTGTTTCGGGTACTCAATGCCCGAGAGGGGGAGCAATATAATGAATAAGGATCTCGTGGGGGGTTCATTCTATGCTTCGGCGCCCTACCCCGTATACGCGAGTCGGATGATCTTTGGAGAGGAGCCGGAGAGCGTGCTCTGCAACCTCACCATTGATCCGGAGAGCGGCGTTGATGTGAGAACGGATATGGTTCTCCATTACCCCGGCGGAAAATCCGCCTTTGCTTCCTCCCTATTCGGATCTTATTTTCAATCTACGTATAGCGTCCTGGGCAGTAAGGCGCACGTAAGGATGGCGCGCGCGTATGCCGTTCCGCGAGACATGAAAACGAAGATCTTTCTTGACGCTGACGATGAGGTGCAAGAGTTCGTCATAGAACCGGCGGATCATTTCCGACTGATGCTCGACGACTTTTGTGAAAAAATTTTAAAAGGAGATGCGGGCACAAAAAATTATGAGGGTGACCTGCTTGCCCAGGCGCGGGTGTTCGAAGCCGCACGGTTATCGGATAAAGAGAAACGGACCGTTAAGATCTCGGAAATAGACGGGCGCTCCGATGCCGCGCCTGCGGCGCAACATACGCCGCCCGCAACCAATGCGCTTCCCCAAAAGAAATACAGTCGGATACTTTTGACGGGCGGCTCCGGAAACCTCGGAAGGGCTATCACGCGTTCCGGAATTTTCCCCAATATAACGGCACCACCGCACGAGGAAATTGATATTACCGACGAGGGGGCAGTGACACACCTCTTTGAAACGCGGGAACCCGATGCGGTGATCCACTGCGCGGCGCTCGTCCGAATGGCGGAGTGCGAAAAAAATCCGCAGCTCGCAATAAAAACAAATATTGTGGGGACATACAATCTTGTAAAAGAGATTTTGAAAAAAGAACAGGAGGGCAGGAGCATACGGTTCATCTATATCTCAACCGACGGCGTCTACGCGGGCACGAAAGGAGATTATTCCGAAAATGACGAAACGATACCGTACAACACGTATGGGTGGACGAAGCTTGGCGGAGAGTGCGTGGTGCGCACGCTCCCCAATTTCTGCATCATACGCACGAGTTTTTTTGACCCTAAGAACATCCCATTTGACACCTCCGCAACCGATATGTACTCCTCAAAAATGCCGGTTGACGATCTGCCGCAAGCGATCGCGACAATGCTGAAGAGCAACTTCGTCGGCACCATTAACGTCGGCGGCGAGAGAAAATCCCACTATGAGCGGTACAGAGAGTTCAAACCGTCCATAAAGCCGTGCACATTCGAAGATGTTGCGAAAAACCTTCACTTCAATATGGCAAAAGACGCATCTCTCAATGTGGCGCTTTGGAACAAAATAGTGGGAGAACGAAACAACCATGCGCCGCGCGAATAAGCTTGACATCCTGATCCCCGTCTACAACGAGGGTGAGAACATCATAGAAACGTTCCGTTCGTTCAAGGGGCGGATACAAACCCCCTTTCGCGTGCTCATCTGCTACGACTACGATGGAGACAGCACGCTCCCCGCGGTAGAAAAAACAAGAAAGGATTTTGATTTTGAGATACTCCTCGTAAAGAACCGCGGGGTGGGGGTGCACGGGGCGATCGTGACTGGGTTTGAAGAAAGCAGCGCGCCCGCGGTGCTCATGTTCCCTGCCGATGAGGCATACAACACTCACATCATTGATCCAATGTACCGGGAATTTGAGAAAGGCAGCGATGTGGTGGTCGCAAGCCGCTTCATGAGAGGCGGGCGCATGGAGGGCGGGCCCTTCATTAAATCGCTCATCGTAAGGATCGCTTCCTTTGTGCTGCAGTGGTTCGTCGGCCTCCCCGCGAGCGACGCCACGTATGGATTGAGGATGTTTTCGAGGCGCCTCCTTGACACCGTGACCATTGAATCCACGGCAGGGTTTACGTATGCGGTGGAACTCCTGGTAAAGTGCCACCGCCTGCGATGGAAGATAAGCGAGGTCCCGGCATACTGGTACAGGCGCGCGAAAGGCGAGAGCAGGTTCAATCTCAAAAAGTGGCTGCCGCACTATGCCCGCTGGTTCTTCTACGCGCTCGCGACCACCTATCTGCGGAAATCTCCCAAGACAGTCGCATTGAAACCGGGTATAATGCTCCCATGATGGATAATTCCTACTCTTCCAAGGTCGTCGAGAAGTGTCAGATCTGCGGCTCCTCGCCCTTGGAACCGATACTGTTTTTGGGCTATTTGCCGCCGGTCAATGATTTTAAAAACATCGGGGAAAGACCACACGAGGAACCGAGCTATCCGGCGGAGGTCGTTTATTGCACAAAGTGCAACCTCGTTCAATTGGGGCTGATAGTCAACCCGGAAATTATTTTCCCGAAGTCATACCCCTACACCTCGGGCACGACCAAGGTGCTCCGGGATAATTTCGCCGAACTCTACCGCGAGTACACGGCAATGTTCGGCCTGAAACCGGACGATCTGATAGTGGACATCGGTTCCAATGACGGCAACCTTCTCGGCAATTTCAAGGACCACTGCAAGGTGCTGGGAATCACCCCGGAAGACGTCGGAAAGATCGCCATCGAGAGGGGCATCCCGACGATCCTGGATTACTTCACGAGAGAGGTGGCGCTGCGGGTCAAAAAAGAACACGGGACGGCGAAAATAGTCACCGCCACGAACGTTTTTGCCCATATCGATAACGTGAATGAGGTCGTGGAATCAATAATGGAAATGCTCGCCGATGACGGACTTTTTATCATTGAAGTCCATTACCTTTTGCCGGTCATTCAAATGACCCAATTTGACACGGTGTATCACGAACATCTGCGCAACTATTCCCTGCACAGTTTGAAATATCTCATGGAAATGCACGGTCTTGAAATTATCCACGCCAAACCGATACCGAGCCACGCCGGCTCGATAAGGGTCTACGCCGCAAGAAAGGGAAGGTATCCCGTAAAGGACACGGTCGCTCCGCTCCTCGAAACGGAAAAGAACACCATTTTGAAGAAAGAAAACCTTCTTGATTTCAAGAAAAAGGTCACGCTCGCAAAACTCGAACTCGCCGCTCTCCTCCATGACATTAAAAGGCGAGGAGAGCGCATCTACGGCATCGGCGCACCATCGCGCGGCACCACCCTCATTAACTACGTCGGCATCGATGAGGGAATTGTTGACTGTATCCTGGAGATAAAGGGCTCCCACAAGATAGGCAAGTACGTCCCCGGAACGCTCATCCCCGTTTTGGAAGAATCGAAATTGTACACGGACCAACCCGAGTACGTAATACTTTTCTCGTGGCAGATCACGGACGAACTCATACCGAAGCTCAAAGAAAAGGGGTATAGGGGGAAATTCATAGTCCCCCTCCCGAGACCTCGGGTAATTGAATAGGTAAAAAAACTGCCCTGAGGACGTTCGGCTGAGCTCAGTCGAAGACCGTTGTCGAAGGGCGGTTTTTAAACACGCGCTACTTCGGCCCCTATAGAAGAAAAGGTGTTGACTTTTTATTCTATATATGCTACAATTGAATCAGCATCATTAACTAATTTCTCATAACATAGGAAGGGGGTTCTGGTGAATATCCGAGAACTTCAAAACGAGTTTCCTCTGGAAACCGCTATCCTCGTTTCGGTCGGCAAGCTAACTGGGAGTTGGGAAAACGTGTATCGGCACTGCATGACGGTGGGGCTCGTTACTGAAATTATACGCCACGAAATTCATTTCTCCCGTATAATCACCAGCGCAGCCATTCTCCATGATGTGAGGAAGCGATACGAAAAATCTCCGCAAGATTTTACCCCGGAAGAGGCCGGGATTCTGAATTACGTTTGGACCCACGCACTCCCGGAAATCCTGCGACAGGCAACCAGCCCCCTCACCAGGGAGAATGCTCACGAGAAAAATACGCTCGAATCGAAAATTCTGTGCGTTGCCGATATGTGGACCTCTGGAGACAGGGTGGTTAGCATTGCGCAGCGCGCGGAAGATTCAAGGGAACGCTGGCCCGATCTCGACTGGGATTTTCATATTGAATTCTGCGGAATGCTCGAGAAAGAGATATGGGACAAACTTATCTCGAGCGGCCTGCAAATAAAAAATCCCTCGCGTCTCCTCGGCTGGGTCACATCTCAAATCACGGAGTAACGCGAGTAAGAGAAAAACGAAGGGTTCATGCATTCGCATGAACCCTTTTTGTAAAACTTGAATATTTCAGAAGTTGGTGGCACCATTTTCAGCGTATGATCATCGATTCTTCTGAACTTGAACGCGTGCGAGAAATGCACAGAGACAAGAAAATCGTTTTTGCTGGGGGGTGCTTCGATGTTACCCACGCCGGCCATGTTATTTTCCTTGAAGAATGCAAAAAGTACGGCGATATATTAGTGGTGGAAGTCGGAAGCGATGCTCGCGTGAAACGCAATAAGGGTGAAGGTCTACCGATCTTCAATCAACACATGCGTATTAAAATGATAGATTCGTTGAAACCCGTTGACTACGCTTTTTTTGAACCGTTCCTCCACAACGAAACGCATCCGCTGGAGATAAAAGACGAAATATTAAAAAATTTAAAGCCGAATTTTTATGTGGTGAATGAGGACTCGTTCGACGTCCCCTACCTGGAAACGGTGGCTCGCAAACATGGGACCAAATTGATTGTGCTCAAACGCTACTGCCCGCCAGAATTTGAAAACGTTTCAACAAGCAAAATCATCAAAAGATTCTCTGGTGAGAAATGACGCGTAGGACAAAATGTAGACCGTATTCTTTTTCAATCAACGCAGGGGCGACCGAATAACCCGAGGTCCCGGATGGTTGAGTAGAAAAAAATCACCCAGCGAAGGGTGATTTTTTAACATTCGCTATTTCGGTTCCCTGCGGTTCGGGTCGCCATTACTACCGGTTCCCAAGCCGGACTTGAATCTTCCGCCTCAAGACCACCACAACGATTCCGATGGGTCGCCAAAGAACTCACCCTGACCCCGCTCGGTCAGCTCTCCGAGTGGGACGATGTTGGAATGAGGGAAATAAAAGTTACATAACTGTCTCTGCTAAAATTGTTACGCACTTGACAATTTAAGATAATACTGTAAGATAATAACTAATATTGGACATTCCAATATGCTCCGCCTTGGGAGTACCAAGGCAAACGCACCTTGAAAAGGTCTGCAAATTCCTTGTTTCGCCTTACGACCTCATCCTTCTAGGATCGAAGGTTTTTTGAGCGAACTTGAGAAGAGGAGGCAGCAAATGTGGTACATGTATCTAGTTTATTACGTCGTCGGCGCTATCGTCACGGCGGGCTTGATCTTTGTGTTGGAAGGCCTTTTGCATTATAAATTCCGTCTTCAAGATGAGCCGGGGCAGTATCTCCCTTGGGTAACGCTTTTGTGGCCATTAGGCGTACCCTTTCTGATTTTCTCTGAGTTGATACTCGCCAGAATCATATTCCCTATTCTGGAACCTCTTATAGAATTGTGGAAGAATTCTCCAGTGGTTAGGGAGTTTGAACAAAGAAGATTGGAGGAGATGTCAGGGCCGGAGAAAGCTAAAAAGCTGGAAAACTTCCGGAAGTCGCGTCTCATTGTCTATCTTCGCGAGAAAGATGGAAGAAAGAGTTCTTTTGAAGCAGTCCTCATTTCCGCGTTGCTGAAGATTGGCGTAACCGTTGAACACATCGAGGAAGACAAGGGACGTGCCATTGCGGTCGGTGATCAGGGATCGCTTCAGCACGGTACGCTTGCGTTAGTCGGAACGGCTTGGGAGAGCGCGAGAGACGAGTATTGCGGAGAGGATGTGGGTTATTGCCGCGTCGAGCGCACTTTTTGTGACTACCGCCTTATTCAAAACGACAAAGGCGTTCTGAGGATCGTGGCCGCAGGCAATGACCAGGATACATCCAATAACAAGGGTGGTCTTGGCGATCTGATTGTTGGGAGACTGAAATCGTCTTTGCCCATGGAGTCGGTTGGAAAAGCTAGCGCTTCTGTCTGATCGTTGTGGCCTGGTGATCTATTTACAGCGTCTTGCAAGAATCCTTGCAAGACGCTTTTTATTTCACTAATCAGCTCTCCGAGTGGGACGATGTTAGAACCTGCCTAATTCCAACTTAACGTCTCCACGAAAATCCGTTACCTCAATCTCCCGTAGGGTTAGGGATATATCCCTCCTGAACCCGCTCTCCGTCAGAGATAACAGAATATTTAACTAATTTCGTATCAATCTTCGTCCTTCCCTGTCCAAAAATTTTCTTTACAAATTCTTCTATATCTATACGGCTTTTAGGTAGCTCTCCTTCGGTTTTTTCTGTACACGCACCAAAAGAGCCCGCTTTAGGTAATTCATCAAGGTTTTCTGAAAAATTAACAACGATCATTGTTTTTACAGCCCATTTTTATCTAAGCACGTTTTGTACGAGAAATTATAAACATCCGCATCCATAGCTTCTATACCTGTGTTTGAAATATCTATATCTATACACGATTGGTAACTGGAAATTTGGTAATCAAAACAATATTTCTCGCGAGCATCTACCATCGCAGATATATGACACTCTTTTCTAATTTGGGATGGTCTCCATTGAAACCAATAGAACCACGCCAAAACTAGAACTGCGATTATTAACAAAACCTTAAACCAATTTTCTTTGAGCCAGAGTTTCATATTAATTGCTCCCCGCACTGGAGGATGTTAGAACCTGTTTGGTAACTAGATGAAGCAAAGTCCCCTACTCTAGATTTTGAATTTGTTAGAAATTAGCTCTGAAAAATCTTTGTGAGTCACCCCAAGATTACTGCATGCTTTTTTGAGATCTTTGGAGTATACCTTTCTCTCCTTTCTGTCTTCGTGAACAACCCACATTCTAAGGGGAACTTTATCGTCCTGATTCTTAAATAGTTCAAACCTAATAGCCGAACCACCGCTATGAGTGCGAAATAACTTACAAACAATTCCTTTTTGTTGCGCTAGGATGGGAACCGCCTTCAAAAAATCACCAAAGCCGATATCTGTTGGTATGGGCACATTAGTATGGGCTAGCCGCCAACGAACGATGGGTGTAAAAGGCATTAAAACCGCTTCCCCTTATTGAAGATTCTTCTTTTCCCTTCTCCTCAAAACTTTGCGAATAATTAAGGTAGGACGCCAACATGCGTTTTTGTATATCTTGAGAAATCTTCGGCCATACTATTTTTTCAAAAAGCACCTTATCCTCCTTGTCTGAGAGTTTCTTAAATACTAGACGCCTTGGGTTGTGATATTTCTTCAGTCCTTCCTCATACAGTTCTACTAATTTATCCAGTCGCTCTTTTGCTTCACTCATAGATTCTGCATTACAAGTAACATCGTAGGGAGTGCAAAAACCACGCCAAAGACCACCTTTGGACTTATAAACGACGTAGACAACAGGGATCAATTTGACTGGAGATTTTTCCAACATCTTTATTATAGCACTATCAGTTCCTCGGATGCTGTGGAGAAAGTAAGGTTAAAACTAACCAAATAGCTTTGTCAATCGCTACCGATTCTTGCCTACTAATCCCCTTTATATTGCCTAAATCCTGAGCTCCCCGCGCTGGACGATATTAGAACCCGTTTGGCTGGGGTTTAGGCGTACCCACTATGCTACTAAGTTTTCGCCGTTACAGACCCACAAGTGGGAATACCATTCATATCTACATAAAGACCATAGATAGTGTCATCAAGATCGCCGTCGCCATTGCCACTATATCCAAGATCAACCTCTTTCACGGAGAACTTAATATCCCCGTACGCACGAACGAAAAACTGGAAGGTATCATTGTTAGCCGCGACGCCCGTGGTTTTAACCGTTAGATAGCGCCAAGCACCACCATCAATTAAACGTTCTGCATCGGTAAGAGCGGCGATGTTGAAGCTAATGGTTGACGAAGCACCAGTTGTACCAGTGGCAGCCAAATACCCACTGCCAATATTCCACCCCGAAGTGTCGCTCATGCTACCGCCTGCTGTCGAAGCGTAGATCTTGAACCCAAGTGTAGTGGTAGCACTTCCATTATTAGCGAACTGAAACGTGTCAAGATAAATTTGTGCCGTGCCGTCGTTGTAAATCTTGAAGATCCCCACCGTCTGGCCCGAGCCGATCCCAACGTTCACCGCCACCGTCGGCGAGACCGCTTCTATCCTCACACTTGGAGCATAAACGCTTACTGTGACCGATTTCACAATCGACCCGCCTGAACCAGAGCACTTAAGTGAGTATGTGCTAGTTTTAGAAGGCGAGACCGATTCATTACCTGAAACACTCTTTGTCCCAGACCATGCGCCCGATGCCAAGCACGAACTCGCATTTGTCGTGGACCAGGAAAGAATCGAGCTTCCATAGATATGGAGTGATGTTGGCAACGAAGTAAGTGTAAGTGTTGGAGCGAGTGGCGGTGGTTGTGAAACTGATATCGTGACTGACTTTATTACTGACCCACCTGCGCCAGAACAGGTGAGAAAATATGTGCCGCTTTGAGAAGGAGATACGGATTCATTCCCGGATATATTCTTTTCTCCAGACCATACTCCTGAGGCCGAGCACGAATCAGCGTTTGTCGATGACCATGAAAGAATTGACGAACCAGGACTGGTTATAGAGGTTGGTAACGCAGAGAAAATGAGTATTGGGGATGGTGGTTGTGGGGCGGTGTTCTGTTGAATCTGCTGAATAGTTTGTTGCTGTTGCTGGATAGTTTGTGTTTGCTGGGTTACTTGTGTCTGTAAATTTTGAACACTTTGTTGAGTTTGTTGTTGGGCCAGTAGTTGCTGTTGGAGTAATGCCACCTGCTGAAGTAGCACTTCTAATTGCGACTGCATTGTGCTTACCACATCAGTCGTTGTTTTAGGGGTAGGGGCTGGCGTTGTGCCGGTTTCGGCGACCGCCTGCTCATTTGATCCCTGTACTTGGGCGCCTAAAATCTGGTTTGCTCTCGCGCGTGTAAGTGGTCCGAAGTAACCAGCAGCCGGTGAAATACTTTCTCTGGTTTGAAAATCCTTCACTGCCTTGAGCGTGAGCGAAAAGAAATTGCCGGTAATGGGGCCAGAATACAACCCCTCGGAAGTCAAAAATTCTTGGAGCTGTGTAACCTCGGAATCCTTTTGTATCCCGAAGTATAAATTTTTAGTGAAGAGTTCATCAGCGTGAGCCGTAGAAGACAACCCCAGAATGAGTATAAAAGCACCAACTAAAGCTAAATTACGAGTGTTCTTCATATAAGAACTGTACGCTTATGTCTTACAAAAAGCGACTATCTGAAGGTAAAAAGAAAATTGAGCGTTTGTACGCTTAAAGTCCAACGTTCCGCGCTGATACTCGAACTAAAAATGGGCGTCGGAAAAATCTAGGCCGCTCGGTCTGTCCGATACTAAGATCCTGAACTCCCCATGCCAAGGTCTTCGTGAACGATGGGTTTCTCGCAGTCATCCCACTTTTTGGTGAGAAATGTCACATATTTGATGTCGGTGATGGCGTAGGTCACGTGGGAAACGCTTTGGGGAATGAAGATGCAATCGCCGGTGCCCACATAGAGAAATTCCTCCTTGCCGTCATCGTTCTTGGTGACCACCACCCCGTTCCCCTCGGTGAAGAGGTAGTATTCGTCAAATTCCGGATGGTAGTGATTCCCCCGCATGGTGCCCTTGTTGATGAACTGAAAGTTGAACTCCACGACCGGCTTTTCGGGCCAGAACGTGAAAATGCCGCCGCGCCCGTCGCGAACGGTTGAAAGGTTGCATGCCGGCTGGATCTTCTTGAGCTTCATCCCGTTAGAGGCAGGTCGCCGCGGGCGACCGTAGCACAACGACCCTTTCGGAGCCAACTTGTGTTTCTTTCTCTTTGAACGTTGAATCGCATGAAAAACGCTTTGGTTTGCCTCTAACGGGATTCATGTCATTATAGTACCCCGCCGCGCCAAAAAGAAAAGAGGTGTCAGGCAGCGCGGAGATTATGCACCCGACAAAAGGAATCCACTATGAAAATGATGTCCAAGGGAAAACGGTAACGCGGATCGGCATTGGCGAGAAGAAAAGGCAGGAGGTAGAGCGCTATCGAAAGGAGGACAAAGAGGTTTTCTCTGTCAAAAAAATTCCGCCGTGTCCTGTAAACGAAGAATAACCAAATAAAGAACGGCGCGGAGAGAGCTATCTTCAAAAGCCGCTTGAGACCATCAACCGAACCCCAGGCGAAGTCCTGCACTATGTGATAGCCGGGCCGCAAAAAAGTGAAAAGTTTCAGGCCTGCCAATTTCACGTATTCCAGGGGGTGATTCTTTATGTAATCAAAGGCCAGCTGCCAATAGGTACGCGATGGAACCGACAGCCACTCTTTAAAGGTGCTCACGGAAGAAAAACCTCTTGCGGTGAGGGCTTTCTCCAACGAATTCTCCCCGCTGTAGTCCTTGCGCATGTACTCCGCGGCATATTCGTTCGTACCGGAAAAAAAGTTGTAGGCGCCCTGCTGGCCGAAAAAGAACGGGGTGTGTTTTGTGGCGACGTTGACGCTAACCATGAGAACCGCGGCGCTCATCAAAAACAGGGCAATTCTCCCAAAACGCCCGACCCCTCCCCCCGCAGTTCCTTCACTGGAACCATTCCTGTATAGGAACGGGAGGGCAATCAAAAAGAAAGGGATTGTGTTTTGCCTTACCGTAAAAAGCAGTCCGGCGAAAACGCCCCAGAGAAGGACGCTCCGCAAATTCCTGAAATGCATGAACGAGATGCCGGCGGCCAAAAATCCGAGCAATAACAAAACGGTCATGTTCCCGTCGTGGACCCGCCAGACATTCAAAAGGAGCATGGGGTGAAAAGAGACCGCCAAAATTCCCAAAGCCAACAAAGTACCCCGAACACCCCGCAATTTCAAGAACCAAAAAGCGGCCAATAAAATCCCAATGTACACGAGGGCCTGGCATGCGGGTATCCCGCCTTCCCCGCCTATTCGCATGCACGACCCCAAAAAACCCGAGTACCCCACGGGCATGATAGGAGATGTAATGATCCCTTGACTTGCGAACTCCTTGGCGTCGTTGAAGAGCAGGCCAAGAAAGAAAGAAAAGTCGAGGTTGTGCCGCACCACTGCGAGAGTAAGCACCGCCACCGCTATTACCACTATGAGCAACAGCACTTTTTTGGTTGAGATATCACCCATAGTCATGCGGGAGCGATGGGCTGTGCGGTGACCGTTTTCCCTACGCAACCAGTTCATTGATCAATGCCAATGTTTTCGCCCGCAGCTTATCAATGCCATAGGCAGCCAAAACCTGATTTCGGAGAAAGGCGCTATTGAGCAGGTTTGGAGGAATTTCTTTTTTTAGCATTCGAATAATTGCTCCCGAAATCTCTCCTGTGTCATCAGGATCGACTAAAACGCCCAGTTTGCCGTCCAAAAGCGGGTCGCGTGCGCCATCCTTGCTCCCCGCAATGACCGGCTTGCCGCACGCCATGGCTTCAAGAAAAACGATCCCGAACCCTTCCATTTTCGACGGCATCACAAAAAGGTCGCAGAGGTTGTAATAGTCCACAAGTTCAAGATCCGCGACGCGGCCAGCCGCAATAAAGTGGTTCTCCAAATGCAAATCCTTGACCAGTTTCTTCGCGCGATCGAGGTCGTCCCCATCGCCAACTAAAACGTATGTAAGATCGGGAATTTCGCGAAGTACCGAGGGAAGGGCCTCGATAACTTTAATATAACCCTTGTATTTTTCGCTGGATAAAAGACGGGCAACGGTAAGGATCACTTTCCCACCGCTCCCCAAGTTATGTTTTTGGAGCAAAGAAGCGGATTTGCTCTTTATGAAGAATCTCTCTCCGTCAACGCTGTTGGGCAAGATAAAGATCTTTTTCTCAATTTTAGGCAATTGGTCGGAAATTTTCTGCTTCGTGTAACGAGAAACCGAGATGATGCGCTTCGCTTTTTCCAGGGCTTTCAATTTAAGAACACCCCTTATATCCCACACCTCAATGCCGTGACCAATAACAAGATATGGGCAGTTTGAGAACATGTTTACCAGATATACCAAAGGCGAAAAATTAATATGGCCGCAAAATATGATGTCCGGACGGAATGAGATAATGCCGAGAAAGAAATCGAACGCGAACCGTACCTTTGGGAAAAAACCGGCCTTCCGTTCAACGAGCAGAACGTCTTGGCCAAGATCACGCAGGGTTTTTAAGAGCTGCCGGTTGTACTGCTGGATACCGCCAATCTGATGTATATCCGAACAAAGGAAAAGGATTTTCATCTCATATCCACTATATCAGTGGGGTAAAAACTTTACAAAATTATTTCTTCTTTCATTAGTGAGCCAAAACCAGTCCTTACTTGCCAAAAAAAACAAGATGGTTTATTATAGCCACCAGTATATTCCAAAAACAACCATCAAATTATGAGGTGCTAAATGAGTAACAGGAAGAGAGTGATCCTCATAATGAGGTATCACATCATCGAACCGCTGGGCATGCTCTATCTCGCTGGCGTCGCCAAAAAGCTCGGCTGGGAAGCTAAGGTCATTCTGGTGAAGAACTTCGATTTTGAGTCGGTCTTTCGGGAAGCGATTTCTTTTAAGCCGGACATCGTCGGATTCTCCATTTGGACCGGATATCATATCCAAACTTTCGCGGCCTGCGACAAAATTTTGGCGATGGGAATCCCAGTTGTCATTGGTGGACCGCACGCGACATTTGCGACCGAGCAGTGCGCTTTACATGCCACTTGGGTTGTTAAAGGTGAAGGGTTTCGAAATTTCCGCCGCATTTTAGAGGGCGAACTTGAACCAGGTGTTCATTTTGATGATATCCGGATGGCTGAGGGTTTTCCCAAACCGGATCGGAAACTGGTCTATGATGACTATCCGGAATTGGGCGAGAACCCGATCAAGAGCATCGTTGCTTCGGTGGGCTGCCCTTTCAAATGCAGCTATTGTTACGCCCCGCACTACAATAACATGTACGGCGGCTTTGAACTCAATCTCCGCCCGATAGGCGAGATTGTTGCGGAAGCGCTGGCAATAAAGGAAAACTGGCCGGTGCAGATGATCTACTTCCAAGATGATATCTTTGGCTTCAATATGCCGTGGCTTCGCCAGTTCGTGAAGAAATGGAGCGAGTTGGTAAAGATACCGTGGCATTGCCAAATCAGATTGGAACTCACCAGGGACACGGAGCGATTGGAACTCTTCCGGGAAGGCGGCTGCACGGGCATTACCCTCGCTATAGAATCTGGCAATGAATTTCTTCGACAATTTGTTCTTCTTCGGCCGATGGCTGATGAATTAATTGTGGAAGGAATCAGAAAAATTCAGCGGCTCGGTTTTTCCTTAAGGACGGAGCAGATTCTCTCCGTTCCTTTCAGCGGCATAAAAACCGATATCCAAACGCTTGAACTCAACAATCGCCTCGGACCCGAAATGGCCTGGACATCCATCTTATCTCCCTACGGCGGGACAAATATGGGTGCTATCGCCAAGCAATTCCTCTTCTTTGACAAGGATAACGATGCGCTGAACGACACGTTCTTCAACCGCAGCGTTCTTCACCATTCCCGGGATGGGATCGTTTCCGTTCAGCCGACCGTCTCAAAACTAATGAAGGACCGCTTCGACAACCCACTGCTGAGAATGGAGGCGAGAAAGAACGGCGATTTCAAGGCGGATGTGTATTTGAAGAACTTAAATAACAGTTCTCCAATCTGTGCGCTGGAATATCTTTCCGTGGAAGAGAACGAAAGGTATTGCGACCAAACGGTTGTTCTCCAAAGATTATTTGACTGGCTCTCTCATGTTCCCAACGGCTCGCGATTAGCAACGAAGATCGTGAACCTCCGGAAAGATGAATGGAGCTGGAAGAGAATCGGAAGAATGACCGAGGAACACCTGGAAAGCGAAGGATATAAGGATAGGATGCCCGAGTGGAGGCAAAAACTGGCCGACGAAATGCATTGTCTGCCGGACAAGCTGCCAAAGGGCGTGGATGAAAATCCCTACTACTTTTGCTTCTTTCCTTCAAGCGGCGAATTCGCGAAAAAGTTTCTCAAGGACGGCTTTTTCAATATCCCGGGTTTTTGGGAACAATTGAGCTTTGCCGGCAGAGAGGTCAGGTACTGGCTGTACTCTCGGGCGCTTTATAAGCTTGAGATAGCGAAACCGCCGATCGCTAAGATACAAAACTAAAGACCTGGTTGTGATTTAACCGGGTCTTTTTATTTGTTCGTTCGCCAGAATACCCGCCTGTAAGCGGGCGGGATGAATGGCGAGTACGAACAAATAACCCCGCACTAATTTTACTGCTGCACCACGAGCGATGCGCGCGTGGCGAATAGCCACACCCCTTTAGGGGCGAAGCGCATCGCTGTTGTATTCAAGATAGAGCTGGTATTAAGAAAAATCCTGATCTGAAATGGTAAAATTTAGTGCTGGGTTATTTTTTTACAACCTGATTATAAAGTCCCGCAAATCGTTCCGCCACACGCGCGGGAGCATACGCCTCCGCGACGAACGCGCGCGCCCTCGCACCCATTCGCTTCTCTACTCCTTCTTCCTGAAGTACTTTGACCACCGCGTCCGCGAACTCTTCCTTTCTATTGTTCTCCACCGTCTTTTCCTCAACCACGACTCCTGCACCCGCTTTCTCTATGTCGGTGGCAATACCAATATTCCTCGTAACCACCACGGCGGTGCCATGAGCCATTGATTCGATAGGGGCCATGCCAAAATTCTCGGAATAAGACGGTAACGCAAATACAGTGGCAGCTTCCAGAAGTGCGGCTTTCTCCGCACCGAGAACCATGCCATCCGTAAATTTAATGTCAGTATTGATTTTCATTCCCTCTTCCGAAGCTAGACGTTCAACTTCGTCTCTATACCCTTCCTCGTCACCCCCCGCTACCACGAGCACCGATTGAGGAAACGTTTCCTTCACTTTTTTGAACGCAGGGATAAGCGTATCGAATCCTTTCTTCCAGTTAATTCTTCCTAAGGAAAGTACAATGGGGACACCTTCCGGAATATTCAACTTTTTTCTCACATTAACCTGCGTACCCATCTCTTTTTCCTTGCCGCTTTCTTCGTATGCATTGGGAATCACTATGCTCTTTTTCATCGGGAACCCAGCCGCAATATATTCCTCTTTTTCTTTCTCGGTAGTAAAGTGTACTGCCGCGGCATTCCCGAGGTTCCTCCGCTCTACGAGAAAGATATATATCTTTTTCTTCCAAGCACTTCTCATCGAAAGCGGCTCCTTCATTAAACTGCCGCGCGGGGAGATGATATAGGGTTTTTTATGTCGCAGCGCGGCGCGCGCGCCAAGCGTGGAAGCCGCGAGGAACACAGAAGTGATGTGCACCACGTCAAAGTTCCCGACATTCTTGTTCAACGCGCGCCGCAATTCCCGCGAATAGGTCCACGCACGCGGGAACGAAACGGGAAAATACCACACCTTCACGCCATCCACCAATATTTCTCTCCCCAAAGGCACATCGAGCGTTCCTTTGCCGTCAACGTTCGTTGTATATACCGTTACATCCACGCCCGCGCGCGCCAGCCACTTGTTCATTGAATGAACCGAGAGAATGGGCCCACCATAGCGATAGGCCGGCAGATAGCTCGGCGCCACATGGAGAATTTTCATAGGGTTCAATGCCTATCAAAGACCATTCTCGCACGGCGCGCTTCCGACCGCAAATAAAGGATCGTAGTCGTTGACGTTTCGGTGGCACTTTATCTACTATGAATGAAACAATTCATGAGAACCATTCTGGTAACCGGCGGCGCGGGATTTATTGGGAGTCATGTTGTGGACCGCCTACTCGCTATGGGCGACCGCGTGGTGGTAGTGGACGACCTGAACGATTTCTATGACCCCGCCATCAAAAGGGCAAATCTCGCTCCGCACCGAGGAAAGGAGCACTTCGTGTTTTATGAGGTTGATATTACAGACCTCGATTCTTTGACCCGCGTCTTCGAAGAAAATAAAATCGACCACGTGGTGCACCTCGCCGCGAGAGCGGGGGTGCGTCCGTCCGTTGAAAACCCTTGGCTCTACGAAAAAGTGAATATAGGCGGAACACTGAACCTGCTGGAACTGACAAGGACCCACGGAATCAAGAACTTCATTTTCGCTTCCTCATCCTCCGTCTACGGCAATCAGCGAAAAACCCCCTACTCGGAGGATGATCCAGCCGTGCAACCGGTCTCGCCCTACGGTTTCACTAAACGGGCTGGCGAACTTCTGTGTTACACCTACCACCACCTCTACGGTTTACACTGTATTTGCTTAAGGTTTTTTAATGTGTATGGCGAGCGCGGAAGACCTGAGATGGCATTCTCTCTCTTTACCGATGCGCTCTTCAACGGAAAACCAATAAAACGTTTCGGGGGCGGCACCACCAAACGCGACTATACCTATGTGGGCGACATCGTGGAGGGCGTGGTACGCGCGCTTGACCACGACGCAAAGTACGAGATCATCAACTTAGGCAATAGCAATCCAGTCCCCCTGAACGAACTTATACAGATTTTGGAGAATATCACCGGGAAAAAAGCGAACGTACAGGAATTCCCGGAACACCCGGGCGACGTGAAGGCGACCTGTGCCAACGTCACGAAAGCGAAGCGGCTCCTCGGATGGGAACCAAAGGTAAAAATTCACGAGGGAGCCAAGCGGTACGTGGACTGGCACCGAAAAACATACCTTAGCTAGCGAACGGTGAGTGCGGTATCGCAAGGGTTTGGCGATGCCAAACCCGCGTGCTACAATATCAGAACATCCGAATTATGGAGGACATACAAAATAAAAAAGTGTGCGTCATCGGGGGCGCGGGGTTCCTCGGGAGCCACCTCGTGGACCACCTCGTTGAGGACCGGCACTGCGAGGTGCTGGTGCTGGACAACCTCATCTCCGGACTCAAGAAACACGTGCATCCGAAAGCCGCGTTTGTATGGTTTGATATCAGAGACGATGAGGACGCGCTTGCGGAAATTCTCAAAAAGCACGGTACGGAGTACGTCTTCAATTACGCCGCGGAACCCTACATCCCCGAATGTTTTGAGCGGCCAAAACATTTCTTTGTCATCAATGCGGTCGCGGTACTCAATGTGTTGAACGCGTGCCAGAAAGCCGGGATTAAAAAGATCCTCCAGGTGAGCTCGGCGGAGATCTACGGCGACATGAAGGGAAAGATCAAGGAAAGCGATATGGTCGTCGCCCACTCCACCTACGGCGTTTCCAAGATGGCTGCGGACGGGCTCGTGCAGGTGCGGTGGCGCGAGGCGAAGGTGCCCGCCATCGCCATGCGCCAGTTCAACTGCGTGGGCGAGCGGGAAACCCACGAGTACGTCATCCCGGAGATCATAAACCAGCTCGCGGAGGGGCCAACCGTGAAACTCGGCAACAACAGCTTCCGCGACTTCCAATACGCCGGCGACGCGGTGCGGATGGCGGTGGAACTTCTGGAGAAAGGAGAGCGCGGAGAGGTCTACAATATGGGTTCCGAAACCGGCATCCAAATTTATGACCTCGCCCACCTCATCGGCAAGCTTATGGAACACGAGAAGGTGGAGATCGTCACCGACCAAAAAAGGGTGCGGCCGTGGGAGATCTGGCACCTCCAATCGGACAATACCAAGCTCTATTCCGTCATTTCCTACCGGCCAAAAGTTTCCCTTGAAGAGGCGCTAAAGAAAACCATCAAATATTTCCGCGATAACGGTAAAAAGTGGGATTTCTAGTCGTTTCTCTGTCTTTTGACAGGTTAATAGCTCGGTGCCGTCCCCCAACCGGCATTTTAGGCAGATAGGCGTGCGCGGATGGCGCTGAAACGCAGGCGAATAAGATGTCCACAGGTGGTATCGGAAAACGCCGCGCGCGTTCTGGTACAATGTAGGTAACCCTAAAACAGCCAAGAGGGATAGGTCAGAAACAACCAGAAAGGTCGGGTAAACCATTTTAGTTTACTAAAAAGTCGATTCAACTAAAACAATAAAAAAATGAAACATACTTATCGTATTATTGTCGCCGTTGCGCTGGTACTGGTCGGCATCACCGCATTCTCCAGCAGCGCCAGTGCGGCCGCCGGCTCTTTCACCCAGGTATCCCTCACGGCGAGCAGCACCGCGGATCGGGTGGCCGGCAAGACCAACGCGGTCTACAACGTTCAGTTCTTCTACGCCACCACCTCTGTGGGCGCGACCACCACTCTCATCTACATCACGTTCCCTACGGGCTACCAGATGACGAGTAGCACAGCTACGAGCTCAATCTATGGCGGCGCCCTCCAGGCAGAGGCCGGGAAGATAACTGTAACCGCCTCTTCCTCGGTCGTAGGGTCATCAACGGTCACTAAGGTAGCGACCACGACGACGGGTATTCTTATCTATGTTGCCGCCATCGACATAGAGAACAGCACTACCACATTCCGCATCGTCACGGGCGTTCGGAACGCGACGACATCAGGCGTGACCGCATCCTCAAGCATCTTCACCGATACCGCTTCTTCCACTACGGGTGCATTAACTATAGCGACTTCGTCGGTAAACATCGGCATAACCATCATTCCAGATGCCGCCGCCAAGCTTGGGTTCACCACACAGCCCGCGAGCGCGACGAGCGGCGTTGCCTTCGTCACACAGCCGGTCGTGGCCGCCCAAGACCAGTGGGGAAACACAACCACCACCTACGCGGGAGATGTGGTACTCACCGCGACCAAGAGCGGCACACTCGGGGGCACCACCACGAAAGCTCTAACATCGGGTGTCGCCACGTTCACCAATGTGAAGTACACCTCAAGCACAGACAGCATTGGAACGTTCCAAGTTGTTGCAACGCTCTCACCGCTCACACCCGCAACCTCCACCGCACTCACTTCGAACGTTGTGGCAACGAAGCTCGTCTTCACCACGCAACCGAACGGCTCCGTCTCCGGCGTTCGGCTCACATCACAGCCGGTGGTAACCGCGGAGGACGCAGACGATTACACTGATACCGGCTTTGCGTCGGTGGTAACGCTCGTACCGACATCCACCACCGCGCTCGGCTCGGTCCAAAACGCCACCTTCACTGCGGTCTCGGGAGTTGCAACGTTCGTGAATGCCATCTACAACCCATCGGCCGATGGAGAGGTGTTCAAGCTCTCCGCAACCGCCGACCTTGTCTCCAGCGTTGATTCCAATCAAATGACCGCTTCCTTCTTCAAGGGAACGGCGGGAAAGATTTACTACCCTGAAACCCCAGCAGCTGTTGTGGTGGTAACTCCAACCCCCGCACTGGTGGTTGCTGCAGTACCGGCAGCGGTCCCCGCGGCCGTTCCAGCAGTGGTTCCAGCAGCGGTTCCAGCAGCCGTTCCTGCTGCCCTTTCAGCGCAACAGCAGCTCCTGAACTCACTGATTACCCAGCTCACGGCGCTCATTCAGCGGGCATCCGCGCTCGGTATCACCATTACACCGGAAATGCAGGCATTTCTCGCTCCATCCAAGCTCTCGGAGTTAACAACGAATCTCTCCGTGGGATCGGTGGGACAGGGGGTAAAGATGCTCCAGCAGTTCCTGAACGCGCACGGGTTCCCGGTCGCTGTGAGCGGCGCCGGTTCAGCCGGGTCTGAAACAACGACGTTCGGCGGGCTCACGCGTGCGGCGCTCGCGAAATTCCAGGCAAGCGTGGGGATCTCCCCCGCATCCGGAACTCTTGGTCCTATCACGCGCACCTACCTGCAAACGCTTGGATTCTAATCGTCAAACGATTGAATCAAAAACACCCCAGTTGGGGTGTTTTTGATTCGTTGATTTTATCACTTGCTGATTTATGCTGATTATGACTTCACTGATTTACGCTGATTACTAGATGCGGATTTATGCGGATATCTTGCTTAACCCCTCCCAACCTCCCCTTACCGTAAGGGGAGGAGTTATGAAGAATCATTCCACTCTTAAGATGAGAGGGTATTTCATCGTAACCCCTCTGTATCTCCCCTTATCCTAAGGGGAGAAGGGATATTTCTCTCTCTTATCCTCATCACCTCCCCTTACCATAAGGGGAGGCAGGAGGGGTTACTGTTTTAATTATCAGCGGTCATCAGCGTTCAGAGAACGCATCCGGCCAAAGTGAAATGATTTGACCAATGATGGCGCTTGCCTTCTCCACGTCACCTTTCTGCCGATAGAGCTCAAGGAGCCCATAGAGCGGAGGGGGGAGCTTGGGGCCGATGGCGAGCGCCGCACGGTAGTACGCTTCCGCTTTTTCAAAATCGGCTTCTTTGCGCCCGTAATTCTGCCAGAGTATCGCACGGATGCTGGCGCCGATGAGGAGGTGGCGAATGTCGTCCTTGAAAAGGTACGGTTCTACGAAATCCACCACCGCGCGCGCGACCACTTCCGGCTGCCCCGATTGGGACGCGATACCAACAATGTCGTTCGCGAGGAATTTTACCACCTCTTCCTGGCCTATGGGCGACCAGTGGGTGAGCGCGGGGAGAAAATTTTTCTCAAAATCGTTCATGGAGTGGACCAAAGAGATCTCCTTGAGCGCCTTGATGTAGCGCGTGGACTTCGTGAGCGGCGCATAGGCACCAAATATGATTCCGGCAATAGCAAGAATGGCAAGTAAAACAACAATGGTGCTCTTAATAGTTTTATTCATATTGTTTATAAATTCCAAATAGCAAATTCCAAATCACAAATAATATCCAAATTTAAAATTCAAATGACCAAAACTTATTTACTTTTCTCCAGAATAGCGGAAAGTATTTTCTTCAATTCAACGGTTTCCTTCAACAAAATTTCCCCTTCAACTCTATATTCCTCGGAATTTGTTTCTACTATCAACCTCAACCAATAGGTGCTTTCTTTTGCTTCTTTGCGGCAAATTTTCATCCTCATTACAAAATCTTTCTTACTTAAAGATTCATTGGCTTCAATATAATTTGCCCCCACCGAACCCGACGATCTAATAACCTGCCTTACATATTCTACATTAGAAGCGTTTTTGGGTAAGTTTTTACAGAAAATAACTACGTTTTTAGCAAATTGGTAAGTACGTTCTTCTAAATCGTATCGTTTTGAATTTTGTATTTCGGGCATTGTAAAATATTAAATTACAAACCACAAATTCCAAATCTCAAATAAATTCCAATTCCTAATTTCCAAAATTCTAAACACGACGGATTTTGGTCATTGAAATTCTGGTTGTTGGTCATTGGATATTATTTGTTATTTGGTACTTGAAATTTGGTGCTTATCTTTCCTTGAGTCGTTGAAGCTCGTTGACCGCAAAAGCTAGCACCATGAACACGTTCACGTAGATGGGGAGCACGTCAAAGAGAGCGACTCCTTGGACAAGGTAGGCAACGAGCGCCGCGAGGAGGAACGCCCGCGATGCCACTATCCCCGCCCCTACCGGCGGCAGAGGAGTGCCGTGCGGTTTCGAGCCGTGCGGAGCAAGGCGGTCGGCGCGCGCCCAGGCAGTGAGGAGACGGATGAAGAAAAGCACGAATATGGAGAGGAAGGAGAGGAGCCCCAGGATGCCGGTCTCGGCGAGATAGTCAAAATAGATGCTGTGCGCCCGGTCAAACCACGCACCAAATCCTTGGCTCGGCTTGAAATAGGCCGTATTGAAGTTACTGTCAAACACTTTTATGTAGTTTTCCGGACCCCACCCGAGGAGTGGGCGTCCTTTCCATCCGTCCACTGCAATTTTCCACATGATGGCACGGTCATGGAACGTTTCTGTGGTAAATGAGAGGTCAAAAATGCGTGAACCCGGGATGGACTTCACAAACGGAGAATCCTTGAAATATACGAAATTGCCCACGAGGAGCAATACTGCCACCATACCCCCTATGAGCCATTTCCGCCACGCGCGGTGGGCATACACGAAATATCCTACCCCAACGATGAACGCCGCGAGTAGCCCAAGGAACGCCCCGCGCGTCGCCGCAGAGAAAAACACCCTGAGGAACGCGAGTGCGAGGACCATCAGTGTCACCCCGCCGGGGGTAAAAGGCCGCCGCCAATACTTTGCGAAAAAAAGTTGCGCGGCGTAGAAAAGCATGAACAGGGAGAACGCCGCCACATACGCCGGGTTCCCGATGGACCCCTGAAAGCGGAACCCGGCTTCGGAAAACCGCTGACCAATGAATCCTCCCACGTTCAGTCCCGCGCAGAGCCCGTAGAGCGCCATGAGAACTCCACCTGCGAGCGCCCACCGAAAGAGACGGTGCCACCCATCCTCATCGCGGAAAAGGATAACGAGGAGGAGGAAAAAAGCATAGAGGTGGAGCATTTGGAGTCCGCCCTCGCCACGTTCAAAGTTCGAGAAGAACGACATCGCCGGATCAACGCCCAAGAACCCCGCGAGGAGGAAAACCGCGACGAAAATGGAAACCGCTATGGTGAGGGGTTCACGGAACACCGAGCGTATGCGCGCGAACATTACGCCCCCCACATCCCTCAAGAGGCCGATGAGGAACGCAATGGCGGCAATATCCACCGCCACACGAAACCACGAGTACTTCCCCACGATGAATGGGAAGAGCGTCCCGGGAGACACGACCGCGACGTAGAGGAGCCCGATAAGAATAAAGAAGCGTGATATCTTAAAGTAGTTCATTAGATATGGCTTGCTAACTTTTTTGTATTATTATCTTATTGGCAATAATCAAAATTTCTTTTTTAAAATAATCTTTGATGTCTTTCCAATGTGCTTTGAAAAAGATTTCGGGTGGCGGATCGCTTTCGGCGTCGCTGAAATATACCAAACTTTTCAAAATATGATGGTAGTCATGAGCAACGGTCAGATATTGGACTTTGAGCCGCTTAATCGTTTTTTTCAACGACTCAACATTTTTAGCGCACCAATACAAATCAAAAAAATCTCTTTTCCGTCCTCGCTGGGAAATAGCGATGATTTTCATTACGGCGATATCAAGAGGATGAAGAATTTTAATTGTGCCGTACTTAACAAAATCTTGTTTAGGAACAAAAAACGGATAAGCGATAAAACTGATTTTCGCCTTAAACAGTTCGCCGTATATTGTGTTTTTTCTATTGAGAGTGGTCTTCCACCCGCTGTTTCCTAAAAAATTATTCAGTAATTCTGATTTGTCAAAATCTTTTTCTGCGGTAAAAAAATCCAAATCTACCGATTTGCGATGTCCGGCTTGCAAGGCCAGCGCGGTTCCGCCCGCAAGATACCAACCAGAATCGCCAACCCACGCCTGTTTAGATAAAAAAACAAGCGCTTTTTTTGTTTCGGAAGGCAAAATACTTAAATTGGAATCTAATTGTTTTTTAGAAGTAACATCCATAAATTTTTTGTTTCAGGTCTTAATGAGCGAGATTTGACGACAAATTTTTTTATCAATGATTTGTCATAAAAATGATAAAGCCATTTCACCTCTTTGTCATTACCAAAATCCAAAACCCGCTCAACAATATATTGGGCGTTTTTTCTTGTATCTATGTTTCTTGGATTGGTATCCCAAAATAGGGCTTGTCTAAACTTCACCTTTATATTTTATCAAAAAATGTCGCAATTTGCAATGATTTGCTCATGAATTTGCTGTTATCGGCGGCAATCAGTGTATAGTAAATAACTTATAACTTACAACTTCCGCCTGAGGCGGATCCGTCTCAGGCGGAAACAACTTATAACCGATAACTCTTCCTGCCTCCTCTTATGATAATAGGATGGGCTTCTACATCATAACTCCCCTAACCCCTCTTATCTTAAGAGGGGAATGATTCTTCATAACTCCTCCCCTTAATATAAGGGGAGGTGGGGAGGGGTTAAGTAGGAAATCAGCGTCAATCAGTTTACCCCGTTAGATAATTTATCTAACGGGGCGAGTCAGTATAAATCAGTGAAGTCATAATCAGCATAAATCAGCAATATCAGCATAAATCAGCGAACAAAAACCCCGCCGAAGCGGGGTTTTTGTTCTGATTGTTCGCTATCAGGAAACTCGGCTCAATCGCTACAGGATTAGGTCTTCGAGGTGACGGTCTGCAATGCAGGTAACCCGTCCGCGTAAAGACCGTAAATCGTGTCGGTGAGATTAGAGTCAGCCGATGGATTCCCAGAGTACCCAAGAGAGGACTCGGCCACGTTGAACTTGATGTTGCCGAGCGCGCTCACCGAGAACTGGAAGTAGTTGTTGTTGTCCACCGGTTGGGCCGTCTTGATCGTGAAGAACCGCCACGAACCGCCGTCAATCGTTTGCTCCGCCGCCGAGATGGTCGTCGTCGCAAAGATCACCGAGGATGACGTGCCGGTGGTACCAAATTTTCCTAGGTACCCAGCACCGCTAGAAGCGCCGCCGCCCCATCCCGATGTATCACTCTGCGAGCCGCCCACCGCAGATGCGTAGATCCTGAAGAGGGACGTTTCGGCGGCCAGCGTGGTGCTTGCCGACCCGCCGTTCGTGAAGGTTAGGGTAGATGTGGAGAGTAGGATCGCCGACGTACCGTTGTTTTTGATCTCGAAGATCCCCACCGTCTGGCCCGAACCGGTCCCGATAGTCGTCGCCACAGTCGGCGAGACCGCCCTAACCACTACGCTCTGTGGAACCACGAAGGTGTAGCCGCTCGCCGCCGGAGTCCCCGTGCGGGTACCCGAGGTGGATGCGGTTACCGAACCTTTCACCGCTATGTCACCCGTGGACGAGGCAATGAAGAACTTGTAGCTGTTCCCAAGGTCCGCCACCCCGCCCGCGCCGATGTCACCTTTCACGTAGATCGTAACGCCCGTCAGCGGCACCGCTGCCGCGAGGAGGTTGTCGGTCGCCGTGTAGGTTACCGTGCAGGTCCCCGACGTGCAGTCGTCAAACTGCGACGCCTGGGCGAAAGGCAGGGAAGCGTTATCCGCGTAGAGCTTGATGTTCCTGATCGTTGATGTCGCGAGAGCCGTAGAACCCGAGCTTGTCGCGCTAATCTTCAAGGATGTGATCTTCTGCGTCTCGTACTGCGATGACATCTTGAACGCGAAGAGCGTGACACCCGAGGTTCCCGCGCTCACCACCTGGTTCGACGCGGGCGATGCACCCGAGCCGGAGACCAAGGAGACGGAGAGTGCCCCGGCGGCCACGTGCGTCTGCGCCTGACCGCCACCTGCGTAGGTGATGTCAGACCCGCTCGTCAAGCCGTTTCCGGTCGATGCTCCCGTCGCCGACACCGCCGAAGTGGACGATGTAATAGTGAAGGTGTGCGGATTCGTACCGGAGACCGCATCCGCCTTGAGGTGGAGCGTTACCGGAGCCGCACGCGTTACGAGAATCGAGGACGAGAACGTAAATGTTACCGTGGTCGCATTCGTCGCGGTGGATGCCGTCGTTACCAACGGCGATGTCTCCGCATCTTTGTAGATGTAGAGGTTCGCCACCTCCGTGAGGTTAGCTGCCTCAACGTGGTCCACCACGATGGAGGAAACCTTCACATCCTCGCCGCCCGACTGGGCATTGAGCTGGAAGGTTGCGTACTCATATCCATTGGTGCCTGCCACCACCGAACTGACTCCCGGCGTGGAGAGCGTCGTGACAGACATGGCCGCTGCCTTCGCCGCGATGGTGAGGCCGTTCACATCTGACGTTGTCAATCCCGTATCGCCATTGGACAGGATATCGTTTGTGATCAAACGTTTGACCTGCTCAATATTGAATCCCGTCACGGTATACGAACTTGCGCTCGTCGCCGTGGAAGGAATCGCCGAGACCTCAATGATGATCGGGTTATCCACGCCGGCCGTCAAGGTCGGATAGGACGAGAGTGCCACCGTCACCACTGCTCCCGTTGAGAACGTCGATGCGCCAGCGCTGTAGGCGATCACGCCGTTCACCTTCACATAGACCGTGCCGGTCAATGTTCCCAAGGTGCTCGTCGTGATGTAGAACGACACCTGGCGGAGTTCATAGTTCTCGCCGTTCGGCTTCGCATTGAACTTCGCAAGGACGACGCTGGTCGCGCCCGGTACCACCGCCGATGACGGCGAGTCAAGCGCGCGCGTCAGCGTAATGGTTCCGGAACCGATGGTCGTCTGGTTGTACGCATTCCCCAAGGGGAACGAGGTGTCATTCGTGCCCGGGCTCGGAATGACCGAGACGCCGGTCGTAGCACCGCGAAGGTTGATGTCGTAGTTGTTGTAGACCACGAGCTTCAATGTCTTCGTGCTGCCGCCGACAAGCTTCGCCTTCACCGTGAGGTCCTTCTGGATACCCTTGTCAATGAGGTAGGGTGTCGCGAGCGTGAATGTCGTGTACTGACCCTTGGGCTGGGCGGTCGCGAGGACCGTGCCGTCCGTTGCCACGAGCTGGACATCCTTGTAGTCCGTGTCCGCGGCATTCCCGTAGTTGTAGAGGGTAAAGTTGTCCAAGTAGACCCCTTCATTGGAAGAGTTTTCCGTGATGCGGAACTTCGTGATTTCCTGCGCGCTCGCCGGATCAACGTTCAAAGTTGACGAACCTGTGGAGGTGAGGATTTCCAAGGTGGTTGAGGCCAAGGAAGTGGCACCGCTCACAATGTTCATCGCATTGCCGTTAATCGGGAATGCGCCCGCAATCGCGGTGGTGTCAGCCACAATGGCCGAGACCGCGTTGATGCCGAATGCCACCGTGCCGGTGATGCTCCCCGTGAGGAGGTTGAACCGGACCAAGAGGTATTCGGTGGAACCCGCGGCAACCGTAACGGGGTCAGAGGTCATCAAGATCGTGATGGTGTTGTCGGCGTTCACCGACGTTACCACCTGCCCATGGCGCACACTCTTCGAGTCAACGATGTCAACGCCGTTCAGATTCGTGTTAGCCACGAAACCGGTCTTCTGGAGCGTGATAGAGGTTACCTTTACCGCTTTGGAGCCGGCCGTGAGGGCCACCTTCAAGGCGGGGTTGAACGCCGTGCCCGAACCGATGGTCCGTGCGCTTGGTGTGTCAGCCGCGAGCGAGACCTGGAGGTCCGTGCCCGCCGGTACCACCACTATCGGAGGGGTCGTCCCCGGCGTTACTGGCGTCACTGGAGCCGCCGCTGCAACCGCCGCGCGGGTGATGGGACCAAAGTATCCTACCGCCGGGGAAATTCCCTTGGCGGCCTGATACTTCGCGAGCGCCGCTTTGGTCTTCGGGCCGAACGTTGTCGTTTCAGACCCGACTGAACCCGCACCGCTCACTGAAACCGTGTAGCCACTCGCGTTCAGCCACTGCTGGAGCGCCTTCACGTCCGCGCCAACCGAACCCACAGTGAGGCTGCGGGTAAAGGTGTACGAAGACGCTACTGGGCTCGCGCCTTGGGCTGTAAGCTGGGCTTGCAAGGTCTGGATTAGTGCTAAGAGCTGTGTAATCTGCGCCTGCAGGTCCGCCGCAGATGTCTGGGCGAACGCAGGTGCCGCACCGGAGAGCGAAACCACCGTTGCGATGGCAATGCTCACCGATGCTACTTTTCTTACTAATCTATTCATTTTTTTCTTATTTTTCGACTTTTTTGCTGTATGCTGTTGTTTCGACCTTTATTAGTTCTGGAACATCGCTCCCCTGTTTTCGACCAGCCGCCGACTTAGTGAGGATCAGCCGATTCGACGGGCTCACGGTGGTGAGCTTGCCGAACCATCGCGGACGAAGCAGAGAAATGATGGTTAATAGCTTTGGTTAGTAATGATACTACTTACGACGAACGACCAACGACTTACAACTGAAAACACATCCGTATAAATCCGTTCCAATCCGTATCAATCCGTGTCTTAAAATCAGCATCAATCAGTATTTCAAAAAAAGAACTCACTTCGTTCAGAGTGAGTCGGGTGCAAAAAAGCGTGGAACCAGCGGCGGCCGCGCCTGCCGTTCCACGACTTCTCGCACGCAAAGTCAGGCCTCACTCCAAACTTTACGTTGCTTTCAATTGTTAATGATAGCAAACTCCTGCTGCCACGTCAATCCATTCGACTCCGCTCAGTCGTTCGGTACTTCTCACGATGGTGAGCCTGCCGAACCAGATTATCCTGAGCGATTCGGCTGAGCTCACCGTCGAAGCCCTGCCGAAGGATAAAGGCGCCCTGTGGAAAACCTCTCGGTATAGCGCCTTGCCACCATATAACGAGGCAGATGGCGCTGGAGTTACTGTACCCGCCCCGCACAGAAAGCCCCGGTGGATTGGCAAATTAACGACTTACGATGTCGTTAATTTAATAGACAGGGTCTACCCTCAAAAAGCGAGTATCAAAGCGGCAAGCGCGAGGAAAAGCGCTATCCCCCGAAGGGCAAGGCGGGAGTTGAATTTTCCCCGTCCCGCGGCTACCGTTGCCCAGACAATAAAAAACATGATAAGGGAAAATAGGAGTGCTAGGGCCAAAGACCCGAGAGAAAGAAAGGTGAGGAGTATGGCGATCTCCACACCCAGGAGCCCAACCGCGCCTCCCCCAAGAAGCGCGATGCGTGGCGAGAAACCGCCCGACACGGCGAATGTCTCGCCCGCGAGGAGCGCGAGAGCGGAAAAAAGACCGAGTGTGAGCAAAAACAAAAACGAGGGGAAGGAAATGAGGGGAACAAGAAGCGCGAAATAGATGAACGCGGACGAGAAAGTGAGCGCCGCACTCAACACCCCGCCCGCGACACTTCCCGCACCGAAGAGGGCGCACGCATCTCCAACGGAAAGGAACGCAAGGAGTCCCAAGAGGAGCACGAATGTCCCGCAGGAAAACACGATGAGGGGCGCGAGTGCTGGAGAGAAAAGCACCACCGCCACCACCGCCGCGAGCCCCATGAGCACCCAGAACGCGCGAACCCCGCGCCCCGCCCCGCGGAGGGGGGTAGTAGAGCTTCGCTTCACTACCCCCCGGAGCGTGATCCAGTATACCGCCGCGACCACCGCGGCTGCCGCGAAGAACCGCCACCACGCGAAGGGCGGTGCGGCAAGGAGCGCCCCGGCTGCCGCCACCGCTGCGGCGCTAGAGAGCGACCTCCACGCGGTCCGACTTATCCAATGAAACCGAAACGTGCTTTGCATTTTTTGCGGTACCTTTCACGAGGCGCTCAGCCACCGCATCCACGATGACCTTCTCAATTAGGCGCTTCAGGGGGCGCGCGCCGAAGTCAGGGTCAAACCCGTGCGCCACGAGGTAGCGGCGCACCTCCGGCTTCACCGCGAGCTCCATCCCCTTCTCCCGGAGGCGGTCGGCGAGCTTCCCGAGCTGGATATTCACGATCTTCTCGATGTCGCCCTGAGTAAGGGCGTTGAAGATGACTATCTCATCCAGCCGGTTCAGGAACTCCGGCTTGAAGGTCTCCCGGAGCGCCACACGGACCCGCTCGCGGTATTCCTCCTGCTTCACCTCCCGCTCCTCCACATCCGAGGCGCCGCTGAACCCCAGGATCGAGAGCTCGCGGAAGTACTCACTCCCCACGTTGGAGGTCAGAATGATGACGCTATTTTTGAAATTCACCACTTTCCCTTTCGCATCGGTCAGGCGCCCGTTGTCCAGCATCTGGAGAAGAATGTTGAATACCTCCGGGTGCGCTTTCTCCACCTCATCGAAGAGTATCAAATTGTACGGGCGGTGGCGGACAAGCTCTGTCAACTGACCCCCTTCCTCATATCCAACGTAGCCCGGAGGGGAACCGATGAGGCGTGAGACCGAGTGCCGCTCCATGTATTCGGACATATCGATGCGCACGAGCGCTTTATCGTCGTTGAACATGAACTCCGCGAGCGCGCGGGCGAGCTCCGTCTTCCCCACGCCGGTGGGCCCCAGGAACATGAAGGAACCTGCGGGGCGGTCCTCATCGGCTAGGCCCGCCCTAGAGCGTCGTAACGCTCGGGCGACCGCGCTCAAACCCTCCTTCTGCCCCACCACGCGCTTCCCGAGTTCCTCCTCGAGCCGCGAAAGCTTCTCCATCTCCGATTCCAACATCCGCGAGACCGGGATGCCGGTCCAGCGCGAGACCACCCCGGCAATGTCCTCCTCGTCCACCGTTTCCTTGATGAACCGTTGCCGCGGCGCCTTGCCCTGCTTCCCCGTTTTCTCCGCTCCCAAGTGGTGATTTTTCTCGAACGAGTGGTACGTTTTTTCCGCCGCGGGGAGCTCCCCGTAGCGGATCTGCGCCACCCGCTCCAGGTTTCCCTCGCGCTCGGCGAGCTCCGCCTCGTGCTTCAGGGCGTCAATTTTCTTCCGGAGCATCTGAAAGTTCTCAAAGGCAAGTTTCTCCGCCTGCCATTCCGCGGAGAGCGCGTCATTTTCACGTTTGAGCTTCCCGAGTTCCCGCTCCACCTCCTTCGCGCGCGTTTCCTTTTTCCCTGCCCGTCCGGAGCCACGCGAAGGAGGGTTGCCGCGTTCTTTTCCTAGCGCCGAGCGCTCCACCTCCAGGCGTGTGATGTCGCGTCGGAGCCGCTCCAAATCGGAGGGAGTGCTGTCGGATTCCAACCGCCGCGCCGCCGCCGCCTCGTCAATAAGGTCCACCGCTTTGTCGGGGAGAAAACGATCGGTGATGTAGCGCGCCCCGAGTTGGACCGCGGCGATGATGGCGCTATCCGCGATCTTCAGGCCGTGGTGCATCTCGTACTTTTCTTTGAGCCCGCGGAGGATGGCGATGGAATCCTCAATGGAGGGCTCATCCACCATAACCGGCTGGAAGCGGCGCTCGAGCGCCGCGTCCTTCTCGATGTATTTCTGGTACTCCTTCAATGTCGTCGCGCCTATCGCGTGGAGCTCGCCGCGCGCGAGGGCCGGTTTCAAAAGGTTTGAGGCGTCCACCGCGCCCTCGGCCGCGCCCGCCCCCACGATCATGTGGATCTCGTCGATGAAGAGGAGGAGGCGCCCCTGCGAGTTCTGTACCTCTTTCAAAAATGCTTTCAGGCGGTCTTCAAATTCGCCCCGGAACTTGGTCCCCGCGATGAGGGCTCCGAGATCCATCATGATGATCTCGCGATTTTTGAGGGATTCCGGGACGTTTCCGGCCTCAATGAGCTGGGCCAGTCCTTCCACAATGGCGGTCTTCCCCACGCCGGGCTCGCCGATAAGGACCGGGTTGTTCTTAGTGCGCCTCGAGAGGATCTGCATCACGCGCTTCAATTCCTCCTCGCGTCCGATCACGGGATCCAGCTTCCCCTCGCGCGCCTTCTCGGTAAGGTTCACCGCGTACTTGTCCAACACCTGGAATTTGCTCTCCGGCGTCTCGTCGGTCACCCGTACGGAGCCGCGGAGCTGGGCTAGCACACGAAGGAGAGTGTCGCGCCGCACCCCGAAACGTGAGAGAAGCTCCTGGGCGGGCGAAGGGATATCTAGGAGCGCAAGGAGGAGGTGCTCGCAGGAGACGAAATCATCTTTCTGCTTCAGGGCAACCTCGGCCGCGTAATCCAGGATCTTCATGAGCTCCTGCGAGAGGTAGAGCTGGCCAACGCCGCCCCCCATGGCGAAAATTTTTGGGATGGTATGGAGCGCCTCCTCAAGCGCGCGCTCGAGCGCCCCCAGGTCCACGCCCCCGCGCACGAGCATGGGGCGCACGAGCGTCTGCTCGTCCTCAAGGAGCGAGGCCAAGAGGTGGAGCGCGTGGAGCTCGCCGTGGTTCTCGCGCGAGACCAACTCCTGTGCGTTCTGGAGCGCCTCCTGCGCTTTTATCGTGAAACGATGAAAATTGGGCATGCGAAGTTTATCGAAATTTACGAGCCGAAGGCGAAGTCAATTTCGTCATAAACGAGCACCCCGTTAGATGCGGAAACAAGCATCACCGGGGAAACAATTGAAATGTTTTTGCTCACGTCACGGTTCATGAATTGTTTTCATCTGGCCGCTATCTAACGGGGTGAAGGTTTTCTCGCCGATTTTCCTCGCGTGCCGCTCAAAAATCGGTGGAAAGCCACTTCATTATACCCCATCCTATCGCATTTTTATAATATTAGCAACCTCACCAGTTGAGTGCCAATGGCAATGGTTCGCGCAGGGAAATGTTGACAACCTGTGCCGCCGGAGTGTAGTGTGCGGGGAGCACGGGCACAAGGCCCGCGACAAAAACGCCGCCCAAAGCGCGGCACAGTTTAACAACTTTTCTAAGGAGAAGTGCCATGGACACGCCAGACAACAAGACGACCACCCAACCAGACCCGCAAAAACTGTACTTCCCACCGTGGGGAGAGTTAAAAAAACAGTGGGAAATGGAGGTGACACGGGACCGAATCAACCACCAAACACTCTACGGCATCCTCTGCTCCGGATTCGTGGCTAGGGTTGATTCTTTTGATGAAGCCGCGGAGCGTGTTTGCTTCTACCTCGACGCCGCGGACGGGTACCGTTACGGCTTAACCCCGCGAGGAACGGTGGAAATTTCTTCAGTTGATGTTTTCTCACCGGGATTCTTGGCTCAAAGAAAAGCGCGGAGAGCTTGGAAAGAGCTCTGCGGACATTTCTTCGAGAATCGGAATAAAAAGATGGAAGGTCTCCCTACTACACCATCATGGGCAACGCTCGTCCGCACGCCGCCAGTGTTCAAGAAAGTTCTGTGGTTCTTCGATCCGGACCGCCCACTGCACAAAAGTAACTTTCCCCCGTCGCCACCCAGCGACCAACAAGATAGGATCGCCAGGGAATTCCTCCTCAAAGCGGCATTGCTCGCATGGGACACCAGTCCGGGGAGCATTGAGCAAGACATGTTCGAGCTCTTCCGAAACTCCAGGCCGAAGCTGGTGGAAATTCTCCATCGTCTCGAGGCGCTCGATTTTCTCCTTGACTCCGCCCGCGAGGTGGACGAGTCCTCCATCAGGAAACTTGATGTGCTCGCGGTGACAACCTCCCCTGGTAATCCCAAACCAAAGGACGCGCGCGAGGCATTCTACATATGGGGCAACGTTGCGGGACGATACGCGATCCTGCTCCGTTTCAGGGAGGAGGAGCGAAAGCGACAGGCCGCAGAAAAGGCGCAGCAGGCTATCTCGGACACACTGCCCTGCCACGAGTGCCCTGGCACCATGTACCGGAAAGGGGGCATGTATAAATGTTCCCAGTGCGGCGCAACCTCCGGTGACCAGTAGCAAAACTGGTCAAATCGAAAAACACCCCCATCCACCGGGGGTGTTCACTTTCTCTGTTTATTCAATTCCTAACGCCTAGCGCCTTCCCTTTGCTATTCAGACACTGATTTATGTGGATTGAAACGGATTTATGCGGATATCGTGCTCAACCCCGCCCAACCTCCCCTGATCATAAGGGGAGGCAGGAGGGGTTACTGGTTGTTAGTTATAAGTTATAAGTTATTCCGCCGGCCGTTCCCCCAACGTTACGGGGAGCGTGAGCTCCTTGTCGCCGCGCCGGATTTTCACGTTCACCGTGTCCCCAACGTTGTACCGCTGGATGAGCGAGCTTAAGGAATGTTCGGTGTCAATTTTCACGCCGCCGATTTCCAAAATAATATCCTCGGCTTGGATGCCCGCTTTCGCGGCGGGTGAATCCGGAATTACACCCGGGCCGTCCTCCGTGCCGCGCACGAGAGCGCCGTAGTCCACAGGGAGTTTTTGTTTCACCTTCACATCCTCGTTAATAAGCAGGTAGCGCACCCCAATGTATGGCGTCTTGATACTGCCGGTCCTTTTCACCGATTCAATGGCGCGCTTTGCCTGATTGATGGGAATCGCAAAACCGATGCTCTGCGCTCCGGAAGCCATCGCGGTGTTGATGGCAATGACCTCACCCTTCAGGTTCAGGAGCGGCCCGCCGGAGTTCCCGGGATTGATGGCTGCGTCGGTCTGGATGACCCCCTGGATGGTCTCGGTGCCGATCCCCTGACCCGAGGCGGTCACGGTCCGCGCGAGGCCGGACACCACGCCGACCGACACCGTGTTCCGGAACTCTCCCAAGGCGTTCCCGATGGCGATGGCGGTCTGACCGAGCTTCACAGAATCGGAATCGCCCACGGTCGCCGACTTGAACCCCGAACCCTCCACCTTGATGATGGCCAGATCGTTCACAGGATCACGCGCGAGCACCTTCGCATCGTGCTTCTTCCCGTCGTTCGTGAGCACGGTGTAGTCGGCTTTCGCGTCCGCCACCACGTGCTTGTTGGTGAGGATTAGCCCGTCCGCAGAAACGAAAAACCCTGTACCGCCCCCCACCTCCTGCCGTTTGGTACCCTTTTCGCACGGCACGGAGAACTGGAAATCCTGGCCGAAGAAATCACGGAACTCGGGTGGGAGATTTCCGAAGGGACTGCCGGGGCACTGCTCAATGACCGGGAGATCCTTGGAGATGACGATGGAGACCACGGAAGGCGCGCCGGCTTCCACCGCATGTATGATCGCCTGCTCGTAATCAAGCGCCGGTTTGTAGAGCGGCACCTCCGGCTTGGGCGCCGCGGGCACAGAACTGGTGGCGATAGGCGCACTATTTTCCCCGAAGAGGTTCAGAAGATCATCCCACAAACTCGCCTGCGCGGAGTGCGCAAATAACGCGGAGCTAATGACAACCGCCGTAACGATTATCAACACCACCCCAATAACAAGTATTGAAATTTTTCTGTTCATATTTTTATTACTCATTACCCTTTCCTAATACACCAATCTCTATTCGTAGATTCGCATGAATTCGTATATTCGCATCGCGTTATTTGATTTCATACCTCAACATCACATTCACCGTCACCTCCTGCGAACCCGGTTCAATGGTAGGCGTAGGTGCCGCCGTCGGTCCGCCGCCACGGCCCAAAGATTCCGCCGCCATGCTGTACATGGGCTGGTATCCGCCACCCTCATCAATAGAGAGGAGGCGCCCCACGCTGAACCCGGCCGCCTTCGCCACTTCATCTGCTTTCGCCTTTGCCCTTGTGACGGCTTCCGCGCGCGCCTCCGCCTGCACCGCCGTCGGATCATCAACGGTGAACTGGAAATCCGCGACGGCGTTCGCACCGTTCTCCAACACGCCCGAGAGGAGGCCGCCGATCTTCGCAAAATCCCGCACCTTCACCGCCACGCTCTGGGTAATGGTGTAACCCACGATCTCCGGCGGCAGACACGCGCCCGTCTTGCACGCATAATATTGATAGCGTGGCTCCAGGCGGTATGCCTGTGTCCTTATATCCTTCGCCTCCACCCCCTCCCCCTTCACGAACGCCACCGCGGCGTTCGCCTTCTCGGTATTCCCGAGCTGGAGCGCACCAATGTCCTTTCCTCCCTCCGTCACCACACTGAAGGTGAAGGATGCTATGTCGGGAATAGCAACCGCCTTCCCCTCCCCCGAGACCGAAAAGCTCCGGAAGGAGGATGGCTCGATCGACTGCGAGTAGGTGCGTGCGTAGCTCCACACCGCATAGGCGGCGACGAGTACCGCAATGGTGAGCGCGACCCAGAAGTACTGCTTAACCCTGAGGGCATCGAGTGAGCCTCGGCCGAACTCCTCGCCGAACGGGTTTATCTTTTGTTCGTTCATAGTGTCCATTATACCGCACGTCTTCCCCCCATCAAACATGTATCTCTCAATTAACGACTTACGATATCGTTAATTATTTGCTACAATGTTACCGCATGCAAATCATCCACGCCCTAAGCAGGGGTACTGACAAAAGGAAGATTTTTATGGATAAACAAGATTATCTGCGTTTTATTCACGATCTCTTTGAATTTAATGATCAAGCCCCCGCTAACAATATTCTCTACCGCTTCAGTAGAAAACCGAACAGCGCCGTGGGCCATTACGCCAATAAAGAAAAAAGGAAGTTGCTCGTTGCACTTCATGCTTTCTGCCTCATGCCCAACCACTACCATTTACTTCTCTCGCCTCTCATTGAAAACGGTGTTTCTCTGTTCATGAGAAAAATTAATGTCGGCTATGTAAAATATTTCAATCAAAAATATGAACGGAAGGGCACCCTCTTTGAAGGACGCTATAAGTCGGTGAGGGTCGCCAACGAGTCCCATCTTCTCCACCTCCCCTACTACATCCACCTAAACCCACTTGATCTCTTTTCCCCAGGATGGCGGCAACATGAAGCGAAGAACTATGCTCAGTGCATGAAGTTCCTGGAAAGTTACCGTTGGTCCAGTTTTTTAGATTATATAGGGAAACCAAATTTCCCCTCGGTAACCCAACGGGAATTCTTTATGGAATTCTTCAATGGTCCGGGAAATTTCAAACGAGACATAACAGGATGGCTACGTGAAGCCGAACTAAGTTCGATAAAACACCTCACTCTGGAGTAAATTAACGACTTACGATGTCGTTAATTTACGCGAAGCGGCGCGCCGCTTCGCGTACCTCCGCCGAAGTTGTGGCAACGCCGAAACTCACCCGGACACACTCCTCCACCTCCCGGCGCGGCATTCCCATAGCGAGGAGCACGTGCGAGGGAAGCACTGCCCGCGCGGTGCAGGCGGAACCCGCGGAAACCGCCACTCCAGCAAGGTCAAGCCGCACAAGGAACTCCTCTGCGGCGAGCCCTGGGAAGCGGAGGTTGAGGATGTGCGACGACACACCTTCGCGCGGGACATTTTCTATGAATTTCACGCGAGCACGTTCCAACTCTCTCAGGAAAAGTTCACGTATGTGCGCTATGTAGGTGCGATTCTTTTCGCGCTTCCCCACCGCAAGTTCGACCGCCTTCGCGAACCCTGCGATTGCCGCTACATTCTCCGTCCCCGCCCGGAGCCCAAACTCTTGTTCCCCTCCCGTGATAATAGATTTGAGATTTGAGGTTTGTCTCCCTTCGGGAGATCCTCCGATTGGGGAAGATTTGAGATTCCTCACATACAGCGCGCCAATTCCTCTTGGTCCTCCGATCTTGTGCCCCGATAAGGTCATCAAATCAACCCCAAGCTTGCCCACGTCACAGTCAAGGTACGCGAGTGCCTGGGAAGCATCGGTGTGGAACAGAGGAAACAAGCTTTGAGCTTTGAGCCCTTCGGCAGTGAGCTCAGGGCCGAACTGCTTTGAGCTTTTAATAATTTCGCCAATTTTTTGAATGGGCTGAATTACCCCAGTTTCATTATTCACATACATTACCGACACGAGCACCGTTCGCTCGTCTAACGCCGCGGCGAGAGTTTTTGCGTCCACGATGCCGCGGCGATTCACGGGAATTACCACCAGCTCCGCCTCGCCGGAGCGTTCCAAGTCGCGCGCCGTTTCCAACACCGATTCATGCTCTATGGCCGAAATGATAATGCGAGGCGCTAGGCGGTAGGCGCTAGGCTCTAGGATTCTTTTTGTTTCGCGGTCACTAACGCCTAAAGCCTGACGCCTAAAGCCTGCTACTACCCCGCGCAAGGCCAAATTATTCGCCTCGGTCGCGGAACCGGTAAATGCGATTTCGCGGAACCCCGCGCCGACTTCCTCCGCAATCCGTTCCCGCGCGCGATCTACGAGCGCGCGCGCCGCCTGGCCGAAGGAGTGGAGGGAGCTCGGGTTCCCAAACACCCGCTCCGCCGCCCGCATCGCCCGCGCTACTTCCGGCCGGAGCGGCACCGACGCCGCGTAATCTAGGTAGATTGGCTTCGGTTTCTTCATATATTTCTCAAACGCATTGTAGAACGTTTGTATGGAGAACGGCAAAAATACTGCCCGACGCACTTACCGCGCACAGGCAGATTTCATTAGCTAACCAAGTAACCAAACGATTAATTAACTAATGTTCCCCGACCGGCACGTCAAACGTCCTCAAAAGAAAGAGGAGCGCGGTGAGCGCCACTGCGGCAATGGCGGCGAGCGCGAGAAGTCCGATGCCGCAGAGTACCCCCACCGCCGCTACGAACCACACCGTCGCCGCCGTCGTTACGCCGCGCACCCGCACCCCCTCCCTCACGATAATGCCTGCGCCGAGGAACCCGATGCCGAGTACCACATTGCCGATGAGCGAAAGGAACCCAGCATTGTTCGCAATGATATTCGCCGCTTGGTCCGGCGACGGCGCGATAAGGTATGGGAGCGAGATTCCGGCGAGCGCAAAGAGTGCCGCACCAGCCGCCACCGTGATATCGGTGCGCACACCCGCTTCTTTCCCCACGAGTTCCCGCCCGAACCCAACGACGGCACCGAGCGCCACCGCCACCGCAAGCCGCAACAACATTTCTTCCAAGGTGAGCATAGTCCGTATTATACCACGCGGTGACGAATGAGAAAGCGCCCCGACACTGGTCGGGGCGCTTTTTCCCGGAAACATGATCAGAGCCCACCAATACCCGCGTCTATATCTTTGAACTCTTGGTCAATGTCTCCCACGTCGATCCCGGCAAGTCCCTCATTGATGGATGCGGTCGTGTCATCGCTCGGCGGAACGTTCTCCGCCACGGGCTGCGCGAAGAACCCCGCCTGCCACACAAACACGGCAACGGCCGCTACCGCCAATACCGCGATCGTCCACCCTATGCAATTTTTCGAACACTTTCTGCTCGTCGTTTCTGTTGGAATGTCCATGGTTCGTTGGAAAAACTATTCCTGCTTCGACGTCGAGGTGGCGACCGTCTCCTCGTCCACGCGCGGCACCTGCGCCAACACCCGCGCGGCTTCCTGCACGGCGTCACGGGCGCCTTTCACTGCATCCCGCACCGTCACAAAATCCGCATGGAGCGCATTCCTCACCGCCTGCACGTCCTGCTTCAGGGAGGACGAAGTGTTCACGGCGATCATATACACTTTCCCCGCTTGCGCTCCCACTGCGGTCCGCGCGGCGGCAATGGCGTTCTCGGCGTTCGCCACCGCGCTCCGCACCGCTCCCACCTCCCGGCCGTTCGTAGCCGCCTTGTCGGCACGGCTCTCCACTTTCCCCAGCATGGCGTCGATCTTATCCAAGAGCGCGAGGAAATGGTCCGTGAGGCGCTTGTTCAGAGCGTTCGCGTCGTCATAGATCTTCGCCACCAGTTGTTCCCTGCGCACGTCCTTGAGAATTTTGACGCGATCCTTGAGCTCCGCACGCTTCACCTCTATCGCTTGCTTCACCTCCTCGCGCTTCGCCTCCACCGCCTTTTTGAACTCTTCGCGCTGTGTCACCATGAGCTTCTGAAGCTCCTCGCGCTTCGCACGGAGCTGCTCGCGCGCCGCCGCCGTAGAGGACGCGACGAAATTCTTTACCTCGTCCCGGAGCATCGTACGTTCCTGCTTGAACTTCTCGATCAAATCTCCCTTCACACCGCGGAGCGGCGTGGAAGTGGTCACCGCGAACGCGGGGAACGCTACAGAAAACGCCACCATGCCAGCCACCACGCCTCGCACAATTTGATTCTTCATTGTATCTCGTACACAGCAATGCGACCTTTTCACCCCAACTCGGTAGCTATACCAGTAAGAACGAACCTGCGTCCATTGTGTTTCTTGGGGTGCCTAGAGGGAATCGAACCCTCGTGACTGCTGCCACAGAGCAGTGCTTTACCACTAAGCTATAGGCACCATGTCGCGGAGGTAACTATGACAGATAACTACGATGATGACAAATTCAGTGCGCTGCGCGGCGCGCGCGTTTTTTCTCGGACACGAATTTCTTCTCCCTGATCCTCCGGTCCTCCGCTCCCCGCGGCGGCGTGGTGGGAATCCGGCAGCGCGGCACTTTGAGCGCCCGCGCGATGATTGCCTCCAATCTCCGGAGCGCCTCGTCGCGGTTCAGCTCCTGGGAGCGGGATGATTCGCTCTGTACCTCAATCTCGCCGCGCCCGTTGAGACGCTTCCCAAACTTCCGCCGGAGCATCCGCTTCTCTCCATCGCTGAGGGGCAGGTTTTTAATACTCACCCAAACCTGTACCTTTGTGGAGCGCCGGTTCGTGCGCTGACCGCCGGGACCGCCGGAGCGCACCGCCCTGAAGCGAACTTTTGCGTGATCGAGCAACACCATGACAGATACATTCTCATCGTAGCTCCTCGATAGGTCATCAACAAGCTCAAGAAAAGCTACGAAATACGAAAAGTGTACGAATATACGAAAGAATAAAAAATTAACATTTTCGTATATTCGTAATCAAATTCGTAATTCGTAGAGAACATCGTATAATAGAACGACATGGGTGATTTAACCGATTCGCTCGCGGCGCTGGTGCGCCAGTACCCCGCGTGGACTGATGCGGTCTTGGGCCTCGGCACCATCATCCAGGGCGAGGTGGCCATCTTCCTCGCCATGTACCTCGTGGTGTCCGGCGCGCTCCCCTGGGACGAGTTCTTCGGGGCCACCTTGGGAACGCTCCTTGTGGGGGAGTTCCTCGCGTTCCTCGCGGGGCGCCTCATCCGCCACACGCGCCTCGGCTGGCGGTGGCACCGTAAGATCAAATCGAACCGCCGCATCCAGTTCTACTCCCACTACTTGAGCGAGAACCTCACCAAGCTCTTCATCACCTCCCACTTCCTCGTGGGGGTGAACCTAATCGTGCTCCTCCTGACCGGCTGGTCTAAAACGCCGATCGGAAAATTCCTGAAGTCGTACCTCGCTGGGCTCCTCGTCTGGTTCGGCGCCATGACGCTCCTTGCCTACTCTCTAATGTCGGGGCTCTCGTATCTCCGGTCCGAGCGGGTGTTCCGCCAGATCGAGATAGGCATCGTGGTCATTATCCTACTCGTCTTCGGCTGCGAGGCGCTTTTCCGAAAATTCCTCAGGGGTAAATTTGCGATTGAAGAAAAGGCGAAGGACATCGGCGCCACATTGGAAAAAAATATGGCGCTCGGGAAAAACGGGGTTGGGAAAACGGCGGGTGAGAAAATCGAAAAACAACCGGAAAGCGGAGGGGACTATATCGTTCCTCCTAAAGAATAAAAAGAGCCGATCCATTAAGGACTGGCTCTCCTACAAACTCACGCTTCTGCTCACGGCTGGTCACGGATGATCTCCGCAACCGCAGAGAGGAGAGACGTTTTGTCGCTCACCTCCTCGTTGCACCCCGCTTGTTTCAGCTCCGCGCGAAGTTCGGGAATGAGCGAGGTTGCGATGATCGGCAATGTGGGGCGCGCCGCGCGCATTTCTTTCACGAGCTCGAGGTTACCGGGAATCCTACTCCCGACACTCGCCACGACAATGTCCGAATTCTCTCGAAACAGGCGGATGCCCTCCTCGGCGGTATTCGCGAAGAGAACCTCGAAACCGGCTTCCGCGAACTGCTTCTCGTAGATTGACCGGTAGGCGTCAATTCTCTCTACAATCAAGACTTTTCTCACGGGACTTCTCCTTATTGGTTGATGAATTGGTTTTTGAACTGCTGGGTATAATAATACACGAAAAGCGCGACTTGTCAAGCCGCGCCTTGCGCTCGCTTTTCTCACTTGTGCCGCGGGAGGCCCGCCTACGCCAGGCTTCGGACGGGCAAGGAATCTCCCTCGCCTCTCGGCGCGCCGCTGACAATTTTCTCGCTACGCGAGATCTGGCGTAGCCATGACAAGTTTTTCTTTGGCGGCATTTATTAAATCTTAACCCCTAAAGACTTTAAATCATGCAAAAGCGATTCATAATTAGTAAAAAGAATTGGATAAAAACCTATTTCTTTCGCTGTAGTCAAACTTTTTTCGGTGTCGTCGATGTAGATCAAGTCCTTGGCTGTCACGCCAAGTCGTTCTATGAAAATTTCGAATGCTTTAGAGTGAGGCTTACTATAACCAATTTCAGCCGAAACGACAACGACATCAAAGTGATTAGTGAGTCCAGTTTCTCGGAACCTAATTGCTGCCGCAATATCGTTATTACTCAAAAGCCCAACTTTATAACCGCCCACTCTCAATTTGTCTGCAAGGTCAAGTATTTGATTGTTAATTTCACGACGAGGAAGTCCCTCTATGAATTTAATCAAGTCCTCGTACTTATCAAAGACACCGAGTTCTTCAGTAACCTTTTTCCAAAAATCTTGCCAAGACAAGATATTATTATTCATTAAATGATTAAATTCAAAATAAACATCCTGAAATGTTTTTGGTTCTACACCGAGCAGATCAGTTACTCTTTTATTGAATTCGGGTCCTGGAATACCTGCGATTACTCCACCATAATCAAACCCAATAGCTTTAAAATTCATAATAAAATTATGATGAAAAAATTTTCTTCCCCCTCCACGCTCAGCGTGGTCACGGGGACGCTTGGCGTCCCAAATTCAAAATATGAAACGCTTAGCGTTACTTCATCCACGCTTAGCGTGGAGCCGATGAAGACGCTTAGCGTCTCTATAACAACGCTAAGCGTTGTGCCGCGGGGGTGAATCGAACACCCTACGCCTGCCTCTTCGGGGCAGCGCTCTACCAATGAGCTACCGCGGCTCTCCTTCGCTCTGACATGCATCAGAGCTTCGGATGAGCAAGAGCTTTGCCGTTTGCGCTACTTGCCCGTCCGAAGCTCAAATCCTATTTGAGCGCAGGAGGGAGCTACCGCGGCGTATTCAGTTGTGCCTGAATCGTAGCAAGGAGCAATCACTTTTTCAATATGAAGGAGATTCGGCTACAATAAAAGATGTCATCAAAATGAAACCTGAACCGCTCCTTGAGGTGGAAAATCTCGCGGTCGCGCTCGACGGGAAGACAATCATTGAGCATGTGTCCTTTTCGTTGGAACCGCAGCAGGTGCTCGCGGTCATCGGGCCCAATGGTTCCGGGAAAACGGTGCTCTTGAAAACGCTTGTCGGTATCATAAAACCTGCGCACGGAGAAATCCGCTGGCGGCCCGGCACCCGCGTCGGCTACCTCCCCCAGCGGTTCCAGGTGGACCGCTATCTCCCCATGACCGTAGAGGAATTCCTGAATCTCAAGTCCCCACCGAGGGGCGCCATCCATCGCACTATCGCCGCTACCGGCATGGGCGAAAAATGGCTCCGGCGCGACCTCGCACATCTCTCGAGTGGAGAGCTCCAGAAGGTACTCCTCGCCTGGGCGCTCCTGGACGAACCGCAGATCCTCCTCTTCGACGAACCGACGGAGAACGTGGATATGGTGGGGCAGGAATCCATCTACAAGCTCCTCCACCACCTCCAGGACACCATGCATGTGACACTCATCATCGTTTCTCACGACCTCCACGTGGTATATCGCTACGCGGACCACGTACTCTGCTTGAATAAGCAGATGGTCTGCTACGGCGAGCCCGATGAAGAACTCACGAGCGGCACCCTCGCAAAGCTATACGGCGACCATGCCTACTTCCACCACCACCACTTTGAGAAACCATGACCATGATAATAACTATGACAATGACACCGAAAATTCGTCATCGTCATCATCATTGTCACAGTCATTGTCATCGTCACGGTCATCGTCACTGTAGCTAACATATGCCTGACACCTTTATCCTCGCGCTCATCTCCGGCATCCTCGTCGCGGCGGCGAGCGGTTTTGTGGGTTCGTTCCTCGTCCTCCGCAGAATGACGCTCCTCGCAGACGCCCTCTCGCACGTGGCGCTACCCGGCATCGCCCTGGGGGTGCTCTTGAATTTCCAACCGCTCCTCGGGGGGCTCGCTTTCCTTTTCCTCGCTGTCTTCGCCATCTGGGGCATCGAGCATAAAACGAAGCTCGCTGTGGAGTCCATCACCGGGGTGCTCTTCGTGACCGCACTCGCAGTGGGGGCGCTCCTCATCCCCCAGAGTGAGCTCCTCGAGGCATTCTTCGGGAGCGTGGAGCGAGCCACGCCGCCAACGCTCCTGCTCCAAATGCTCATCGCCATCGCGGTCATCGGCCTCGCCGCGCGGTACCTGAAACCCCTCGTGCTCTCTTCCATCGCACCAGATCTCGCGATTGCGGCGAAACTTTCCTATGCAAGAATGGAACTGCTTCTCCTCATCCTTATCGCGCTCACGACCGCGATAGGCGTGAGTTTTATGGGGGTGCTCCTTATGAGCGCGCTCACTATTATTCCCGCGGTGACCGCAAGAAATCTTTCGCGAAACTATAAAGTGTTCCTTTCACTCTCCATTCTCCTCGCCGTCGTCTCGCTCGAAGGCGGGCTCCTTGCCGCACAGTACTATTCCCTTTCCCCCGGCATCGCCACGGTGCTCATCGCCGCATTTTTCTTCGCGGTGAGTTTGTGCTGGAAGAAATAACCTGCCATTGCACGTGTCCCCCCGGTAGGAATCGAACCCACATCAACGCCTTAGAAGAGCGCTGCTCTGTCCATTGAGCTACGGGGGGGTAAAACTGCTAAATCATGTTGATTCTAAACGAAAAAAGGAATAAGGTGAAGCCGATCGGGGTGTAGCTCCGACGTCGCAGTCGCGAGTCCCGACCGAAGCGTCGGGATGTAACGGTAGCATCCCGCACCAACGGAAGAACGTAGTACGGGACACGGCGAGTCCTTTTTGCGGAGTGTCGTATAGCGGTGGTACGCGTGCCTTGGGAGCACGTGGCCTGGGCCCGCCCCGTTAGAAATATACCGGAGAGTAGTGTAACGGCAGCACGCATGCTTTGGGAGCATGTAGCCCGGGTTCGAATCCCGGCTCTCCGACAAAAAGGTTTCTAACTGGGCGAAACTCCCAGCACTCCGACTACTGATGAAAATCCATGCCCCGCACCAACGCGGAGCTTTGGTGCGGGGTCGGCGCCCCGACAGCTAATAGAGCTTGATTTAAACCAGCCCGCGTGGTACGGTGGAAAACGGCTCTCAAAAAATTTCCTATGGGGCTCACAACCCGAGCTCCAGAAACGCTCACCAACCAAGAAGGAGGTGTGTATGATACGCCCGCACTGCTTCACCGATTCCCCTTAGGCGAGCGATGGAATGCATTGTTACCCTCGCGGTTCAACTCACCATCTATGCCTAAGGGAGGTTCTTATGACCGCAACAACTGCTGTACCTACCGCCCACCAAGCTGCAAATGAAACACTCCACAAATCACTACTGGGGCACTTTGAGGATGTGCTCGCGGAGATGAAACAGGACCTTATCGAGAGGCAACGGAGTGCAAGTGCACAGCTCTCTGCTTCCTCCGATGCAGCCGAACGCGTAGGAGACGGCGAACTCTTTCACGTGCCGGCCAGGGATGAAGTGCTCGCCGAGCTTAGAATCGTCGGTAGTGAACTTCCTAAGGTACAACTGGCGCTCAGGAGAGTGCTGAATGACCTTAAGGGAGTAGCCCGGGACCGCAAGTTCCCGCCGTTTGGGAGATGCTTGGAACCAAAGTGTTCAAACTGGATTGTGCCCGAGCGCCTTGATGCGGTACCTCACACACCGACCTGTGAAAGATGTTCCGGGTGCAGCTGCGTTTCAAAAACCCGGGGTCCTCACCGTAACTGAATCCTCGGGAACCCGGGTTATAAAAGGGCGACGTCCATGATGTCGCCCTTGTCATTTCCGAGGAACCTTGCCCAAGGGTCAGAGCGACTGCCCCACCGTTCCTATGGCGCGGGTAAACGAATCATTCAATTCGTTGATCTCCTTGGCGAGCGCGTTCACCTCACCCAAAGCATCCTGCACCGCCTGGCGATCCGCGGGGGCGTTTGTGCCGAGCGCCTGCGTAACCCTGTCCAAAAATTGGTTCAAGCTATCGGTATAGACGATAAACTTTGAAACGAGAGAGAGCTCAGCCGCCAAGGCCTCATAAGCCACCTGTTGGCTCGCAACGGAGGGAATATCGCGGAGGGATTCGGCGAGACGCTGGAGCGCTTGGGTAAGTTCCACCGATTTTTCATACGCAATGCGATTGCTCACGCGGGCATCGCGAACAAGACCCAGCGCCCGGCTCGTATCGCCCTGAAGATCGAATGCATTCACCTCTCCGACGGTCCGGTTGGTATCACCCGTGAAACGCACCACCTCGCTGCTTATCTGCGCGGCATCGCGCCACGCCCATAGGAACGCAGGCGGGAAAGAATGGGCGGTGGTTGTAGAGAGCGCGGAATACACTCCATAGCCGACCACCGCGAGGCTTGCCGCGAGGAGCGCTATTTTCACAAACGCCTGCTTTTGTTTCAAAAATCCCCTTTGCATGGTAAAGGGTATTGTACAATCATATCACGTCCCGAAGATAGGTTGCCTCGCCTCTAAAACCACGCTACCATCAGGACACATAAACGCGGGCGTCGTATAACGGCAGTACACGATCCTTCCAAGATCGATGCGCGGGTTCAATTCCCGCCGCCCGCACACTTCGACTCGCTACGCTCGCTCAGTGTAAACCACTGAAGCGGGTGAGGCGAAGTGCCCTGAGTTTATCGAAGGGCCACAAAACCTCAATAATCACCTTGTAACGCCCCCGAAAATGGTGTAACGTTACAGGCGCCGAGAAACAAAAAGGCGCCCGCATTCGTTACAAAATATGAGAGAAGACGAGCAAAAGCTCATTCAAAAAGCGCAAGATGGCAATAGGGAGGCCTTCGGGGCGCTCTACGACCACTACCTCCCGCAAATATACCGGTTTGTGCTCTTTAAGGTGGGGCGGCGCGAAGACGCCGAAGACCTCACCCACCGCGCGTTTCTCTCCGCGTGGGAACACATCCGCCGCTACGAACACCGTGGGTTCCCCTTCTCGTCATGGCTCTACCGCATCGCGGGGAACGCGGTAATTGACCACTACCGCACCGCACGCCATCACCAGAACATCGATGCGGTGCCGGAAGAAATGTTCGCCGAGGCGGATACCACCAGCGAAACTGTGGATACTGCCCTCTCGGCGCACCGGGTGCGCGCGGTGCTCCTCAAACTTGAACCCGATCAGCAAAGCGTGCTCATTATGAGGTTCATCAACGATCTCTCCAATAAAGAAATTGCGGAAGCGCTCGGGAAAACAGAGGGGGCCGTGCGGGTCATCCAGCACCGGGCCCTGAAACAACTCAAGAAATTTGCCGATGCATAACGATATCATCTCACAATTGAAAATTTTAAAAACCATCGCGCCCGAGGAAGGGTTTGGGCGGCGTTCGCGCACGCTCATTCTCTCCCACCCCTCGGAGCGCCCGCGCCTCACACCTTGGTTCCAGCTTGCGGGGGCACTCGCCTTCGCCGCACTAATCCTCGTTTTCTCCCCTCTCTTTCCATCGGCCCAACCGGTGCTCTCTTCTTCCCTGGACCCCGCGCGGCTTGCGGACGAATTCAATGGTTTCCCCGTTAACATCCAACTTAGCGAGATCCGATACCAGCAAGGCGCGAATCTAACCGTGACGTCTGCGATGAACGAAGTCACGGATACCCGCACCCAGCATCTGAATGATGCCACCCTGAACTCGGAGGTACCCGCGCTCCCCGCCGATGAGGACCAGGCGAGAAATCATATCAACCAGCTTCTCGACGAAGCAACCCGCTAATGCTATGAAAAAATACATCGCCATTTTCATCGCGGTTGCCTTCGTGTGTTCCCTCGCCGGCGCGAGAATCGTTGCCGCCGCGACTCCATCGCCGGTCGAGAAAGCAATTGAGGGCGTGAAAGATAAACTCAACGATCTCGTGAATGCCAAGGACGAGCAGAGCCCCGACGAGCTCGCTTTCCGCTTGAGTACCATGAAGAAGGTCGTCGAGTTCTCCGTCGCTGAGGCAAACGACCTAAAGGTAAAGCTCCTCGCTATCGAAATAGGGAAGGAAGCCAAACCGTGGCGGGAGGCCACAGTGGAAAAACTGAACGATGCCCTTGCGCACTACGCCGACGTAAAAGGAAACCTCGAGGATGGCGAACAAACGATAGACCTCGCGGGAGTGAAAACAATGGCACAGGAGTTCAAGGAGTGGCGCACAACCTATCTTATCTCCACCGCAGATGCGGTGCGCGACTTTCTCCTTATTTCCCAGGAGGGCAATGCGATTGAAACCGCGAAAAAGCGTGCGGAAAAGATCGGCGAAGATGTTCAAAAGCTCAAGAACGCAAAGTATAAAGTAGCAAAAGATCTCTCCCCGCTTCTTGATAAGGCGAATGGCCTCGTCAGAGAAGCCACTGGACTGAACGAGACCGCTCGTGCTCGCTTCTGGGATGAGTTCGTAGTTCCCGCCATACCGAAAGCAAGTTCCACGGAACCTGCGGCTACCAGCACAGCTCCCGAAGCACAAGCGACTTCCTCCACTCCGGAAGTACAGTCAACTTCCTCTACCACTCCCACGGGTTTCTCACTCGCCACATCTACGAACGATCAGGCAACCAGCACCGCGGCCGAGGCCGCACCTTCCCCGTCAATAAGAGATCTGGTAAAGGCATCTCTCACGAAAGTGAGGGAGGCCTACCAGGTCTTTATTGAAATGAGCGCCTTAGTGAGGAAGGCGCCCTAGCCCTCTTGATAGTTCGTGGACAACCTACGAATTACTATCGAAGGGCAACCAAAACCCCTCCAGGATAACCGGAGGGGTTTTGGTTTTAGGACCGAGGTACCTCGCCCCTATCTACTTTACTGCTTCTTTCAAGAGCTTTCCTGCGCGGAATTTCGGTTTTGTTGAAGCGGCGATCTGGATCTTTTCCCCCGTCTTGGGATTCACTCCCATCCGTGCCGCGCGCTTGACCACGCGGAAAGTGCCGAATCCACTGATGCCAATCTCCTCGCCACGCCCTAAGGTCTTCACGATGGTGTCAAATACCGCCTCCACTGCCATCTGACCCTGTTTCTTCGTCTCGATCCCTGCGGCTTTCATAACCGCCTCCACTATTCCGTCCTTTTTCATACTGATGGTTTTACTTAGGTAGCTTACCTTTGGCTTTCTCGACCTTTTACACGTTGAGGGGAGTATACCATAGAAAGGTAGGCAAATACAGTGCTTCGCGCCACCCTACCGGGCGTACCCGGTAGTAGACCGAGCACTGTCATCCCTACGGTCATTCCTTCGGGAGATCTACCGAAGGTAGAGAGATCTCTCGAAGGGAGACGACGCCTGGACGCTTTCCGCAAGAAAAACATGTTGTGAGGAAATGGCCCAAAAACGCAGGCTTATTTTAACATTTTCCGACCGGCGTTGGGGAAAGCGAAGTGCTCGGCTCACTACCGGGCGTACCAGGTAGTAGAAACTCGACCCCTTGAGGGTAGGCCGCCTAGAGCGGCAAGTTGAGTTTTCACTACCGGGCGTACTCAATCGCCTTTACTTCCCGGATGACCGTCACTTTGATCTCGCCGGGGTATTGGACGTCGGCCTGTATCTTCCCCGCGATCTGCTTTGCGAGCTCAAAAGCGCCGAAATCATCTATCTTTTCCGGCACAACGAACACCCGCACCTCGCGCCCCGCGGAAACCGCGTAGGCCTGCTTCACCCCATCAAAGGTTTTCACCGTGTTCTCAATGTCCTGGAGCCGCTTCAGGTATTTTTCCAGGGTATCCCGGCGCGCCCCGGGGCGGGCGGCAGAAATGGCATCGGCGGCGGCCACTACGTAGGATTCCGGCGAGGAGAAGGGGAATTCCTCGTGGTGCGCCTCCATGGCCCGGATGACCGCTTCCTCCACCCCGTACTTCTTCAAAAGCTTGCGGCCGAGCTCCACGTGGGTACCCTCCACGTCGTGGTCGATCGCCTTCCCGATGTCGTGTACGAGCGCCGCCTTCTTCGTCACCGCGACGTTCAAACCGAGTTCCGAGGCGATCATCCCGGCAATGTGCGCCATCTCTATGGAATGCTGCAGCACGTTCTGTCCGTAGCTAGTGCGGTAGTTCAGGCGCCCGAGGAGAACCACGATTTCCTTCGGGAGATCGAGTATTCCCACCTCAAAGCCAGCTTCCTCGCCTACCTTCTGAATGTGCGCCTCCAGTTCCGTTCGCGCCTCTTCAACTTTCTCCTCGATCTTCGCGGGCTGAATGCGCCCGTCCTTTATAAGCTTCTCCAAGGCCAACTTTGCGAGTTCGCGGCGGAGCGGGTCGAACGAGGAGAGAATGATGCTCTCCGGCGTCTCGTCCACAATGACCTCCACACCGGTCAAGCGCTCAAAAGCGCGGATGTTGCGCCCCTCTCGGCCAATGATCTTCCCTTTGAGCTCCTCGCTGGGGAGCTCCACCGCAGTCGTGGTGACGTCCGCAATGTGGTCGCGCGCGTAGCGCTGGATGGACGAGGTGATGATCTCAAGCGATTTTTTCTCGATCTCGTCGCGCCGCTCGCGCTCAAGCCGCGCCAGTGTTTCCCCCAACTCCTCCCGGTGGGATTCCTCCAATTCGCGGAAGAGGCGCCCCTTCGCCTCATCGCGAGAAATACCCGAGAGCGATTCGAGCTCCTTTACGACGCGTTCTTCGCGGGCGCGCGCTTCCACTTCGAGCCCCTGGATCCGCTCGAGTTCCCGCTTCGCATTAATTGCTTCCGCATCAAGGGAAGCGCGCTCTGCCTGGATCGCATCCTCCTTGCGCGCGATGCGTTCCTCCAATCGGCGGAGTTCCTGCTTGCGCTCCCGCTCCTCTCGTTCAAAGTCGACGAGGAGAGATGCGGCCTTATCTTTGGCCGCGACTACGATCTCTTTTGCTTCGGCTTCAGCGGCTGCGCGCTCGGTCCGAACACGATGCTCGAGAGAGGCCCCTAAACGTTTGGCGACCAAGAACCGCAGGAGGTATCCCGCTCCAAGGGCAAGCGCGGCAATGCCGAGAAGCCACAGTGGCTGTGGCATGGTATGAAATATTCTTATTTGGCTGTGTGTATGTCATCGACGTTTTGTATGACAGTAAGAGTATACCCCCCCACCAGAGACAAGGTCAAACGAAAAGCCCCGAGGGGAGCCGCTGTGGGGCTGGGGGGATGCGGAAATGCGTGGAAAAACTATATCACTTCCAACGGTCGTGGAAAGTGATATACTAAGCGAAAGAGATCTTATCACTTTTTAATCTCCGTAGAAATAAACAACCGCCCATGGCACTAAGCGACGACATTCTCACTATTCTCTTCAGTTACTCGGCCGGTTACAAGCTGATGCGGCAATCACTGCTTGGTGTTCCAACCTCAGGTCACTCGCGAAGAACCCGCCAGATAAAAAATCAAACGCTCTACCTCACCCTCGCAAGGTTGAAAGAGCGCGGCTTGGCAGCTAAGAGAGATAATTCATGGACAATCACTGCTAAAGGCAAAACCTATCTGAAAGAGAAATCGGAACGTTTTCTCCCCCGCCACCGACAGCCTGGTGCGCCGCCGCGACGCGAGAGAAATATGATCGTCGCATTTGACATCCCCGAGCAATACCACTGGAAACGCGACTGGCTGCGGATCGAGCTGTCGCTTTTAGGGTTCTCGCCGATCCAGAAAAGTGTGTGGCTCGGTCCCGCGCCGCTCCCGAAAGATTTCATCAAGAACCTCAACTCAATGGAAATTCTCGAATACATCAAGTTCTTTGAGGCGAGGGAGAGGGATATTGTATAGGGGAGGGCGCGCAAGCCGCGAATACACGGGTAAGCGCCACCATCTGGTTAAGAGAGGGGTGGTAAGAGAGTAAATAATAGAGAAAGAAAAACTATATCACTTTCAACGACCGTTGAAAGTGATATAGTTTTAAGGATTTAAGGAAGCGGGGAAATTCCACAACAAACAACTCTTTAGTAAATGAAAAGCCCCGCAACAATTTATTATTGCAGGGCTAAACTTTGGCTGTGTCCGCTTGCCGGGCGTCTCGGTGCTTCCCCGAGATATTACTACTCCCTTTATTCAAGTGCCGGTGAGATTGGCACGCCAGAGGCCTTGTTTCGTGATTGGCATATAGTCACGCCAGGCTTTGGTTGGACTTTTTTCAATGCAAGGGTTCAGCTTTGGGCCGAACTTGGTTCGGATTTTTCCTTTTTCGCGTAGTACTTCAGATATCCTTCATCGCAAGGTAATGTCCTACCCGTCAAAAGGCGCAAGAGCCTGCCCCAATTCTTTCGGCTCTTCCCGCCGCCCCATTTTTCGTAGTTTGGATCGCCCGAATCATAGCAGCAGGCATTATAACATTCCAGGAAAATCCTAGAATTGCCAGCCTCAATGGGCTTACCAGCATGAATCCACATATCAAGTCCTTTTGCGATGGGGTCCTTACTGTGATGGCTTACATCGGTGATTGCACCGATATATTTCACACCAGACTCAAGAGCTTTCAACATCACCAGTAATCCTGTCGGTCCTTCCATGTTCCCAAGACCAGAACTAGTATCGACTGGCGATGGAAGGTTGATGTCTGTCAACACCGCATCATACTGACTCAGCGTGAATCCCTGCCGTTCGGGACCATCCCACCCTCGACGCCACGGGTATAATTCATTAAAGCTTCGAATGATCGTAAGCTCATGTTCCCTCAACTGGTCTTGCGCAGCTTCGATATGAAACTCGTTATCTTCAACCAACAAAATCTTCATGGTATCCTCCAAATATAAATTGTCAGAAACAATTATTTATCAATGGTCTATTCTGTTTAAATGTTAGCACACATCTCAAAAAAAGTCAACATCTGTAAAAACCCCATAAAATAAGGGTAGAATGAGAATGTGAATCCAGTTAGAGATAACCAAAATATTGACTGTGCAGTGCAACGTAAAAGGGAGAAAAGTCGATTGGTGGCGGAAAAACCGCTTTGCTACGGTTGTCTATGACAACCTATCTCTAACAGGATGAAACATACGCTCGTCCTCGCTATTTTAGACGGCTGGGGGATAGGAACGCCGGACCAGTCAAACCCCATCTACGCCGCCGCGCCGGAGACCATCCGCACCATGGAATCCCGCTTCCCCGCCGGAGCTCTCCAGGCCTCCGGCATCACCGTGGGGCTCCCGTGGGAGGAAGAAGGCAACAGCGAGGTGGGCCATCTCATCATGGGCGCGGGCAAGGTGATGTACCAGCATTTCCCGAAAATTTCGCTTGCCATCCAGAGCGGCGATTTTTTCAAGAACACGGCGCTCCGGGACGCCTTTGCGCACACCCGCGCGCGGCGCTCCGCCGTGCACCTCGTGGGTTTGCTCACTTCAGGAAACGTCCACGCCTCTCTCACGCACCTTTACGCTCTGGTTGAAATGGCGAAGCGGGAATCCTGTCCGGACCTCTACCTCCAACTCATCACTGACGGACGCGACAGTCCACCGGAATCCGCCGGCAACCTTGTCGGTGAGGTGCGGAAAAAACTGGCGGTGGCTGGCATCGGGGAGGTGGCGAGTGTGGTAGGACGCTACTACGCCATGAACCGCGACGGGCACTGGGACCGTACCGCGAAGGCCTACGCGCTCCTCACAGAAGGGGTGCCGCTCCGCCCTCTGGGTGAGGCCCTCACGCGGGCTTATCGGAGGAACCTGAACGATGAGTTCATCGAGCCCGCGGTTATCAGTGCCACCACACACCCCATCCGCGACGGCGATGCGGTGATCTTCTTCAACTTCCGCGAGGACAGCATGCGCCAGCTCGCCCAGGCGTTCATAGACCCAGCATTCATCCGGTTCCCACGGAAACCGCTCCGGGAGTTATATGTCGCCACTATGACAAACTACTACGAGTCATTCACCGTGCCAGCCGCGTTCCCCAACGAGCTGGTGGAGTTCCCTTTGGGGCGAGTGCTCGCCGACAACGGAAAAGTACAGCTCCGCATCTCCGAGTCCCAGAAGTACGCCCACGTCACCTACTTCATGAACGGCTTCCGCGACAAACCGTTCCCCAACGAGTACCGAATACTCATCCCCTCTCTAGAAATACCGCACCCGGAGGAGCGACCAGAGATGATGGCGCGGGCCATCACCGACCGGGTGCTCGCGGGGCTCTCCGAGGGCTCCTTTGACTTCATCGCGATGAATTACGCGAACCCGGACATTATCGCTCACACCGGGAACTACGAGGCGACGGTCCAGGCTATACATGTGGTGGATGAAGAACTCGGGCGCCTCCTGCAAGCGGTGCGCGCTGGGGACCACACACTGATTGTCACCTCGGACCACGGGAACGCGGAGTCGGTCATGGGTCTCCGAAGCGGCGAGCGGGAAACCAGGCACAATACGAACCCGGTTCCCTTCTATCTCGTGGGGAACAGTTTCGAAGGGGTCACGCGCCTGGGCCCCGGGGGGCATCTCCAAGTCATCGGGCTCCTCGCCGATATAGCCCCCACCATTCTTGAGCTCATGGGAATTCCAAAGCCAGAAGCCATGACTGGCGAAAGCCTTATCCGCGAATTTATGTAAGCGAGGTGAACACTTTCCCGCAACGGGGGAGAATGTGATACCATAACCATAATGGGATTCATCGCAACGCTCATCTTTGCCGTATTCTCGAACACTATAGCGCTTCTCATCGCCGACTACGCGATCCCTGGGTTTTCGGTCGTGGGCGGCATCGTGGCGTTCCTCACGGCCGGCGCCATCCTCACCATCATCAACACTCTCCTCCGGCCCCTCTTGAAGCTTTTCCTTGGGCCGTTCATCGTCCTCACACTCGGGCTTTTTGCCATCGTCATCAATGCGCTCACCTTTTACCTCCTTGACGTGCTCTCCCCGCAGGTTACCATCCAAGGATATCTCCCGCTCCTCCTCGCCACGCTCCTAGTTGGCGCGGTGAATCTCATACTTGGATTCGCGCGGAGAAAACACTGACGTCATGCTTATCATCGCCCAAATCGTCGTTTCGCTTATCCTCATTATCCTGATCCTCCTCCAAGAGCGCTCCGCTGGACTCGGGGGGGTTTTCGGCGGTGCCGGGGGCACCCCCTACCAGACACGGCGCGGCCTCGAGCGGGCGATCTTTTGGGGTACCATTGTCGCCGCGGTCCTCTTCGCAGTGCTGGCGCTTGCGAACCTCTTTCTCGCAAGATAGGAACGTGCGTACCAATCGTTTAATACCTATGCTCCATGCGCTCTCACCGCGGGAGCGGACGCTCGCGATTGCCGCGGGGGTGGTTTTCGTGCTGGCGGGGGCCTCGCAGATTGCGCTTGCCATACAAACCCACTCGGCGTGGATTCCGGTGGCAGCCGGTTCCTACCGCGAGGGAGTGGTGGGGCAACCCATCGCGCTGAACCCGATACTCTCCGCGAACCCTGCAGACCAAGATATCTCAACACTTATCTATAGCCGCCTAACCGACCTCGCGACCACCATCGAAACTGACGCAGAATTTCGTACCTACACGGTGAAACTCGCCGAGGACCTCACATGGGACGACGGGGTGCCTCTCACAAGCGACGACGTGGTGTTCACGGTGAAGATGGTCCAGGACCCGGACGTGCGCTCACCGTTCGCCATGAGCTGGCGCGGGGTGGTTGCCGAGCGAGTGAGCGAACTCCAAGTGACGTTCACTCTACCGTCCCCTTTCTCCTTCTTTCGGGAGTCACTCGCACGGCTCCCTGTGATTCCGCAACATATCTACGGGGCGGTGCCGCCCGCGAATCTCCACCTTTCCTCCTACAACCTGGAACCGGTGGGAAGTGGCCCCTACCGCGTAAAGGGATATGAGGAACGGCGCGACGGGTTCATCACGGAATACCGCCTCGTTCCCAACGAGCGATACCGCGGCACCCCGCCCTTCATCCAGGATTTCTACTTCCTATTTTTCTCCACCAACGAGGAACTCCAGGATGCATTCCGCCTCCGCCGCGTGGATGGTTTCGGACTCTCGCTCCCCCCCGCCTCCGGCGTTCCTGTCCTTGCCGCAGCTGTCACCGAGCGGATTCCCATGACGCGCTACTACGCCATTTTCATGAACCAACTCACAAAACCCTCTCTCAAGGACGACAACTTCCGGCTCGCACTTTTGGAATCCATCGACCGCGACCGCATTGTTCGGGAAGCGTTCGGGGGAGAAGGAACTTTAGTGAACTCTCCGTGGTTAGCCGGCGGAGGGATGCCGTCCTACGACCCCGCGGGTGCACGTGACCACCTCGTCGCCGCCAAAGTGGACAGCAAGGACATCATTCTTGCGGTCCCACAGATTCCGGCGCTCCAAAAAGCGGCCGAACTCATCAAGGGCGACTGGGACGCGGTGGGCATCGCCCCCGTTTCCATTGTCACCGCTCCGCCTGGCGATTTCGTGGACACGGTGGTACGCGGACGGAACTACGAGCTCCTCCTCTTCGGCAACACCCTGGAACATTCGGAGGATCTCTATCCGTTCTGGCATTCCTCGGAACGCCTTGCGCCCGGGTTGAACCTTTCCCTCTACCAGAATGCGGAGGTTGACCGCCTACTCGAGACAAATCGCCAAACCGGAGAAGAGAAGAAACGTGGGGCAAACCTGGAACGCATCACCACGCTCCTTGTTAAAGACAATCCCGCGTTGTTTCTCTTCACGCTCCCTTATCTCTATATTCATCGCGACAACCTCCAAGGGTTCCCCGCCCGAGCGACTGACACCGCTCAGTCGGGCGGGCACCCGCAGACGCTTGTAATCCCCTCGGACCGCCTCCGGGATGCCGCGAAATGGAGCGTGGCGCAGGTGAGGGTACTGCAATAACTGACGACCGATGACAAATGACCAATGATAGATAACTGATAACTTAATAGCATCCGCATAAATCCGCGTCTAAATAATCAGCGTAAATCAGCCAAAATCCGCGTAAATCAGCATCCAGAAAAAATGAACCTGTACGATCTCTATCGCAAGCATCTCCTTGCTTTTCCTGCCCAGCTCAAGCCGCTGCAAGGAAATCTCCTGCGGGTAGAAACGCTCCGCGGTGCAAAACCGGACGGCGTGGTGGTAGTAGGCATGGGCGGCTCCGGGCTCCCCGGCATTTTCCTTAAAGCTCTCGCAGGATACCTGCGGCTCCCGGTGCCTGTTGAGGCGTGGAAAAACCACGGACTCCCCAAAACCTCCTTCCAACGGCCTCTTTTCATATTCATCTCCTTCTCCGGGAACACCGAGGAGACGCTCTCGGGACTCCGGGTGTTCTTGAAACGGCGAGCACCTCGGGGGAGCGCTGCGGTCATTGCTGGAGGCGGTAAACTCAAGGCGCTTGCCGCGCAACACCACCTTCCCTGCGCCTCCTTCCAAGCCACCGACTTGACACCGCGGGAAGGGATGGGATACCTTTACTACAACCTTCTTTCACTCCTCCGAGTTGCATTCCCCTCGCTTAATGTAAATAATCTCACCCGCACTATTCGGTCCGCGCGGGGGGAGCGCATCGGAAAAGAGCTCGCAAAGCACCTTGCAAAGAAAGTGGTTCTCATCTACAGCGGCGGTGGGTTCTCCCACGTGGGGCAGGCATGGAAAATCATCCTGAACGAGACTGCGAAACAGCTCGCCTTTGTGAACACGTACCCGGAAATGGGACATAACGAGATCGCGGCCCTCGGGGATGCGGCCCGCACTGTGGCAGCCGTCTTCCTAAGGGACACCCCTGAGTCCCCGCACGAAAAGAAACATTTCGAGGCCATAGAGGCGTTGCTCCGAAACGGGGGTATTTCGGTCTCGAACGTTTCCCCCGCAGGACGTACCGCAGAGGAGCGGACATGGAACGCTTTTCTCCTCGGACACTGGACCGCACTTGCCATCGCGAAGCAAAAAAAGGTAAATCCCCAGAAAACCCCGCTTATAGAACGTTTGAAAAAAGAAGTGAACAGATAAGCCGGGGTGGCCCGCCTCGCGTCGACGAGCAACGCGAGTCGAGGCGGGTGAAACCCAGCACCATATTATTACAAAGAAAATATTGGGCGAGTGGCGAAATTGGCAGACGCGCTAGGTTCAGGGCCTAGTGGCCGCAAGGCCGTGGAGGTTCAAATCCTCTCTCGCCCACCGCAAGGGTACCGAAGGTACCGGTCGCACACAAAAACAAAAAGGTCTCATGTACGCACATCGCATGGAAAGCAGAATGCCGCACGGGCGCCGGAGAGGCGCGCCGCGCACGGGCACAAGAACGGAGGTGGCAGTTCCAAAACCGCACGACGTTGACACGCTGCGGTGGGTCGCCTTGGGGGGACTCGAGGAAATCGGCAGGAACATGATGCTCCTTGAGTACCGGGACGAAATCCTCATTATTGACATGGGACTCCAGTTCCCCGAGGAGGGAACGCCCGGCGTCGACTACATCATCCCCAATGTCACATACCTTGAGGGGAAGAAAGACCGCATCCGCGGCATCATCATCACCCACGGCCATTACGACCACATCGGCGCCATCCCCTATCTCCTGGACAAGCTTGGGAACCCCCTGATCTACGCCACGGAACTCACCAAGGAGATCATGATGAAGCGGCAGGACGATTTCCCCAACTCGCCGAAACCGCGCTTTGAACTCGTGAGGGGGGGCGACACTAAAATTTTGGGGAAGCATTTCGCGGTCACGTTCTTTGACGTGGTACACAACATCCCCGAGGGCGTGGGGATGATCATCCGCACGCCGGTGGGAAACATCGTCCACCCCGGCGAGTTCAAGTTTGATTACGACCATGAGGGGAAACCGAAGGGCATGGACGTCTGGAAACGGGTGAGCGAGGAGGGCATCCACACCCTGATGCTGGACTCCACCGGCGCCGAGGTCCCCGGCTACACCGTCTCGGAGCGGGTGGTGGAAGCGGAGCTGGAAAAACTCTTCAAGGCGGCGGAGGGGCGCATCATCGTGGCTACCTTTGCCTCGCTCCTTGACCGGCTCGGGGAGATCATTAAGATCGCGGAGCGGCTGGGTCGCAAGGTGGCCATCTCGGGCTTCTCCATGAAGAACAACATCCAGATCACCCAGCGGCTCGGGTACATGAAGATCGGGAAGGGCGCCCTCATCCCTCTGGAGGAGATCGGGAAATACAAGGACAATAAGGTGCTCATCCTCTCCACGGGCGCCCAGGGGGAACCCAGCGCAAGCTTGATGCGCATCGCGAACGGCGAGCACAAGCAGATTCGCATCCGCCCTGGCGACACCATCATCCTTTCCTCGTCCGTCGTGCCGGGGAACGAGCGGAGCGTGCAGAACCTGAAGGACAACCTCGCGCGGCAGGGCGCCATCATTTTCCACCACAAGATGCTGGACATTCACTCGTCCGGCCACGCCCCCCAGGAAGAATTGAAAGCGGTAATGAAGCTCGTAAAACCGAAGTTTTTCCTCCCCATTCACGGTTACTACTTCATGCGATGGCGGAACGCAAAGTTCGCCCAAGAGGTGCTGGGTCTCCCGCCGGAGCGCACCGCCCTCGCCGACAACGGCGTGGTAGTGGAGCTCCGAAAGGATTCCATCACGGTGACCAACGAGAAGATTCCCGCCTACTACGTGATGGTGGACGGACTGGGGGTGGGTGACGTGGGAGAGGTGGTGCTCCGTGACCGCCTCACGCTCGCGCAGGAAGGCATGCTCGTCATCATCACTACTCTCTCCCGCCAGAACGGGCGGATCTTGAAAAACCCCGACATCATCTCGCGCGGCTTCATCTACCTCAAGGAGAACCAGGGAATCCTCGATGAGATCCGCAAGCGCATCCGCGGCATCATCGGCCGCATCCCGCGCCGCGGGGAACTGGACGCCGACTACGTGAAAACCCTCATCCGCGACCAGATAGGGCAGTACATATTTACCAAGACCAAGAGACGCCCAATGATTCTTCCGGTGATTATAGAGATATAGCCGTCAACCCCCATAAAATGGGGGTTGATTGTGGGACATTATTCCGTACCAGGACACTTCTAAAGTGCTCCGATTTCGTACAATAGCCGCCGCATCGGCTGAGAAAGCTTGCGGAAATAATCCGGAGAAGATACGTGCCCCAGCGCTTCCCTATATGCTGCGGGCGTTTCTTCTCCCGTTTCCAGTTCTGACGACAGGCTCATAAGGAAACTCTCCGCATCGTGGCTCTCGTGACCGGAGTGGGGGCCCACGAGCACCCCAATCTCCGCGCCCAACTTGACGGTACGGTCGGTTGCGGTCCATGAATCACCGTCCCAAGCCCACATACCACCGCCGTGAACGGTGTACCCCAACGCCCGGATCTGTTCCGCGATGACGAACTGCTTCGTTCGGAAGATGAATTCGGTCTCTATGTCCTTCACGATTCTTTCTATTGTTTCCTTACCAATCCGGTCGTAGATGCTAGCTTCCTCAAAAATGCCTTCGACAACCTCTCGTATGGGTTTCTCGGAAAGCTCGGGGAGCAGGTCTCGTTCCCCCTCTCCCCTGCGGATACCCAAGATCGTTCCTTCAAGAGATTCTAATTCCTTGGCACCAAAAGTTTTCACCAGATGGTGGAAATCTTCATTTGAAATGGTGGGGACGTATCCCTTTCCGAATTCGTATGTGGAAACGGCGTTGGCGAATATTTCCCGAATACGGTGGCTGATACCCTCGCGTTCATAGGGCTCCTTCCAGGACTTCGCGAGCGCTTTTACGTCTTCCGGACCGAAATTCTTGCTCTTGTAGGTAAGTTCATGGCCACGATGCTCAACTAACTTCCCCTCCTCCTCTATCGCGCCGGGTTTCACGAGCCACGCGTCGTCTTTTGGGAGTATGGTCCGCCGGCCGGGAGAAACCTCCCAGAAGGTATCGACGGTGTTCAAGAGGGACGGTTTACCGTTCCGCTCGATCATCCGGTCAAGTGGCATGAGCACCGCAATGGACGCATCTTCCCAGCTCCCGTATGCTCCCGCCGCGACGATGGGATGATTAAGCGTGAAGTGTTGGGTGATGCGGGGCATCTTCTTTCCGGTCGCTTCATAGGACGTTTGGAGCTCCCAAGCGTCTCTCGCTTCGCTTTGGCGAGGCATGAATTTCGTAAGATGGACCGCAATGAGCTCTTTGAGCTTGAGGGGCTGCTCGCGTGTCATGCGCTCGGCCCCTTCTTTGAGTGCTACAAGGTGCTCATTGTCTCGCGCTTCATCATAGCGCACAAGTTGCATGCGTTTCTGTTCCAAAATCCTCGAGGCGTCTTCGTTGCCCATGAGGCCGAGGAGGAACAGGGTTTCGCCTTCCTGGTCTGGAACGTCCTTGCGTACTCCCTCGTCATCGAGAACCTTGCCCGCAATGACTTGGTCAACAAATCGTTCAACTTCATCATTTGTTTTCCCCTCGGAAATAAGGGAGCGCAACTTCCGTAATTTTGGGTTCTCAACGCCGAGCACAAATGCCATATCGAGCAATGATTTCATATTCTGCTCGACCACAAAAACAGCGTTCCCTTCGGCAAGGGTCCCTGTATCCACTATGCCGGGGTTCAGCACTTTGTTCCGCGTATCCTTTTTGGTAGATCGCTCCCCAATCGAGGAAACAAGCTTCCCCCACTCATCTTTTTTTCGGTGGCGTGGTTCCTCTCCGAATACTGTCGCCTGCTTTCCTTCCAGGATGTTTCCAACGGCGGGGAGTTCTTCCCGGCGGTAAAACATTGCCTTGACCGACCCGCCACCCTTACATTCGAAGGTAAAAAGGGTGCGCTCAATCCCCTCCTCGTCTTCGAAGGTTTCCGGACTAAGCCGCTCGAGGAGCTCTTTTGCACCCAGCGTTTCTCTTTCGGTTTCAAGTTGAGACTGGGCCGGTATTTCAGTAAAACCTTCTCCTCGCATACCTCAATTGTACAATGAGGAAAACGAATTTCAAAGATGTGGGGAGTTGGTTTATACTCTATCTATATGAAACCCATCCTCATCTCCGGCATCCAGCCCTCGGAGCGAAAACTGTAAAAATCCGCTGGTTTTGACAAACTATTTATAACTTCTAAATTTTCCATCAATAATTTGCCATGGCGTATTATTGATGGAAAATGGTATAATACCCGCGAGATGGGCCTAAAGAAAAACTCGCGGCCGCATCAGTTCTTGAAAGGACTGGCCATTGGTTCCGGGGTGCTCGCCATTTCCCTCGTTTCCCCTCTGGGCGGCGCTCGCCTAATCCAAGGTTTGATTAAAAGCTATTTCAGAAAGAAACGATTTGAGAAAGAGGCTTTCCTACGAGACCTGAAAAATTTACAGTCAAGAAAGTTGGTGGATTACCGAGAGCTGGAAAGTGGGCGCGTGGAGATTAAGATCACCAAACTTGGAAAAGGAACGATATTGAGATACAGCCTTGATGGCATCAAACTCAAGGACCAGACGTGGGATGGGAAATGGCGGCTCATCATGTTTGATATCCCCCACCGCCACAAGGCAGCCCGCGACGCTTTCAGAAAAAAGTTAAAGGACCTCAAATTTTATCCTCTCCAAAAAAGCGTTTTCCTCACCCCCTACCCTTGCGAAGACGAGATAGATTTTATTGCAAGCATCTTTGACGTTCGGAAATACATTCTCATTCTTTACATAGATCACTTTGAGGGCGAGGAAAAACTCCGCCACCACTTCAAACTCTAAAAGCGAGAAAAAAGAAGCAACTAAACCACATTGCCTTTTTCCACCAATAATTCGCCATGGCGAATTATTGGTGGAAATTGGAAAAATCCAACCCACCTGATACAATAAAAACACGGTGGTACAGAAAAACAGAATGAAAATATCATGATAAAACCTATTCTTATCTCCGGCATTCAGCCCTCGGGGGCGCTCCACGTGGGGAACTACCTTGGGGCGCTCAAAAATTTCGTGGAGCTCCAGAACTCGGGGAAATACCGGTGCTTTTTCTTCGTTGCTGACCTGCACTCACTCACCGAGGACTTCAACCCGAAGGAGAAACCGACGCAAATCGCGGAGCTCGTCCACACCTACCTCGCCGCGGGCATTGACCCCAAGAAATCAACCGTTTTCGTTCAGTCCGCTATCCCCGCCCACACGGAGCTTATGTGGATCTTGAACACGATTACACCAATGGGTGAATTAATGCGAATGACACAATTTAAGGAGAAAGTAGAAAATATTAGAGAATTTAGAGGAGAAATAAAAAAAATAAGAGATAGTATTGAAGACACTTTTAAACAAGTTGGGGGGTTAGAAATATTAGGGGAGAAAAACAAAAAACATCTTGTAGAACATCTTTTACAAGAAGAATTGAAGGAAAAAATATTTACAGTTCCTGCCAATGCGGGTCTCTTTGATTACCCCGTCCTCATGGCCGCGGACATCCTCCTCTACGACGCAAAGTTCGTTCCGGTGGGTGACGACCAGGACCAGCATTTAGAACTCGCCCGCACACTCGCGCGGAAATTCAACGCGAAGTTCGGGAAGACGTTCACGGAGCCGCAATCACTCCACACTAAAATCCCACGCCTTACGAGCCTAGACAATCCCCAAAAGAAAATGTCCAAATCGCGGCCTTTGGGATGCCTCTTTATAGATGACTCGCCAAACACCATCCGTGAGAAACTGAAGCGCGCCGTTACCGACTCCGGCAGGGAAATAAAATACGACCCCGCGCGCAAACCGGCCATCTCGAACCTTTTGCTCGTCTACTCCGCGATGGGGAACGTTTCTGTCCCCACGATCGAGAAGAAATACCGCGGCAAGGGATACGCGGAGTTCAAAAAAGACCTTGCGGAGGTGATAGTCAAAGCGCTCACACCGTTCCAAGCAAAAAAGAAAGAACTAAAAGCTCAAGACAAGAAACTAAAGGCGATCCTCACCGCCGGCAACAAGAAGGCAAATGCGGTTGCCGGGAAGAAACTCCTTGAGGTGAAGAAGAGGATTGGATTGATAGCATAAAGGAAAGGTCGCGGGAATAATCTATATTCACATGCCAAAGCAAGAAGAGTTCCCTAAAGTGGAAACGGTACCCGCCGAAGAAAAGGGTGATTCCGTTTTTGTGCGGCCGGACGGCACCACAGTCACCCGAGAGGAGGCCCAGGAAGAAAAGGAGCGGCGCGACGGAGACCCAAACTGGTTCCGGGAACAGAGGTGAGCAACAAAACAGCCCCGACTACAGTCGGGGCTGTTTTGTTATCGCGAACCAGACCTGCCATTCCCCTACCCTCGTCTCTATCTCCGCGTCAAAGCGCGTGGGCTTTTTGTACTCAATGGTTTTCGCGTTCACCGCGCGCCGGAACTCGGCTCCGTACTTCTCCATCACGTGGCGGAGCTCCGACGGCACTTCCGCGAAAAGGCGGATGGCATCGCGAGGCACGCAGCCGGCGTCCTGCCGGAGGTCCTGCACCACCCGCGTGAGGTCGCGGAGCCATCCCTCCTCCAGGAGCTCATGGGTGAGTACAATATCCAACTCAACCTCGTTCTTAATGTTCTTATCAAATACGATTTTCTTCACATTCACTTCGTCTTTCAGAATATCTAACAGCCCCGTTTCAGTTTTTAGTTTTAAGTTCTCGGTTTTAAGTTTCAGTTTCGCGATTGGCTGCCTCACCCGTATCCCTGCCACCTCGCGCGCGGCGAGGGCCAAGCTCGCAAGACGCCGTACTTCCGTCATCTCTTTAAGAAGGGATTCGTCATCCGCGTTCAATTTTCCAGCCTTCGGCCAATCGGTGAGGTGGACCGATTCAGGGCTATCGCTGCCCGCACCAAAAGAATGCGTCAGATTCGAATAGAGAACCTCGGATAAATAAGGCATTATGGGCGCGATTACCTGGCTCGTCTTCAGCAATGAATCGTGGAAGGTCGCGAAGAAGGCACTATCCTTCCTCCCCCGACTCCGCCGCAGGTACCATGTCGAAAGGTCATTAATATATTCCTCGACAGTTTTGGTAGCGCGCACGGTATCATAACTATCCAAGTACTCGGTTACCGTATTGATCAATTCGTTCGTCCGCACGCGAATCCAGCGATCAAGAATGCTTGGGTCCGATTTTGGCGCAAGCGACGCCCGCCAACCCGCTTCCCGCGCGTAGAGTTCGAAATAGTTATAGACGTTCCGGAGAATGAGGATGTTCTTGCGATAGATATTCTCGACCCCCTTGACGCTGAAATCCAAGTCGTCCGCCTGCATCACCGGGGAACTCATGAGATAGAAACGCAACGCGTCAACACCATACTTATCGATGACCTTCCACGGATCGGGAAAGTTGTTCTTTGACTTGCTCATCTTGGAACCGTCCTCGGCGAGTATGGTACCGGTGGTCACCACGTTCTCGAACGGAGCGTGATTGAAAAGGATCAGCGAGACCACGTGCATCACGTAGAACCACGCGCGGGTCTGCGGGATATATTCGGCCACGAATTGGGCCGGGGAACGGCTCTCGAATATTTTCTTGTTCTCAAAGGGATAGTGGTATTCGGCGAATGGCATCGAGGCGGCCTCCATCCACGAATCGAAAATTTCCTCAATCCTCGAAGCGCAACCTCCGCACCGGGAACAGGTAAGAAGGATCTTATCTATGTAGGGACGGTGTAGGTCCATGCGTCCTGTCTCATCGCGCGGCACGCGGCGGAAGGCTACCTCACGCATCTCACCGTTCCTGTAGAAATCCCCTCCCCGCGCGTGCTTCGCCGCAACAGCCTCCTCATCGGTCCATCCGCGCATCGCCGACTCCAGCATCCAGAGCGGGTAGTCATGGCTCACCACGACAATGGTCTTCCCTTTGTGTTTTTGCTCCATCTCGCGGACAAACTCGTACATGCGCCCGCGCACGTCGGCGAGTGTTTCAACGCCGAGTAAACGCTTCGTGAACTTCTCCAAATCGGAGGAAAAGTGGGTGTGGTACTCCGCAGGGCTCTTTCCCTCGAAAGCGCCGGTATCTATCTCGCGGAGCCGCGGATCGAATACCACCCGTTCACCCTTGAACGCTTCGGCGAGCATTTGTTCTGTTTCTTTTGTACGAATGAGATCGGACGCATAGATATAGTGAACCTTCCCCCATCGCCACCGCCGGAGGAGCTTTTCCACCTGCACCCGCCCGCCCAAGGTGAGGTGGTATTTTATCCGCTCAGGCCAATGGCTCACCGCGTTCGTGATGTTGCTCTCCGCCAACCCGTGGCGCATGAGCAGGTAGCGGTTGGTGCTCTTCTCCTGGAGGCCTTCAAGTTCTTCCGAGCTTCCAACTATGTGGACCTTGCCGCACTTCCCGCATTTCCACACCGGAATTGGATTGCCCCAGTATCGGTTGCGGGAAATGTTCCAGTCGGGCGCCTGCTCCACGCTGTTTTTATAGCGCCCACGTTTCAGGTGCTCCGGATACCAATTGATCTCTTTCTCGTTGGAGCGGATTAGGTCCTTCTTTATCTTTTGCACGTTGATGAACCACGCAGGGATGGCGTTGTAAAAAAGCGCTGTTCCACACCGCCAGCAGTGAGGATAGGAGTGGGTTTGTTTTTCTTTCTTGAAAAGCAGGCCTCGTTTTCCCAAATCCGCTATGACAAGCGCATCTGCATCCTTGAAATACCTGCCGCGCAAAAACTTGGGCGCCTCGGCATTGAACATGCCTTTGCTATCCAGAAGTGGTACGACCGGCAGGCCGATCTTTTGCCCCAGTTCGTAGTCCTCTTCTCCATATACCACCGCGGTGTGCACAACACCCGTCCCTTCCTCAGTGGAGACGAAATCCGCCGGATACACCTTGAAAGCCTTGTCCGATTTCGCCGCTTGAACCTCAAAGAGCGGTTCATAAGAGAGACCGACGAGATCCTTTCCTTTTATCCTCTCATGAACAATCTCAACAGTATGGCCTTTTAGGACTTCGCCTACGCGTTCAGTCGCAAGGATCAAGAGTTCTTTTATTCCGTCTATCCGGACAGCGCTGTAGAGAATATCTTCTCCGACCGCGAGAGCTACATTCCCCGGCAGGGTCCACGGCGTCGTGGTCCAAGCCAAAATATAGACCTTGTCTCTGGTCTCATACGACCCGAATTTCTGATTCGGGAGAAGATGAAATTTCACCGTCACCGTTTCGTCAACAACGTCCTGGTAGGAATTATCCATAGCCACCTCGAAGTTGGACACCGGAGTCTCGCACCGTGGGCAATACATCAGCACCTTGCGGCCTTCATACACCAGCCCCCGATCGTAGATCTTCTTGAACGCCCACCACACCGACTCCATGTAGGTGCGGTCCATCGTTTTATAGGAGTTGTCAAAATCGACCCAGCGCGCGATGCGGCGGACCATTTTGCCCCATTCATCCGCGAACTCGAGTACCTTGCTGCGGCAGGTTTCGTTGAATTTCTCTACCCCGATCTCCTCGATCTGCTTTTTGCCAGAGACGCCGAGGTGGCGCTCCACCACCTCCTCGATCGGCAAACCGTGACAATCCCATCCCCACCGCCGGCGCACGAACCTGCCCTTCATTGTCTGATAGCGCGGGATCACGTCCTTGATGGTGGACGCCAAAATATGCCCATAGTGGGGAAGGCCTGTGGCGAAGGGCGGACCGTCATAAAAAGTGAACGGTGTACCCTTCCTGGTTTTCTTGAGGGATTTTTCAAAAATCCCGTTGGTTTCCCAGAACTTCAAAATTTTCTCCTCAAGCTCCGGCATGGGAAGCTTCAGTAATTCCCGGAACATGCTTCAATATTACCGAAAAATACGCTCACTGCCAAATAAAAAATGCGCCCGAGATATAGAGTGGTAGGAATGCGCCCTTTACATCCTGTCGGGCGCAGAGATTCCGAGGAGCGAGAAGAGGTTTTTGAGGACGATTTCGGTCGCGTTGACGAGCGCCGTGCGGGCGCGCGCTATCTCGGGCGCTTCCCCGATCACCCGCTCCCTCTCGTAGAAATTGTGGAACGCGCGGGCGAGCGACATCGCATACCACGTCAGCTGGTGCACCTGGTAATTTTTCGCCACGTTCTCTACAAACTCCGAAAACTGGTCGAACTTCAGTATGAGCCGCACATCCTCCGGCGTGGAGAGGGGCACTAATGCCTTCCCATTCAAAGTTTTCAGTTTCAGATTCTCAGCCCTTAGTTTCTCCAGTATCCCCCTCGCCCGCACGTATGCGTACTGCGCGTAGAACACGGGGTTTTTCATGGAGCGCTCCTTAGCAAACTCCAAATCAAAATCAATATGCGTGTCGGGCGATACCCCAACCGAGAAGAACCGTGCCGCGTCAATCCCCACCTCGTCTACCATGTCCTCAAGCGTCACGAACTCCCCCCGCCGCTTGGACATACGCACCTCCTTGCCGCCGCGGACAAGGTGGAGCGCCTGGGTAATAATGACCTCCGAACGTTTGAGTCCGAGTAGCTTCGCCGCCGCTTGGATGCGTGCCTTGTAGCCGTAGTGGTCGGGCCCCAGAATGTTTATCTTCGCGGTAAAACCGCGCTTTTTCGTCTCCAGGTAGTGCCCAGCGTCGGCGAGAAAGTAGGTCGGCTCGCCGTCGCTCGTTATGAGCACCCGGTCCTTGTCATCGCCGTAAGCCGAGGTTTTGAGCCACACCGCACCGTCTTTCTCGTACACAACGCCTTTCTTTTTGAATACCGCGAGTGCCGCACTGGGAAACTTCTTTATGTGGATTCCCTTTTCTGAGGTGAAGCGGTCAAAGCGGATGCGGGCCTTTTTGACGAGCGCCTGCTTGATAGATTTCAAAAAATCCCGCGCCGCGGCCGCGCCTAATTTCTCCGGCGCCTGTACATATTTCTTCGCGAGTGCCTTATGCGTGCGCGCCCACTTCTTTACATACTCACCTTGGTAGAAATCCTCATCGGACGGGATGAGACCTACCGCCACGAGGATGGACTTCCCCAGTATCCGTATTTGGTTCCCAGTATCGTTCACGTAGTACTCCCGTTCCACCCCCTTCTTTTTCTTGTCTACACCTCCTGCCCCAGCGAAGGTGAGTACATTAGCGAGTACATCACCTAGAAACCCGCCGCGGCCGTTCGCGAGCGTCAAAGGTCCCGTCGGGTTCGCCGAGACGAACTCCACTTGTATCTTTTCCCCCTCGAGAAGTTTCTCTTCCTTCGCTGGGTCGCGACGAGGGGCGCCAAACTCGGCACCCCGCCTCAACACCTCCGAAACAACACTTTGAAGTGCTTCTGGTTTGAGCCAAATATTTACAAACCCAGGCGTGCATGCCTCGGCGCGCGCGACACCCTCACACTTTCTCCTAAGCTCCTCCGCGAGCTGCCCTGCTTTTTCCATTGGATCCCCGTAGCCCTCCAATTTTGTGAGAGTGAACGCGAGGTTTGTACTGTAATGTCCAAAACGTTCATCTTCTGACACCGACACGGAAACTGGCGTACCAGCGGGAATCAGTTTCTTCAGATTCTTCAGAAACGCGATGATTTTCTCACGCATGGGCGCACTGCCGATACTGGCAAAAATGGCACTCCATGGTGGGGAGCGGGAGCGGTCCCCGGAGGAGTAAGACCGCGTCGCGGAAGAGCTGGAGTACCTTGTCCGGCTCGGTTTTCACCTCCTCCACGGCCACGTTGAAGTGAAGGGGCTTCGCGAGGTCAATGTTCTTGTGGTTGAAAAACCAGTAGACGAGGTAAGCGAGGTTTTTGGTGGCGAACCCGTTCTCGCGGAGGAGGAGTGTGTAGGCGCTCATCTGGGTGAGGTGGGCAATGTGGGGCTCCAAGGGTGGAAACCCCTTGGTTTTGTTGTCCAGCGGCACCGTGAAACCGCCTTCCAAGGTGAGTGCGTCGTCCAGGATGCCAGAGAAATGCGCTCCGGACTCTGCGTCGTACCATCCGAAGGAGCGGGAGCGGAACTTCGCGATCGTGGCCTGATCGGCCACGAGCCGGCCCGGGAGCTTCCCTTCCAATAGCGGCGGGAGCACGTCTTTCACCCGCCAGTGGTCAAAGTAGGCCTTGAGGGAGAGGTCCACTCCCATCGGGAGCGTGGAGGATGGTTGCTCAGGTCGGCGGACGCCCCCGTTCATCTGGAGCCAAAAGCACCGCGGACACTCGCGGTAGAGGTTGAGGGATGAGGGGGAAATTTTGACGACCCGCGGCTCGCTCATTGCTTCACTATTATACCCGCCCAACGGCATAAACAAAAAAGGGTCTCACGCTGCGAGACCCTCTATTTTTTTGACCACCTCCTCGATTGGGAGGCGGGCGAAGAGCCAGTCAACAAGCTCTTCCTTCGAGACGGCGCGCTTCAGGGCACACACTCCAAGCCATCGGTTAACAGTTTCCCACCGCTCATCTGTTGGGGTGGCGTGCGAAACACCTACTATCTTATTGATAGCGGCGACGATCTTATCCTCTTCCTCTTCGCTGCGCTCTTTCCCCCACCAGTCGAGTTTCTGATTGAAATATCGGCGGAGCTCCGTACTCATACCGCATCACCTCCCTTTATATGATGTTAGTTGTTGATAAGAACGCCTAAGTGCTTGCAAATTGAAGTTTGAAGCAGGACACGCGGCGGCGTAGAATTCCGCCATGAAAACAAAAGGATACTCGCATATCACCACCACCGACCGTCAGCAGATTGGCCTGTATCTCACGGAAGGGAAATCATACCGCCGGATCGGGA
>JAZDFV010000008.1:0-8757 GCA_043807585.1 Candidatus Jorgensenbacteria bacterium | reverse complement strand
CGCAAGCGCGCCGGATTTGGATTCATTTTTGGCGAATTCCCCTTTGGATTCTGGGCGAAATTCAGGCGGAAACCATTGGGACGCGCTTCGCGCGTCCCGCACGTTGGCTTCAAAAAAGCCGTCTAGTTTGTTGTTGGTGCCCTCGAGAGGAATCGAACCTCTATTACAAGATCCGCAATCTTGCGTCCTGTCCGTTGAACGACGAGGGCTCTCCTACGCTCTGACTTCTGTCAGAGCTTCGGAAGAGCAGGTGTGATGTATTGGCACCACTTGCCCGTCCGAAGCTCGAACGCAAGTTCGTGGCGAAAGAGGGAACGACGAGGGCTTTCGGGAACAACGCTCTATAAAAGTACAGTATCAAGCCCATCAAATCAATCTGGAGTTGAAAGTTTGGTCATTTTTGAATAGAATTCTCGTATGAGGATGAAGGCGTGGCTGATACTCCTCGGTATCCTCGTCTTGTTCGTGGCGGTGTACGTGGTCGCCCTGATTTTTGGATCTCCCAGGGCGGAGGCGCCCGCTTCGTCCGAGCTCCAGCGAAGTGAGCCAGCGGCGCCAGAGACCAACTTCCGCGGCCCGACGGGGTTGCCATACGTGAAAGGACCCACGGCGCCGCCGGAGATTGATCAGTAATCATTGATAACTATTTTGCGGTCATCGTATAACGGCTATTATGCTACCTTGCCAAGGTAGAGATGGGGTTTCGACTACCCCTGACCGCACCACAACCATTCTTTCAATACACACTTTCCATGCAGACAACGATCCGTGCCCTCGTCACCGTCTTCTTCATCGGACTCGTGGTCCTAGGGGCCATCTTCTTTAGTATCTTCATCGTTGCGCCCGCGGACAAGTTCTTAACCGCGTTCAAGGGCCCGCGCCCGACGAGCACAGTTGTCATTATAAGGACAGAAACACCCGGCTCCCCTGCGGGGACGACCGGCGGAAGCAGTGTAGGTGGTCCGAGCGGAGAGACCCCCGCGGCGTCACCGGCAGGTGGGGAAACGCAATCCAAGCCCCCAGCCGTGTCGGCACCGCCCACGCCGGCACCGCCAGCGCGGCCCCAGCAGTCATCCCCCATTGCACAGAACCAGATTCCAACCGGAGCCATCGCCATCACGGTGACCGACAGCGGTTTCTCGCCATCACGCTTCAAAGTGAATGCGGGCGCAGAGGCTACGGTAGCCCTCACCTCGGGTGACCGCTACACTCACACGCTTGTCTTCGACGATCCGGCGCTCGCGGACGTGGCAATCGGTGTCGGGCCCCGCGAGACACGCGCCATTTCGTTCTATGCCCCCGACGCGCCGGGGGAGTACGCTTTTTCCTGCACCGTGCCAGGGCACGGCGCCCGCGGCGAGGTGGGGACGATGGTGGTGGAGTGAAGCTCCACGGGCTTACGCCCGTGGTTTTCTCCATGGCATATAAAATAAGGGCGTAGGCCCTTATTTTATTTTGACCCTGAAGAAGTGGCGTTTGCCGATCCGGAGAATGTCACCGTCCTTGAGTTTCACCCCATCCGGCTTCCGCGGGTCGGTGAGGTTCCTGTCGTTGAGATGCACCGTGCCGGGATTTTTAATAAGACGCCACGCCTCCGATTTGCTTACCCCGAGAGCGCGCGCAACAAAACTCGCCGCATCAAGCTGTGGCAGCTCCGCCTTTGGAATGGAGAACTCGGGCATCTCCCGGGGTGTTTCCTTCTTGGAGAATACCCGTACCCATCCATCGTGCGCCTCCGCGGCGGCGGCGGGGGAGTGGTACATCCCGACGATGGTTTCCGCGAGCCGGAGTTTCTGGTCGCGCGGGTTCAGATTCCTCGGCGCCTCCGCATCGGTGAGCGCGGTGAAGTACTTGCCAATGAGCAGATCCGGGACGGTCATGAGTTTTCCGAACATGTCCTGGGGCGTAGCGGTGATGGCAATGGCGTTCCCGTAGCTCTTGCTCATCTTGCGCATCCCGTCGGTTCCCTCGATCAAGGGCACTGTGAGCACGTCCTGCTCTTTCATCTTGAAGTGGCGTTGCACGCGGCGGCCCATCAAAAGATTGAAGGTCTGGTCGGTGCCCCCGAGCTCCACGTCGGCTCTCACGGCCACCGAGTCGTACCCCTGGAGGAGCGGGTAGAGCGTCTCAAGGAGGGAGATTTCGGAGCCGCGCGCGAGGCGCTTCTCAAAATCTTCGCGTTTCAGCACCTGCTGGACGCTCACCGCGCGCGCGAGCGCGAGGAGCGCCGCGAGACCCCGTTTCTTGTGCCACTCGCTGTTCTTGCGCACCTCGGTTTTTTTCACGTCGATTACCTTGCCGGCCTGCGCGAGGTAGCGCGAGAAATTCTTTTTTATCTCGGATTCGGTCAGCGCTTTCCGGCGGTCCCCTTGGCCGGAAGGGTCGCCTATCTGCGCGGTGAAGTCGCCGATGATAAGCACCGCTTTGTGGCCGAGGTCTTGGAATTGCCGGAGCTTCCGGAGCACCACGGTGTGGCCGAGATGGAGCTCGGGCGAGGTGGGGTCGATACCGAGCTTTACGCGAAGTTTTTTCTTGGAGGCGAGGACCGCGGCGAGGTGGTCGCGCTCAATCACGTGTTCTACGCCGCGGGTGAGAACCTTTTCCAGACGTGGGTCCATGTAGTTCCAATTTTATCACAGGTTTTAGTGAAGCTCCACAGGTTGACCTGCGCTTCGCGCGCCGTCGTCAAAGCCCCTGGCAACGTACGACCGAAGGCTTCGGCAAGGCGAGCGCATATGGCTTTCTGGTGCATGTGTAAAGATCCTTACTACACTAAATTCCGATCGTCATTTAGTGTAGTAAGAGGAGAAGGCGGGGCTCGGTGTGTGGCTACACACTGTTATCCCTGTTCAATTTTCAGATGCTCAGAGGCGAAACCTCCGAAAGGAGGTTTCGCCTCCGAAGAGGTGCTATGTATTGACGTCAGACATCAATACATAAGAAACTCCACACTCTACGCATAACCCTCGGTTATATGTAGGGCCCATTCTTTCCCTACTTACAAAGCCATGGCTTTTTATCTGGGGAAATACCTCCTAATTTTCGGAGGTTTTGTCTCCAAAAACTTGTCGGAATTTCGCCACTCATCCCACGATTGAAATTGGGGGCTCTCCGGTGCGTGTGGGTAAAAAATAACGCCTCTTATGGCGTTGTATATTATCCGCGTCAATCAGTATAAATCCGCGTCTTTATTATCAGTATAAATCAGTCGGTAATCCGCATAAATCCGCGTCTTTATTATCAGCGTCAATCCGCGTCTCTATTTCTTCGTCTTGATGATCTCGTCTACGAGCCCGTAAGCCTTGGCCTCCGCCGCGGAGAGGTAGAAGTCGCGGTCGGTGTCTTTTTCTATCTGCTCGAGTTTCTGGCCGGTGTGCTTCGCAAGGATCTGGTTGATCTTATCCTTGATGTGCACGATGTGTTTCGCGGTTATCTCGATCTCGATCGCCTGCCCCTCGACGCCCCCCATCACCTGGTGGAGGAGGATTTCCGAGTTGGGGAGCGTGAATCGCTTGCCCTTCGCTCCAGCCGCGAGGAGCACCGCGCCCATGGAAGCAGCCATCCCTACGCAGATGGTGGAAACCGGCGATTTCACGAACTGCATCGCGTCGTAAACGGCGAGGCCGGCGGTCACCGACCCGCCAGGGGTGTTCAAATACAGCTTGATGTCCTTCTTCTGGTCCTCGTGGTCCAGGAGAAGGAGTTGGGCGATTATGCTGTTCGCTACCTGGTCCACAATGGGGCCTCCCAAGAAAACGATGCGGTCCTTCAAGAGACGCGAATAGATGTCGTACGCCCGCTCGCCGTACGCGGATTTCTCTATGACGGTGGGGATTAGGTTCATATAATTTATTTCTTCTTCCATATTATATTGATTGTATACATTAAAGCGCGCGCAGGGAAAGCAGTCAATCCCATTAGAGAATAACTCTCACATTACAAAATCGTTTCCACAAAAGCTTTTCTCTAACGGGATAAAGAAAACAAAAAACCCTTACGGGGAACTCGCGCTCGCCTTCGTACCTACCCGCGAGTTTCAGTATCTGACGAGGTCGACGCCGGTGATGTCAAACGTCTGTGCACTTTTGATGTTTTCGTTGCTGTGTACGGTGACGGTGTCGCCCGTCTTGAGGTCACCGAACGTGATGTTGACACGCGCGGGGTTCCCCTCACGGTCAAGTTTCCCGAAGTCAATGATGGTGTAGGTGGTGCTCCCGGTCACATTCGCGGTGCGAATCTGTTTCGCGCGCGGTGAGCCGTCGGTGTGGGGGAGGTAATCGTCGGGGTCGTATACCTCGAGCGCGATGCTCGCGCCATAGATATCCTTCACGGTGCCGGAGAGGTCCTTGATTTCCGCGGACGGCTTCGGGAACAACGAGTCAACGATTGGGGAGTACCGTTGCTCGGCGGCGGCGGCGCCATCGCTCTTCCCCTTCACATTTCCCACCAGAAACCCGATGGCGAATCCCACGATGACCGCGATGGCGGCGGTGAGCACGAGGACATTCGACCGTTTCCCTTCATTTGCGTTCATACCGTGATTATACCACACCCCCACACCAAACGGGGAGTAACCTCTGTTATACACAGGGCGCTATCGGCGCCACTCCTCATTGTGGTGTAGGGGCACAACACCGTACCTCTCCGGGCGGCACGGTTGTGGATAAGGGTGGCTTGCGCCCACCCCGTTTGCTATAATGTATTCGTGTGATTCGTGGTCAGATTCGTGAATACACTCGTGCTATTCGTAGCCACATTCGTGAACATAAGCGCCTCATGAAATCAAAAAAGATAACAACCATAGACGGTTTGGCGCGGCTTATCCAGAAAGAATTCTTGAACGTGGGCGGCGAATTTGCCAAAGTGAATGGCAAGTTAGATAAACTCGATGGGCGGCTCACTAAACTCGAAGCCCAGGTGGCGGAGCTGCGCATTGAGCTTAATGACATAAAACTCCGGTTTGATCAACAGAAAGTATACCCGTTTGAAATCAAGAATTTGGAGCGGCGCTTGGGGCGCGTAGAGGCGAGACTCGGTCTCAAGTGAATGTGCTATAATACATGCCATAATACATTCGCGTGATTCGTGGTAGAATTCGTGTATAATGGATTTACACGAAGTATCCGCATAAATCCGCATTTTCTTTATCAGCATTTATCAGCGTCTAAAATCAGCATTAGTCAGTATCAAATAATCAGCATTAATCCGCGTCTTGAATTATCCGCATAAATCAGTGCATCCAATCCGCGTAAATCAGCGTCCAGTAAATATGAAATCTCTTTCCAAAAATCCGTTCTTCTATCTCTCCCTTGTCCTCGCGCTCCTCGTGGGGTTGCAGGTCTATGGAATCGTGGCGGCGGCGAACGTCTACACGGCGCCCACCGCGCTGCCCACCGGCGGGATGCCCGCGCAACCGCTCGACACGGGTACCACGCCGCAGACGAAAGGGAGCGACCTCTATGTTCTCGGGAAAGTTAAGGCGACTAGTAGCCTCGGCGGAGTGAGTTTGGATGGGATGAGCGGGGCACTCTACTTTCTGAACACCCAATGGCTCCCAGCGGCTGGCATTCAGTTGCGGAGCGGGAAGCTGAACTACTCGAACAATCCAAACGATCTCAACTCGTGGAAGGAGATTGGCACGGGTACCAGTGCTGCAGGGGTGAGCAAAATAATCGGCGGCAGCAATATCACTATTACTTCAAATCCAGCGACGCCGGGTGGCACCGGCGAGGTGACCATCAGCGCCGCGGGTGGCGGGGGTGGCCAATGGAAAGATGGTGTTGCTGTTAGCGGTATGAAACCCATCTACTACAGCGATGGAAACGTTGGTATCGGGACATCCAACCCCGTAGCATCCCTCCATATAGGCAACGGCGACCTACAGGTGGATGGCAGTGTGAGAATATTGGGTTCAAATCAACAATCCGTTACTATTTACTATGCCGGAAGTGGGTTAGATGAGTACGGTGAATTGCCTCGTGATTTTAATCCTCCTGTAGCTACACAAAGTCAAATAGTACAATATTGGGGTTCAGAAAGAGTCTCAAACAAGATGAGTTGTGATAGTTCTCTGACTGGTAGAGATTGCTCAAGTCCGAGCGGTCATTTTGTAGAAGTTAATAATAACCCGACTGCAAAGTACGATCTTTTTATAAGCTCCTACAGTCAGGGGGACTATAAGGGTAGCTGTCCTCTTCCGCCGAATGGTAACCCACCGGGTCAATGTCGCTATTATGCCGCCGCCCAGAAGTTTGACCGGAAAGAGGCACCGAGCGGGTTTTTGTATTATTACGCATTTACTGGGGAAGTAGGTGGCGTAGGAGTGAGCGGCTCAGGAGGTTTCTATCAAAGAGAAATTCCTCAAGAGGCATACAACTTAAAATTAAGTTGCGATATAGATGATGGGAAACAGGACTGCCCACCTCAGTATGCCAGCGGGGTTGGCGTGACGTCACCGGGGAATGGGTATGATTTTTACGAACTTTACGATTGTAGAGACATTTATGATAATGTTTGCAAAACCTTATATAAGGCCGCGAGCGAATATACCCTGACCAGCGTTGAAAAGGGTGGTGGTGGTGATCTAACGAGCGGTTCCGTCACCGTCAATACTGTGAGAATGAAGGCGGTTCCGCAAATCACCGTGGGACCGTGCAATAGTCAAAGGCACGGCGAGCTGAGGTTTTTCAGCGACAATGATGCCATGTGTTACTGCAAAAAGAACGTCCAGCAGCAGTTTGTTTGGCAATGTTTTTGATATTGAGGACACGACTTGGAAACATAAAATGGAGTTGCGAGCCGACGGCAGCGCTTTCTTCAGCGGCTTGCAGACAGCCAAGCTCACGCTTGATCTCGCAGCGCTCCGTAAAGCGGATGACTTAATCTTACGAAGTTCAACTTTGTAAACAGTCGTAAACAAGAAAACCGCCCGTTCGGCAAGCTCAGGGCGGTTTTTGATTATCCTGCCTGCCCGCTGTTGGCGAGAATCGAATTGAAGGATTTGTCCTGAATCGCACTGAAGGATTTCCCCGCACCTTTTCGCGACTAGCAGTTTAACCGCATCGGCGAATGGTCGTGGAAAGGTGCGGGGTTTGCTATAATAAGAACCAATGAGACGAAAGATCTTCCTCGTGTTCGGGGTTTCGGGGTTTCTGTGGGTGATGCTCACGGGGCTCGCGCTTGCTGACCCGACGACGCCGCAAACCTTTACTGCTACCAAGCGCTCTGCCTGCGCGATGGATTTAGCATGGACGGCGCGGCCGAACTCAGGCCCCACATACCATGTGGAGTACACCGCCGCCCCAACGTTCTTCGCAGGGGGAACCACCGTTACCGACACGACGGCCTTGAGTTTCACCCACACCGGTTTGAACCCTCGCTCCCTTTACTCCTACCGTATTAAGAGCGTGAGTGCTGACGGCACGCAGGAATCGGCGTGGAAATTTCCTGATCCACCGGCGGGCGCCACCGACGCTCTTCCTGCGGCACCCGCCGCGCCGGGCGGCTTCACCGTTACGGGGTTGAACGATCCCACGGTATCCGCGAATGACGGGAAACAGGTTGATCTCGCGTGGACTAGCGGCAATCTTTCCGGATACGGCGGGTTCGTGGCGGAGCGGTTGGCGGAGGGTGGTTCTTGGACAACCGCCTTCACCGCGCCGAGCACCGCGCGCGCGGGCCGCGATGACGCCTCGGCGTCCCTTGACAACACAAAGGTATACCGTTACCGGATGAGCGCATACGAGAGCGCGGAAGGATGCAGCGCGGTGAACCGGAACTATTCGGCATCCACCACAGAGGTGATAGTGCCCGTGCGCCCCACAAATCTCTCTTCGAGGTTCGTATACAACCCCGACGTGAACGCCAGGAGGGTTGACCTTGCGTGGACGGCGGGTCGGGGGCAAACCTTTATTGAGATCTTGCGCAAGGGCGGGACCGGGGCAAGCTTCACTAAGCTCCCGACGATCCCCACGGTGCTCCCCGGGAGTACTGTTTCCTATCCCGACACCAGCGTGACGACAAATGTCTCCTACACCTACAAGGTGCGCGGCTGCGCCGCAAGTGGATGCTCCGCTTTTTCCAATGAAACCTCGCGCGGAGTGGTGGATGCCCCGCAGAATCTCGTCGCGTTTGTGAAATCTTTTACTACGAGCGGCGGCGTGGTGCAGCTTACCTGGGAAAACACGTTCGCCGGTGCGGGCAATTACATCGTGGAGCGTGCGGAGGGGATGGGCGCTTTCTCGCCGCTTCCGGGAGGCGTAGTGCTCGCACGGGGCGGTACCCCACCTCCACCTTCGGTGACATATGACGATACGTCGCCGTTATCGGGGAAAAGCTATCGCTACCGCGTGCGAGCTGATTTTGGCGGCGTAGAGCCGAATCGTTATTCGGCATATTCGAATGAGGTCTCGGCAAGCTTCAATATCCAACCCATAAAGGGGTGGGCGTGGAGCGGACACGGCTTGGGGTGGACGCGGCTCTCCAACGATTCCGTAAAATCATCGTGGGGCGATGCGACAGGTGCGCCGGGTGAGTCCTGGACGCCCTACACGGTCTATATGGAAAAAGACGCTCCCTACTACCTCGGCGGCTACGCGTGGAACCCCTACGGCGGCTGGCTCTCGTTCAATGACGAGGGTTGCCCTTCTGGTTATAGCAGTTGTCGTGCTCGTGTCGATCTTACAACCGGGGCTGTTTCTGGTTTTGCAAAGTTTATTAGCGATGGCGGAGGCCGAGGTCTTGATAGATGGGTTAGTT
>JAZDFV010000007.1:0-13134 GCA_043807585.1 Candidatus Jorgensenbacteria bacterium | reverse complement strand
AGCCATTCGGCACTGAGCTCATGGCCGAAGCGCTTGTCGAACCTACTTGTGGTGAGCCATTCGGCACTGAGCTCATGGCCGAAGCGCTTGTCGAACCTACTTGTGGTGAGTTTATCGAACCATGAAACGTTTGTGGAAATTCTCCCTTATCGTTCTCGGTGTGCTCTTCGCGCTCTATGGGGCAAGCTGGCTCCTTGATTTTGATCGCGGGGGGCAGGTATGGGGACTGACCTTCAGCCAATACTACGCGTCGGAGGAGCTGGGGCTTGACTGGAAGCAGGCGTACGAAGCGGCGCTCGGCGAGCTCCAGCCGAAGCGGGTGCGCCTCATCGCATACTGGCAGTACCTCGAACCGTCACGCGGCGAGTTCCACTTCGATGACCTTGACTGGCAGATAGAGGAAGCGGCAAAACACGGCGCCACGGTGACGCTCGCGGTTGGGCATCGTGTGCCGCGGTGGCCCGAGTGCCACTGGCCTTCGTGGGTGCGGTATGAGACCATCAAGCAGTTCCCCGCGGACGTGGAACGATACCTTACTGCGGTGGTGGAACATTTCCGGGACTCTCCGACGGTCACGCGCTGGCAGGTGGAAAACGAGCCATTCTTCCCGTTCTTCGGCGTGTGTCCGCCGGCGGACCGTGCGTTGCTTGAGCGGGAACTTTCGCTTGTGAAACAGTTGGATCCCTCGCGCCCCATAATGGTCACGGACAGCGGGGAGCTTTCCACGTGGCGCAAGGTGGCGGGACTCTCCGACGTGCTTGGCACCACCCTCTATCGCGTGGCGTGGAACCAGTACCTCGGTTGGTGGAAGCATTACCTCCCTCCCTCCTTCTACACGCTCCGCGCATGGCTCGCCACGCACCTCTCGCAGACGAGAGAGGTCATTGTGGCGGAGCTCCAGGCGGAACCGTGGGCTTCAGAGAACCGAAGCATTGTGACGGTGCCGTTCGGGGAGCAAACCAGTCACTTTGATCTTCGGGATATGGAAAGCATGTTTGCATTCGCGCGGCGGACCGGCCTCCGCGAGATTTACCTGTGGGGTGCCGAGTGGTGGTACTGGCGGAAACTGCACGGCGACCCGAGTTTCTGGGATGCGGCGCGCGACATCATGAGATAAATATGATACTAATATACTAATGGTACGAATGATACTAATCATACGAATGAATCAGCTCCTTATTAGTATTATTCGTATCATTCGCATGAATTTGCCCGCCTGCCAACGCCTATCAGATGATTTATATCCGAACATTGATTATGAGAAAGCTATGTTTTTGGAGAAAAACAAAAATAAAGGCTATGGCGGGCAGGTACATTCGCATCGCGTAAAATGACCCCGGGATTTTTTGAACTCGCGACGGTGGTGCTCATGGCGGCCGCGTTGGGGATCATCGCGCGCTTCCTGCGGCAGCCCACCATTCTCGCGTATCTCGCGACCGGGGGGCTCATCGCGGCGTTGGGTTTCTTCGACCCCGGAGGGCACCAGTCGCTCCAGCTCTTTTCCCAACTCGGTGTCATGTTCCTACTCTTTCTCGTGGGGTTGGAAGTGAATTACACATCGCTCCGCCTCGTGGGGCGCGCGTCGCTTTTCGTAGGCGTGGGGCAGGTGGTTTTCACCGCAGCGGCCGGATTGGCGATCACTTACTACCTACTTGGGATGGCACTCCTCCCCGCCCTCTACGTGGCGGTGGCGCTCACTTTTTCTTCCACAATCATCGTGGTGAAGCTCCTCTCCGACAAGCGCGACTTCCAGAGCCTGTACGGGAAGCTCGCGTTGGGCGTCCTTCTCGTGCAGGATGCGGTGGCGGTGCTACTCATTATTGTGCTTGCGGGCTTCGGTGAGCCACAGGCCCGGGTGCTTGGGCTTGGCGGTGCCCCCCTCGCGGCGCTCGGGGTGGTACTCGCGCTTGCTATGTTCTGGTTCGGCCGGCGCGCGCTCCCGTTCGTCTTTGACCGCGTAGCGCGCTCCCCGGAGCTTCTCTTCATCGCCGCGCTGGCGTGGGTGTTCGCCGTGGCCGCGGTGATGTCAAAGCTTGGTTTTTCGCTTGAGGTCGCGGGGTTGCTCGCGGGCCTCGCGCTCGCGAACTCCTCCGAACGGCTCCAAATCGCGAGCCGCGTGCGCGCACTCCGCGATTTTTTCCTCATCGTGTTCTTCGTGCTCCTTGGCGCTTCGGTGGCGCTATCCGATGTTAGCGGCATGGCAGTTCCCATCATCGCGCTCTCGCTCTTCGTGCTCGTGGGGAACCCGTTGGTGGTACTGGTGGTGATGGGGCTTATGGGATACCGCCGGCGAACCTCCTTCCTCACGGGGGTCGCCATCGCCCAAATTTCCGAATTCAGCTTCGTGCTTATGGCACTGGGGTTCCGGCTCGGACACGTGGGCGCGGCCGAGGTTTCGCTTGTCACCGCGGTGGGCGCCATCACCATTACGTGCTCAACCTATCTCATCACGCACGCGGAAAGCATTTTCCGGGTGCTCGCCCCGCTCCTCCGCGTCTTCGAACGGCGGCACACGCGTGACGAGGCCGTACAGAGCGACGGCGAGCGCAAACCCATCGTGCTCGTGGGGTATCACCGCACGGGGCAGAGCATCGCTGCGGGGCTCCCGCGCGAGAAACTTCTTGTGGTGGAATTTGACCCCGAGATGGTGCATCACTTGAAGCGCCATGGGTTCACGTACCTCTTCGGTGACGTGGCGGACCCGGAGATTTTCCGTGAAGCTCACATTGCCGATGCGGAGCTCCTCATCTCTACGAGCCCCGTATTCGAGGACAACCTTGTCATATCGGAGAACCTCGCGCACCTGCCTCGCCGCCCCAGGGTAGTGCTCCGCGCGGAAACCGAGGAGGAGGCCGCGGCGCTCTACGCGCGCGGCGCCGACTACGTGCTTCTCCCGCACCTCACCGCAGGCCAGTACCTTGGGAAGACCATCGCGATAGATCCGGCGATGCGTATCCTGGAGGAACTCAGGGAGAAAGACCGGGAGTTGCTGAAGCGCATCCACGAATAACAATAACAATAACGATAACAATGACGTATGACCGGAATTTTCAGCTGTCATAGTCATAGGTTATAGTCATAGTAATTAACATCGCGTAAGCGAAGCGCATATGCTATAATGTCTGCGTAGCGTTTTTCCCTAAAGGTCGACTTACAAAAGCCCTCGTAAACTATTTTTTATGGTTCAGGATTGGACATCGCTCGTGGTTGGCTCGCTCCAGAGTCTCTGGGTGGGCACCCTGTCCGTACTTGGGAGCATCATTGGGGCGCTCATCGTACTTCTCATCGGCCTCATTGTGGCCGCTGGGTTAGGGGCACTGGTGGAGCGTTTGATTGGGCTCTTGAAGCTCGACAAAGGGCTCGCGAGCCTCGGCGTAAAGGAGTACTTTGACCGCGCCGGCATTGCGCTGAACACCGGCAAATTCTTCGGGAAGCTTGTGTACTGGTTCTTTGTGATGGTGTTCCTTTTGGCGTCAAGCGACATTCTCGGGTTCTACTCCCTTTCCGGTTTCCTGCGCGAGGCGCTCCTCTACGTTCCGAACGTCGTCGTGGCGGTTTTGATCATGCTCGCCGCGGTGGTGATCGGGAACACCCTCAGGCACATTGTGAAGGCCTCGGTGCGGAGCGCGCGCCTCCATGCGTCGAACTTCTTGGGTTCGCTCACGTGGTGGTCGGTGGTGATCTTCGGTTTTCTCGCGGCGCTCTCCCAGCTGGGGATCGCGACGGCGATCGTTGAATCGTTGGTCACCGGGTTCGTGGCGATGCTAGCCATCGCCGGCGGTATCGCGTTCGGTTTGGGCGGGAAGGACTACGCGGCATCGCTCATCTCGCGCTTGAAGGAGCGCGTGGAGTAGTTTTTTGAGTTTTTGCAAAAATACCCCGTGTGAGGCGGGGTATTTTTGTTAAGCAATTCGAGAAAATAAGTGGGTGCTACAGTTAACTGTAGCACCCACTTATTTTATATCACTTTCAACGACCGTTGAAAGTGATATACTTTTCATTTGTCTTCTTACTATCCTATCTGACGGTCGTCAAAATAGTGCAGTAAGCAATATTGGTATAGATTTACGAATTATTGTTTGACACTCCCTGTATTGTTCCGCTACAATGGCATTACTCAAATTATGAATAATTTTGCCGTCATAGAAACGGGAGGCAAACAGTATCGCGTGAAGGTGGGCGATGTTCTTCGTGTGGAGAAACTTGGGGATGACTTGGCGAGCGGCGCGGCGGTCACGTTTGACAAGGTACTTTTGAAGGCGGCGGGCGACCGCGTGGAGGTGGGTGTGCCCTACCTCGAAGGTGCCTCGGTGGAGGGGAAAGTGCTCCGCGCCCTCCGCGGGGACCGGAAAATGATCTTCCGCTACCACCCAAAAACGCGCTATCGGAAAAAGAAAACGCACCGGCAGTGGTACACGGAGGTTGAGATAACAAAAATTCCCGCTTAGCGGGAATTTTTGTTAAATTCTAAATCCGAATATCGAAATTCGAAACAAATTCAAAATTCTAAATTCCAATGTCCCAAACGTTTGGAATTTCGGATTTGGATCATTGGGATTTGTTTAGGATTTAGAGTTTGGTGCTTAGAGTTTTGCGGTCAGGTGCGTCTTTCGAGCGCCTGGCCGAGTGTTTCTTCATCAGTGAACTCAATTTCTCCGCCGGTGGGGATGCCGCGCCTGAGGCGGGTAATGTGCTCCGCGAGTTCCTGGAATTCCTGGCGGATGACGTCCGCCGTGAAATCGCCGAAGCTGGTGGGGGAAAGCGCAATGACAAGCTCCTGCAGGCGCCCGCCGCCCTCCTTGATCCGATGTTTCAGAGCTGCGAGGCGGAGCTTGTGGGCGCTCTCCAGCATTCCCTTTTCGGGGAGCTCACCCAGAATGAGGTATTGACCGTTGAACTTCCCCGTCTTTTCGATCGCGATGAGGTCGGTTTCGCGCTCCACAATGGCAACGATCCCGGAGCCGCGCTTTGGATTCGCGCAGACGGCGCAGACCGCGGCGCTTGCCTCCTTGAAAAAAAAGCAGCGCGGACAGCGGTTCAGGTGTTTCAATCCCCCGAGCGCATCAATGAGCGAGGTGAGTTCGGCGCGGTCGAGATTAAGAAGATAGAATGCGAGGCGCGTCGCCATGCGCGGCCCCAGAGAGGGGAGTTTGGAAAAACCGTCAATGAACTTTTGGATGGATGCGGGAAGCATGGAAAGGGTAACAATGACTATGACAATGACGATGACGTGTTACAGCTTGGTCATTACCGTTATAGTCATTTAGTCATCGTTATAGTCACTGTTCCTCGGTGTGTCTCGTATCAATGTTCCTGAAACTTACCCGCTCGGGATCGAAGCGGAGCTGAACGCTCCCCAAGGGGCCGTTGCGGTGCTTGGCAATGATGATTTCCGCGAGGTTCTGCTCCTCCTCTGGTAGGTCGGTGCGGTCGCGATCCTTCCGGTAGATGAAGAGCACCACGTCGGCATCCTGTTCAAGGGATCCGCTTTCACGCAGGTCCGAGAGGCGGGGGATCTTCGTCTCGCGTTTCTCCACTTCCCGGGAGAGCTGGGAGACGGCGATGACGGGTACTTTGAGCTCTCGCGCGAGCGCCTTCAAGTGCCGCGAAATTTCCGTCACCTGTTGCACCATGCTGTCCGACCCGGTGCGCGGCTGGATGAGCTGGAGGTAGTCAACGACGAGGAGGTCCAAACCCTGCTCGATCTGGAGCCGCCGCGCCATGGAGCGCATCTGGAGCGTGGTGGGGGAAGGGGAGTCGTCAATATAGAGCGGCGCCTTGGAGAGCTCATCCAGGGCCTGTTGGATGAGGGCGAACTCCAGCTCATCGGAGAGGCGTCCCGTGCGGAGCCGCCAGAGGGGTACCTGCGCCTGGCTCGCTATCAAGCGGTCTATCACCTGGTCCTTGGACATCTCGAGCGAAAAAACGCCCACCGATTTCCCGGCGAGCGCCGCCTGGCGCGCGATGTCCAGCACAAGGGTGGTTTTCCCGTACGAGGGGCGCGCCCCCACGATGATAAGGTCGGAGGCCTGGAGGCCAGAGAGGATGTAATCCAGCTGCGTGAAGTGCGTGGAGAGTCCGCGTAGCGCGCCTTTCTCGCCGCGATGGAGTTTCTCGAGCCGCTCGTAGGCGGCGGGGAGCTCGCTCTGCACCGGGATGAACCGCTGCGGGCGCGAGCGCTGGGAGATATTGAATATTCTCTGCTCCGTCCGGTCGAGGAGCGTCTCGAAATCGCGCTCATCCAATGCCTGCTCGTTGATGTCCGATGAGGCCTCGATGAGGTCGCGGCGCACCCGAGTTTCCTTCACCAGCTGCGCGTAGTGTTCCACGTGCGCGGAGGTGGGGACGTTCGAGACGAGCTCCGAGAGGTAATCCATGCCGCCCACCTCGTTCACGAGTTTTCTCCCTTTGAGGTTGGTGGAAACGGTGAGGAGGTCAATGGGCTCGCCGCGCTCGAAGAGTTCTACGATGCTTTCGTAGATCTGCTGGTGCCCCGGGTGGTAGAAGTCGGACGCGGTTAAGGTATCCGCCACTTTGATGATGGCGGTCCGGTCGAGCATGAGGGCTCCCAAGACCGAGCGCTCGGCGTCGAGGTCTTGCGGCGGCAATTTCAAATTTTTATCGGGCATAAAAAATTAAATTCCAAATCACAAATGCCAAATTCCAAATAATATCAAAATTCTAATGACCAAAATTCTAAACCGTTTGGTATTTGGAACTTAGTGCTTATTTGTTATTTGGTGCTTGGAATTTGGAGTTTGCTTTTTGTACAAGCGGTCCCTGTGGTGTGTCCCGTACGACATATCCTAGCGCCAACAGCTGTTCCCGCAAGGCGTCGGCCTGCGTAAACTGTTTACGGGCTCTGGATAATTCCCGTTCTTGGACCAGTTTCATTACGGAGGCCGGCACGGGGCTTGGTTTCTTGGTCTTCTTAAGCCCAAGGCCGAGCACCTCGTCGTAAGAAAAGATTAGGCGGAGCTTCTCGCGTGGAGAAAGTCGTGTATCATCCACGGTTTCCCAGAGAACGGCGAGCGCCCGCGGGGTGTTCAGGTCGTCGTCCAGGGCTGCGTTGAACCGCTTCATGTACGTCCTATTTGACCTATCAGCCCTATTAGACCCATCGGACTTATCGGACCAATCAGCCCTATTAGACCCATCGGACTTATCGGACCAATCAGTCCTATCAGACCTATCGTATCTACCCGCCTCGCTTTTCAGTGCCGCTACTGCATTTTGTAATTCCGTAAGTGCGCGTTCAGCTTGCGCGACGAGCGTCGGCGTGTAGTTCACCGGCGAGCGGTAGTGGCGTTGGAGCACGATCCAGCGCAGCACCGCCGGGTCGCGCGCCTCGAGGAATTTTCTGATGGTGATGAAGTTGCCGGCACTCTTCGCCATCTTCTTTCCCTCCACTAGGAGTGTGCCAGCGTGTATCCATATCTTCACGAACGGCCGCTTGCCGGAGGCGGCCTCCTGCTGGGCTATCTCGGACTCGTGGTGGGGGAACTTGAGGTCGACGCCGCCGCCGTGGATGTCGTACTGCGGTCCGAAGAAGTGTTCGGAGATTGCGGTGTCTTCAATGTGCCACCCCGGCCTGCCCCACCCGAGCGGCGTTTCCCACGCCGGTTCCCCGTTTATAATTTTCATTTTGTATTTATATCCGTGTTCATCCGTGTTTATATCCGTGTTCATCCGTGTTTTAATAAATTTCCACAATACGAAGTCGCCGCGGTTCTTTTTTTCTACTCCCTCGTCGATTCGGGAAACGGCATCCTCGGCCTGGGCGGCTGTGCGTCCTGCGAGCCGCCCGTAGCGGGAAAACTTCGCGATGTTGAAGTAGTAGCCGTCGGAAGTGCGGTAGGCATATCCTTTAGCAAAGAGCGTTCGCACTTGCCGGACGATGTCGGGGATGAAATCGGAGACACGCGCGTATCGGTTTACCGCGGTAATTCCCAGCGCTTTCATATCCATGCGGTACTCCTTTTCGAACTTTCTGGCGAGCGCGAGCGGCCTCATGCCATCGCGCCGCGCGCGGTCTATGATCTTGTCGTCAACGTTCGTGATGTTTTGGAGGTAGAACACCCTCGCGCCGCGGCTCCTGAGGTAGCGCGCGAGCGTATCAAACACAAGATAGGTGCGCGCGTGCCCGATGTGCGCGTAGTCGTAGACCGTTGGACCGCACACGAAGAGATGGAGCGGTTTCCTGCCAGTGTGTGGGAGCTGCTTCTTATTCCGCGAGAGGGAATCGTAGATTTTCATTCGGGTACGCTACCGTGTCCAATTGAGTATCACATCATCCACCCGCGGAGATACGGTCTGGATGCGGTCGCTCCGGAGGCGCACGCGGTAGCGGAAGTAGCGCGCCGCGCCGATGGTTTTACTGACGCAGACGGGAGTCCCCGGTGGCGCGGTGCTCCCGGGTGCTCCAGAGCCCTCATTGGGGCACGCGAGCCCGTAGTACGCGCTCGTGCTCCCCTGGGGGCCGTAGTAGTCCCATGGACCGCCGGAGTCGGAGGAAGTGGCGATTTGGAAATCTACGACGGTATCGGTGGGGAGCGATCCCTGCCAGATGATGCTCTGGAGGGTGGCACCGGAGGTGATGCCAGTGTCGAGCGTGGCCGACTCCACGTACCCGAAGGTGGAGGTGGCGCGCCACGAGGTGCGCACCTTGAAGGGATTTGGGGAACTGCACTCGCCGGTGTTGGCGAAGCTGACCCACCCTACGGTGTCGTTCCATGCGCAGCCCGAAAAGTCCCCGCTGGAGTCAATGTCGACCGAGTAGTATGACGAGTTACACTTGTTCTCGCCGCCCGCGTGGCTGGAGTTGTCGCAGTTGAAGCTGATCCACCCTACGGTATCGTTCCACGCGAACCCTGTGAGGGTCCCGGTGGTGGAGGAAGCGTATGGACAGGTCCCGTCGGTCTCATGGGGCCCGATGCCGTTGCAGACGCCATAGTTGGAGGCACCGCAGACGTTTCCCCCGGGGCTGGTCGCGCAGTCCAGGGACATCTCGCCCACAGAGGAGCTCGCGTACCCCGTGATGCGGGTGCTGTAGACCGTTACGGTGTTGGTGGTGTTGAAGTCCCACCACCCCACCACGTCATCCCACGCGAAGTGCTCACTCGAGGTGCTGCTGATGTTCGTGGCGGCGCGCGCCCCACCTCCCGCGAGGGCAAGGAAGAGCCCGAGCGCCACCGCGAGAGCGATAGCGAGCCAAAGCGCAATTTTCCAGAAATGCATATGTCTATTATACATGTCCATTATACATATTATGCCAAATTTTCCGAGGCGAAACCTCCGAAAACCTCCGAAAATGATATAATAGAATTTATATGAGGCAACGTTTTATAGAGGGAGGTATATATCATGTTTACAACCGAGGGACAGAGAAGAGAACCATCTTTCTTGATGACAATGATAGATTCAGATTCATTCATGGTTTGTTTGAGTCAAATGACAGCGAGAGTGTTGCGCGACGATGGTACCTTCCCGCTAAATTTTCGGAGGTTTCGCCTCGGAAAATTAAAGAAGCAATGTTGCAGGAAAGAAGACCGAGAAATCTTTTGGTGGACATACTCGCATTTTGTTTAATGCCGAACCATTTCCACCTTATGGTAAGACAGCGAGCGGACAACGGAGTGAGTAAGTTTATGCAGAAACTGGGTACTGGGTACACAATGTATTTCAATGCTCGTTATGAGAGGAGTGGCGTTTTGTTCCAGGGAGTTTTCAAGTCCGTACCTGTTTCCCGGGACGCGCAGTTTCTTTTTCTCCCGTTCTACATCCACGCAAATCCCCTTGATCTTAAAACCGTTTTCTCCGGGTGGCGTGAGGGAAATATAAGGAATGCAAAAGAGGTGTTGGCATATCTTAAAGGATACAGATGGAGCAGTTTTCCCGATTATGTTGGCGTTAGAAACTTTCCTTCCGTAACACAACGAGAGCTCCTTGTAGGATTTATAGGCGACGAACAAAGACACCTTGACGCTTACAAGGATTGGCTTACTGACTTTGAGGAGGAGGACTGGGAGGCGCGAAAGCGTGTTACTTTTGAATAATTTTCGGAGGTTTCGCCTCGGAAAATTTAGGTTTTTTGCTATAATGCTATAATAAACGGAACGGGGAACCTCCTCGCTCCCGTTTGATGTCCCCGGGAAAACCGGCGGCATAGTGAGACGGGATGTGCGGCATCGGCTATGCCCGGTAGTGAAAACTTGATTGGTTCGCTCGGAGCGAACGGGGGTTTCCCGGCAAAAAGCGCAAATTCAGAAAAACAATAGTCTACCAAAGGGTTGTGAGTGCTATCAAGAATAAATAATCGAGTTTCTACTACCGGGTATGGACAAAAAACAAATAATCATCGTTGGGGCGGCGGTGGTGATCGTGGCGGCAGTGGTGATTGCGGGAGTGCTTTCAAAGGGCGGAGGCGCTGCTCCCGGCGGCGCGGGCGTACCAACCGGCCTCGGCGGCGCGGCAGTGGGGGCGCTTGAGGCCACGGGCTACGTCCCGGAGGTGCCGAAGGGCGTTGTGGAAACGAAAGTGGAAAACGAGATACTGGTGCAATCTCCCGCGGGGGAATTGCGCGGCCGGGTCGGCACCTACGCCATCACCGCCACGAGGAGCGGGTACGAGCCGAGCCAGCTCGTGGTGAAGTTGGGGGACGCGGTGACCATTGAGCTCGCCGCGGAGGGCGGCACATTTGACATGTATTCGGAGAGCGCGGGTTTCTACACCTCCGCTTCCGAGGGGGGGAAGGGCACCGTGAGTTTCACCGCATCAATGCCCGGCACGTTCCTATTCAAGTGTCGGGACTACTGTCCCGCCGGAGGGAAAATTCAAGGCACGCTTGTCATCAAACCGGGGGAGTAAAAAGGGGAATTGATCTAATTAACCTAAATAGAAAATGTCTAATTCCTAATTCCTAATGTCTAATGAAATGTCCAATGAGCAAATGTCCAAAAAGTATGATCTGGAAGAGAGAACCACTAAGTTTGGAGAAGACATTATTGAATTTGCAAAACAAGTTCCCAAAAACGTCGTGACAATACCGCTTATAGATCAACTGGTAAGAGCTGGCACAAGCGTCGGGTCAAATTACTGTGAAGCGGATTGTGCGGAAACCAAGAAGGACTTCGAACATAAATTGGGCATTTGTAAGAAAAAGTCGAAAGAGACAAGGCATTGGTTGAGAATGATAGCGAGAGCGGTGCCGGAGCTGAAAGCAGAAGCAAGGAAATTGTGGCAAGAAGCAAATGAGTTAAATCTGATATTCACTGCTATAGTCAAAAAATCCAGGAGCAGAACCATTAGTACGGGAATTCCTAATTCCTAAGAAAGTTTTATTAGAAATTAGAAATTTAGCATGTATTTTATTAGAAATTAGAAATTAGAAATTAGAAATTTCTACCCCATGTTCTCACGAGACAAAACAGTATGGTTCGCGGTGGCTGCTATGGCGGCGCTTGCCCTGTGCTCCGTGCCTTCGGCGCTCGCGTTCTCGGGACCGACCGCACCCGCCGGCTCGGGCGGGGGCCTCTTCTCGATCGATGCCAGCCAAAACATCGGGTTCGGGACCGCCGCCCCGGCGCCGGTCGGCACCTTTGACGACGCCTCAAGCAGCTTGTCGCACGGCTACATCTTCGCGATCGCGTCCACCACGAACCCGGGGCTCTCGCTCAAGAACCTCACCTCCGGCTTTTCGTACCTCTGGTCCTCGAAGAACGACGGCTCGTTCCAGCTCTACCGCGAAAAGTATTCCGACATCGGCTCGTTTCCCGGGAAGGTGATGATGGTGGTTACCCCGTACGGGAACGTCGGTTTCCCGGGGAACGCCTACAGCTATTTTTACCCGACCGAGCGGCTTGAGGTAGGAGGCAACATCAAAGCGAGCGCGTTCGGGTTGTCCGCGGCAGGCAACGTCATCGCGAACGCCGCGGGGAGCGGCGCGTGCATGGGTTCCTCCGGCAAAGGCAACCTCATCGCGGTCGGCAGCTCCGGCTCGTGCAATGTGCAGGGTGAGGGAAACGTGGCGGCCATCGGGGGCGCTTTCATCGGTTCCGGCGCGAGCTTGACCGGAATTTTCCCCTCAAGCACCTCGGGCGGCGCTTTCACCTCCGCGAACTACGCGTTCCCGTTGAAGCTCGCGGTGGGGACCTCCACCACCATGAACCTGCCCGCCGAGCTGTATGTGGTGGGGCAGGCACAGACGACCGCGACAACCACGCTTGCGACCTCGGGCGGCAACGTCGGCATCGGGACGACGACGCCGACTTCTATGTTGCATATTCTTGGTGTAAATAGAGCTGCAGGCTTAACAGTTCGTACTGACACTGCTGGGAATGGTGCGATTATTGATATTGGACTTAGTGGTTCATATGGTGGCAATCTTTATTACAACACAGGCACAAAATCATTATCTTTATCTACAACAGGCGGCCCAGGAAACGATGCAGCCGGGTATTTAACATTTGGCACAGGTCTAAACGCCGAGAGAATGAGAATCACAAGCGACGGCAACGTCGGCATCGGGACGAGCACTCCGGCATACAAGCTGGATGTTTGGGGTACGGGACGGTTCACCGGCCAGCTCACCGTTCCCACGCCGACCGCAGACACGAGCGCGGCGACGAAGGGATATGTGGACTCGGTGGTGGGCGGCGGTTCCGGAGCAGGGAGTTTCACCACACTAACTTCCAGCGCCACGACCACGCTCGCGACAGCGGGCGGCAACGTCGGCATCGGGACGACAAGTCCGGTATACACATTAGATGTGGTTGGGGCTGCATCGCCATTTAGAGTGAAATCTACAACCGCTGCGGCTTCTGAAATAGCATCCTTTAAAGCAGATGATGATGGTTATGTGGCACAAATAAATAAAGATGATTCTGATAACGCTTTATTTAGACTTTATGATGGTTCGGGTACTATTCAAACACTTTTAACAGGTTCTGGGTCAAATTATATAAATAGCGGCAACGTCGGCATCGGGACGACGGGGCCCGCAGCAAAGTTAGAAGTTGTTGGTGCGATTCGTGGACAAGCTAACTCGATTTTTCATTTGGGTGATGTCACACCAGTAACGGTCGGAACAGCCTTGACAGTTCAATCAAACCTAAATGGGTTAGGACTGACGACACA
>JAZDFV010000006.1:0-60050 GCA_043807585.1 Candidatus Jorgensenbacteria bacterium | reverse complement strand
TATGAAAAGATGGATTAGACCATCCCGTCAAACAACGTTAGCTGACCGCGATATATTTGTTTATACATTTTTCCTTGGTCTTGAACGTACTTTTTGATAACAGCTTCGTTGCCGGCTACTCCAACCGTGTTGATGTAGTAACCTTTTGTCCAGAATTCTCCGCCCCACAGCAATTTCTTAACTTCCGGGTGACGCTTGAAGATTTCTCTGGCTGTGATGCTCTTGGTGATTTGGACAATCCGTTTGGGCAATACCATGGGAACAGACTGAATCAGAAAATGTACATGGTCTTGATCGGCTCCAATTTCGAGAAAATGCATATCGTAGCATTCGGCAAACTGCAGGCAGACTTCCTTGAGTGTACTTTCCACGGCTGGCGTAAATATTTGCCTGCGATACTTAGCCGGGCAAACAAGATGATAGAGCATACAGTTGACATTGTGGCTTTTCCTTATATGTTCTGCCATACTTGCATTCTACCATATCAGGAAAAAGGTAACCTCGCAGCAAGCTGACGAGGAATAGGTTCATTTAAGCCGTCTAAGGCGTTGTTATGATAGCTGATCTTTGATTCATTTAGCTTTTTAAGCTTTGCGGTTAAATCCTTTATTCGTTCATCGCCCAACTGAAGACTTTTTAAAACATCATAAATCGGCGATAATAAATCTTCTTCTTTTATCCATATCCGTTTACAAATATGTTTGAAATTTGTGCAACTATAATAGGTATACTTGCCCTTTTTCAGCTCCGGCGTAATTGTGCAACCGCATTTGGCACATTTTATCAGCCCTCGCAATACAAAGGGCTTAGAAGCGTATTTAAAGGGCTTCTTAGCCCATCCCAAGCGCACGCCCTCGACCTTTTTAAATATCTCATAGCTAATCAATGGTTTGTATTTATGCTGGTATAATTTATCTTTGCTTCTCATAAAGCCATAATAAAAAGGATTATTTAAAATATGTTCTATCATACTCGGCGCTATAGCTTTTCCGTATCTGCTTTTTAGGCCTTCTTTTGTTATTAAACCAGCTAAAGTCTTAATTGATTTATCGCCTTGTGCGTATAAATAAAATATCCGTTGAATAAAATGCGCTCGTTCCGGATCGGGCACAACATCTTTATTGCCGTCTTTATCAGGTAAGTTAAGATAGCCGAGCGGTGCTTTACCAATCCACTCGCCATTCCGTTTTTTCTGTTCGTAAGCTCTTTTTACATTGTCGCTGATAGCGTCTGAATAATACTTGGCCAATCCTAAATTTATACCAAAATGAAATTTTTCGGCGGCTGAAATATCCGGCGTGATCACAAGATTGTCTGAAACGAAATGAAGCTCAATTTGATTACTCATTGCCAAATCATAAAGACGGGCAACCCTTTTATCAAAAACATTGCGGGAAAATCTATCAACCTTATCAAAGCAAACGGCTATTTTTTCTTTGTTAGAATCTAAATATTCCAAGATTTTATCAAAATCATCCCGTTTGGTTTTGTATGCGCTTTCGTCAAAACTATGCTTTTTTACAATTTGAAATCCTTTTTGTTTGCAGTAGTTTTCAAGGCGCGCAACTTGAGCCGGTAGGGAATTACCGGCTTCTTTTTGCTCTTCGGTTGAAACACGAGCTAATATTATTGCTTTCATAATTATTACTTTACTATATCAAAAACATCCGACGGCTTTTCAAGTGTCTTAAACTCCCACTTGCCGAAGTTGCCATTTATATTTACGGCCTTAACCCACTCTTGGGCGGCAGACCATTTGGCATCGTCTTGATCTGTTTTCTGACCTTTAACCTCTAAAATCAGATAGCGATTATCGGCAAACTTAATTATAAAATCGGGGAAGTAAGTATGGAGCGAACCTTTCCAAAGATAGTAAATCTCAAAACCAAGATGGTCGTTTTTAACCCACGACACCAGTCCCGGAATCCTGTCGCGTTCAAACTCAAACGCCACACTACCTTCCCACTTGCTATCGGCAACGACATGACTTATCTGACTTTTTTTGACCGGCTGGGTTGGCTTGCTTGTGTACCACACAAATGCGGTTGCGGTGCTACGCACTGGTCGCACAGTGTCAAAGATAGCAACCGGGTCTTCAGAGCTCGAGATTTTTATAAACTGCCCGATGTGATCCACAATCTTTTGTAGATTGAGAGAGATAACAATCCGCTTGAGGAGTTCAGTATGTTGAAACTTAGGGATTTTGACAATCAATTGCTTGGATTCGAGAAATTGATCGATAATCCGCAAAAGCTGACCGATATGACTCGCCGGATCGCCTTCCCAATTTTCCTTGAATCGCTCCCGAAGCCGGACAGCGGCTTGGAGCTTCAGCGTTTGGAAACGCTTTTCTTCTCCGAACTTCATTAAGTCAATCTCGGTCAGGCGAGTTAGGTCCGGCTTGCCGTCAATAACCGGCGCAATTTCTACCACAGTCCTCGCGTCCTCAGTTGAAAGTTCAAGCGGTTTTAATTTATTCCAGTCAAGCTCCAAGAAATAATTGAGCTTGTAATCAACGCGGAGCACATGAGGCCAGCGAATCTCTAATGTTGCACGTTCCGCTACCGGCTCAATTTTAGTTTTTGGCACTGGCGGTGTTGACGGCTTGCCGGTGTCCTCAACGGGCAAATAGGTAAACGGCACGCCGAAGACAGTTACATACTCCGGCTCGGAAAGGTTGCCGTAATCAATGCGCCGCAAACCGCGACCGATAACTTGTTCGCATAAAAGTTGGCTCGTAAAAGCGCGGACGCCCAAGATATGTGTTACGGTTTGTGCGTCCCAACCCTCCGACAACATATTTACTCCGATGACGCATTGGACTTCTGCGCCGGGCTTTCCTTCCTTACCAACCGTATTTACTTTTTCCCGAAGTTCCTCGGCAAGCTCCCGCTTGTTTTTTGCAAGCTCCTCACTTTCCTCGGCCTCAATCTTATCAAGCGCCTCTTGATCAATACGAATTAAACCATCCCCTAATTCCCGCGTTATGATATGCCCGTTTTCAATAGCATACTCAATGCGTGCCGCCGTTTCGGTCCGGTTACAGATCATAATCATTACGGGTGGCGTTTTTATGGTCGGACGTAGCTTTTTCCAGTCATCTTTTTCTCGTAGCCAATCACCGCCTAAAATATCAATCGCGTTTGATAACAGATCAGGCAACCCCTCATGCGGTTCGGCACGGCGGTTCAAATCGTCTTTGACTTCGGGATAAATATGAAAAAGTTTAGACCGCAAATCTTTATTCATATTTACCGAATCATCACGGACTGCAATGCGCGGAGTTTTTACCAACCCGCTTTCTATCGCGTCGTTCAATCCGAAGTCGCTGACAATCCAAGTGAAAAGTTCCTCGCCGCGATTGTTTTTCCCCGTGGGACGAAACGGGGTAGCGGTTAAATCAAATGCTCGCAATACTCCTCGTGCGCGATGGATGCGGTCAATACCGCTAATCCAAATCGTCGCTTTTTCTTGCTCCTCTTTGTCCTCCTCTTGCGATGGCCGGTGGCAGTGATGTGCTTCGTCGTTGATAATCAAAATATTTTGGGCGTTGCCAAAGTCGGGTACAACTCGGCGCGTGAAAGCCTCGTCGCTTTCCGGGCCCTTCTTTTCTACTTTCGGGCCGTAGTTTTCATTGATCGGTGCGAGCGTATGCCAATTCTCAACGACAATTTTCGCTTGAAGTAATTCTTGCCACATTGAAGACGGCACGACGCTGAATTTTTGATAAAAATTGTCCGGTCGCTCCGGTTTCAAAACGCGAAGGCGATCCTTCACGGTTAGCCCGGGCGCAATGACGAGAATGTTTTTTGTAAAGCGCGTGTCTGTTGGACTGGCGGTTTTATTTAACGCTTGCCACGAAATCAACATTGACATCACGACCGTCTTGCCCGAGCCAGTAGCCATTTTGAAACATAGCCGTTGCCAACCCTCTGGCTCGGACGGGAGGTCAATACCCTGCTTTTCGCTCGGGCTCGCTTCGGTTAACCAAATAGCGGTTTCAACCGCCTCAAGCTGGCAGAAGAAAAGCGGCTCCTCGCGCTGTTCTCTATCGCGCCAGTATTCAAGAAGCTTGCGCGTCGTACCGGTAACATTAGGATAATTTTCAGCCCGCCATTTCTGAACTCGCGGACGAATTTTATTTACCAACTCTAACTCAACGAACTCACCGAGATCGTCATTATCCTTACGCCCCACACCGGATAGTTTCCAATATCCTGCTTTGCGCCGTCCCTCACGCAATTCAAATTCTTGACTTTCGCGGATATACGCCCAATACCGAGTTGGCTCGGTGTAGGCGTCATTAATAATCAACTTATCTATGGTTTTCTGGCTCATAAATTACTAGTTAAAATGTTACAAAATTGCGGAAACAAAACTGAAAACACTATAAGAGCAATGCCCGATAGAAATAATAGCGTCACTATATTTATTTCCGAATACCATTTAGGCGTTCTTTCTAACGAACTAGTCTCGTTATTTTCTAATTCCTCAAAATGAAGTCCGGAACGCATTGTTTGGTATTGACTTTCAAATTCGTTTTTTTCCTTCTCATAATCTTCCACCGAGAGCTCTTTGCGACTAAAAAGCACAATCTTATTTGAATGCTCTGTTAATTTACGACTCAATTTTCTCAAATATAAAACATAGGGCACCGACACAATGACTGCTTTCTTTCGAAAATAGAAACTCAACACAACAGAAGCCGCGAGAAATAAGAAACTTGCAATAGTGAGCCACGGCACAAAGACAATAAATTTTGTCGACCAGAGCGCAACAACACCACCAAGTAAAATTCCTGCACTTGTAGAAACATCTTTTAGATAGTCATGATAGCTTTCAGAGAATTGCTGAATCTGTGGAGCAATAACATCTCTAACAGAATGCCCGATGGCCTCCATTCGGCTTTTTCCTTCTATCCATAATTGTTTCTTCTTTTCCTCTTCCATATTTTTATTTCAGTTCCTTAATCACAAAACTTTCAACACCGCGATCGTCAATAATTTTTACAGCAACTTTTTTATGCTCACCCATCTTAAACGGCAATGACTCAGCGCCGGTAAACGAATCCATCACTTCTTCGTTCACCGCGCCGTTCAAAGTTTTCGCAAGTCCAGTCCAATCTCGCTTCTCATCTTTCATCGGGAAGAAAACTTGAACGGGTAAAATGCTTTGCTCGTCGTAGTCGATATCCAGCATCCACATCGCAATCCGATTGGTATCGCCGGAATCAATCTCGCCGCTAATGGGGTTGTAATAATCAAAGCCATTGACGCGCACCTTATATGTGCCGCCCTTGCTTTTAATAACCTCGATGTCCGGCTGGCCAATAAGCCAATAGCTTTGGCTGGACGAACGCTTCTTGCGTAAATCCGAAGTGAGAAGATCAACGCTCATCTGCGCTTTGAGTATGGAAACGCCCGGCCATTTCATCTCATCAATATCCTTTGACGCTTCAGGGTCAAAATGGAACGCTGCGAATATCATAAGCTCCGGCTTATCTGCTAAACTACGCGCCTCGTTGATAGCTTCCTCTACTTGGCGTTGCTCAAGCGGGGCGTAATCCGGGCCGAAACTGATAACCGCTTTTTTCTGTTTCCCTTTCTCATCTAAAATTTCACCTTCGGCGTGTAAATACTTTGTCCCCGCCATCGGTTCAATACGCGAGAAGTTTATAATATTCCCGCCAACGGCTCGGATACCGGACGACTTCAACTCGTCGCGCCATAGTGCCTGATTCGCTGTTTCTCCTGTGCGCGCAATATCTTCGCCAGTTGTGACGATTCTTTGCTGGCTTCCGTCAAATGGTTTTACGCGAAGTCCGGGAACTGCTTCAACAGTAAATGGCCCTGCTACTCGCACCTTACTTATATCAGCCACTGGTTGATCATAAAGCGTTTCCTCTTTGGCCGGTTCATCGTTGGCAATAGAGCCAAGTGTGATATGGGGCACTTTTTTATATAAAAATCCACTTCCGATACCTTCTGTTGGATGGGCAAGTTGGTAATAATCGTGGTGTGAGGTTATGAGTCGTTGCTTCGCCAGCGCAATTGCGACACGCGAAGTATCGCAAGTAATCCAGCGACGACCCCATTGTTCTGCTACATAAGCAGTAGTTCCGCTGCCGCAGGTCGGGTCAAATATGAGGTCGCCCGGATCGGTGGTCATTAACAGACAACGCTTGATGATCTGCGGGATGGTTTGAACCACATAAATTCGAGTCTGAAAACTACTAGAAGTATCCGCCCATAAATTAGTTAGCGGAAAAACTGGAAAGTCATCTATATACCTTACATACCAAATATTTGAACCACTTTTTATTATCCTTTTTAAGCTTGCTAATTTTCTCATCCCATTGAGAGAAGTTTTCCAACCACCTTTATAAACTTGGCCATCAAATTCAAATTCTCTAATTGGATTTCCCCAAGATGTGAGATTATCAATTTTGAACAATCGAGCCCCCTTACTTTTCAAGTCTAGTACATTATCGTTATTTGTTATTTTTCTCCTTTCACCCTCAAAATCAACCCAATTGTATTGAGCACCAACGCTATCTTCTATAGTCTTCGGAATATAAAGTTGATGAAATTTGAGTTTCTCCCGAGCTTTCGCATACCAGCAAATATAATCTTGAACCCGTGGGAGGGCAGATTGTGAGAGCCCCCCGGTTTTTTTAACAACTATTTCAGATACGAAGTTGCATTTTCCAAAAATCTCGTCCATAAGTTCTCGGACGTGGTGAATATTTTCATCACTGATTTGAACAAAAACACTACCTGATTCATGGAGTAATTCTTTCGCTAAAAGTAATCTATCTCTCAAATAGGTCAGATAGCTATGTATGCCGAGTTCCCAAGTATCACGAAACGCTTTTATTATTTCTGGTTCTGCCGGAATGTCCGCGTCATTATTGTCTTTCACTTCACACTTATTTATGAACGGCTGAAAGTTAGAATTATATTTAATGCCGTAAGGTGGGTCTATATAAATCATTTGGACTTTGCCAGCCATACCCTCTTTTTGTAGCAAGCTATTCATCACAAGGAGCGAATCACCGGCGATAAGGCGGTTAGTCCAATCTTGCGTGTGATGATAAAACTCAAACGCCTTGCCGAGCGTGAGTTTCTTTTCAAAAGCGTCAAAGAGAGTTGGCTGTTGATTGAGTTCTTTCTCTTTCAAAAATGATTTAACAATACGCATAGGATCAATGCGCTCGTGAATATGTAAGCTCAAATTGCGGACGTTGACTTCACTACCTTCTTTTTTACCTGCCCATGAAAGATACGGGTCAATGTGCGGGTCGTGCTCGTATTTTGTAATACCGTTCAACTTGTCGGTTTGTGAAGACACAAGTCCGACTGGCGGATTGTTTGTCCGCTTCTTGTCCGCGTGTGAATATGCCTCAATGGATATTCTTCTCTTTTTTAATGCTTTACGCAGCATAAAGTTAATTGACTTACAGATTATTAAGAATAATAGCCGATTTTTATGGATTTTCCCATTATTCTTTCTCCAAAACTACCTCTCTATCCTTCAGTATCAACCTACTCTTTAAGCACGCCAACAATTCCCGTTTCTCTATGAGGCTCCCGGACTTGAGAAGGTATTTCGCGTACTTTCGCATATTGATGTTCTTTTTAGATTCTGCCTCCGCGGCATTCTCGGATTTATCCTCCAATAGGTTTTGGAACTGCCGGTGTCGCTCGATCTCGGCTTCCAGTTTGTGCTTCACGCCAAGTTCGTTCAGGTCGATTGTGTCGATAAGCGCGGCGAGCTGAGTTATAAGCTCCTCTTCCCGGATATACTGCGATTTGCAGGTATGGTCCTTGCTTCGGCCGCAACCGTAGTAAACGTATCTCGAAATCGTGCCGTCTTTGAGTTTCTTGTATTTCTCTTCGGCGGTGATACTTTCTGGCGACGGGGATTTCCTGCCCGTGCTAAAACACCTTAGGGAATCTCATAAAGAAATTATTGTCCTAGCCAGAGGCAAAAGAACTGCCAAGGAAATAAGGCAATTTGCTGGAAGCAATTTTAGAGATTTTGAATATCTCAAGAACATGCTAAAAATCGGTTAAAAAAAGGCACCCATATAGGATGCCCTTCACGTTTAGTAGTTTCATTATACCAGACCGATTTCTTAAAAGTCAAAGGAGTTGTGGATAACCAAGATCGAAAGACGGTTTTTGCTTCTAAACAACAGTGGATAGCGGGGTGAGGGGATTTAGGAAATAGAGGCCAAACAGGTCCTAACATTGTCCCACTCGGAGAGCCCTTCGACAAGCTCAGGACACAGCACTTGACGGATAGCACAGAGTATGCTATGTTCTACTTAGTTAAAACTAGGTAGTTTTTCATTCACAATTTCATAAAGAGGTTACCATGAAGCGATTATTGAAAGATACCGTTTTGTTCCTTGTTTTTTGGGCGCAAGTTGATCCACCCAAATCTGATTACGATTACCAAGGCTCAACCCCAAGAGGGATGCTTGGTGGAATATTTGTATTGGGATTATTATCTGCCATTGTGCTCTTCCAGAATCGGCTATTTCTTCCCAATAACTTCGATGCATTGACGGTTGTCGGTGCTTCGGTGTGGATTGGCTTTATATGCGGGCTTGCACTCGCAAACTCCCTTTGGTATTTCATAAATCTTGTCGTATGGGAATTTCGAGAATGGTATATGAGAAATCCAAAGATATATAAAAGTTGAGCAGATTAACTGCTCCCGTCGCCACCTTCGGTCAAAGGTGGCTTTTTGTTTACTCAAACGCCGTGGCCATCGCGAGCTCTTTTGCTATTTCACCCCAGTTTAGAGTTCTAAACGCGTCCAGCAGGGGGAGCTAATGAGAAGAGCCGGTCCATTGCGTGGAACCGGCTCCATTGTGCACTCATAAGCGTGGCGGAACGTACAGCCGTACGATATCCTCGTCTGAGAGGCCCGCGAGATACATACCACCGAAGCACGACAACGTATCGTCGAGCTTCGAAAATACCGATTTTGAAAATCCCTCGCTGCCGGTTTTTTTCTTTATCGCACCATACAGGAGAATCTTCGCGTTGTCGGCACCGGACGTATCGTCAGTAAGCCGAAGGATTTCTCCGCGCCGTGTTGTTCCACCGATTGTGAGCTCGTCAAGGAACAGGGTGTACAGAAGCTCACCGTACCACCTCAGCACCTCCCGGCACCTCGGATTCTCGGGGAACTGGTGATCGTCGAATAGTCCGAAGCTAACACCGTCGCTGATATTCGTGAGCTCGATAGATTCGTGCCGCCAAGTGCCGCTGACACCTCCCTCGGTTAGGAAACAAAGTTTCAGCTTGAAGCGGGCCATCAGGGCGGCATTTAGGACCGAAACGATCAAGCGCATGTGCGGAATCACCCCTACTCGGTGAATCTCAACCCGTGCACCACGATGCGTGATACTTACCTCAACCGGCAGTGTTACAGGGTACCATAGCTCTTGGATCCAGTTCTTCCACGTTGTACCGCAGGTTTCGCAGCGGACGCTGACGCGGTCGAGCATACCATCGCTCGAAATCGTGTCCAAGTTGCCGCAGACCGGACAGGCACCAAAGCAGCGTGTCCATTCCATCCGTATCATAATTCCTCCTTCTTGTGGCTAGTGATTGGATAATTGAATTTACTGCCACCATATTGCTCCAGCAACCATATGGAAGTCAAATCGAGGTTTCAATGTCGTTAATCCAGTAGCTCTTTTGCCTAAGCATACCCCAGAACCATCGCAAGCTCTTTCACTACTTCAATCCAGTTTAGAGTCCTAAACGCGTCCAGCGGGGGGAGCACTTCGACAGGCTCAGTGTAAACCAACAAAAAATCACCAATGTTTATTGGTGTTTTTTGTATACCCAAGTGAGACGTTAGAACTGCATATGCTACACTGAAGTTATGAAAAGATATCCACTGGGTCTATATGTAATCGGTGTTATTATCGTCCTCGTGCTTATAAACTACATTGCGTGGTCGGTGGGAGGAGAGGCGAAGTTAAAAAGTTTTGAATTATTATCCAGCGGTTTTTTGTTAGGGATGCTGGCGATGTATATAGCGGTGCATATTTATCGGTGGAAATGAGGCCTTATTGAACTCCGATAACAGATAGCTTGACGCTGCTCCTTATGAGCGGCTTTTGTTTTTATACAGTGGCCAAACGGGCCTGCCTGCGCAGGCAGGCCTGCCCGTCCGTAGCTTTAGCGAAGGAGGGTTCTAACCCTTCGGCATGCTCAGGGTCTACAGCGTCGTCCGGCCAGGGGAGCGAGTAAGACAAAAGCGTCTGAGGAAGCGTCTTTGTTACGAGGTGAGAAAAAGGGCTCTGCGATGCAGGCCCCCCCTTTATTTCCCCAGGGTGGACTTTTTTTGAAATAGTGTTATACATTGGGTAGATTTTTTGAAAACTTAAGGAGAAAAATATCATGAAACTGCCAAGGAACAACAAAGATTGGCCGCTTCTTCGTTTGATCGTGCCTGTCTTTCCCGAAGTGAACATTTTCACGCAATCTGCCAGGAAAACCACTCCGCTCGGGCCCATCAACGTGGCAACTTCCGCCAACAAGGTGTGGGGGTGGCGCGTGGAAGTGATCGATGAGAACAATTATGACGGTCCACGGGACGAGAAAGGGCTGCCGGATCACGGACGATTGCAAAAGGAAGACCCCGCGTCCGTGGTCGGTCTCTATTGCGGACTTTCTTCTACGATGGATCGCGTGTTTGAATTGACCGAGTTTTATCACAGTCAAGGAACGGTCAATCTGGCGGGTGGTTGGCATGCGCATTATTGCCCCGAGGAAGTATTGGATCGCCATGTGGACATCGTGGTTCATGGGGATGGCGAGATCGTAATTCAACGGATTCTGACGGCCCTGATGCGCGATGAAGCGATCAGTGATATTCCCGGAATTTCTTTTTGGGAAAACGGCCGGCAAAGATCCAACCCTCCCGCGATGCTTCAGGTGCCTGATTTAAGCGACCTTCCTTATCCCGATTTCGGCCTTCTGCGGTATGCGAAGAAGATGAAAATATATCCCATTGGCCGCGTGCGTGGATGTGGTATGAATTGTGAATTTTGCAGCGTGAAAGGAGAACCGCGATGGGCCAGCCCGCAGTACATGTTCCACTTGGTGAAATGGCTCGTGGAAACGCGCGGTGCGCGCCAATTCTTTATCGTGGACGATCGTTTCGAGGAAAATATTGAAGGCGCTGCCGAGTTTTTCAGGTTGATCTACGCCGAATACGGAGACCGGCTCGATTTTATGGTTCAAATAAGATTGGAGACGGCCCGAAATGTGCCATTCCTTGAAACCATGCGAAAAGCAGGAATGCGATCTGTGGCGGTCGGCTACGAATCTCCGATTGACGAGGATCTGAAGGCGATGCGGAAAGGATATTTGTCCCGTCATATGATCGAGTGGACCAAAGTATTGCGCCGCTATTTCTGGGTACACGCGATGTTCATTTATGGATATCCGAGCAAAGAGAAAAGAACGGAGCTTACGCCCGCGGAAAGGGTCAAGCGTTTCAAAGCGTTCATTCGCGAGTCGCAGGTCAGCACCATCCAGGTGTTGCATCCCGTGCCGATCGTGGGATCGGATTTGCGGACGCGACTGGGAGAGGAAAACAGGATTTTCCCCTTAGACATGGTTCCGTGGAGTAAATACGACGGGAATTATGCCTGCTTTGTTCCGGATAATATGAGCTTGTCGGAATTCCAAGACGCGCCGATCACGCTCATGAAATGGTTCTATAACTGGTTTCATTTTTTGAAGATCCCTTATCATACGATCGCGTTCCCAATGCTTTATCCCATCAAGGGGTGGCAGCGATGGTATTACGATTGGCTTCGGGAAATTGTCCGGTACGGAGGACACCGCTTGCTTCGGCGGTGGCAGAAGAAACAGAATAATGCACTATTTTTGGGCAACCTCGCGAAGTACAGACCAAAATAGGGGTTTCCCAGATACACCCGCCGCGCATTGCTATGCGCAGGCGGGTTTTTAATCACACCCGTTTTTTATCACGAAGCAGCCCATAATCACGGGCTCGCCAAAGACGGTTCTAACGCTCACCTCGCTTCTGCTTTAGTGAAGGGCACCTACCCCGGTAGCAAAATAGAAGCGGCCAAGTTTATCTTGGCCGCCCAGGTCCTTCTAATCGTTGATTGGAAGGAAAAGTCCTACTTCGTAAAAAAGGAATGACGATCCTCCAGGAAACGAGAGTTGAAAATCTCTCCCCGTATCGGTTAGTTCATATCCAACGTGCTTTTTCATAAAAGAAAGGCGTAAACCAAATCTTCCAGAAAAAATAAAATTGATTCCTCCATAAAAATCCCCCCTGGTACTTACCTTGCCTAAATCATGGGAATCCTTGTCTTCATAGCTGCCCCAACGATCCCAGCCGTTTTTCGCCACAACGAAACTCTCACTTTTTTGCGGCTGATAGCCTACAAAGAGGTTTGTTTTCCAAAACTCATCCTTTCTGTCATCAGAAGACCATAGAATCAGAGAGGGTGTTTTTAGTTCAGCAAGAAATGAGATTTTGAGTTCTTCTTTCGTAGAAAAATAGTAATGAACGTATGCCGCTCCCCAATCAGGTCCGTATCGCGGCGCGTAATTAAATTTTTCCTCTCCAAATTCTTTATTTAGAATAAAAACAGCGTCACTAAATCCAGTTCGGTGGCAACCAACACCAAAACCCAAAGTGGAAAATAACCATACTTTGAATGTCGCCATCCTCAAGCTCGTCATGCTGTAAAAGACGGGTGCATTATTGGAGAGAACAATTTCTTCGCCGGCATCAGGATCGTCCCCGTGAATTGGCACCGTTCTCAAATAGAGCGGAATTTCATTGATCTTTATTTGAGGGTTGGTATTAAAAATATTCATTCCAACGCTCAATATCTCAAGTTCGAATGAAAACGCTGAATTTGTAGCTGGATTTTTCTCCTGTGCTCCCACTACCAACGGTGCGGCAAACGCCAATAATATGATCATGAGCGCTTTCATAACAACCTCCTTTTCTTTTAGTGAGTTTGTGCATATCCAGGATTTTAAACAACTGTGTTAATAATACCTCATTATATAAATTCAGTCAATAGCCAGCGGGAACCAGAACAATCCTTTTATTTATTCAAAATGGGTTCCAACCCCATTGCAAAAACAAGCTTTGTAATGGGGCAGGCATCGTCCATCCGGCGGAGCCGGACAGCGCAAAATGAGTTGACGCGCCAACGCCCTGGTGGTAGTTTGCGTTCAGATTCAGTTTCCCACAAAACTTCATAATTGATTGAGGGAGGCGTTATGGAGACCAAACACGTGCAAGACGCGATTAAGGGCGTGCTGGAGAGCCAAGACCTTGCCCGTATCATATGTACCGATCCGCAAGGAGAAGGAACATTCACGCCAATCATCACTATTGGTGAGCATGGTGAGCACGCTTTCAAGACCATTATCTCTTACAATGCCGAGAGCATTGCCGTGGAAATGTACGACCGCCTCCTGCTCGACGAAGAGGCGCTTGCCGATTTCAGGAGGAAGATCGGAAAAACGGAGGGCAGCCCCATTATGATGGATGGGGGAAAGAGGTGGATGCGGTTCTGTGTGACCAAGGAACCCGAACATTTCATGGTTGCCGCTCTGATCCCGATAGGTAGTGGGAGCGGGAAGGACGGAGTGGCCGAGATCTTCCGCGCCAAGCTTTCGTCCATCATTACCACGGTGATTATGTTTGATTCCGGAACGTTCGACGAACCGAAGTCGCGCCAGGAAAAAACCTAGGCGCGACTTTTTTATTTGACCCGGGATGGGCTATAATGCCCATAGAACTCCATCATTAAAATCAAAGAGAAGGGAGGAAAGATCCGGTATGAAAACAGCGGCGCTCATTCTCGCGTTTTTTTTGTCCATGGACACGGCCACGTCCCAATTCATCAGACAAGACAGCGCCATCACCTTGAGAAGGATAGTGCTTACCCCCACCTTGCTCGATGGGCCGAAGTACTGGGTGATGACCTGGGCACGCCCATCCTCCCACCGCAATTCCCCGTTCCAGAGCTTTCCATTTCTGGCTGGAGCCTATTCTTCCTATACGGCGGCGCGCGCCTTTCTGATGAACGAGGCTACCACCATTACGCCGGATCTCCACTGGTGGTTCGAATTGAGGGACATAAGAAGATCGGATTGGTTGGTGGGTATGACCCTCACGCGCGGCCCGGGCCGTTCCGTAAAGCTCTCCTGGGATCAGAAAAGCGTTGAGGTTTGGATCGGTGTCGCGTTTTTATTGTGAGGGAAAACCGCCACTCCGATTGAATCGCAAGTCGAGAGGAAGATGCAAGTAAATAGGTGGCCTTGATTGAGGTGCCCTTCCGTGGGCACCTTTTTATTGCAGTGGGAGAAAGCCGCGGGTGTGAGCCCCACGGGGGTGATATTCGATCCTCCCGCGCCCGCGGGGCGGCGTGGTATAATGGGGTCATGAAAAAATTCACCTACGCCGGCGCGGTGTTCGGTGCCGTGGTGGCGGTCGCGTTCGGGGGCGCGCTCCTCACGGAGTACGTGCTGAAGATCGGAGTGCTCGGAACGGGTAACTTGAAGTACTTCGCGATAGTGGGCGTGGTGGCGGCCGCCATTGTTTTTCTCGCCTCGCGGAGGAAGGCGCTCGCCGGCGCCGCCTTCGTCGGCTGCATCCTCGTCCCGTACGCCGCGTTCCTCGTAGGCCAGATCGATTTCTATATGGTGGACGACAACCTCGCGCAGGGGATCACCGTGGTGGAGGTGCGGCCTACGATGGACAAGATCGTCTTCGGGACTCCGGACAAGGGTGATGTGACTGTGTGGGGCGGTCCGCAGACGCTCGTACTGCACCCCGGGGGGAACCGGGTGAAGCTCGGCCGGTTCAACATGCCGGCGGGCACCTACCAGGGCGGGTCGGTGTCCATCGGTGACATCCAGGTGGATATCAGGGCGGACCTTGCGGTCATGACCAACCCCGTGGGAGGCCAGTCAATTACGCCGGAGTATTACGAGGAGGCGTTCAACGGCATCAAAGCGAGAATGACGGGGAGCGTGGGTGGGTTCAATATCAGCTTGGTCAACTCCTCGCGCGACGGCGCCGTGGGCACTTTCACCATCAGCGTGGGAAGCATGACGCAACAGATCCCCATCCCGGAGATCAAGTACCCCGGCATGGGCGGACCAGACATTACCCTAGATATCACGCTTGATGAGATGGGCAAGCCCGACCCCTCCAAGATCCGCGCCATCGTTGATATGCCGCCGGGCGTTTCGGGCGCCTTCCCGCAGGTGCCGGGGGTGGAGTTCCGTTAGAGAGGCCTTCGGCAAGTTTTACAGTGAGCACGCCGAACTGCTCAGGGCAGGTAGTGTAGGGAGGCGGGGGCTTGACGGGTGTGGTACAATGGAACCATGAAGAAAAGAGTCGCAAAGCGGAAGAAGGGAGGCGCGAAGAAGGTCTGTTGCATGTGCAAGAAGGGGAAGTGTGTCTGCAAGTAAACGCTCGCTCCGCTCGCTTGAACACGGATTTACGCGGATAAAAACGGATTTACACGGATAGTATCCGTATTAATCCGCCGTAGTCCGTTGCCGCAAAAGAGCCCTCGGGCTCTTTTGCCGTTATCGGCTCGGGTTCTTACCTCCCCTCGTGCCAACGCTGGCGGGTACCTCGCGGGGTGTGTGCGCTCTCCGCTTCAGGTGAGATAGAAGATGGCGAGGTAGACCGCGAAGGCCGCGTAGAAGAGCGCGGCGGCCGCGAGCATGAGGTTGGAAAACCACCCCGGCCTGAGGGGGCGGGGGAGCCGCGCGTTGTTTAGGTAGAGGAGCACCGGCGTGTAGATGGCCATGGTGAGGCCGCCGAGGACCGCGCTCACCGTGAGAAGCACGAGTGGCTGCTCGAGGGGGAGGAGGAGCCCGCTTACGATGACGAGGACGCTGATGAGACCGTAGTAGAGGTGGTGGAGTGAGACGTTGCGGAGGATGCGGAGTCGGTGCGCGAAGGGTCCCGCGTGGGCGTTCACGTAGAGGATGTCGCTCGCGATGCGGGTGAAGGCGTCAATGACGGTCCACATGACCGAGAAAAGCATGAGGAAGGCCATGACGAGGAACAGGGTGAAGCCCGCGGGCCCCCACTGGTCGCCGAAGATGTGCGCCTGCACCACCGCGACATTGAGACCTTCCGGTACGAGCCCCTTGGGGACGAGTGAGGCGTACGCGTTCACGGAGAGGAGGAGGAGCGTGACGAGACCGAGGAACCAGAAGATGACGCCCTGGTCGATCTTCACGAAGCGCATCCACGCCCGCCAGCGGCTGAGGTGCTCGGGGGTGAGGTCGAAGCGGTACCCCCGGAACGAGACCGCCTCTACCTTGCCGGTGATGGGGTTCATGATGCGCCCCGCGTAGCGGCCCATGCCGCTCTGCTTGTCGCGGTACCAGAGGGAGACGCAGAGGTTCAAGAGCCCGCCCGCGCCCGCGAAGACGATGGCCCCGAGGAGCACCGCTATGTCCACCCCGTCGGGGATGAACCCGACCCGGGTGACCCCCGCGAGGAGCTCCCTCAAGTTCTCCGCGGAGAGATTCAGCACGCTCGTGATGACGAGAAGAATGAAGAAGGTCGGCACGATGATTTTGAGCGAGCGCTCGAGGACTGTGTAGGCGACCCTCCCGAGGTAGGTGAGGAGGAGGACGAGGCCTAAACTGGCCCAGGCCCACCCGAGGTAGTTTCCAAAGCCGGTGAGTTCACGGAGCGTGGTGCCGATAGCCCCCGCCCAGCCGGGCCAGACGTAGAGGAGTACCACGGCGAGGAGCCAGAACGGCGCGAACCAGCGGAAGATGCGCGAGGAGGAGGTGAAGAAGCTCTCGCCGGTCGCAAGGGCGTGGCGGGCCACCTCCTGGTTAATGAAGTACTGGAAGGTGATGCCGAGGACCGCGGCCCAGAGGAGCCCCAGGCCGTGCTTAGTGACGAGGTGCGGCCAGAGGATGAGCTCGCCGGTGCCCATGGCGAGGCCCATGATGACGATGCCGACGCCGACGGCCTGCCGCCAGGGCGGGGGCGGCGGGAGCTCGCGCACCTCCCGTTCGCCGTAGTGGTCGTGCATGGATTTCAGTATAGCAGTGCCGCCAGCCGTTCGCCCGTCCGTCCGAAAGTTTACCAAAAAGGAGAACTTCCGATTTAGATTGACCGTTAAACTGATCTGCTGGTAGGATAAGCCCAGCTAATTAACAGGAAAGATTGGGTGTGGAACACTGTTGTCTTCACGCGAGTTCGGATCTACGACGGGACCAGGTCGGGTTTTGACAAAGAGAGAATTCCCGATGAGACAATACGGGCATGTCTCGCGAGGTTCATATCGGACGAAACCTTTCAGGGAAGAATGAGGAATCTTTTCGCGTTAGGTACTCCGGTGGACGGCGATAGATTTCACAGAACCCTCTGGCGGTATCCTAAGTTTTCTGTTCAGTTGGATGCATAAGGCGTTGTTTCTTCGGAAGCAGCGCCTTTTTTGTTTTTCCTGAATGTAGCCGAAGGCGTTGTCCCGAGCATAGTCGAAGTGGCCTGCCCTGCTTGCCCGGCCGTAGTCCTTCAATATGCAGTTCAGGACGAAGGCGGGAGCTCGTCGAAGGGCTTGTCCTGAGCAAAGCCGAAGGAGTAGGATTTTAACGATACCGATGAATTCGCGCGCCCTCCTCTGGCGCGCGCCGAGGCCTGCTCCCATGGTCAAACTATTGAAAATAAAACCATACCGAGAAGAAGTTGCGGGTTTCTGCGGGCCTGCATCGCTCAAAATGGTGCTTGCCTACTACGGCGTTAAAAAGTCGGAGCGTGAACTCGCGCGCCTCTCCCGGGCCACGCGTGACCAGGGTGTGGAGGCGCCGGGGTTGGCGAGGGTAGCGCGGGGCTTGGGGTTCAAGGCGCGCGTGGAGGATGGTGCCACACTCGGGGACATGGAGAGGTTGGTGATGGGGAAGAGCATCCCCGTCATAGTGGACTGGTTTTCGGGGGACGACGGCCACTATTCGGTGGTTGTCGGCATCACCGCGCGTACCATCTACCTCCAAGATCCGGAGATAGGAAAGGTGAGAGCGATGGATACGAAGATATTCAAAAGGGTGTGGTTCGATTTCCCCGGCGACGTCCTGTGCTCAAAACATTCGCTCGTCCTGAGGAGAATGATCGTCATCTATCGCTAAAACGCGGCCCGCCCTGAGCGTAGTCGAAGGGCTGATCCGTTCCCCGGAAGTCGTACTTCCCAACATTGCGGAGAGGTTTCACCTCTCAAGGAGGTGAAACCTCTGGAAATTAACCCCTCTATCCCCAGAAGTCCGACTTCCCGAATATTAACCCCATCTCTAGGTGCTATAATTGAAGATGATGAAGCTCCCCGGCGCCCCGGCCGTTCTCCTCATAGTCGCCGCCCTGACCCTCGGCGTTCTCGTGTCCGCCCCCGCGGCGCTCGCGGTTGCGCAGGCCCCCGCGGAGCAGTCTTCTACCGAAGCATTGCTCGCCACCATAGAGCAGTTGAGGAACCAGATAAAGCTCCTGCAGGACCAGCTCACCGAATTGAGATCCGAAGTGGCGGCAGTGCGGGAAGAGGTGAAAATAACCAAAAACCTCTACAAGGGCATCACCGACAGCGAGGTCAAGGAGGTGCAAAAATTCCTCAAGCAATTTTCGGAGATCTACCCGGAGGGGCTCGTGACGGGCTACTACGGCCCCCTGACCGAGAAGGCGGTCAAGAAGTTCCAGGAGAGGGAGAATTTGCCCGCGACCGGCAAGATCGACCCGACCACGCGGGAAAGGATGAACGACTATTTGGCCGGCGGCACGGAAAAGAAAGTTGTTGTCTGCCACCTCCCGCCCGAGAACCCCGGCAACAAACAATCGCTCGAAATCTCCGAGTCCGCGCTCGAGGCGCACCTGGCCCATGGCGACGCCCTTGGCGCCTGCAAAACGCAGCCAATAACAATATCTCCTGCCCCGGAAAGTGTTTCAACAAAACCTGCGGCTGTTCCCGCAACACCCGTTGTTTCTGAGAAAACAGGCACGCCAACCGTTGAGAATAAAGAATTTGTTGTTTCATCCGTCAGCGTCATAGTCCGGGTCACTGGTGATGAAAATGTGGTTCTCTGCGCTCTGACAAAAAACGGTTTGGTTTACTGTCGGTACGATTCGGGGAGTTTCATGAATATGGGTCTCAAACCCACTGGTACGGGTGGCTTTGTCGCTGTCCCCGGCTTAACCAATGTGGCAAGCATTACCAGTTTCGATAATAATAGAATTTGCGTCGTAAAAACCGATGGTACGGCCCTCTGTTGGGGAAACAACTCTTACGGTCAATTGGGTGACGGCACATTGGTTGCCAAAACAGAACCAACCCAGGTTTTCGGATTGGGCCCCGGCACAACCGCTTCGATTTCTATGGGGAGGATGCATGCCTGCGCCTTGAAAATCGACGGCTCGGTGGTCTGCTGGGGAAGCAACGATACGGGCTCCGGCGGCGGCGGCCAAATAGGCCATGGCGACAAAACAGAAACTATCAGATTATTTCCGACCCAGGTTTCCGGTTTAGGCCCCAAATCAACCGTTGCTCTTTACTCAACCTACAATGGCACCTGCGCCATAAAAACGGATAATTCGGTTGTCTGCTGGGGAGAAATTCATCCTATTGGATCTATCGGGATTTATGCTCCGGTCAAGATCTCCCAAAATCTGGGCGCGATCAGATCCCTTACCGTCGGCTGGAAAACCACCTTTGCCCTAAAGGCAAATGGCTCGGTTGTTGGTTGGGGACAAAATTATTGCGGGCAATTAGGAGATGGCACAAAAGAAGGTGCAGGAACTCCAATTCAAGTTACTGGCTTAGGTCCCGGCTCAACGGTCGCTATCGCTACCAGCTTTATGCACAGTTGCGCTTTAAAGACCGATGGTTCAGTTGCTTGTTGGGGATGCAGTGGTACGACTGGCGATGGTACGATCCTCAATAGATATACCCCTGTCCAACCAATTGGGTTGGGCGCTGGTACGACCGCCTCTCTCGCCGACAACGCTTCCTGCGCTGTAAAGATTGACGGCTCTGCGGTGTGCTGGTCGGGGGGACAAATTCCGACCCCCGTCCCCGGCCTGTAGATTCCATTCTGCCGACATCCGATGTCCCAAACATTAAGTCCGTTTCCCATCTGTCGGACATCGGATGTCTAAACATTGAGCTCCCTCCTCGGAAGTTCGACCTCCCAAATATTGATCTTCCCTTCCTCTCCGCCAGGAAGTCCGACTTCCTAACATTGATCTTTCCCTCCCTTCTGCTGACATCCGATGTCGCAACATTTGCGTTCCTCGGGTGCGTGTGCTACCTTCACAGTACAACCGAATAAGTTATCGAGAGTGCGGGTTCAGAGATCTGGCTCAAGGCCTGTCCGCCGTAGCAGGGCGGAGGCGGAACCCGCCGGCAACTTGCCCCGAGTTTATCGAAAAACCCTTCGACAAAGAGTTCGGTTGAGGCTCACTCGAAACCTTCAGGGTAAAGTGCCCAATCCAGCTCTGGCCCGCCGAAGCTTTACGCGGAGGAGGCCCCCAGGGAAAGATAAACCACAACAACTCTTTCTCCTGTGGAAAGAGATTTTTATTTGTACCAACCAATGTTTCTCCCCAAAACCTACACCGTGGAGAGCGTGACCGCCGGGCACCCCGACAAGGTGTGCGACCAGATTTCGGATGCGATCTTGGACGCGTGCCTTGCGCAAGACCCTGCGAGCCGCGTGGCGGTGGAAACTTTCGGAGGTCACGGGCTCCTCGTCGTTTCTGGCGAGGTGACGACCCGCGCCGACGTTGACTACGAATCCGTGGCGCGGCGCGTCTACCGCGAGATTGGGTACGGGGATAATTTGCGCGTGGTTGTGAACATCGTCCGCCAGTCGCCGGACATCGCGCAGGGGGTGGATACCGGCGGTGCTGGAGACCAGGGCATTATGTACGGCTATGCGACGCGGGAAACGCCGGAGTTCTTGCCGCGGGCGCTCGTGTGGGTTCATGCGCTCGTGAAGGGCTTGGAAAACCTGCGGCGCTCGGGCGCGGCGCCATGGCTCGGCCCCGACGGAAAATCCCAGGTGACGGTGGAGAACGGCCGCCTCAAAACGGTGCTCGTGAGCGCCCAGCATGATGAAGCGGTGGAACTCCCCGAGATAGCGCGCGTGCTCCGCGAGAAGCTCATCGGGCCGGTGGTGGGGGATTTGAGCGGCATCGAGGTGCTCGTGAATCCGACGGGGAAGTTCGCGATAGGGGGATTCGCCGCTGACACGGGCCTCACGGGCCGGAAGATCATGGTGGACACTTACGGCGGCCTCGCGCCGCACGGCGGCGGGTGCTTCTCGGGTAAGGACCCCTCCAAGGTGGATCGCTCGGGCGCCTATATGGCGCGGTTCGCCGCGAAGCAGATTGTCGCACGCGGGGATGCCGAGGACTGTCTCGTTGCAGTGGCCTATGCCATCGGTCGCGCCGAACCCCTTATGGTGCACGCGGCGGACGGGGCGGGGCGCGATCTCTCCGCCCTCGCCCGCGCGTTCGACTTCCGCCCGCGGGCCATCATCGAGCGCCTGGACCTCCGCCGCCCCATCTATCGCGGGACCGCCGCGTACGGCCACTTCACCAACCCCGATTTTCCTTGGGAACAGATAATAAAGGAGCTATAGTTTTGAACAATCGAGAGGTTTGTGCCCTGAGCTTGCCTGCGGTGAGTCTATCGAACCCGCCGAAGGGCCTGCCGTGGGAAGAAATAGTGGAACTGTAGGGGAGTGCACAACACGCTTCTCCCCAGCTTCTTCACCCCCGACATTCATCGTCGGGGTTTTTGTTTTTGGTGTTTTCGGTGGTAAGATGAACCAGATATGGCTTTTCTACATAAAGAACTAGCCGCAGGGAGGTGGTATACTTTCACTTTTGCGGAACAGTTGGGGAATATCGGGAGCGAGGTTTTGCGGGCATCGAGACAGAAAGACAAAGACGAAAAATCGTTCCGGCGGGCGGTGGAACGCGCTTTGGAACTCTTTGATTTGACCCTGTCCGACCCGCGCTGGAAGGGCCGCCGTCGGGAGGTCGCGAGAGCGAGGGAAGTGTTCTGCGACGCGATTTATGGCGGCGCTTTGTATAAAAGCTCGCTCAATGACTTGGTCCGGTACTTCGATAATTTCGCTTTTGCCGCGAGAAGATAATTATCTACCCCTTTCCCCGGAAGTCGTACCCGGAGGTCGAACCTCCCTAAGGAAGTTCGACCTCCCAAATATTGATTTTCTCCCACTCTCCGCCAGGAAGTCCGACTTCCCAAACATTGAACCCGCTCTTCGGAAGTTTGGCTTCCGATCAGCATAAATCAGCGTTCTGAAAATCAGCGTCAATCAGCAATCTCATAATCAGCATCAATCGGCGTTTAGTAGAATAATCAGCGTAAATCCGCGTCTCTCCTATCGGCGTTAATCAGCGTCCCCATAATCAGCATAAATCAGCGTTCTGAAAATCAGCGTCAATCAGCAATCTCATAATCAGCATAAATCAGTGAAGCCATAATCAGCATAAATCCGCGTTTGGATAAATCCGTGTCCAATAAATCCGCGTCTAGCAAACATCAAACCCGTTCCCCCCTCCCCCGAAGGGGAAATAGCTGTTTTGCCTATTCTTCACAAAATGCCGTGAATATACGGCATTTTCGTCGTAAATTCACGGTCTATTGCGATTTAAGCGTGAGTACGCTATAGTGTATACACGATGCCCACCACGCGACCAATCAAAGACCGTATCAAGAAGCTCAAGACCCAGTATGACCAACTGCGGCCGGGAAAGGATGCTCTACTGAAAATCATAGACGAAGCCGAGCTTTCTGAGGCGGTCTACAACTCCAACGCCATCGAGAACTCCACGCTCACCCTGAAAGAAACAGAGCGCATTTTGCTTGAGATGGAGCTTTCTCGTGACGTTGACCTGCGCGAGGTGTACGAGGCCAAGAACCTGGCGTGGGTGATTGAGTACATCCGCACCAAGGCCCAGGGGGCGGATTTGGACAAGCCAATGGTGCTCCTCTTGCACCAGATGCTCATTGGCAACATTAACGACGCCATGGCCGGTCGCTTTCGTATAGCCGGTGAGTATGTGCGCGTGGGTACACATGTCGCTCCCGCGCCGGAGCATGTGCTTCGCATGGTTGAGGCGCTCCTATTGGAATATGTCAGCGAGCACGATGTCTACTTTGCCGATAAGATCGCAAAATTTCACCTGGATTTTGAAACGATCCACCCGTTCAACGACGGCAATGGCCGCATTGGGCGCGCCATCATCAACTGGCAGTTTCAACATGAGGGCTTTCCGAACATCATCATCCGCGACAAAGAGAAGAAGACCTACTACAGGGCGTTTGCCGACTACCGCGACACCAAGAAGTCCGCAACCATGGAAAGGGTCATTACGCTGGCGCTCATGGAATCCCTCCACAAGCGCATTGCGTATCTGGAGGGGAAAACGATTATTGAGCTGGCAGGGTATGCCAAGGGGCAGAATAAATCCCTTTCGGCCCTCTTGAACGCGGCCCGCCGACAAACCATCCCGGCATTCCGCGAAAAAGGGGTGTGGAAGATGGCGGGAAGGTCATCGTAGAAGAAAGTCGGTCTTCCAATCCGCATAAATCCGTTAATATCCGCATAAATCCGCGTCTTCTTCATCAGCGTCAATCAGCGTCCCCATAATCAGCGCAAATCAGTAATAAATAATCCGTATAAATCCGTTCAATTCCGTATAAATCCGTGTCCAATATAAATCAGCGTCTAGTAAATGCTATAATGACCTCAAATATGGAAAAAGATATTCCGGAAACGGAGACGCTCTGGCGCATCTTTGACGAGCGGAAGCGGGAACTGGAGGATTCCCGGGACCGGTGGTTCCACTGGTTCGTCGCGAACATCGTCGTTCTCTTTCTGGTGGCGGTGCTCATATTCATCGGCCTCGTGACCGGCGCGAGCTTCGCCGCGGCTTCCTGGCTGGGGTTCGGGGTGGCCCTGCCGCTCGCTTACTCGGCCATCTTCTTCCACGCCCAGCATTCCAAGGCGCGGGAGTATCTGGAGGAATATTCTTTCAAGGCGCTCGTGGCGCGCTCGCTTGCGGCCGCGAGGAAGATGTTGAAGGAGGACATGGACAGCAAGAGCGCCGAGGAGCGGAAGAAGTATCTCGATTTCGTCATTGGCTCGCTCAAGGATTTGTTCACGCCGCCGCGGGAGATAATCTCGAAGCACCCGGTGAAGGATGAGGAGGACGTGAAGGTGGGGGTGGTGGAGAAACTCGGAGACATTTTCAAGAAGTTTATCCCGAAGATTTAGGGTGTTGTGATAGTGTCTTATAACGAGCTCATCGAACCGTCGAGGGGCTTCTTTTTCTAACGTCTAGCGCCTAATGCCTAACGCCTGTTTTGCCTTTAGGGTGGGGTAGGGGTAGGATTTATATAAGAATGGCAGGAAGAAAACTATCCCAACTCGACCTGATAATGGAATTTTACAAGCGGAATCCGAACCGCGATATTAAACACCCCGAGATTGTGGATTGGGTGACAAAGGAGTGGAGAAAAAGGACTAGGGCTGTGTTTAGAGATCCTGATCGCGGTATACGTAAATTGCACCAAGACGGCTATCTCATAAAAGTTAGGAAGGGCGTTTATAGATACGAACCCGGTTCAGTCAAAAAACGTTCACTCGAAGATTTTAGCCCGGAGATTAAAAAAGCTATATTCGAGCGGGATGGCTATAAATGTGTTGTTTGTGGGCGTGGTCCGAAAGAGGGGGTGGAGATACATGCTGATCATATAAGAGCCAAAGATCTTGGTGGAAAGGCAACGCTAGAAAATGGGCAAACGCTTTGTTCGCAACACAATTTCTTGAAAAAGAACTATGGGCAGACCGCTTTAGGGAAGCGATTCTTTATACAGTTGTATCAAGCTGCGAAGAAAGTAGGGGATAAAGCGACAATAAGTTTTTGTAGTGAAGTCCTCGCCTTATTCGATAAATACGGACTTGATTCCGAATTTAAGTGGAAGAAGTAAACCTGCCAACCTAAGGCAGCTTGTCCTAGGTCAAATTTGTCTCTTTTTTTAGCCTCTCTATTGCGATATCGCAGTATTTTTTGTCAATTTCAACACCCACACCATTTCTATTAAAAAGCTGGGTAGCAATAAGCGTTGATCCGCTGCCTAGAAATGGATCCAGCACCGTGTTGCCAACAAAGCTGAATAACTTAACGCATCGCTTGGGAAGCTCGATAGGAAACGGCGCAGGGTGCCCCCCGGCTCCTTTCTTACTCTGTCCATTAAATGTCCAGACGCCATTTGTCCAATCCATAAATTCTTTTCTAGAAATATCATTTTCTCTGCTACCACTCATTTTTTTCCAGCTGTTTTTGTATAGAATTAAAATCAACTCAACCGGCGCTATGACATACGGAGCAGAGGCCGACATAAAAGAACCCCAAGCTGTGCGACGCGATATATTCCCTTCGTTCCAGATGATTGTTGAGTGATATTTCCAGCCAACTTCTTTTGCAATTTTCGTAATATCAGCGCCAACTGATTGCTGTCCACCTTTGTTTTTGTCGAGTGGTATATTCAAACAGAAGCGACCGTCGTCTTTCGCTAACTCGTAGCATTTTTTAATCCACTGGTGGGTAAATTCCAAATATTCTCCATAGGTTAAATTGTCATTGTGAGAATTGTAGTGAATGTCTACGTTGTAGGGGGGAGAGGTAACGATCAAATCAACAGAATTATTTGGAATAGACGTTATTTTCAAAAGGCCATCTCTGTAAATCGAAACGCTTTTTGCTTCGAAGTAAGGTGCGGTATTTCTTCTACTCGCCACTTTTAATGGTTTATTTGGCAAAACTCTTTCACGAGCGACCGTACTCTCGCGGATGACATCTAGCGCAATACCCTGTATCACAAATTCCCGCTCTCCCTTTTTGATAATAATAGGCGCCATCGTTTTGTTGGCCGGTTGTAAACGTATCTGGCCACGTTCGTTATAAAATTTCTTGATAGTTGTGTCGTAATTGTCTATAAGCGCGACTACTTTTTGCCCGTTCTCCGCGACTGCCTGTTGTTTCACGAGAATAATATCTCCATCGTTGATGTTTTCTTCAATCATGCTTTCGCCCTGAACGCGGAGTGCGTATACATCGCCCGACTGGGGAATTCTGGCTGCCGGCACCGCAATTGTTTCTGTATGTTCTTCAAACAATGTAAGCGGTTGGCCCGCAGAAATGGTACCGCGTATAGGAATCTGAACCATAGCAATGGCTTCCAATATCTCTATCCCTCTCCGTTGATTTTTGCTCAATCGGATATACCCTTCATTCTCTAATTTTTGGAGGTGTTCATGAACAGTTCCAACTGCTCGCTTAATACCTTTAGCTATCTCCGGAATAGAAGGGGAGTAGCCGTGCTTTCGCGAGTATCTTGTCACAAAATTCAGTACGTCTTTTTTCTTTTCAGTAAGCATAGTTTCGGTTTACTTTCGGTGTGCTATAATTATACCAAATTGACCCGAAAGAAAACCGAAAGTTATCCACAGTTGTCTTTCGTGCCACTGGTACTATAGTAATTGTGAAAAGGGGACAAAACCCTGACTGAAAGCCGTTTGACTTCCAAGCCGGGTGTATACCCGGCTCATTACTTTTTAGAAGATATAAGGAATAGGTTTTATGATTGACGCAAAATTTACGGTCAAAAATTATCGTTGTTTCAGTGATGAACATCCCTTAGAGCTTGTTCTTAGGGATGGTTTCACGGCCTTTATAGGCCCCAACAACTCCGGGAAGTCATTTGTCCTTAAATTTTTCTACGAATTCCGTGCGATTTGGAATTTTCTCTTGAATCAAGATAACCTTAATCGTTTGTTAGGTGGAGTAACTTTCGGTGTGGACTTTACAGGCATCGTGGATAAAGAAGAAGTTTTCTATAAATTTTCCAAAAGAAATATTCAAATTGAATTAAGAATAGGAGAAATAAAATTGAGTTTCGCAATTTCCAAGCGAGATGCTTCTAATGCCAACATCGGAGATTTTAAAATCTCTATAAAGGATCAAGAGGTGCCTATAGGCAACGCGAGTGTTAGTTTTAGTAGTAAGGTTTTGAACTATTCTGGTCCTACATTTTCTGGGCAAGCTGATATCTCATATTTGTTGAATCTCTTGAATGCGCTAGCAAAGTGCATTTACATTCCTTCGTTTCGAAACGCTATAAATATTGGTGCCGAGGGTAAATATTTTGATATTAGTGTCGGAAGCGCATTTATCGATACGTGGCACCAGTGGAAAGTTGGTCCTTATGCCTGGCAGAGTCAAAAAATCCAAGATATTACCGAGCATATTAGAAAATTGTTCGGATATAGTAGTTTGGAAATCAACGCTTCACCGCAGCTGAAGACTTTGAAGTTAGTGATTAATGGGCAGGTCTACAAATTGCCTGAGGTAGGCTCGGGGATAACACACTTTGTTCTTGTGCTCGCATCAGTGGGTTTAGCAAGTCCTTCATTTATATTAATTGATGAACCAGAGGAAAATCTTCACTCGGCGCTACAGCAGAAGTTTCTTATGAGCCTCGCATCCTACTGTGAGGAAGGTGTTTTGTTTGCTACCCATTCTTTAGGACTTGCTAGATCGATGGGTGATCGCATTTATTCAGTGACAAAAGATGGTAATTCCAGCGTTGTTAGATTACTTGAATGGACGCCGAACTACGCAGAATTGCTCGGAGAATTAGGTTTTTCTGCGTATCAAGAGTTGGGCGTCGAAAAAATCTTACTTGTTGAAGGTCCAACTGAAGTGAAGACTTTTCAGCAATTTTTAAGGAAGAAAGGTAAGGATAAGGACTTCGTTATACTTCCTCTAGGCGGCGACGGGATGATTAATGGAAGACGAGCACAAGAATTAGCAGAGATAAAGAGAATAACACCAAAAATATTTTGTTGGATAGATAGCGAAAAGAATTCCAAAACTGCCTCTTTGCCGCGGAATCGGATCAGCTTTCTCAGTATTTGTGAGAGATTAAAAATTAAAGTTCATGCTTCGGAATTAAGAGCTATTGAAAATTATTTTCCTGAACGAGCAGTCAAGAAAATAAAGGGTGAGGGTTGTCCACTGTTAGCACCTTACGCCGTACTGGATTCTACTGTGCAGTGGGTAAAGGAAGAAAATTGGCGCATCGCGCAAGAGACAAATTTTGATGAGATCAAGGATACAGACCTAGGGAGATTCATCATGTCTATCTAAACTCAACTATGCCCCCTCCTGCCGTAAAAACTATCCGCGATCTGATCTATTGGGAGTACGCTAAACTCATTTCTGGGAGTGCGGTAGGTGATAGAAAGAACTATCCGTTCATCATGTATACCTTCCAGAAGTTGAAAAAGGGCCAATTGCACCCGTCGGATATTTTGCGGGAAAATAAACTGCAGTGCGAAGGAGAAAAATGTTGCGCCTATTGCGGCTCAAGGAATGACCTTGCCTGGGACCATATAATCCCGCAAGTTAAGCTTGCAATGAATGCCATAGATAACCAGGTATGGGCATGCCGGACGTGTAATAGTAAAAAGGGCGGTAGAGATCCTTTTGAGTGGCTCGGTTTGGAAAACAAGTACAAAGTTCCCCGTATCGTGCTTGGTAAGTATTTGAAGACGGTTTACGAAATCCATGAACGCCAAGGAACGCTAGATAAAAGTGATTTGAACCGTGACGGCAAGTTGGATGTGTACGATTTAGGGGTTATCCTTCCGATTGTGAAAGAAGTGTAAAAAATTAATCCGTGAATAGCTGTTGGTGAAAACAAACGACTGAAAAATATGGATACGGAGCAGCAAAAATTTATAGATTTCTTAATTAAGGAAAGAGACGAAACTACTAGTTTAAGAGGTGAGATAAATAAGGGTTTCAATGAAGTCCGCCTAAAACTTGCAGAACAGAGATGGGAATTCTTTAAACACGTAACGATTTTATCGGGGGCCGTTTTAGGTTTATCCTCACTAGTTAAAACTCCCCAGAATAGCTACTTTGTTATTGGAGTGATTTTAAATATAGCAGTTATCGTTTTTTGTCTCCTGGTAGTTCGTGAAACCCTAGACAAAGAATCTAATGGGTTACAAAAAATGCAAGACGACTACAATTCCATTTTAGATGGAAAGGTAAGTTTTATAGATGAACGGTTCGTAGAAATTGGAAATGGGATGGGGATTAGTGATTACACCGTTGCTGTCAAAGATTTTATTACAAACATTGCGGCGTTGCCTGGCGCACAAAAAATAAAAAAAGATAACGAGCAGTTAAAAGAAGATAGGAAATTGAGATTCTATAAACCTATGGATTATTCAGGAGAGTTAGCATTATTTCTGTTCGTTTTAGCCTCCTATTTTTTGGCGATTTCGATTTTCAATTTACAGCCGACTTGGTGGGTTAATATTCTTGCTGTTCTTCTAATGGGTGTAACAACACTGTTTTTCGATGCCGCCTCAAAGATTTCTTCTTTTGTATCAATTAGGCTTCACAATACTAAAAACCAATTTAAAAAACTAAGAAAATAAATAGACGTGACCACCTACTTGGCCAACAAAAAATTAGGAGAATATGGACTCATTTGAATTGCTAAAACAAAAAATCAACAGTGCGAGCAATGAAGAACTTGCAAGAATAATTTCTGATGCTGCACTTCATCTTGATAAAGAGCAAGCCGATGCGGTTTCTTTCGTTTTTTGGCTTAGTTTTATGACGGAGCACGACCTTGATCAAGTGCTTTGTGAGGCATGGAAAATGGCGAAGAAATATGGTCCTTCCAATGAAAAAGCGATTAAAATTATAAAAGAAAAACATGGTGTAGATATAGCAAAAATTGACCCCGATGATTCAGATTATGATCCGATAACAGTTTATTTTGGTGATAGAATAAAAATTTATGAAGATATGTTTGGTACCAATAGCCACGTTAAACTATTTCATAAAATTAAGGATTTAAGAAATGATATTAGTCATGGCCGTATAGATGGATTGAAATATGAGGGCTTAGATTTAAAAACAAAGGAAGGAAAGCGAAAGATTCTTGTAGATTATTTTGAAACAATGACCAAAAGAGATTCGGGCGAACCTTTAATTTTTCAACAGATGTCGGAAGGTGAAAAAAAAGAGGTTGAGAGAGCATTTAACCAATGGAAGAAGGACGAGGATATAAATAATCGGCCAACAAAAAATGGTTCGACAGGGCTCACCACAGATTAGGCGAATAGTTCGATAAACTCACTACAAGTAAATTTATGAACAAAGGGGCGGTCTATCCGAAAGTGAAGCTAGTGATAAGTCCCGCGAGAGACGCCGAAATTGGCGTCAATTTTTTGAAGTTCAGGCGGCTCGGGAGATCCCGTACTCTTCGTAGAAAATTCTACCCGACCGAAATCCTCCCCGTGGTGATGGAAAGAATCTCGGCCAAGAAACGGGATCGCCTGATAAAGGCATACGCGCGGCGGATCCATAAGGAACGCTCCCGAGAAATAAAAAGGGGAGTGGCGCAAGCTCGAACGCACTGGGCCAGCGTGGAGAAACGGTATTTCCGCCTCGTTGACCGCATTTTCAAGAAACATCCCTGGCCGAAAGGGCGATATAAGGGATTCGCTTCGGTGTTTTGGATGTTTCCGAGAGACGTGTCGGAGAAAACGTTCTTTTTTCCGTATGCACACAAACTGCCGTGCTACGCGAACAAGATCATCGCTCACGAGCTCCTCCACTTCATGTTCTTTGACTATATCGGGGAGCGGTACGGATTGCGCAAACATTCTAAAATCCCCGGCAAACCGAACGATTATGTATGGAAAGTTTCCGAGGCGTTCAACACGGCCATGGAGCAATGGGCTCCCTACCGGCGGCTATTCCGGTACGGTGGGCGATCCTATGCGGAGATTGAAGCGATGGTAAAGCGAATGGCGGCGCAATGGAGGAGACGGCAAGACGTGGATTTGCTCCTCGATCAATGGTTCGAGGGCCGGATGACGAAAATTAAAAAATAACCCGCCGCGCCCCGGATATGAAAATTTTTGTTAAGGCAAGGCCAAGGGCAAAAGGAGAAGGAGTGAAAAAGATCGATGAAACGCATTTTACCGTGTCGGTAAAAGAACCGCCGGAAAAAGGGAAGGCAAATGAGGCGATTGTTAAAGCATTGGCTGAATATTTTAAAATTCCGGCGTCACGGGTTGTCCTTCTTTCGGGTTTTTCTTCAAAAAATAAAATATTGGAAGTTTAAACGATCGACCCTCCCACCACCCCCCGGGTGCTTCGATTAATCGAAGCACCCCACCACCCCCGCCATTATTAATAACATTCTCACATTCTGCAGAATGTCGGAATGTCCCGCAACCGATTTCTATGGTCTAATTTGCGTGCCTGCCCACCTCTGGCGGGAATGGTAGAATAAGAAGGATCGGCCAACCCCTCGATAAGCTCGGGGCAAGCAAAAAATTAGGAGAATAAATTTATGCCCGATATAGAGAAATTAAATGTCGTTGACGAAAACGGTAATATAATCGGCGAGGAAACAAGAGAGAACATCCATCGTAAGGGGCTCCTTCACCGTGAAATTCATGTTTGGTTTTATACGCCGAAGGGTGAAATTATTTTTCAGCATCGCGGGAAAGACAAAGATACCTACCCCGACTTATTGGATGCGACAGTGGGAGGACACGTAGAAATAGGAGCCGATTATGAAAGCGCCGCATTACAGGAATTAGAAGAGGAGACTGGAATACGCGCAGTAAAGGATAACATTACCTTTATTCAGATGATGAGAAGTAAAGGTTTTGATCAAGTTACTAGCATGACTAACAATGTTATCAGAGCAGTTTATGCTTATCGTTATGACGGCAGAATTGAAGACCTGAAGATTGAGAAGGATAAGGCAATCAGATTTGACGCATGGTCGCTTGAAAGATTATTTAATATCTCTGAAAGAGACAGAAAACGATTTATACCTACTTTGCTTGGGGATAAGATGCTTGAGATTTTCCGCAAAATTAATCAACTGTTATGAAGTTAATCAAACTCGGCCAACAAAAAATTAGGAGAACCCCGCTAGTATATGCCTTCGGCATAACTACGGGGCAAGTAAATTTAAAAAAATAACCCGCAAATTTAATCCTGAGCCTGTCGAAGGGCCACCCGCCCCCGCTCTCACCATCTCTTATCTTCTTCCCTCAACCTTCCCACCATCGCCAAGGTACTACACTATAGTGTAGTACCCTCCAATTCGCGGCGTTTTGGGGTAGAATAGTTCGACGGGGCTCACTACAAGTAAATTTATGGAAAGATTTGAACATGAAGGGAAAGAATATTGGGAAAGTTTTGGCAAGAGTATGGAATTGTCGCCAAGGCAATATTTTGATTTTGTCAGTGCAGAGCAATACGGGGAGTTGCTGGAAGACATTGACCTCAAAGACAAGAACGTTATCGACATAGGGGCCGGTTTCCCGCCCCCGGCCACGGACTCGCCGGAGAAAAGATTCGCTCCCCTGGCCTCCGAGCTACCGCAAATTTTTGAGAGAAAGGGGGCGAAAATCGTAGCGGTTGACGTCGCTACCGAGGCGCTGCGGAAGCAGCAAGAAGCGGGTAGGGAAGCGGTACTCGCCAGCACCTTTCAGTTGCCGTTCAAAACCGAGTCGGTAGATGGGGGGTGTCTTATCCTCAACCTCTTTAACTCCTCCTTTGGGGGAGATGGGAGAAAAGAGATCTTTATTAAGCCCAATGAGTGCAGCCATGTCCTAAAGGAAGTCTTCAGGGTGCTGCGAAAAGGCGCTTTTACCATCATCAACAACTACGGCTACATTACCGCTTACCTGGATGGTTCAATGAAAATAATGGGCCCAGAGGAGAAAGAAATGATCAGCCCGGAGGAAACGGCGGATATGGCTAAGAAGATAGGGTTCCGAAAGATCCAACGCATTCCCTTGGATACCGAAAGGGTAGAGATGGGGAAAAAGGTTATGCTTGAATCGTTCCCAGAGTCGCTTCGAGAGAAATTATCAATAAAACTCAGCGAATCAGGCGCGCTATTCATTAAAAAATGAATAGTATGAAAATTTTCGTTAAGGCAAAGCCAAGGGCAAAGGGAGAAAGAGTGGAAAAGATCGATGAAACGCATTTTTCCGTGTCGGTAAAAGGACCGCCGGAAAAAGGGAAGGCAAATGAGGCGATTGTTAAAGCATTGGCTGAATATTTTAAAATTCCGGCGTCACGGGTTGTCCTTCTTTCGGGTTTTTCTTCAAAAAATAAAATATTGGAAGTTTAAACAATCGACCCTCCCACCACCCCCCGGGTGCTACAGTTAACTGTAGCACCCCTCCGCCCCAGCCATCTTAACGACATTCTCATATTCTGCAGAATGTCGGAATGTCCCGCAGCTGATTCCTTATGGGCTAATTCCCTCCTTCGCCCGGCTACAGCGAGGCAAGCGCACGAATTAGCCGATAGTCCACCTGCCCGCTGCCTGTCTGTTGACGGATACCATATCGCGTGGTATTCTTTATCCAGCAAATCCACTCACAACATACGAGGTGATGTATGTACTACAGCATGTACTACGAACCTGCCATAGAGCCGTGGCAGTTCATCTATCTCTTTGTCATCGGCTACGCAACGCTCCCGCTTATCTTCGTGATAGTGCATGATCTTGGTTTGCGCATCTCGATATCACGGATACCGCTTGTGTTCACCTTTCTCGCGTTGCTCGGAGGATTCGTCCTCCTTACCCATTGGGGATGGCTCTTCACCTTCTGGCTCCTCTTCGCGATTCTCTTTGGCCACGCGCCGCTCCCCGCCGCAATTTTGGGAACTGCTTTTACCATCCTCGCTTTCATCATGGCGTGGAAGGCGATTCTTATGGATTGCCCAGGATTGCAGCGGTTGATCAAGCGGAGAGTGTAGGGGATTTCAGATATCATCATAGAAACGGGTGCTTTGTTTAAACAAAGCACCCGTTTTTCGTCCCTCCCGCGGCCGGGTTGGTGAGAAGCATTAAGAAACATCCACCAGATATTTCTTAATGGTGTGTTGTATCGCACGGATCGTTTTCTCACGCGAGACGGGTCGGCTTTTTGCGACACCCTTCGCAAAGCTATAGAGCACATCGTTCGCCATCTTAAGCCACTTCCCGTTCGTGTGAAGAAAATAGAGTAAGCTCATAATCGCAATGCGTTTGTTACCATTCTGGAACGGATGGTTTTTAATGAGGAGATAGAACAAGATGCTCGCTTTTTCAACCAACCCGCGGTAGAGATCTCTTTTCCCGAAGCTTGCAAACGGAGTTTCGAGGCAGCTCTCGAGTATGTGTGGGAACCGCGTGCCGAATTCAGGAATCGGTTCATCCCATGTCATAAGTTTACGGGCGAGCGCAAACGCCGTGTACTCAACCTCCGCAACCGTGAGCCGCTTTGGCCTCATTCTTTTGCAAGCCGCTTGAACGTATCGCCATATTCTTTCAAGGCTCTATTGATGCTCCGTCCGATTTCCTCCCGTTTTGCTGTGCCCACGGTTTTGCCGAGTGCTTCCATAACTGCTTCGGCGGGGATGACGTAATTTCGCCCCACCTTCTCCGCTCTCATGCGACCGCTCTTTATCTTTCTGAATACCTCCACGCGGCTCAGCTTCAAAATGCGCGCTGCCTCCGAAGTGGAATAAAAGTTTTTCCCCATGTTTCGTATAGTAACATATGTTACTATACGAATCTAGCGTGTATTTACTTACCCTCCCGCGTCGGTTGTCGTTCCTCCATGGTCTAATTCGCGCGAATGGTTCCATAGGCTAATTCCCTCCTTCGCCCGGCTACGGCCGGGCAGGCGCACGAATTAGCCGATAGTTCCGCACGCGGCGCTTTGGGATAGAACGGGCGTCGTCGTTAACTCACCCGGTGCAGTTCCGGAATACCGTTCGTGATGGTGACGTAGCTTGAGGGAATGTCGGTCCAACAACCCGCGTTGAAGTATTCAATGTTCCCAAGCGTCGAATGGAGCGCCTTGTGCGTGTGGCCGCAAAAGACGTAATCCGCGCCCATTTTCCCACCCCTGCGCACGGCGCCCTCCTCCACGGCCTCCGAGGCCCTCAGCCAGCTTTTGCTGGCACGCTTGATGTAGCGGCTGAAGCGCTGCCTTTTCGTGTCCAGCCTCTGCACAATTTTATACAGGGACGCGGCAAAATTACTTAAGAAACGATTGCGAATAAGGAAGTAGTCAAACTGATGGCCGTGGATAGCGAAGAATTTTTGCCCGCCCTCCTTCCAGAAAAAGTGTTCTTTTACATCCGAGCCAATGAGATACTTCATGATATCCACCAGGAGCTCATCGTGATTCCCCACAACCCAGATCACCTCAACCCTCCTTTTCCGGTTGGTGAGAAGGCGGATGTAGGAGAGGAGTTCCCAGTGTTCCCGCGACAGACGATTGAAGTTGAGATCGTCAAAAATATCGCCCAGGAGGATCAGGCGCCCGAAAGAATGGCTTTTCAGGGTGGCGAGCAACGCTTCCGGCCGGCTCACCTCGGAGCCGAGATGAACGTCGGAGATCACCATTGTATTCACCGCTTTCCGTTCGGGCATTATTAAAATTATAGTCCCTATTTCCGCATGCCGACAAATTATCCGGATTTTGGCGTATGCCGATGAAAAATTGACTAAAGCACCCCGCCGCCCCCGCTGTTTTAACGACATTCTCACATTCTGCAGAATGTCGGAATGTCCCGCAGCCGATTCCTTATGGTCTAATTCCCGCCATGGGCGGGCAGGCGCACGAATTAGCCGATGGTTTACCCGCCGCCAGGCCGTTTTCGTTTCCGTGGTAGAATATAAGCAAGTAAATTTATGAACAACTTCACTTCCTATCAGGAACTCATAAAACCCGCATGGTCGCCGCCGGCGTACCTCTTCGGTCCGGTCTGGACGTTCCTCTACGTTTTGATCGTAGTTTCTTTCGGCAAGGTGTTTGTGATGGCTTGGCGGAAAGAAATTGTGCTCTTGGTTGCCCTGCCGTTCGTTCTGAACCTCATTTTCAATCTCGCCTTCACGCCTATCCAGTTCGGATTGAAGAACAACTACCTCGCCGCCATAGATATTCTCCTCGTTCTCGGCACGCTCATCTGGGCGATGGTCGCCATCTGGCCCCACGCGCACTGGATCACCTACATCCAAATCCCGTATCTGCTCTGGGTTTCGTTCGCCACCGTTCTCCAGCTCACCATTACTTTCCTGAACCGATAAATCATTTACCTTCTCTAATTCCCGCCTTCACCCGGTTACGGCGAGGCAAGCCCTCCTTCGTCCTCCTACGCTGAAGCTTCGGATGGACTACGGATGGGCAAGCGCGCCCGCCTAGACTCGACGTCTAGTCGAGGCTGGCGAATAGGGGAATGGTGTGCGGGTAGAGTTCATTTTTTATAGAAATTATCCAATTCCGTTCTAATCTGATTAATGTAATTTTTTGTAACGTCGAGTATTTTATAGTTACTGGAAACTTCCCATTTTTCTTTTAAATTTTCGATGTCTCTCGGATCTGAGAGAACAAGGCAGGGAATATAATACTGACAAAACAAGGGAGGAAAGCTTGAAGTGCTTATTAACAAAGAACACTGAGCCATTTTTTTAAGCGTCTCATAAACCGTCAGTTTTTTCCGATAGTCCGCGAATCCATTTTTATTTGGCAATAAATCGTCGTACCCAAAAAGAATACATTCAAATCCTTTTTCGACCAAAAACTTTTCTATAATTTCCCATTCTTCGTACGGCCTGTTTCGTAAAAAATAATGTGTATGAAATCCAGACCATCTGAAAAGACCGATGGTATTATTTTTTCTTTTTTGGGATTTCCATTCTTTTCCCAGTTCTTCGCCAAGAAACGGTTCACCTCTTTGAAGGCCCCTGAATTCACTTTCAAACGGACCACAATCGTACACCTTTTGACACCCCATCCTTAATAAATAATTTCTCTGTTCGTCAGTAATAGGGCCATGCGGTCTTGAAAAATGTATTATCCCTTTTATTACATTTTTAGATATAAGTTCACTATACAAATCGGACAATAAGCCAACCCTTTCTTTATCGTGGGTGTATGTGGAGAATATTACGATCGGCTTTTTATGCGCATTGATAAGCCCGCGGAAAGCCGTACTTGCGATTATATTATCACCCAGTAATCCTTCGGTTCTCACGCCTATCGTTTCCGGAAAACGAAACTTTGGCGTTAAAGAGATATCATCTAAGTAATATATTCCCTCGTTCTTTTTCACGTTATTCACTGATAATTCTTATATCAATTACACGATTTCTTTTGTCGCGCCGATGTTCCCAAAGATATATTTCTTGCCAAGACCCCATCAATAGCTTGTTATTTTCAATAAAAACAATCTGAGAGTTTCCTAACAATGAACCCTTAACATGAGAGGAGGGGTCGTCGGGTCCCTCCATTCGATGCCGGTACTTGTCGTCATTTTCGGGCACCAGTTTGTCCAAAAAATATTCCATATCGTTTTTTGCCGCAGGATCGAGTTCTTGTATGATGATGCTAGCACTGGTATGAGGAACGAATAAATAACATATCCCGTTTGGTATTTTTACCTCTTCAATTTTCTTTTGAACGAGATCGGTTATCTTGTACAATCCCTGGCCGTCGGTGCTGACAGTAATTCGGTTTTTGTGAATAAACATTATTCAGTATTTTTGTGAAAATAATCCTCTATGGCCCCTAAGAGCAGTTGTAGCTTTTTTTCGTCTAATTTGTCATTGGTTCTCACTCCGCAACATAGATCTATGCCGTAGGGATCAACGTGTTCTATCGCGGCAATAACATTTTTATGATTTAACCCACCCGCAAGATATACGGGGCTTGTAACGTGTTGGCATATTTTTTTTGAAACATCCCAGTTATGGGTCCTACCAGTTCCTCCTAATTCGGGAGATGCCCCGCAGGGATTGCCCGTATCCAATAGTATGGCATCAACAAAATCCTGTAACTCCACTGCTTTCTGGATACTTTCTTCATTCAGAACATGCGTCACTCCGACAATCTTTACGCCGACAAGGGCCTCTTTCAACTTCTTCAAGTCGTTGATTTTTAAGGGATTACAAAGCTGCACTGTTTTTGTTTTGCAAAATTGTTGTTGCTCAATGATTTTTTTTGGGTCTAAATGGCTCGTCAATAAAAATGTGTCTACGTGTTCAGGGGCATATTTTGCGATGTCACGTATTTCCCTGTCGGAAATAATACCCGGCCCGCTCGGCATTTTTGAGACGAATCCGACGCAATCTACCCCGTATTTTACAACGGTAGCCAGTTCTTCCCTGGATTTTATGCAACAGATTTTTATTTTCGGCCTATTGTGTTTCATTTATTACTTGATCATTCCATCCATGAACCATTACTTATATCAAAATTTTGCCCCGTGAATCCCGAAATTCCTTCTCCGAACAGAAAAGATACTACGTTGGCGATCTCTTCGGGGGAGCTCATTCTTTTTAACGGAACGGCGTTTAGGGCGTTTTTTCTCGCATTCTCGTAGGTCAAATTATTAATTCGAGCCAACCTATTCATTCCTCTCTTTGCCATTTTTGTATCCACCCAGCCCGGGCTTATGGCGTTTACTCTTATGCCTTTGTCGGCCAGTCCGATAGCAAGCGCTCTCACAAGCCCCAGGATTCCCGACTTTGAAGCGCAGTACGCCGTATAATTTTTTACTCCAATTCTCGCCAAAAGAGATGCTATTGATATCAGCTGTTTCGGTTCATTGTCATTCTTCATGTATTGTACTGCCGCCGATAAGGCATAATACGTGCCATAAAGATTGGTTTTGATCACATTGTCCCAGCGATCGTGCCTCGTCGGCTTATTGGAACCGCCGATTCCCGCGGCCGCAACTGCGCCTGATAATTTACCTAAATGAGAAGAGATATATTCAACCGCTTTATAAACTTGGTCCTTTTTTCTTACGTCCGCTGTTTTGTAAATGACGTCAGGGGTAATTTTTTTAATTATCTTTTCTGTTTGCTTAAGGTTACCAGCCCGCCGTCCGATTAATCCTATTGAATATCCGTCTTTTGCCAAACGTATAGCTATGGCCCTTCCTATTCCAGAGCCAGCTCCGGTGATAATTATTGTTTTTTTAGACCTATTTCTCATACGTTCCATATTTTAGCCGATAACCAACGGCTTATACCTTTGATTGCCCGGTTTCGCCTTTTTGTAAACATGGCATAACATTTTTTTATAACCCAATCTTTTCCATGCAATGTATCTTTTAAAGCCGTCCAATCTCTGATACTTCTGCCCCTTTTTGATGGGGCCACTGTAATGTTTGCCCCTCGATCTGATCGGAATCACTGATACGGGCAATAATTTATGCCCATTTTTTATTAACTTCGCGATAATTTTTATGCCCTTTTCATGCGTTAAAACCTCTTGAGCATTCCAGCTTGTATAACCATAGGGAGAATTCAAATCTTCCTTGTGAACAATATCGTAGGGGTTAATTTTATCTATATCAATATACTTTTCTTCAAATTCGTCGTTTTTATTAGAAATATATTCGTCCAATATCAGTTTATTAAAAGCCCTAGAGAGGCCGTCGAATAACTTTATAAAATTCCTAATAGTTAATTCCAAACGTATATTCCTGTAATGAATATGAATCAAATTGTTTTTAAGTAATTCGACTTTAAGTTTGTCATTATTAATCTTATTTGTTCCGAGCCTTTTATCGCTCAACATTAAAAAGTCGGTTCCGCTTAATTTGGGATTTAACAAGTGTTTATTCGCCCCGTCTTTAAGGCATTCGGTTAGTATCTTCAACGTTTTTCCGTCCATCTCAATTCTTAAATCCCTATAATGAAGATGTATGGTTTCGCATAATTCCAGCGCCAATTTGCTCCCGCATTCAACCCTATTTGTTAGGGGCGTTATATTCAATACTTTCTTATTTTGGCCCATTGTTTTTTCTTCTATTTTTTAAACTTATTTAAATTACGATAAATTCTATTTTTAAAGATTAGAGCTGCAAATTTTATTAACTTATTATTTGAATAGCACTTCGGATCAATATCTAATAATACGATTTTTCCAAGAAAAATTCCCAGATTACTTTTATTTTTGATTTCCAATAAAAATGTATTGTCATAAGGATAATCGTCGTACGGGAGTCTTCGGATTTTCCATTTTTCGGCTAAATCTGCGATGCATGACGAAAAATGCGAAAAACCTGAACGATATTTTTCCGTATTGATTAATATATCTTCAGCCTTACCTACGCATATCGCGAAATAATTTGATGGCGCATCTATATAAATTGAATAAACATTTGGAGTAAGATTTTTTTCTTCAAGCAGGACGGTAACAACGACGACATTTGCTAAATCCAAAATAATATCTGCATGCTCGTTTTTAATTATGCGTTTTAGACACTTGTTTTTATTTTTAAAAGTGACGCGAAAAAATTTCCCTTCAAAATCCGGTGCATTTTTAAAACTTAAAAAGTTTATTCCCCTGATAGGGATGGTTAAAATCTTTTTAAATAAGTATGCATAGCTTTTTAGGTCGCCTATGGTCATATGGGGCTTTTTAATACCTCGTTATAAACCCCTATTAGCTTTGTCGCGGCTTTTTCCCAGGTCCATGTTCTAAAAATATTTTTTAACTCCCCGTTTTTAGGCGCATTCCAGGCCGAAACAACGGCTTCCCTAATACTTTCGGGATCGGTTTTACATATCCAGATATTAGGGAATCCATCTAAAAATGACTTTGACTTGTCCGTAAGTACGATGTTTGCGCCGGATAATCCACCCTCCAGAACACAATTTGGCTGAATATCGTGTTCACTGACACAGGCCACGACTTGAGCCTCTTTGTATAATTCAACCAATTCTTCTTGTGGTCTATTAGGCAGCCATTCTCCCCAAGTATTCAATACTTTAGAAGCATAACCTTGATCGATAATTTCCCCCACGTATTTTAGGTCGAAGCCGAGGTTTTTACATGCTATGGCCAGATTGAGCTGGTTTTTCATTGGTTGAATGCGGCCAACGCACAGTACGTATTTGCCTTTCGTTAATTCAGTATCAAATATTCTTGAAACCCCATTTTTAATGTAAGAAACTTTGTTTTGAGGAACCTTTATGTTGTTACGTACAAAAGAGAGCTCGCCTTCGGACATGAATATCACTTTTGATGCATAATCAATAATTTCTTGCTGACATTCATGCGGAATTCGGTCCCCGGAATAGATGGCGCTGACTACCAGTTTTAGTTTCTTTTTTTTGATATTTAAAAAGGCCTTATAAGCGGTTTCATATGACATGTGGAATAAGTGATAAACGTCCGCCTTGAAATTTATTTCATTATCACAAGTATAAAAAGCATTTACTCCCATTTTCTGAAGTGCAGCAATAAGATTTTCTATCTTTCTCCTATCTCCTCCCTCCCACAATTTGTGGTCGCGATTTATCATTGCAATCTCCATGGTTTTTAAATACTACATTATTTTGAGTAAAAAATCAAGGTCAGGTAAATCTAAAATAAAACCTTTAAAAATAAAAAATACCCTCCCGCGGCGGAGTTGCTTTTTCCACTATCGGCTAATTCGCACGAATTAGCCGATATACCCCCTCTCGTTATTTCTCTGATTCCCGCGAGTGGTTTTCTGGCCAGAAAACGACATTCTCACATTCTGCAGAATGTCGGAATGTCCCGCAGCTGATTCCTTATGGTCTTATTCGCGCGAATAGTAGAACAAGGTGGAAATCAAAATCGCAGTACATATGTGCTGCGATTTTGTGTTTTACTGCGTCGCGTGGTCCGGCACCCGCGGGAGTAGCGTTTCGCCGTTCACGGCGAGCCGCTGGAGAGGGGAGGTGATGCACCCCTCGATGAGGATCGGATACCCGAGCCCCAGCCACCCGCACCGCACGATGACGGGGCTCGTGAGGATGCAGCTCCCCACGAGGTGGACAAGATCGGAGGCTGAGAAAATGCCGCCGGTGCTCGTTACTATGGCGAGCCCTTTGCGCGGTTCCACCATCGTGCATCGGTATTCGCTGTTAATCGTGCGGATGGCGATTTCGTCGCCGCGCTCGAGTTCTTCGATGTGGACCCCCGTATAGCGTTTAGAGGCGTGGAGCGTCTCGCGGACCACTTGCTGGAGCAGCGCCTTGAATTCATTCATTGCGCGCCTCCTTTCTCGCTTGAGTATGGATCGAGAGTTACTTCCTCCACCATATGCCCCACCTCGCCGCCCGTCAACCGCGCCGCGAGCGCAAGTGTCTCTCATTCGCTCGCTCCTTGCCATTTTTGCCAATCCACAAACCGGCCGTTCTTGTTTCCGCGCCTGCTCTCATGCGGTAGAATGTAACCATGGAACCGTTGCCGGCGGGGCAGATACGGAAAGACCTCCTCATCATCGTGGTGAGCGTGCTTGTCGCGTGGTTCCTCGCCGCAAGCGGCCTCATAGCGGAACTTTTGGGGACGCTCGGGGGGATGGCCCTCGTGGGGAGTTTTGTCGCGGGGATGTTCTACACCTCGATCTTCACCGTGGCACCCGCGACGGTGGTCCTCGGATCCCTAGCCCGCGAGCATTCGCTCCTCCCCGTGGCGCTCCTCGGGGGCCTGGGGGCGCTCGTGGGGGACACCGTCATTTTCCGGTTCGTGAGAGACCGCCTCGTGGACGATTTTCTCCACCTTATCCGGCAGTCGCCCGCCGAGCGCCTCGCCACCGTGTTCCGCCGCCGCCACTTCCGGTGGCTTCTCCAGTTCATCGGGGCGCTCGTGGTAGCCTCGCCCCTCCCGGACGAGCTTGGCCTCGCCATGATGGGACTCTCCAAGATGCGGATGTCGCTCTTCGTGCCGGTGTCTTTCGTGATGAACTCGGCGGGAATCCTGCTGGTGGGGCTCGTGGCGCGGGCGCTCTGAGCGGCCACGGTTTTCGGCTCAGGGCGGCCCTTCGGCGGATTCGGCAAGCTCACCGCAAGCAGGCTCAGGGCAGGTACGTTTGACCTCTCCGCGGCCCGCGTGATACACTTTTTCTTACTGACGCATGAAAAAACTGAAGCAGCATTTCTCCGTGGACTGGAAGGATCCCCACGAGGTGGCTAGTGCCGTCTTCGCGGTGTTCCTCTTGCTTCTTGGCGTGGTGGTGCTCCTCGGGGGGAGCGGCGCCGTTGATGGCGCGAGTCGTTCCTTCACCGCGTCCCTTTTTTCCACATTGGGGTTTTTCGGGAAGTAGGCAGTTCGGATGAATGAGGGCAACCCCCGCACCCAACGTAGGTGTGGGGGTTTGTCATGGCGGGGTGGTAGAATGACCGTATGGGGATTCCACGGAACGCTTTCCTGTGCTTGGTGGAAAAGGGCATCGCGCGCATCCCCGCGCGCTTTTTGGAAGAACTGGAGAACGTGGCCGTCATCGTGGAGGACGAACCGACGCGCTCGCAGCTCCGGGAGTTAGGCATGCGCCGCGGAGATCTCCTCCTCGGGCTTTACGAAGGCGTGCCCCACACAGCCGGGGGGCACGCCCACCGTACCTACCCGGACAAGATCACCCTTTTCCGGAATCATATCGAGGTGGTGGCGCGCGGCGAAGGCGACGTGGCCAGGGTGGTGGCGGAAACCGTCCGCCATGAGATCGCCCACCACCTGGTGATGGAGGAGCACGAGGTACGGCGCGCCGAGCGACGCCGCCCCCGCCGGATGCTACAATAAAGGGGCAAAGGCCGGAATATTGATCAGCGTATGGCACAACTCGTAATCAAAGGGGACGGCACCAAGGAGCCGTTCGATGTCGGAAAGATACGTCACGCCGTCGAGGCGGCGGCGATGGCGGCGGAGCTCTCTGGGGAGCGCGTGGCGGAGCTCGTGCGCGACGTGTCGGTGCAGGCGCTTGAGTTCGCGGCGCTGCGGGACGAGGTGGACACCGCGGACCTCAAACAGATCATCTTGAAGGAACTCGACGCCGTCGAACCTCTGGCGGCGCAAGCGTGGCGCCGGTACGACGAGGCGCGCGGCCGCTTATAAGTTCTGCCCAAAGGTCGGCAGTATTGACCGTCTCTCACATCTTATGCAACTCAATCCAAAGGCGCTTGGCGGGGCCACCGCCGTATTTGCCGGGGCCGTGTGGTTCATCGCCATGGCCGTCTCGCTCATCGCCGGCGTGGGGGTCGTGACACTCACAACCCTCGGCTCATTCCACCCGTTCTTCAGCTATTCGTGGGGAGGGCTGGTGGTGATCGTGACCGAACACCTCATTGGCGGGTTCGTCGTGGGGTACGTCCTCGCCCGACTCTACAACAAATTCCTAACGGAGAACCCCCGGTAGCGGTACCTCGTTCGATATGGTTCCCGCTCGCGATGCGGCGTGGCAATTACTTTCCGAGTACTTAACCGCGGAGAGCCTCCGGCGGCACTGCCTCGCCGTGGAGGCGGCCATGCGCGCTTACGCGCGCCACTACGGCGAGGATGAGAACGAGTGGGGGATCTGCGGCCTCCTCCACGATTTTGACTACGAACGCTTCCCCACGAGGGAGGGCCACCCCGCGGAGGGTGTGAAGGTGCTCCGCGCGCGCGGGTACCCCGAGGAGATCCTCAATGCCATCCTTGGCCACGCGGACTACCTGGGGGTGCCGCGCGAGAGCCGCATGGCGAAGTGCCTCTTCGCCGTGGACGAGCTCTGTGGGTTTCTCATGGCGCTCGCCCACGTGAGGCCGCAGCACTTTGAGGGCATGGCCCCCGATTCCGTGGAGCGCAATTTGAAAAAGAAGGGGTTCGCGGTGAACATCCACCGCGAGGAAATCGACCGCGGTGTTGCGGAGCTCGAGGTGGACCGCGCAGAGCATTTCACGCGCGTCATCGCGGCGCTCAATGAGATCGCGCTCCAGCTGGGGTTTTGAGGGCTATAACCCACTTGTGCGGTGGGCGGCGACTGGCAATGATTCCATTTTTCCCCAGTTACAAAGCCATGGCGTAGCAAATGGGGAGGGAGTGCGCTGGTCGAAGTTCTACTACCTGGTATAATGATGGAGTAAAGGTCGAGCAAACGATAACAGCACCTTTCTCTACCTATGATGAACAAACTGACCACGATCGACTGGGTTGCCCTCGTACTCGTCATTATCGGAGGAGTGAACTGGGGGCTCGTGGGTGCGCTCGATTTCGATCTCGTCGCGGCGATCTTCGGCGTGATGTCGGCAGTGTCCCGCCTGGTATACGTCCTCGTGGGGATCTCCGCCATCTACATCGCGGTAACCGCGAGCAAGTTAGGGAAGCAATAGCGGGTTTTGAACTCCGGCGCTCAAGGGAGCGTCCCACCCCCGTCCTTGCCCCCGCGGTGGGGGGGTTTACAAGGACGGGGGTTTCTGCTACCTTGGAACATGCGGTAAGTGTCCTCAGTTGGTTTTGCCTCTGTGTAGCGATACCGGAAGGCCAGAGAAGCCAAGTGAGAGGTCGCCTTACGCTACACAAACAGAGAACTATGGCAAAACGCTTGTACGTAGGGGGTCTCCCCTACACCACGAGTGAGGAAACGCTGCGCGAAGCATTCGCGAAGGCGGGCGCCGTAGCGAGCGCTTCTATCGTCACCGACAAGATGACGGGTCGCTCGCGCGGCTTCGGCTTCGTTGAAATGGAAAACGACGGCGATGCGGACAAGGCAATCGAGATGTGGAATGGCAAGGAACTCGATGGCCGCAGCCTCACCGTGAATGAAGCGCGGCCGCTTGAGGCACGTGCGCCCCGCCGGGGAGGTTTCGGCGGCGGACGCGGTGATTTTGGCGGCGGTCGCGGCGGGAACTGGTAATTACGGTTCCACAGCTCCCTCACCCCTCGCGGGTGGGGGAGTTTTTGTTTTAAGACTTTCACGCGGTGTGAGCCGGCTCTCTCCCGCGGAACCGCGGTCCATCTGCTCCTGCGGCAGATGGCCGCTGCGCTCTCGGTGAAAAATCCGCCCAGGGCGGAGCCGAGCTTTTTCACCTCCGAGAGCTTCCTCGGGAGAGAGTCGGCTCGCGTGGGACACAATATCTTCTATCATCCGTATTGCGAGGGGTGAGGGAGCGTGTTACGCTGTTTTGGAAATGAACCCCGTTAGAAGTTTTGTTGTTTTCGCCCATTATTTTCTGTTGTAGCCGCACTTCTTCGATGTATTTCGCAAATTATGAAAAATTCCACCAATACTTCTAACGGGGCGAAAAAGCTCCATCGGAGCAGAACGAATAAGGTGTGCGCGGGTATCATTGGCGGTCTCGGGGAATACTTCGGTGTGGATCCGGCGCTCCTCCGCGTCGTTTGGATCGTGATTCTCGTGTTCTCCGGCATCGTTCCCGGCGTCATCGCATATCTCCTGGCCCTCCTTGTGGTGCCCAAACCAGTGAACCATGGAAACGTTTGAGTTTTGGCTCCTGGTCATCGTAGGGCTGGGGCTCGCGTGGCTTGGGATGGCGCTCGCGGGCTTTGTCGCGTGAGGGGGCGCGCGTTTTCTTGTCTCCCAGACGGCGCGGATCATTGAAACGGCCGCGGAGGACACATACAATTAAGTACGTAAACCATGAAGAAAGTTTCTCTCTATCTCGCACTCTTGGTGGCGGTGAGCGTGGCGGTCACCGCATTTTGGGTGTACCAGCGATACGTCAGATCCGACGTCGCCGCGCGCCTCACCTTCACGGTTGAGCGCGGCGACATCGAAGAAGTGGTGCAGGCGCGGGGGGAAGTGGTATCGCAGAAAGAGTTCACGATGGAATTCCCTTTCGCGGGGACCGTGGAGCAGGTGTACGTGAAGGAGGGGGAGCAGGTGGGCCGCGGGGATGCGCTCGCCAAACTGAATACGGAGGATCAGGAATTGGAGCTCAAGCGCTTGGAAGCGATCCGCGCGCAGAACGAGGCGAACCTGCGAAAGCTTGAGGCGGGAGAAACGCCCCAAGACATCAGCGTGTCGGAGTCCAAGGTGGCAGGCGCGAGAACTGCGGCGGAGAACGCCAAAAAAACCCTCGCGGAAACGATCACAGATTCCTTCACAAAAGCGGATGACGCCATCCGGAACAAAATCGACCCGCTTTTTATAAATCCCGGCACGAGCCCTCAGCTCGTATTTACGGCAAGCAACCCGCAGGTGGAGGTTGACCTCGAATCGCTTCGCCTTTCCATGGAGTCAAAGTTCGCTTCCTGGCAGTCGTCGCTTGCGACGCTCACCCCCGCGAGCGATCTCATCCCTTATGACGCGGAGGCGCAGGTAAACCTTTCGCTCGTGCGCGCCATCCATGATAAGGCGACGCTGGCATTGAACACTCTCACTGCAGTGGGGACCCTCACGCAAACCACCATTGATACGTGGCGCGCCGACGTGTCGGCGGGCCGCACAACGGTGAGCGCCGCCGTTACCAACCTCACCGCCGCGCGGGAGGCGTTCAGCGCCGCGCAAACCGACCTTGAGTACGAGGAGCGGGCGCTCGCCTCAAAACGCGCCGGCACGCGCGTTGAGGACCTTTCAGCGGCGCGCGCGAAGGTTGAGGAAACAGGGAACCAGATCGCCGCCGCGGAGGAGAAGATCGCGAGGGCGACCCTCCGGGCGCCTGCCGCGGCCCGCGTGATGAAGATCTCCCTTGAGCGGAAAGAGATGTCCAACGCCGGTACCACCGCCATGACCCTCTCCATTTCCGAACAGAAAGTGCAGGCCGACATTTCGGAACTTGATATCGGGAAGATCAAGGAAGGCGACGGGAACGCCGCCACAATTGAATTTGACGCGTTTCCCGACGAGCCGTACACGGGGCGGGTGGTGTCGGTGGAACCGCAGGCGGTGGTGAAAGACGGCGACAAATATTTCCGCCTCAACGTGTTCTTTGACCGCGCCACGAGCTCCGCACACATCATCCGCACCGGCATGAGCGCCGATCTCGTCATCAAAACCTCCTCCAAGCAGGGCGTGCTCAAGGTGCCGGAACTCGCCGTGTTCAAGGAAGGCAAGCAGCGTTTTGTGAGGATATGGGAAGGAGGCGGGGAAAAGAAAACGGAGGTGCGGACGGGCATTTCCGACGGAGAATATGTCGAGGTGATAAACGGGCTATCGGAAGGGCAAACGGTTGTGGTTTCCGAGGAATAATCCATGGAGGAAGTACGCGTGAGGGAACCGGAGAAGGTAGATCTCGTCTGCGGGATGCACCTGGACGGCGCGGCGGACGTGCGCACCTCTTCGTACGGGGGCCGCACCTTCTACTTCTGCGGCGACGGGTGCCAGGGACGGTTTGACCGCAACCCGCAGAAGTTCCAAGGAACCCCGCTCATCGATCTCCGCGACGTGTGGAAGGTTTTTACCATGGGCGTGGCGGAGACCGTGGTGCTCAGGGGCTTGGACACCCACATCTGGGAGGGGGACTTCGTTTCCATCATCGGCGCCTCCGGTTCGGGGAAGAGCACGATGCTCAACATGATGGGGCTCCTGGACCGTCCGACGAAGGGCGAGGTGTATGTGCGCGGCAAGAACGTGGGGGCGCTCTCCGACGAGGAAGCGGCGAAGCTGCGCTCGGAGACATTCGGTTTCGTATTTCAGCAGTACAATCTCATTCCGTGGCTCACCGCGTTCGAGAACGCCGCCATACCGCTCGTGTTCGCGGGGCGCGACCACAAAGAGGAAACACTGCTCGGTCGCTTTCGCGAGATGGGACTTACGGAGCGCATGACCCACCGCCCCATGGAGCTCTCAGGCGGCGAGCAGCAGCGTGTGGCGCTCATCCGCGCTTTAGCGAACGACCCCGCCATCATTTTGGGCGACGAACCGACGGGCAACCTCGATTCCCACACGGGACAGAAGATATTGGAGATATTGATGGAACTGAACCGTAAGCACAAAAAAACGCTCGTCATCGTGACGCACGACAAGGATATTGCGGAGATGGCGGACGAGATCATTACGCTCAAAGACGGGCAGATGGTGGCCGACCATCGGGCGCATCGGGCGCAGTACACGGAGTAACGCGCTTCATACCATGTTCAAAGAATTCTTCTTGCTCGTCATGAAAAGCATCCAGCACCGGCGCCTCCGGAGCTGGCTCACCGTCCTCGGGATAGTGATCGGCATCATGCTCGTGGTGGCCATCTTTGCGCTCGGGTCCGGCATCAAAAACGTGGTCTCCAAGTCGCTCCAAATGTTCGGTTCGGACCTCATCGTTGTTTTCCCCGGCAAGGAGACCAACCCAGTCGTTGGTTTCATTGGCGGCCAGAAGTTCAAAGAGCAGGACGTGGATGTGCTCCGGCAGATCCCCGGCGTGAAGGACGTGTCTCCCGCCGATATTGCATCCCTCAACGTGGAGTTCCGCGGAGAAAAACAGAGCATGCTCGTGCGCGCGGTGCGGTGGCGGAACGCCAAACCGATCCTTGAGGAATCGCAGGGGATACGATTGGAATCCGGCTCGTGGCCGTCGGGGGATGATGCGAATGAGATCGTGCTTGGGTATGTTGCCGCGAACGGACTTTTCAAAAATAGGATACGGGTGGGGGACGAGATCATCCTAAAATCCAAGCGGGTTACGGTGACCGGTATCATGGCCCGCATCGGCGTGCAAGAAGACGACAACTCCTCGTTCTTTTCCCTCCCCATCTTCCGCAACCTCACGGGGCGCGAGGGGGTGATGTCCATCATGGTGAAGACAAACCCTGGCGCGAACGCCGACCTGGTGGCCCGCCAAATAAAGTTCGAGCTCGGGAAGCAGAAAGCGGTGCCCGACTTCACGGTGCTCACCATGGCAAAGGCGAACCAGCTCATCGGGAGCGTGCTTTCGGTGGTGGAGTTCGGGCTCATTGCCATCGCGCTCATATCGCTCATCGTGGGCGCGGTGGGCATCATGAACACGATGTACACCTCGGTCCTGGAGCGCACGAAGCAGATCGGCGTAATGAAGGCCGTCGGCGCCTCGCGTGATGCCATCCTCTCGCTCTTCCTCCTGGAGTCCGGGATGATAGGCCTCGTGGGCGGCATCATTGGGGTAGCGCTGGGTATCGGCATCGCCTACGGCGTGGGGGCGGCGGCGGGAAATTCGGTATGGTTGGCCTCTTCTCGTTCGCGGCGCTGGACTACCTGGGGCTCCTCGTCGTTCTCCTCATTACGTTCGTGACCGGCATGCTCGCGGGCATCCTTCCGGCGCGGCAGGCGGCGAGCATGCAACCGGCCGAAGCGTTGCGGTATGAGTAGGCATGGTGCGATAAAACAAATGATCTCCATAGAAGATTTTAAAAATATAGAGCTGAAGGTCGGGAAGGTGCTTGAGGCGGCGCGCGTGGAGGGGTCGGATAAACTATTGAAACTTTCCGTGGACCTTGGCCCTTCGATAAACTCAGGGCAAGCACCTTCGATAAACTCAGGGCAAGCGAGAGACGTCAGACAAATTATCGCTGGCATCGGGAAGGCGTACACTCCCGAAGCCCTCGTGGGGAAACAGATCGCGGTGGTCGCGAACCTTGAACCGCGGGTGTTCACCCTTCGACCCGTTCGGCAGGCTCAGGGTCGCCCTGAGGAACTCGAAGGGCGACTCGGCTCAGGGCAAGTGGGCTTGGAAAGCCAGGGGATGCTCCTTGCCGCCGGCGATGCGGCAGGTCCGGTGCTTCTCGTGCCGGAGCGCCCGGTGGAGCCCGGAGAGAACATTCGATAGCTATGGAAACGTTCGTTGCACAAGCGCTCACACTTCTTCCCGCCGTGGCGCGGTGGGGAATTTTCATTCTTGCGGTCTCCACCTATGCGGCGATCCACACGAGCTTGCGGTTCCCCACGGTTTCCTACCGCCGCCTCGCCGCCATTCTCGCCGCGTTCTACGGCGGGTACGCCGCGCTCCTCACCGTCGGGCAGTACGTGGTCTGGAGCGGCGATTGGTGGGGACAGCATTTTTTGAACACGCCGCTTGGCGTCACGCTCCCCATTCCACTCGTGCATGCCTTCCCCGGGCTTTTCGGGAGCGCACTCGGGTACTTCCTCTTTTATTCCTGGGGGCGGTTCTGGCTCGGCGCGGTGCTCGCCGTGGGAGTCGCGCTCATATTTTGGTGGTTCCTGGGGGTTTTGAAGCGGCATAACGAACGTTTCTTTGAGGAGGGCGAAACCGAACTGGGATTCCTGGCGGCGCTCATCTCCGGGTGGCCGCATTTGTTTACATTTCTCATCGTCACATTTTTGGCGGTCGTGCTGATCTCTATCGTGCGGATGCTGTTCTTCAAGGAATCACTCACCACACTAGGGCTCCCATTCCTCGTGGGGGCAGGGATAGCGCTCCTATTCGGGAAAGCTCTCTCGGTCATCGTGGGGGTGGACGTCCTCGCTATTTAGGGCTATTCACGCCCCGCTTGACATTTTCCGCCGCAGCGCAATAATGGTCGCTACGCCATGGTTTCACAGGCTGTTTATATGAAGAAGTCGCTCCGGCTCGCGCTCCGCGGTGCGGGCGTCTTTACGCTCATTAGCCTCCGCAAGGGCGGGGTCCGGGAGAACAGAGGTGCGGCGTAGGAAACAGTTTCACGAGAACCTTTCACGCAACACCAATGGAGCTCCCGGACCGCCGGGAGATTTTGTTTGTGGTTTGGACCATGTCCCGGCCCGCGTGGGGATAGAGTCCAGACCGCAAGCCCGCCTGCTCACGGACGAGCGCGGTCTGAGAAGTTCTTTCACATAATCCACAATAAACCACAGAACCTTTTGGAAGGAGCTCCTTATGCTTTCTCAAGCGTTGCTCAGTTCTGACGTACGGGTCGTGGAAAATCTCCTGACTGACCGCGAGCAAAAGACCCTTGCCCGCGAACATCTCCGGCAGCTCCAGCATCAATACCTCCGCGCGCTCGGCAAGCGCCGTCGGGGTGAGGAAATGAGCGAAAAGGCTCTCGAAGTGCGCGAGGCACTCCGGGGCGCCAATGAGATCGTTAACTTTCTCAGTTGAGCGCTGAGGGGGTTCGTTCATCGGGACAGGATATAGGAAACCGCGAGCAGTGAGATAAACTCACTGCGACGACCGGTTTCCTTTTTTATCCCTACACCGATTTTCGGGTATAATTTTGTGGTGGAGGAAGGTTTCATCGAAATACCCGAGTCGTCGGAAACTCCCGAGGGCGACTCCACAGGACCGTCGCGCCGCTTTCTCGCACCCGCCATCGCCGCGCTTGCGGTGATTTTGTTTTTGGGCGGGGCCTACGCGTTCGGGAAGTATGCCCATAGCGGCTCATCCTCGTTTCTCGCAAATATTTCTTCGCTTTTCGAAGAAACGTTTTCCGGCGGTGGAGAACTTGTCGAGACAATTCCCCTCGGCGGCGAACGCGAAGTCTCGTCTTCTGGCGGCGGCGGAGCCGCACCTGTTGCGGAAAGCATGGGGGATGGAAGCGCTGCGGCGCAGCCGAGTTCGCAGGGCGTAAGCGCCCCCATCTGCGCGTCGGCTGGAAACCCTTCGCGCGCGGTGCTCCTGAACGAGGTCGCGTGGGCGGGGACAGCGAGCGACGCGACCACGCACGAGTGGATAGAGCTCATGACCCCCGGGAGCGCCGCCGTGCCGCTCGCGGGCTGGCAGCTCACGAACAAGAGCGGCGGCATCCGCGTGGTGTTCGGAAGCCGCGCGGTAATCGAGGGTAAGGGTTACCTTCTCCTCGAGCGTAAGGACGACTCTGCGGTGCCCGGGGTGGCTGCCGACGCCTTTTTCACGAATGCCATTAAGAACAGCGACGAAGAGCTCCAACTCTATGACGCGACGTGTGGCCTCGTGGACAAGGTGGAGGCGGACGTTGGGAGCGGGAAGCGGTGGCCCGCCGGAGAAGCGGCGCCCGGCTATCGGAGCGCGGAGCGGGGGAGTGACCTCTCGTGGCACACGTACCAGGGGAACGCGCGGAACGGAATTTTCGGAACGCCGAAGGCCGAGAATTCGCCTCCGCCGTCTCCCGCGGTACAGCTGGCGAGGCCTCCCACGAGCACCGTACCAGTTTCCGCACCATCTTCCACCGAAGCGCCTATTCCTCCGCCTGCGCCGACCTCTCCGTCCGGCACGGGACGGATCATAATCAGCGAAGTAATGGCTGGCATGGATGGCGCTATCGACTACGAGTTTGTAGAACTCTATAACGCGGACGATCACGCGGTAGACCTCACCGGCTGGACGGTGAAAAAACGGACTTCCACGGGTAGCGAGTCAACGTTGGTTGCCGCGAGCCGTTTGGAAGGAAAAACGATTCCGCTGGGCGGCTATCTGCTCCTTGCGAGAGAAGGAGGGTATGCCGGTACGGTGCGTGCAGATGTGCTTTGGCCGAAATCAAGTTCGTATGCGCTTGCCTATACCAAGAACGCGGTAATGTTCTACGATGCCGGCGGCGCGAAGGTGGACGAGGCGGCGTGGTCGGAGATACCGGAAGGTTCGAGCTACGCGCGGGTGCCCGTCTCCGCTTCCCTTTTTTCAATCCAAGCCGTTCCTACGCCGCAGAACGCCGTTCAGTAACGGTCCGCTGTTTTCTCCCACCCTCTTCCCTTCTTATATCCCATTGGACGGCCGTCCAATGGGATATAAAGATAAGGGTTCTATATATTTCCGATTTTCCACGTTTTTCCCGCGCTTTTTGCGCTCCTGCGCCGTTCCCACACTGCAGAACTCGCTGGCGGCACCATAGGGTTTAGAGGGGGAGCAGGGTACCTCACGGCGCCATCAATGACAACGACATCAATAATACGCCATGGCGTATTATTGATTATTGGGGCCCATGGGCATTTGCCCTTTGGGGCTGTGTCGCCACCGGGTTTTTAATTTTTAAAAACCGCCCCCGGCGGGGCGGCGGACAACGATCGCTAAGCGGCGTCCCGCAGTTCTTCCACGGGAGCCAGGTAATCCGCGAGATGCAGCAACATCTTTTCTTTTACCGCTTCGCCTTTCCCGAAATCATTCGGAAAAAACTCGTTGGAATTCGTGATATCCTCTTGCAATTTACCTGCGAGCGCCTCCATGTTTCGGTCACTATAGCCGTAATTCGATTCTGCCTCCACAAGACGTTCCTTGAGCCCCTCCACGAGCCTCTGCACAATATTCTCCGCTTCCTCGGCTTCCGAAATATGCGCGATTCCAACAAGCTCGTTCAGGATGTTTTTCGTTTCTTGAGCCACGCTCAATTCCTTTGCCTCTTCGGGCGAGAGGGACTCGGGACCCTTCATATGTAGATCATTCCACATCGGCTATTGGAATACAAGAATGCGCCACCCGACATAGCCGGGCGGCGCTTGGAATAGTTCAACTCCCGTGCGTGCGGAGCGGAACCAGCTGTTCTTTCTTTACGTGCTCCATCCCGCCGGTACGGTAGGCATCTCCACATCGTACACACCAGAAGAGCTCTTCCGTGATCTCGCTCACGAGTCGCGTCTCACGGTGGGTAGGGCAGTAGTTGCGCCCGCAGTTCGCGCAGGGTCGGTACCCCGGCTCCGGAGGGAACATCACAAAGCAGATATCGCACTTCACGGACGGCGGTCCCTTAGTCTTCTCGTCGCTTGTCGGCTGCATATAATCCTCCTTTTCTATGTGATGGTCTCTCGGCATTGTGCTGTTTTTTCCAACCGCTGTCAAGGTTTCCGTGTGCTACAATGATCAGAACAGTTCGCCCCGATGAGAGTTTTTGTTGCCATTTCCGTCCCACCCGCGCTCCAAGGCGAGATCCTGGCGTGGGGTTCTGCTCACCGCGAGCTTCCGGTGCGCTGGCTTTCGGGAAAGAATCTCCACGTGACGCTCGTGCCTCCGTGGGAGGAAGAGCCGGCGCGTGTGCCCGAGGTGCTCGCGCACCTCAGGGAGGCCGTCGGTGTTCTGCGGGAGCCGCTCGTGCTCTCGTTCTCGCTCGTGCGGTTCGGGCCCGATCCGCGCCGCCCCCGCCTCATCTGGGCGGAAGGGGAGACGCCGCAGGCGCTTGTGATGCTCTCCATGGAGCTCCACCGCGTGCTCGGGTTTCCTCCGGAAAACCGTCCTTACCGTCTCCACCTCACTATTGCCCGCTTCCGGTCGGAGGATTTTTCGTCCTTCCCGCGGCACGATTTGGATGAGCGGTTATCGTGGCGCATGGAGGCCAATGCGGTCGTGCTCATGCAATCACATCTCCTCCGCGGGGGAGCGGAGTACGAGGTGCTGAGGGAGGTACCTTTCTCTTCCTCCTCTCCCCATGGTGAGTGATAGGAGATGTTCCCCCAGATAAAAAGCCATGGCTTTGTAAGTGGGTAAAATGTGTGCTACCATGGCTTGGTGGCGAAGTTGATAAAGAGGAACTCAAGGCCGTTTCAAATTCTCAAGCATCTCGCGTGGGGTTCCGGTGTGTTGCTGGTTTCAATCGTTTCGCCCTTAGGTGGGGCGCAGCTCATACAAGCTGGAATTAGGTCCTACCTAAGGAAGAAACGTTTTGAGAGGAATAAGTTTCTCCGTGATCTTAAAAAACTGCAGGAAAGGGATTTGGCGGACTATAGGGAATTGGGTGACGGGAGCGTTGAGGTAACCATCACCAAACGTGGAAGGACGCAGATGCTGAAGTACCGGTTGGACGACCTGTGCCTGAAGCGGCCGCCGCATTGGGATGGGGAATGGCGCCTCATCATGTTTGATATTCCTCATTCCCACAAACAGGCGCGTGACGCGCTCCGGCGGAAGCTTTTGGATTTGGGATTTTACCCGCTCCAGAAAAGCGTGTTTATCACGCCCTATCCCTGCGAGAAAGAGATCGATTTCATCGCATCGGTGTTCGGCGTTGGAAGGTATCTGCTCATTTTGTACGCAACCCACTTTGAGGGAGAGGAGAAACTGAAGCACCACTTTGGTGTGCGGTAGGGAGGAGTTGGTAGAACTCTGTTTTCCCCACTTACAAAGCCATGGCTTTGTAAGTGGGGAAACGTGGTGCCGTTGGAAGCATAAAAGAATTCAAAGAGTTCAAAGAATTCAAAGATGGCGAGCACAGGCCAGCTGATTCGGCGAGGATGGTTAGTTCGCTCCGGGGCCGTTCATCCGTTTGCTTATTTCCTCCAGCTTGGTGCGTATCTCGTGGATCTCTCGGTGGAGTTCCATGATGATGTTGGTTTCCGCCTGTACCTCTTCTTCCGTTTTTTCGGTGATCTTCTTTTCGTGTTTCAGGCCGGAGACCAAGATGGTATCGCCGATAAAGTAGGAAACGAAGAGACCAGTAATCAGGAGAATGATAATGACAATAAGCAAGTTGATTGGCTCATAGAATAACCAACCGAGCCACCCACCCTTTGTCTGGAGGATGTCTGCGGTGTGCCACACGCCGCGCCAGAAGAGCACGATGCCGAAGCCGCCGATCAAGGCGTAGGGAACCGGGTGGCGGCTCAATCGGCTGCGTATCCTGTCTTCGAGCCGGTCAAAGAACCTCATGATCAGTTTGAGGGGACTTTGGGATTGCGGCATGGTATGGGCATAGTATACACTAAGCTCCAATGGAATCTAAGGGGAGGCGTATCGCGCTCATCGTGTTCCTCGTCGCGCTCTCGCTCGGCGCGGCGCTCTTCTCGTACGAACCGCTTTGGCAGCGAATTTCATCGTTCCGCCCCTGGAGCTTGGGGCTTGACCTCGCTGGCGGGAGCCTGCTCACCTACGAGATCGATCTCAAAGATGTAGCCGCCGCGGACCGCAGCTCGGTGGTCTCGGGGCTCCGCGACGTCATTGAAAAACGGGTGAACCTGTTTGGGGTGGCCGAGCCTCGCGTCTACGCGGAATCGGCGGGGGAGACCCAGCGCCTCGTGGCGGAACTTGCGGGCATCCGCGACGTAGGGCAGGCCATCAAGGAGATCGGCGCCACCCCTTTCCTCGAGTTTCGGGAGGTGGCGGCGGGGGAGGCCACGAGCACGGTGGAGTTCATACCCACCGCGCTCACTGGGCGCTACGTGGTGGGGGCACAGGTGTCGCGCGGGCAGACCTCCGGATTCCCCGAGATCGATTTTTCGCTGAACGATGAGGGCGCGAAGCTTTTTGAGGACCTCACGCGGCGGAACGTGGGAAAACCCATCTGCCTCTTCATAGACGGGTCACCCATCATCCCCGACAATATCCGCGACAGCTGTCCCACCGTACAGACAGAAATTGCCGGCGGACGCGCGCGCATCACTGGCGAGTTCACGCTCGCGCGAGCGAAGCAGCTTGTGGAGCGGTTCAACGCGGGCGCGCTCCCGGCCCCCATCACACTAGTGAACCAGCAGACGGTGAGCCCCGACCTCGGAAAGGACTCGCTCCAAAAAGCCATTTTCGCCGGTGCGGCTGGAACCCTCGCCGTCATCATTTTCATGCTCATTTACTACCGCGGTTTGGGGGTTTTTGCCGCGGCGGCACTCCTCATGTACGTTTCGCTCACGCTGGGGCTTTTCAAGATCATTCCCATCACGCTCACCCTCTCCGGCATCGCCGGGTTCATCCTCTCCATCGGCATGGCGGTGGACGCGAACATTCTTGTCTTTGAGCGCACAAAGGAGGAACTGAAGAAGGGGCTCGCCCGCAAGGTGGCCATCGAGGAAGGGTTTCGGCGGGCATGGACTTCCATCCGCGATTCCAACGTTTCGACCATGATCACATCGGCGGTGCTTTACTACTGCACCTCGAGCTTCGTGCAGGGGTTCGCGCTCGCCCTCTTCCTCGGGGTCGTAATGAGCATGCTCTCGGCCATCACCGTCACCCGCACGCTCTTGAGAGTTTTTATGGGAAGCACCAAACTCCAAATACCAAATCCCAAATAAATCCCAATGACCAAAAATCCAAACGGTTTAGAATTCCGTTTGTTGTCTCGCTACGCGAGATCCCGCGGAGCGGGAGAATTTGGAGCTTATTTGGAGCTTGGAATTTGTGATTTGTGATTTATTTAGAATTTAGATATTAGAATTTATAACTAACCATGCGTTTTGATCTCATCAAGCACAAATACTGGTTCCTGGGTTTTTCCGGCGCACTTGTGTTCCTTTCCCTTGTTGCGGCAGCTGTGTTAGGGCTCCGCGCAGGCATTGACCTCCGCGGCGGTGCGCAGTGGGAGGTGTCCTTCAAGGGAACCGCGCCGACCGAAGATGCGGTGCGGGCGGCCTTGCAGGGAGCGGGCGCGCGCGAAGTTTCGGTGAAGCGCGAGGGAGAGGATATCTTCCTCATCCGCCTCCCAACTATCGACGAGCCGATGCACGCCGCGTATGCGGAGGTCTTGAAAAAGTTTGGAGACCTGGAAGAGAAAAATTTTGCGAGCATTGGTCCCACCATAGGCGAGGAACTCCGCACCCGTGCGATCTGGGCTATCGCGCTCGTGCTTGTGTGCATCTCTCTCTACATCGCGTGGGCGTTCAGGAAAGTGGCGGCGCCGGTATCTTCGTGGAAGTACGGACTGGTGACGCTTCTCACCCTCTTCCACGACGTGGCCATCCCTACTGGACTCCTTGCGGTTCTCGGGGTATGGAAGGGGATTGAGATCGATACCAACTTCATCGTGGCGCTCCTCGTGGTCATGGGGTTCTCGGTGCACGACACCATCGTGGTATTTGACCGCATACGCGAGAATCTCCTCCTCGCGAAGGGGAAGCGGTTCTCATTCGGGGATCTCATAAATCAAAGCGTTCGGGAAACATTTGCCCGGTCAGTGAACACCTCCCTCACGCTCATCATTGTGCTCATTGCTATTCTCGTGGTCGGCCCCCCCTCGCTCTTCTACTTCGTGCTCACCATCCTCGTGGGGACCGTTTTCGGCACCTACTCCTCAATATTCGTGGCGAGCCCCCTCCTCTACCTGTGGGGAAGGAAAACGGCCCAGTAGCGGTTGTGGATAAGGGGGGTTGACCCCGTTAGAAGTCCGCCCTGCCGGAGGCAGTGGCGGCAGCCACCTTGGGGCGGCTTACTTCTAACGGGGTTGACACCCTAAAAGCCAGTATGCTACACTATTTACATCACCATGAATAAGTCCATCGATCAATTGCTCGAGCGGCTCTTTGCCGATTTGAATCCCAAGCAGCGCAAGGTTGTCGTGGGGCGTTTTGGGCTGAAGAGCGGGAAGGGCGTTACCCTCCAGGAGGTTGGCGATGAGCTCGGTATCACCCGCGAGCGGGTGCGGCAAATCGAGGCCTACACAGTGAAGAAGCTCGGCCCCGCCATTCGGCGCGAGGCAGGGGAGTTCCTAGGCGCCGCCGAGAAGTTTTTGAAGAGCGTGGGAGGCGTGCGGCGCGACGATTATTTTATGCGCGAGCTTATCCATAAGTTCTTCCCCCAAGACCCCTCGCGGTATTTGGGAGAAAAAGTGCGCTTCCTTCTCCTCGTGGCGGGGGTTCCCTCCCGCGTGCGAGAGGATGAGACGATGTACGCGTTTTGGTATACGGACGAAACAGCCAGAAAGAAACTCTTAGATTTCGTGAAGCGGGTGACGCAGTTTTTCATGAAGAGCGACAGGCGTGACGTGCTTGAGGGGCGCGCGCACTTCGCCGAGTGCCGGGATTTCTCTTCGTGCCACATGCTCTCCATTCCGAAGCACATCGGGGCGAACGTGTTCGGCGACGTGGGGCTTCGTGAGTGGCCGGAGATCGAGCCGAGAACGGTGCGCGACAAGGCGTACTTGGCGTTGAAGAAGCACGAGAAGCCGCTCCACTTTGCGGATGTTGCAAAGCACATCGCGAAGTACGGCATAGACACGAAGCCCGCACACGTGCAGACGGTGCACAACGAGCTTATTAAGGATGGTCGGTTCGTTCTTGTGGGGCGCGGCATCTACGGGCTCCGCGAGCACGGCTATGAGCCTGGCACGGTACGCGAGGTGATTGCGCGGCTCCTGAAGAAAAACGGGCCCCTTTCGGCGCCGAAGGTGGTGCAGCTAGTGAACCGCGAGCGGTTCTTGAAGGAGAACACCATTCTCTTGGGTCTTCAGAACAAACAGCACTTCAAACGGCTGGACGACGGCCGCTACCACGTGCGGGAGGCCTAAGGAGATACAGGGGCTGGATTAATTAAAGGAAGTCGGACTTCCGCGGGGACGCCGACATCCAAAACCTTGTAT
>JAZDFV010000005.1:0-11972 GCA_043807585.1 Candidatus Jorgensenbacteria bacterium | reverse complement strand
GGCTTCGACTGAGCTCAGCCGAATGTCCACCCAGCACATAAAAGTAACCAAGCGACTTTCTTGGTACAAATCGTTCAATCGAGAAGCAATTACTTTAAGATTGGTTAATGTTTTCATACTTTTATGTGCTGGGTAAGGTTTTCTTGATAAATTTTTTCATGCTTCGCATTTAAAATTTATAGAAAGCCCTTACCCTTGTCTCTGTTTATGTTTCTTATTCTCGCAAATGACATGGACGCGCCCCTTACGGCGCACGATTTTGCACTTCAAACAAATCTTTTTTACGGATGATCTAACTTTCATGCCAAATTTTCCTAAATTTCCAAGCTCATTTGCAGCGACGGAAATTTAGCTGCAAATTTGAGCACCCCGTTAGATGCGGACAAATCCGCGCGGGGCGGTTCGACGATGATGGTTCGTAATTCTTTGTTTTGGTATTGAAATTTCATGTTGTTACCGCTATCTAACGGGGTGAAGGTTTTGTAACTCCTCCGCAACGTCGGAGACAAAGCCCTTCATAACCTCCGTACGATCCTCCCCCGCTTGTCGTCGTAGCGGGTCATCTCGACCACCACTCGATCGCCGGGGATGACGCGGATGTGGTGGAGCTTGAGCTTGCCGCCGAGGTGGGCAAGAACCTGTGTATCTTTCCCTGCAAGTGCCACCCGAAAGAGCAGCCCAGGGAGCGCTTCCTCAACCACGCCTTCTGCCTTTACCAGTTGTGTCTCGTCTTGCATCTATGGGCAACTCTCGCGGCGCAGAATACGCGGGTTCAATTATACGGGTGTCCCCCAAGCGCTGTCAAATCGCGGCTGCCCGCCAATTCAATTTCCATTATTCCACCGTCACGTTAACTTTCCCCGGCGCGGTGGGAACACTGTGCACCCAGAAAGGCCAAAGGGAAACCTTCGCGGTCTCGAGGCCGGGGAGCGCGAACACGGTCGCCTTCAGGGTCTGTTCGTCATTCCCCAAAATGCTCTCGCGAAACTGTTCGGGATCGAATGTCGGCACAAGCGTGACGGAACCCTTCACCGCGACGTTCATGGCTTGCGCCCCCGCCTCCACCTGCGGCGTGTCGTACGCGAGCTTGAAATCCCGCGCCGTGACCGGATAGGAAATGGCGTGGGCGGCGCGCTCAACGATGGCGTCCCGAAGCATGGATTCCACGAGCGTGAGTTCGCGGAGTTCCGCTTCCCCAAAGAGGGAAAAGGTCTTGGGATCCGACCCGCCGGTGCGAACCTCATCCCGCAGCACCTTGAATTGCTGGGTGCCGTCGAGCACTTTGAACGTATCACCGAGAGCCAGAATGAGCTGGCTTTTGAGCGCATCCTGCAGGGTTTGGCTCACCTTCGCGCGCGCCGCCGCGAGGTCCGCGTCGGTCGGAAGCGCCTGTTCACCCACGAATCCACCGCTCATGGGAGCAAGGGATTCACCATAGAATGCCTCATACTTGGGGCTCCCCTTCAACCCGGGGATGCGCCAGTCCTTTGCCGCAGGGACGTTGTATTCCTCACCTCCCGAGTCGGCAGTCACCGCTACCTCTATGGAAGAGGGAACGATTTTCCCGTCCTGGACTTTTGCCTCCGGTACCTCCACCCTCTGATTCAACCGAAAAATTTTCTTATCGGGCGACTCGATCCGGGTACCAGCCACCAGCACTTGACGCGGACGGCTTGAACTGTAAGCGTTAAAAATCGAGAGCTTTCCGGAAGCTTTGGTTTCCACCCGCTTCGTGCCCGACGCGGGGAACGAGAGCTCCACGTTCTTGCGCGCCACGAAGAGTTCCCCGGGGAGCACCGTGCGCCCGCTCTCCACCCGGACGCTCGAGGCCTTGCTGTCCACCCGCACCTGCTCGGTGAAATCAACTGTCGTCGCTTTGAGGTTCATGGCGATGGTGGCGCGCGGGAGCACCACGATGGCGAGGAACGCGCCGCCCGCGAGAAGCACGACGAGCACCCCGCCCCCTACGAGGAGCCCGCGGCGCGCGCGGCGGCGGGGATGAGCCGGTACAGGATGAGGCGCAAGGTGGGCCGTTATGGCGCTGCGCTCCGGCGCGCGGGCGGAGAACGCCGACGGGGAAAACACAGGGGGCTCCGGCCTGGGCTCCGGCGCCGCAGGCGGTTTCTCACGCGCATGGCGCGCGGGTGTCGGGGCGGCGGACTTGGGTTTTTGGGACACTTCGGCGGATTGCGGATGCTCCGAGGCGCGCGGCGTGGCATGGGTCGCGACACGGGAGCGTGGAACGATGTCGGAGACCGCGCGTTCGCGGATGCGAAACACGGGGTTCACGGCCCGGAGCCCCGCGAGGCCCGCGAGCTCCAGCACGTGATCATCCACCGATTCCACCGTGATCGTTTTTCCGGCCGCAGCGGCTTCGCTCTTTAGTGTTACAAAATGTTCCAGCCCGATACCCATCAGCGAGCCCCGCGGGATGTTCACGACTACAATATCCCCGGGCGCACGGAGCGCGCGGTCTATTACATCGTCGGGAGAGTCCTTGGGATTGAAAAAAATCTTGTGGGGGGAGTTTTCCATACTGGGCTTGGTATTTTAGACAATGGGGGTGAGCCATCGGACCCGGCGGCGGAGGAGCTGATTTACCAACCCTTCCTCTCCCTCCGGAGCCGAAATCGCGATGAGCGCCATGGTGGCATCCGGCATCTCCGATGGAATCATGGTGAAACCCTGAGCCGCCAGTTTCTCTGCCGCCCCGACGGGGCGGAGATGAAGTTCGTGAAGCCAGCGCGGCGGGAACGCGAGAGGAACCCGCACGGCCACCGACCCCTGGAAACGGCGTTTCCCCCGCTTCAAATGCTGGTCCACGATGCCGCGCAAGGCCGCGAGTTCGCCGCTTAGCGCCTGTGCTATCGCCCGCCCCAGACGCGGCGACACTTCTCCAATAGTATAGCGACTGAGGATGAGGCGGGCAACTGCGTCACCGACCCCAAATAGCTTCCCCACCGCGCGGTCGAGATGTCCTACCCCCCATGGGTACTCCCCTCGGTGCATCGTTGTTTCCTCGTCCGCGCCGAACACCTCCGTCTTGGTTTCCATGATATGAAAGAGGTATTGACCTGGAGCGCACACTGTCACTCCCATCGCACTCTCTTCCTCCAGCACCACTACTTCCCGCGCTTTTCCCGCAAGACCACGCACGAGACCGAGGAGGTCGCGTGGAATGAAGGTGGCCCGGAGCCGGAGCGCAAGCTCTCTGCCCGCGAGGCCCAGGGGATTCAACGTCTCCCGCCCGTCCAACGAAAGGCGAACCACGCGGACGCCGGAAAGAGTGAGCTCAAGCTCACTCACACTCATCTTCTCCGCCGCCCACGCACGGTGACGGTTCAGGAGCCCCCAGAAACCGCGGTAGAGGAGCGAATCCAGTTCTCCCTCATCCATCGCGCGCACGGCATCCTTCCGCCGTACGCGCACTGTCTGCTCGACCGTCGTCGCACGGCTGGAATCCAACCCCGCCACGATGCGGTCCCACGGGAAGAGGGGGCGCCGCACCGCATCGGGGCCCGGGAGAAAGCGCGCGCCGCCAGCGGCGCTCACGGTGCCGCGTTTTTCGTCAACGCGCACCGCCCGCGCCTCGCAGCGCCCGTCAATTTCCTCCAGGACAAGGATTCGCCGCTTTCGTCTCACTCCTAGCTCCATTCATCCCATCATACCAGCCGCCACTCCCTCACACCACTTCCTTCAGGTAGCACGATTTGCACAAAATGTGGGGCGCCTCCTCCACTGGGTAGTTGGCTTAGATCGAATTATACTACTCTACCATTCGCACCAAAGGTGGGAATTAGACCATAAGGAATCAGTTGCGGGACATTCCGACATTCTGCAGAATGTGAGAATGTTGTTTCCTACCTGAAAATCTCACCTGCCCGTCACGTCAGCAGCTTCAACGCCCGGCCTTCGCAGCCGAAGCCGCTTCGGCGGAGCAGGCGCGGCGGGCGGCGGGTAGGTGGACCATCGGCTAATTCGTGCGAATTAGCCGATGGTGGAAATGAAACTCCACGGACTCACGCCCGTGGTTTTCTCTAGGGCATATAACCCCACCGCGGGAGGGTTGCGAGCTGATGAAAAACGGGTGCTTTAGTCAATTGAAGCACCCTATTCTACCATTCGCGTGCATGCCAGCCAGTAGCCGGACGAAGGCGGGAATTGGAGAATAAGAGAATGGTAGAAATGAGAAAAAAGGACGCGACGGGTGGGAGGGGTAACAAAAACGGCCGGGGAGCAGGGTGCTATGCTATAGCATAGCACCCGGGTGATGGTGGGGAGGGTTGAGAGATAAAGAGACGATGAGAGCGGGGGCGGTCGGATTTGAATTTGGAGTCCTTCGATGCACTCAAGATTAAAAAAGATGCGGGTTATTTTTAAATTTTTACCATCCGGTCCTCTTGCATGCTCTCGGCTTGTGGTAAGTTTACTGAACCGCGTAGGGGTTCATGGTTTTAGCCATTCTCCAATTCGCGCGAATTGGAGAATAGAGAAATGGGTATCCCCTGTCCCAAAACCACCCTATTGAGCAGTTTCGGAGGGGACAAAAACGGTGCTTTAATCAATTGAAGCACCTTATTCTTCTATTCGCGCGAATTAGCCTATGGAACCATTCGCGCGAATTAGAGAAGGCAACAAAGACGGGGTAGGCTGCCCGAAACATTCCGACATTCTGCAGAATGTGAGAATGTCGTTAAGATGGCGGGGGCGGCAGGGTGCTTTAGTCAATTAAAGCACTGTAGATATATGATGATGAATTGAGAGGGTTGATGGGAAAAAGAAAAGAAAGAAAGTGGGGGTGGAAAAAAGAAAAAGGATACGACGGGTGAGAGGGATAAAAAACGGCCGGGAGGCAGGGTGCTATGCTATAGCATAGCACCCTGGGGAGGACGGGAAGGATTTTACCATTCTCTTATTCGTGCGAATAAGAGAATAGAACGGGGGTTGAGGGAGAGAAAACGAGGGAGAAAAAGATGGTGAGAGCGGGGGCGGTCGGATTTGCGGGTTATTTCAACTTTTCCTTCATTTCTACCGCCCTGCAGATGATGCGCTCCCCTATCTCGCCCCAGTCGAAATATTCCTTGTATTTCTCGGGAGTAATGAGTTTTATCTCCTCTATCCCGCTCTCTGGCCTGGCAGCCGGGTCCTTAACAAACTCGCCAATCGGCTCCACCGACGCGCAGAACCGGAGCTGATAAAAAGATTTGCCGTCCGCAAAATGCCGCGGGTGGACTATCGGCTAATTCGTACGAATTAGCCTATGGAACCATTCGCGAGAATGAGATCATATGACGCGGAGGGCAAAAAAACAGGTGCTTCGATTGATCGAAGCACCCGGGTGATGGTGGGGAGGGTTGAGAGATAAAGAGACGATGAGAGCGGGGGCGGGCGGATTTGAATTTGGGGTCCTTCGATGCTGCTCAGGATTAAAAAAGGCGCGGGTTATTTTTTAAATTTCCACGAAATTGATTTGTGCAATACCGAATCGAAAAGCTCTTTGAGTTTTGATTTTTGGGCGAGGAGTTGGTTTTTATAATTTTGAAATTTCGCTGACGATGCTATCTATATTATTTTTCTCCACCCATTTGAAATAGTAACTTTCCCCGCTTATTTTTTCCCACACTTTACCTGATCTACTATCTCTATCCCGACGATTTTTCCGGCCTCCTGTAGGCGCTTGGTGAGCTTCAGATCTTCCATCGATGGTTCTGTATCCCCCGAAGGGTGGTTGTGCGCGATTATGATGTGAGATGCGAGATTACCGATTGCCGGCTCAAATACTTCTCGAGGGTGGACAAGATTGGCGTTAAGCGAACCGACTGAAATAATTTCGCGTTTGATTTCTTGATTTCTGGAGTCAAGAAAGAAAATAACAAAGTGCTCTTTTTTGTTGTCGCGGATATCTTTCATTTCATCCCACACGTCTTTCGGTGAAAGAACGAGCGCGGACTGCTTGTTTTGAAGGAGTCGGCGGCCCAGCTCAAAACACGCTACGATTTCGCATGCTTTGGCCGCGCCGAGACCGAAAGTGCTTTTTAATTCTCTGAAATTCGCTCCGGCAATTCTTTCTTTAGGGAATTTTCTCAGAATTTTTTTGGAAAGTTCAACGACATTTATGCCTTTTGTTCCCGTGCGAAGCAATATCGCCAAAAGCTCCGAATTCGAAAGCCGCTCGGGACCATACTTTTCGAGCTTTTCCCGCGGACGGTCTATTTTTGGCAAATCTTTAATCCTTCGATGGGACTCAGGCCTTCGGCTCTGAGGCTCAGGCTCGAAGAGATTAACCCTGAGCTTGCTTGCAGTGAGCCTGTCGAACCTGTTGTCGAATGGGTTAATTTTCATTTCTCAATTTTTGGAAGTCGGACTTCCTTGGGGAAGACCGACTTCCTGGCGGAGGGGTTAATGTTCAGACATCCGATGTCCGGCGGAGGGGAAACAGATTTAATGTTTGGGACATCGGATGTCGGGGATAGGACTTCCTGGCGGAGGGGCTAATTTTCATGCGCCACGGCTTAGTTTTATCCTACCACTCTCGCACATAAAAACCACAAACCCCGCTCTGCGGCGGGATCCACGTCCGCGACGACAGTCGGGACACCACGTCGGCGCCGGCACATCCATGCGCTCGTAGAACGCAAAATCCTCCGGTTCGATCACGAAGGACGCTTTACAGTTCTGGCACTGTCTATTTTCTCGATTCATATTTCCTAGATTCAATCTTGGCTGCTATCCCATGGGATAGCGCTATGCTATAGCATAGCGCTCTCTCCTACGCCACCTCGGTATTGCGGCGGCTGTCATTATCCATAAACTCTTTTCCGCAGGTTCAGCGCACTATGACATGTCATAGTGCTGTCATAGCTCCGCTGTGAAAACCCGTAGCGTTGCACATTTGCCACGCCCATAAAAAATCGGGAGAACTCACGCGCGCGCGCGCGCTGCTGCGTTTCCATAGCTTATGGGGACGGGACCGGGGCCATTACTCAAAGCCCCCCGTTTCCGTGTCTTCGAACTTTTCGCGCTTCTCCTCGCCCTGCGCCCCCTCCAGTTTGTAGACGATGTCGCGGAGCTTCTTCGACCGGCGCGAGAGATCAATCATCCGCGCGATGAGGTAGAGCAGCACCACGATCAAAACTAACAACGCCCACCAAGGAATGACGAACATAATAGTACGTTTATTATACCACTAGCGATGGGGCGAGTAAACCCCCACGCCAAAAGGGTCAGGGGGCAATGACAGTTGACATCCACTCCTTGTACTCGCGGTTCAAACGGTGCACGTTCACGGTGGCGACGAGCGGGGTCGTATAGGTGTGGTTCTTCACGAGGAACATCTCGAGGTCCGCCACCTTCGGCTCGTTCGTCTTGATGAGGAGCGCTGCCTCCTGATCCTCCTTCACCTCCCCTTCCCACGTGTACACCGACTCGATCGGCCAGATATTCACACAGGATGCCACGCGCGCTTTGATGATGCGTTTCCCCAGATCCTTCGCCTGGTTCACGTCCCGGCACGTCGTGTATACGAAAACCATGTTTCGAAAATCGTTTATCGCACAACGTATAGCGAGAACGTAGTCGACCAGCTACATACTCAGCTACACTTTTATCTTCTTTATTGTACTCCACAACATACCGCCAATCCGGTCGGCAAGTTTCACGAGTTCATCGGCGCTTTTTTCACCCATAAAACCTCGCTTTCTTGCGAAAACAAGCAAATAATCACTCTCCTTGAGAGAACCGTAGGCGATCTCAAAAAAGTTTTTCGTCACGGCGCTCCGCTGACGGGCATATCCCTCAATGTAGTTGAGCGCCACCGAGAGAGCCGCACGCCGAAGCTGCGAGGTTATCCCGAAGAGCTCATCCTTAGGAAAATCTTTCGTGGCATCGTAGACGCCGTGAACGAACTGGTCAATGATCGTCTTCAACTCATCATGGAAACTTTTGTTACGCGGCTCTTCCATAATGCGTGTTATACGATCACCCTTATCGCGATATACGCTACACGCTACACGTTCTGCGATCAGATGAGCGGTTCCGGGCTTTTATCTTGTCCCGCCGCGGCCCCCGCGCCCTCCTTGGTCCCCGTGATCGCTGCCTTCTCCTGGGCGCTCCGGAAGATAGTGGCCTCCTCCTCGGCGATGAGCTTCTTCGCCGCGTCCGCCGGGATGGCATACTTGGCACGCGAAACCTCGATAATGCGCTCCTTGAAAGAGCGGTGCAGTGCGGGAAGCACATTCAGGGTCCCCGCGGAGAACGGGTCGTAGGTATCGCCGTCAATGGTCATCTTCACGTAGAACTCCTGCATGCCGAGGTTGATCATATCCTTGGCCTTGAACACCGGGGTCATCTCGGACTCGAGCTGGGCCGCATCCTCGCCGCCCACGCGGAACACGACGATGCTCCCCGTATTCCCCAAGACCGCCGCCTGGACGCTCGGTATGAGCTGGCCCATGTACTGGTGCGCGATGGTGAGGCACAAGCCGTACTTGCGCGCCTCGGTGAGGAGGTTTTCGAACGTTTCCGTGACCACGTTGTGGAACTCGTCCACGTAGAGGTAGAAATCGGCTCGCTGGCTCTCCGGCATGGTGGCCCGCTCCATCCCCGCCTGCTTGATCTTGGTGATGAACATGGAGCCGAAGAAGCTCGAGTTTTCCTCGCCGAGCTTCCCCTTGGAGAGGTTGATGAGAATGATCTTCTTCTCGGCCATGAGCCGCTCCAAATCGACGCGGTTCTCCTTCTGGCCGAAGATGTTCCGCAGAAGCGGGTTCGAGAGGAACTGCCCGAGCTTGTTCACGAGCGGGATGATGGCGTCGGTGTCGAACTTCTCCGACCAATCGGCGAACTCAATGGCCCAGAAGCGCTTCACCATGTCGTCCTCGATGTACTCCACCACCTTCTGGCGGTAGTTGCGGTCGGTGAGCATGGAAATCATCCCCCGCATGGTGGCGTGGGGATAGTCGAGGAGCGCAAGGCAGGTGAAACGGAACACGTGCTCCAAGCGCGGCGTCCAGTTCGCGCCGAACTGCTTCTCCATCACCTCAATAAGCCCTTGTGTGAGCTGGTGCTTGAAGGAGGGGTCCACGTTCGCGAGCGGATTGAAGGAGACCGGATGCGCGGCATCGGCCGGGTCGATAAGGCACACGTCCTCCACGCGGTTTTCGGGGATGAAATCGAGGGTGGCATTAATGACGTCGCCGTGGGGGTCCATGAGGCAGAGCCCGTACCCGTACGCCACATCCTGCCGGATCAAGAGTTCGAGGAGTTTGGATTTCCCCACGCCGCTCTTCCCCACGATGTAGAGGTGGCGGCGGCGGTCCACCCGCTTCATGCCGAACACGAACTTCTTCTCCTCGAGGCCGGTCGTGTAGTTCGTTCGTCCAATGAACGAAACCTCCGCGGGCGGCACCTGCCCGAGCACAGGGAGCTCCGGCGGGGGCGGCGCATACTTGATGATCTGGATTTTTCCCTGGCGAGGCATGCCGATTTTATTTGAGCGAAGCGAAACTATAAAATCGAGCACCCCGTGAGATAGGAATTATGTAGCGTCATGTTTCAATCTGTGCTTAAGATAACGTTTGCCCCACGCGCTTTTCAAATACCTTTCACGATGTGCCGCATCCTGGACGTGGTTACACGCTTCATAATACACCAAACGCAATGGACGCCGCTCCCTTGTGCTCGGTACCTTGCCCTTTGTATGATCAGAAAACCGCTTGACCAAATCGGTAGTTCTCCCAACGTAGAAATTGGCATCCGTCACACTTTTGAGAACATAAACGTAGTGCATAATTCCATCTCACGGGGTAAAGGTTTGGTCAATAAATTTTCATCGCCTATGGCTCGAAAATTTATACCAAGCCCTTTACAGCATTCCCAACTCCTTGAGGAACGCTTCATAGATCTCCAGCACCTCCTTCGCATCCGTGGGATCAATGCTGAAATCCTGCGTGTGGACGAGATCATTTCTCACGCGGTGGGCGCGCCAGAGCTTCTCAAATGTCTTGAAATCCGTGTGGTCAAGCTGTTCCAAACGATCCGCCATGTGCTCCCCTTTCAAGCCGAGGTCTTTCAGGACGTCGTCCACGCATTTGTCCGCCTCAATGATGGCGAGCACGTAGGATTGCGGAGGATCCGAGGCGGCCTTCACGAGGATGCGCTGCCAGCGCTCCCGCACCTCCTCCCGCTTGGCTTCCAAGGGCGCAGGACGCTTCGGCCGGGACGGTTTCCGCACGAACTTCGGCCGGCACCGGGCGGCAAAGAAAAGCAGCACTATGAACGTGACCACCACGAGGATGTCCAGAAACAGGAAAACGTCCCGCACCCCGTGGGCAAGGCCGCGCCAGGGGAACCCCCCAATCGCTTCAAATATGCGCTGTAGTGTTTGCATGTGAACCTATCGTCAGGTGAAACGTTCGATTTCCCCTTCTTCGCCGTAGATGTGGAGCCCCGCGGGCGGACCCGTGCGCCGACTTTCCACCCGGCGGATGTGGGGCGCCGTGAGGACAACCGCGGTGGGAGGGTGGAAAAGCGTGGCAACGCACTTCACGTTCATGAGAAACCGTTTGGAACCGAAGTTCCAGTTGAAGAGGTACGAGGTCATAAGGCGCCCCATCCACGTCTCCGGCGGCACCTCGCGGATGCGGTAGTTGTGGAGGAGCCGCTGCTTGCGGTACTCGTTCCGTACCTTCGGGAAGATATGGGGCCATTTCCAGATCCGCGTGCGGGTCCCAACCTTGTGGTTTTGCCGGAAGCTGTTCAGGTTCAGCGCGGCGTACTGGTTGAACGCCCCCGCTAGGCCGCGGCGGGGAAAGGTGTCGGAAAACCCTTCTTTGGGCGAGAGGTAAATGAACCGTATGAGGGTATCGAACGCCGGCTTGGAGAGGTTTTCCTCCACCTTCTTCAGGATCTCTATGTGCCCCGGGGAGCGCGCGATGAGCATCTCCTTGGTGCCGCCTTCCTCCTCTCCCCCGCCGCCCGTCTGTACCGTCGCGGTGGCGGGTTTTTTAAGCTCGTCCATGGTGCTTTCAAATTTGTCTTTCCATCCGGGGCTCGCAGGCGCAATCAAAATCTGAATCCCCACCGTCTCCTCCTTCCGTAATTTTCCCAAAACCTCCAAGAAGGTGGAGATGGGGTCAAATTGTTTTTCCTCCTCCATGTGCTCAAAATCCTCGTACGTCTTGATGGGAAAGGCACCTTCATTTGCGAGCACCATCTCGGTCCCCCAGATATCCATCTTCTTCGCGTAGGCCTCCTCCATATTTTTAGGGAAAAGATCCACGTAGTCCTCTGCGTCAATCACCTCCAGATCGGGGTAGTAAGAAAAGAACGCGGCCTGCACGAGACTCTTCTGTCCTTTGTAGACACGCAGGAAGAAGCGCACCTCGCCGCCGAAGGAAACCATCTCCAGCGCATACCACCGCGTCACCTCGCCGTCCCAGTACCACTCGCGGATATCCCCCGGCGCGTTCCTAAGCGAGTGAATGGCCGCGAGCACCTGCTCCATCGCCTGCGGACTCTTTTTCACCTCGCGGGGGATCCTAAGCTCCAGCATGATCCACTTGATGTTCCGCTTGAACTGCACCTGCCGCACGTAGAGCCAGAGCGATACGAAGAGCGGGAGAATGAGAAAGAACACCCAAATGGGCCAGGTAAAATCGATGAATGTCTTGATCGCTGCCCAAATCTTCTCAAAGAACGCGACGAAGAGCCACGTCGAGAGGCCCGCGAAGAAGATGATGAGCCACGTTTCTTCTTTCTTGAAGAGTTCCGCGATGACATCGCCGATATGGCGGAGGATGTCCCGAATCATAAGGTTAACTCAATTGTAACTCCACGGCAGTTACCGCGGCAAACGCCCACCGCGAGCGCAACAAACGATAAAAAGCCCCCTCCCGGGGGCTTTCTTGTCAGCCTTATTTTTCGGTTTCCAAAATCAACGTTTAGGAAGTCGGACTTCCCGCGGAAGTCCGACT
>JAZDFV010000004.1:0-6762 GCA_043807585.1 Candidatus Jorgensenbacteria bacterium | reverse complement strand
GGGGGGAGGAGGCGCGAGAAAAATGCAAGGAAATTTTTTGGTTTTTGCACACGCGAGTCCGCGAGCGTGTCCGAGGCGCGCATCATTGGTCATCAGGATTCAATTCAAAATACATTCGAACTTCGTTCAATACACACCGCCAGTTGGAAAATGTCTTTGTTGGCTCGCCCTGAGTTTGTCGAAGGGCTCGCCAGCCATTTTGCGCTATACTGAATTCAATGAAATTCGGCACCCACGTAGGTATCGTAGGCGGCTACGCGGCGGCGGTGAGAAAAGTTGCCTCGATGGGAGGGAGCGCGCTCCAGTTTTTCTCCACCAATCCGCATGAGTGGGGCCATCGCGAGGTAACCGAGCGCGAAAAGGAAGCGTTTCGGGCGGCGAAGAAGGAACTTGGCGTAAACCCCGTCTACTTCCACGCCCCGTACCTAATCAACCTCGCTGACCCGGGCCGCATCGGGAAATCGGGAAAGACGTTCATGGTCCGCGAACTTTCGCTCGCGGCGGAACTCGGCGTGCGGGGGAGTATCGTCCACGTGGGATCGTGGAAGAAGAGCCGACCAAACTACGATGCGCTCGCCGCGACCATCAGAGGCATCCTCGCCGCGACGCCCAAAGAATCGCTCTTCATCTTTGAGAATTCCGGGACGAGGAAGATCGGCGTCACGATAGATGAGATAGGGACGGTGGTGGAAAAGGTAAAGGACGAGCGCCTCAAGGTGTGCCTGGACACCTGTCACCTTTTCACCGCCGGCTACGGCTGGGGAACGCGCGGGGAGCTGGATACGTTCCTCACGGAGTTCGATAAGAAGGTGGGCCTGGAACGGTTGGAGGTGTGGCATCTGAACGACAGCCGTGACCCGTTCCACTCCTATCGTGACCGTCACGAGAACATCGGCGATGGGTACATTGGTTTGGAGCCATTCCGCGTTCTCTTGAACCACCCGAAGATGAAACATCTCCCGTTCATTCTGGAGGTGCCGGGATTCGCGGGCGAGGGACCCGATAGGAAAAATTTGGATGTTGTGAAGAAGCTCGCAGGAGTGTAAGTACTTCGCGTCTATCGGTGCCTGGTGCCGATGAAATAAAATGTTACAATTCCGCGATCGCGGAATTGTAACAAAATCGCGTTTCATTTACCCACGCACCAGTACGCTTGAGGTGAACGGCGCGAGGTTCCTCGGTTTTCTCATGCGCGCGGTGAGGAAGTCCGACTTCCATGCGGATGAGAGTAAGGTTCAATGTTGGGAAGTCGGACTTCCGGCGGTTACAAACGCGCGAAGCGCAGATTAACCAGTAGAGCTTTACGCCGCTACGGCTGGAGCGCATCTTCCACCCTTCCCTCCACTCCGATGATGACCTCGCGCACCGCAGGGAACTGTTTCAGGGTGTTCGTGATCTGCGAGCGGATGGCGGTGACACGGCAGGAGCCGCCCATGCCCGCTTCCATCATTGCGTCGAAGTCCGCTCTCGCCACGCCGTCGGCGATGGCGAGGGAATTTATCTTCACTCCCGGATTGATGCTGGTGAAAAATCCTCGCCCCGATTCCACGCGGTCGGGACCCTTCAGGAGCTCTTCCAACGCCGTGCGCGCCGGTGCCTGTGTTTTCGGTATACGCCGCGCCACCGGGTAGGTTTCGTTGCACCGCATTGCCTCTTGGTCCTCCGCGCGGCTCGAGAAATACACGTTCACGGTTTGCGCCTCCACGTTTCCGTCGAAGACAATCGGCACCGCTACCTTGTTGATTTCCTCGCCGTCTTTCGCGGAGTACTCGAATACCTCCACGGTTCCGCGCGTACTCTTAGGCTCCGGGTAGTTCACCGAGAGGGAGAAATCCTTCGGCAAGCTCAGGATGGTGAGTGAAGTCGAACCATTCCCGAGGATACCGGCGTCCTCGGCGTCCGTCATCGCGTTGGATTCGAAGAGCACGGAGTTGTTTTCGTCGCGTATCCGGTAGCTGAATGTGTTCTCGAATGCACGTGCTTTGCCGGTGATTGTGAGCGGGAGACCCACGGTGGCGCCGGGCTGGGGAGCGGCAACGATGATATTGGCGCTCGCCGATGGGTTGCCGGTGACGAGCGGCGGTTCTTGTCCACGGCGCGCGTGGAGCGCCGCATAGGTGCTCAATGCGACAACAAAGACGAAAGCTCCGAACAGCGACCACTGGACTATTTTCTTGGTGCGCTCGCGCGGGGTCACGGTTTCCGTGAGGGTCGGTTTCTCGCGGAGGAGAAAGAATGCCGCGATGAGCACCGCGTAGTCAATAATGAGGAACCACGGCGTGGCCCAGGAAATGCCGCCGAGCCGAATATCGGAGAGCGGCCAGAGGAAAGAGGTTGGGTAGAACGATGCGGGGTGTGTGGGAATATCCATGAGAACGTGGAGGAGCCAGCCGCCGACAGCCCATGCGGGGCGGCGGAAGATGAGCCACGCGAGCACGAAGGCAGCAGCAAATACGATGCCGCTGTGGGAGAAATTGTAGAGTGCGCCGGTGAGCTGGGAGACGGGGAACATCGCATGATTTCCGCTCGTTCCAGAAACAAAATCGTTGACATTGAACGCGCCGGTCATGATGCGTACGAACACCCAGAGGAAGAGCGGCGCGAAGGCGAACACGTCGGGGAAGGCGCCCCAAAAACCCGCCCACCATGGGTTCACGCGCGTCTCGCGTCCGTGCTGTCTCAATATTTTGTTCGTGGCCTTTGCTGCAACCGCCGCCCAGAGGCCGTGTGAGAGGGAATCCATGAAGATTGATTGCTCAATTTCTGGTGGGCGAGGTGGGAGTCGAACCCACATGCCTCTCGGCACACCATTTTAAGTGGTGCGTGTATACCATTCCACCACTCGCCCGTTCCGTTAGCTTACCAGATTTTTGAGAAATGACTCAAATGCGGGTTTGAGGTTCTCTATTAGTGGATATTGCGTGTACTTCCGCGGGTCAATCCAGAGAAAGTCATCGTGGTCATCGCTCAACCGTACCGTGTCCGTGTCACTCTCGCATACAAAGAAAATGCCGACGATTTGCCACTGCTCCCCTCGCACGACTGGCCGCCACTCGTTCACAAAGAACGGTTTTTCCACCTGTACCGCGAGCCCCGTTTCCTCGCGGACCTCTCGCAGCAAGCCTTCTTCAAAATGTTGTCCGGGAATGAGGCGTCCACCGGGCACATCATACTTCCCCGCGTTCGTGCCGTCGGAGTACTTGGAAGATTCTCGCACCAAGAGTACGTGGTCGCAGTTGCGGATGAATGCCTTCGTCGCGACAAAGAGCTTAGGTTCCATGGAGGCCGGGATGGGAATCGAACCCATGTATAAGGGTTTTGCAGACCCTTGCCTTACCACTTGGCTACCCGGCCGTTGGCTTGTCTATCTCAAACTTCAAATGCGGCATCGGTCTAATGTTGAGCTTTTTGAAGATCGCATGGTCAAACTCGCGGCGCCGCTTCTCAAGCTCCATGAACACCTCCACCTCCTTCTCCGCGGGAATGATACCAAGCTTCACCCGTGCCTGCAATATTTCTTCGTCCACAGCAACGTCGGTTACGGTGACCAGCGCCCCGGGGACGTTAAAATCCCGCGCGAGGAGCTGTGAGAGCTCGTGCTCAATAACGCTCGCGACTTTAAGGTTACGGAAGGGACGCATGCCAAATTTACCTACATTTTCGAGCTCGAACTCTTAGCGAAGAAAATTTAGCTGTAAATTTGAGCACCCCGTTAGATAATGAATGAGATGAATCGGCACCCCACGGAAAAATACTGTTGAGCGGCAAGGCGTTCATTTTTATATGGTTTAGTTATCTAACGGGGTTCTCGATTTTGTAACCTCACTCCGTTCGGACAAAATCGGAAAAAGAAAGAATGTCATCCACGGCGATAGGGTCGGCATCCACGAGCATCCCTACCTCGATGCCCTCCGGGGCTTCGGGAATGTCCACTTTCTTGGACTGAAGGTTTAATATTTTTCCTCCGCCGATGCGTTCGCCGTTCCGCTCAATAGCGAAAGATTCCTGGTTCCGGATTGGGCCCACGGTTACTTTGCCGCCCACCACGCGCTCCTTCCCGCGGGGCGTGCCGAAGAGGGCGAGCACCGTAATGGTACGGGCCACCGTGGCGGGACCCACTTGTTTCTTCAGTGCCTCCTCAAGGTGGTAGATGACCGGCGAGATGAGTATTGTGACCCGCTGCGCTTGGGCAAGGTTCTCCGCGGCACGGTCAACCTTTGTGCGGAATCCGAGGATGACCGACCCGGTGGTAGCCGCAAGTTTCACGTCGTTCTCGTACACCTGCCCAATGCCCTGCTGGATAATGCGGATTGGTTTCACGGTGGGGATGCGGGGGAGGAGATCGGCGAGCGCCTCCAAGGACCCCGCTTCGTCGGCTTTCAAAATAACATTCAAGGTTTCTGCTGGCGGTCCTCCATCGGCGGCTGCGGACATTTCGGGCGCGCACACCTTACGCTTGAGTTCATCGAGGGGTGCTTCTACCGAGCCGGCGGGGCCGGCGGTGAACTCTTCGCCGATAGCGGGGGAATTTTCAAAGCCCGTGATTAGGGCAGGCGCCGCTGGTTCAAGTGTTTTTGCCGCTTTCCCCAGGAAATTTTCCAGCACCTTTATCTTGCCGAAGGCAGTGCCGGTGCCGATGGCCTCGCCCGCCCGGAGAGTGCCGTTTTTCAGAACCACACTCACGAGGAGCCCCCGCCGTGGATCAAGGTGGCTCGAGAGGACGATGCCGGAAGTCGGCGCCGCGGGGTCATAGGTGAGATTTTGGATGTCGGTGGCAAGGAGCACAAGGTCGAGGAGCTCGTTCACTCCCTCCCCGGTCTTCGCCGATACCGCGTGCCACGAAACGTCTCCGCCGTAGCCCTCAAGATAGACGCCCGCTTGGTTCAGTTCTTTCTTGATCTTTTCCACATCGGCATTGGGTTTATCAATTTTATTCACCGCCACTACATAGGAGAGCTTTGCGGCGTTGATGGAGGCGAGCGCTTCCTTGGTCTGAGGTTTCACGCCGTCATCGGCGGCGACGACGAGGATAGCGAGGTCGGCGACGCGGGCCCCGTGGCCGCGCATTCTCCCGAACGCCTCGTGCCCCGGTGTATCAATAAATGTGATTTTCTCATCTCCATGCAAAATCTCGTATGCCCCAATTGACTGCGTGATGCCGCCTGCCTCCCGCTCGGCAACTGAGCGGGGCTCCCGCCCAGACTGAGCGAGGCTCGTCTCGAGAGGGACGGTGCTGGAGGCGGCGCGCGCACGAAAAGTCATTTTGCGGATGTGGTCTAGGAGCGTGGTCTTGCCGTGGTCCACATGTCCCATTACTACTACAATTGGGGGGCGTTTTTGTGTCATATATAATGAATGCGATCTGCACGAACATTTGTAAACGTAGCAGAGAAAGTTGATGAAAACAAGTTTTTTATTACCATGGGAGATATGAATTCTGTGAGGGCAATCATTTTCGATTGGGGGAGGACGTTGTATGACTCTGATACAAAGAGGGAATATGTTGAATCAGATTCCCTTTTGAAATACCTCCAATCGCGCGGCTACAAACTTTTCCTCGTCTCACTCGTTTCTCCTCTAGCAAACGCAACCTTGCAGGAGCGAAAATTGCAGGTAGAAAACTCACCGCTCCGAAAATATTTCGAAGTTGCCTTGGTAACCGATACAGATAAGGACGCACTGTTCGACAGGATCGTGGAACAGCTCAACTTACCTCGGGGGGAGATTTTGATTGTAGACGATCGGGTAGTTCGCGGTATCCGCTACGGAAACAGACATGGCCATCCTACTGTTTGGGTAAAGCAAGGAAAGTTTTCAGAAGAATTACCAAATGCAGATACAGGAATTCCAACCTACACGATAAACTCGCTCCCAGAGCTTCAGTGCCTTGTATAAACTGGGTACGGGCTTTAGTATGGAACGGGTGTTATGGAGGGGTGCTCCGAATGGTAAGGAAGCGGTTTGCTAAACCGTAGGGGCCCTAAAAGCCCCTTGTGGGTTCGAGTCCCACCCCCTCCGCCAAGGCCCCATCGTCTAGCGGTCAGGACCTCGGCTTTTCAAGCCGGTAACCCGGGTTCGACTCCCGGTGGGGCTACAAAATCTTTTTCATGGCGCCGAAATCAAAACCAAAACAAAAGCCGGAACCCTTGCCCGCCCCCCAGACACGCGAAGTGACATGGCGCGCGGCGGAATATGAGCACGTGGAGAAAACCACTCTTTGGTACATAGGCGTGGCGGCGGCGGCGCTCATCATCGCTCTCATAGGGCTTTGGCAGCGGAACTTCTTTTTCGTGGTGTTCATCGCGGTCGCGGCGGCGGTCATAATCGCCTTTGGGCGCAAGCGGCCACAGGTTGTGGAGTTCCGCGTGGGCGGAGAGGGAGTCGCGGTGGGCAAGCAGTTTCTGCCCTACGAGCGTCTCCAGAACTTTTCGCTCCGCGAGCGCCCTGGCCGGCTGGACGAGTTGGTGCTCATGAAAAAGACCATGGTGGCGCCGTTCCTCAAGATCTCCATGGACGGGAAAGTTGGAACCCAAGTGCACGATATCCTCAAAGAGAAATTGCCGGAAGTTGAGCACCAAGAATCGCTCGTGGACCTAATTGCGGAGTGGCTCGGATTTTGAGGGTGTATTTATTGTACCAAGTTAGAACCTACTTTCAAAACAAATGATGTCGCGCGCTCCGCGCGCGTGGTGGCTTGAAACCGAATCGTACGCTCGGATTCCGCGCGCCTCGTCCGCTCCCTTCGGTCGCGGGGGCAAAAAC
>JAZDFV010000003.1:0-61346 GCA_043807585.1 Candidatus Jorgensenbacteria bacterium | reverse complement strand
AAGTAGGTTCGCCACGCGCTTCGGCCATGAGCTCAGTGCCGAATGGCTCACCACAAGTAGGTTCGACAAGCGCTTCGGCCATGAGCTCAGTGCCGAATGGCTCACCACAAGTAGGTTCGACAAGCGCTTCGGCCATGAGCGGCTCGACCGTCTTGAGCTCGCCGTCGAAAGACTCAGTGCTGAATGGTTTACCACAAGTCAGTTCGGTAATACTCACCATACGCATAATTTGCTATATGAACAGCGCGGCGATTCCGCCGCTCACGAGGAGGATGCCGACCACTTTTGCCGCAACCGTCCGGGGCGTATGGGATTCGTGGAGTACCTGCGGGAAGAACCGCGAGAGCGTATACACCGCCGCGAAGAGGAACGCGTATTGGATGCCGGTCAATGCGTTCACGAGCGTCACGGGCCCGAGCGAGAATGCGTAGTTCACGAGGAAAAAACTCACCGCCGCGAGCGCCTGGCCCACAAAGAACAGCGCGCCTGTAGAGAGCACGGGGTGTGAAAGCGCCTCACGGATATTCCTGCGATTGGAGGAGAATGCAAGAAGGAGGAGCGCCCCGAGGATCCCGCCGATCCCCCGCCATACGAGCCCGGAGAGGAACGGGTGATGGAGATACACGAACTTGGCGGCGACGTGCGAGGCGGCAAAGAGGAGCGCCGCGACACTGCCCTCCATGACAAGGCGCGCCGTCATCCGCCCCCCGCTCCCCTCCCGTGCGAGGAAGAAAGTCCCCAAGACCACAAGCGCGAGCCCGACGAGCTGCGCCGCAGTGAGCGTTTCCCCGAGCATCATCCACGCGAGGGCGAGCACGAAAACGGGCGTCGCGCTCCCCACGAGCGGCACCACGCGCAATGTTTCCCCCTTCCGGAGCGCGGTATAGAAGAGAAAGAGCGCGGCCGTAAAGAGAACACCCGAGCCCAAGCTCGCGAGAATAATATTTGCGGCAGCCGCCTGGAGCACGAACGGCGCCGCGAGCACCACGACCCCGCCCAGCACACTCACGAAGAATGCGTACACCGCGGGGTGAGGGACGAGGCGCCGCAGGAGCACCTTATCCACGAGCGCCGCGCCAGCGTTCAGGAGGTATGCAACGGTTGCGATGGAAAACCAATTCATAAACGCGATGCGAATATACGAATCATGCGAATGATGCGAATAAATCAATCGAAATGCTCCCGGTGCCATTCTCGGATGAGGTCGCGGTAGACGAGCGCGCTCGGACGCACGCGGCGCGCCTGCGTACGGTAGTCCACCTCCACGAGCCCAAAGCGCGGCCAGAAACCGTCCGCCCACTCAAAATTGTCGATGAGCGACCAGTGGAGATAGCCGCGGATATCCACCCCTTCCTCTTTCGTGAGCGCGAGCCACCGGAACGTTTCGCGGATGAATGCGGCTCGGAGAACGTCGCGCGCATCGGCCACGCCGTTCTCGGTGATGTAGATCGGTTTCCGGTAGCGCGCGAGGTCCTTCACGACGTGGTAGATGCCCTCCGGATACAGCTCCCATCCAACATCCGACACCGTTCTGTTCTCGTTGCGGTTGAACCACCAGTTGATGCGGTTGTGGAAGTAGTAGTTGAGTCCGATGAAGTCCTGCACGTCCGCGATGCTGTCCAGGAAGTACGAATTCCACCACCACTGCGCGAGCGACTGGAGCGCCCGATTCCACGGATTCAACCCCACCGCTTCAAAGTATGAATTGTGTTTCGCGATGCCGACCTGCGCCTGCGGAGCCAAGCGCTTGATGACCGCGTAGGCGGCGCGGTGACCGTCCACAAGCCGGTGGAGCACGCGCCAATAGGCCAGCGGCGAGCGGACGTTCGGCGGCCACTTTCCGAGGAAATACCCGAATGCCGCATTGAGCTCCGGCTCGTTCAGGGTGATCCAGAAACGCACGTCGTCCCCGAGCACGCGCGCCGCCGTTTCCGCGTACCGCGCGAAGCGCTCCGGGGCGCGCGGACTGCGCCACCCGCCCGCGTCACGGAACCAGCGCGGAATCGTCCAGTGGGAGAGGGAGACGAACGGTTCCATTCCCCGCGCGCGGAGCGCTTTCACCACGTTGCGGTAGTGCGCGAGGGCGCTCTCGTCAAACTTCCCTTCCTCCGGCTCCACCCGCGACCACTCGATGGAGAAACGGTGGGCGTTGTGGCCGAGCGATTTCGCAATATCAAAATCCTCCTCGTAGCGGTTGAAATGGTCCGCCGCACGCCCCGAAATATAATTTTCTTCGTCAAGAGGGCTCGGATAATTTTCCAATATATAGTCCGGCCATCCGCCAGTCGGCGGATTACCCTTCGCCATTTGCGCCTTGCTCTTTGCAGTTTCAATTTCCCACTCCGTCCAGTCGTTCCGGTTCCCGCCCTCCACTTGGTGGGCGCTCGTCGCGGCACCGAAGTAAAATGGTTCGTTTCTATTCATCCCGTTAGAGATAGGTCGCCCGAGGCGACCGTAGCAGTCACGGCCTTTTCATTACCAATCAGTTTCTTACCTTCGTGGATGTTGAAATGCATAATGGATACTCTAGTTATCTCTAACGGGATCATGGGAAAAGAAGCACCGCGCCGATGGCGCCCGCGTACGCCCCGAGTTTTGACCTCACGGTATTCCCAGTGAATCCCCGCGTACGGAGGGCGGCGCGAAAACGCGGCACGAATCCCGCACACCCCCCCACCGCCCCGCCTACCACGATAACTGTCGGCTTGTAACGCCTGACGATGGGAAACACATGCTCCGCCGCGAATGACCCAAGCTTCTTCATGCCGCGAATCGCCTGGTACCGTTTCTCCCATCGTTCGGGATATTCAAAACGTTTTACGCTCTCTATTCTGTTGCGCTCCCCATACGCGCGCCCCACACCCGTGCCGAAGGTAAGGAAGAGAGCGCGCCGCACACCTTTCGCCGCACCCCGCCGGTATTCCCCGCGCGCGAACGCGCGCGCATCGTTATCGAGCCGCACCCGGCGGCCGAGAAACTTCGCCATGTCAAAATTCACGAGAAACGGAATGTTGGTGCTCCAGACCACTTTCGTTCCTTGGATGACACCCGCACAGCCGATGCCGACAGGAACGCGCCGGTCGCCACCGCCAAGGCCTTGGACGAGCGCCCTGAGTGTTCTCTCAAAGACGACTTTCCCGTGGGGAGTTCCAACGGTTTTTGCGCGGAGAACGCGGGTGCCGCTCCACACCACCCCGCGCATTTTTGAGCCGCCGATATCAATGCCGACTACGGGCATGTTTCCCTAATCATAAACCAAAACGAAAAAGGCCGCCCCAGGGGGGCGGCCGTTTTCCGCAGTAGCCCCACAAAGGAGGCGGGGGCTACTTATGAGACCAGGACGAAAGTTGGCCCTTAATTATTATTTCTTGGCGAGAATCGCCTCCAGAAACTTGTCGTCGAATCCGAGGGAAATTCTTTCTTCGCCTTGGCCGTCGTAGGATCTACTGCGGTCTTTCTTAACCTCTAAAATTACCCCATCGATATTGGTGGGGAATTTAGCCTGGTAATTTTTCGGATCAATGTGTCCCTCGCTATGGCCACGTTTCTTCCTTTCTTCGTTATCCGCTCTTTGGTAGATAGTCGGTATGTCGATAACTTCTTCGTTCGCTCCGAGAACCCCCAGGGATCGGTAGAACTCCGTTTCGCCCTCCTTGGAAAAGCTGAAATTGACGACTTCCATATTATGCTCCGTCCGTTCCTTCTCGAACGAATCTTTGTATTTCTCAAGATCGCCCTCACTGAACCAGCTTCTCGCAAACCCTTGTGGAGAGTAAGTCCAACCACCGCCCCTGCCAATTTGATGGGTTACCGGGATTGAATCGCCGATCGCATATTCCGAATGGCCGCTCCGCTTCAGTTCCTGCAACGACACCCTCCTACCCCGACTTTCTTCCAAACCTTCCTTACCTTTTCGCACAGTTTCGGCGTAAAGATCAAACCTGTCCTTTATCTTTTTCACCATAGCCGCATCTTGTCCCAACCCCTTTCCTTCCATCTCAACGGCGATCTTATCCACGCGGGCAAGCAATCTCTCAATGGGATTTTTCTCTTTTTCGGCCCCGTACTCTTGCACCGCTTTTTCGCCGTGCCTCTCCGCCAACCGGTCAAGGATCGCCTTTTCCTCCTCACTCGCGCCTTCCTCCCGCGCCAAATCGCGGACCGGCTTCTCGGCGAGCGCTCCTATCCAAGCCTGTTCAATATTCAAGGCCTCCTGATCTTTCGGCTGCTCGTTTCCCGCCCCTTGGGAAAACGGACCTTGTTCAATAGACATTTTTCTCAATTACAATTTATGTATGAGCGATAGACCGACCTTTACAAGGTTTAGCTTTATACACATTCCGGGAGAAGTCAAACTTGTCCGCGCGAACGTCTTTGGTGGACCTAGGGGGAGAAGTGGATGATTTTGTGGACCTCACGCGAAGCAGTTGGAACTTTGGACCAGGAGAAATCAAAGCATTCGCAGAACTTATCCTCGATTCCCTGATTCTTGAGATCAGTGTATCTGAAGAGAATGCACAGAGGAAGTGGGGTAAGGTTGTTTGAGGCGGAAAGTTTGGACAAAGAAAAAGGATGCGTGCAACGCCGCATCACCTCTCTGTTCGGTTTAAGCCCCGCTTACTCCTTTTCTTTCGAGCGTTCCTTCTCTCTCCTTCTCCTTTCTAATTCATCGGATATTGCTCCGCGCTTATACATAGCGGCCCACTCATGTGCCAATTTACTATAAACTCTCGGTGATTCCTGAAAGAAATGTGCTTGCGCCTCCCCTTCGGCATCCCAATAAGAAAATCTGTTGTCCTTATCTTGTTTTATCCGTTTAGATTCTGGTGCGGGTCTTCCCACCCCCCATGCATTCCAAAATATCTGGGTGGCAAAGAGTTTGAATGAATCAGCTCGCAACTCACTTTCGCTCTTACTGCGAAGAGTTTTTTCGTAATCTACTTTCTCGCCGATCGCCTCCGCGTCAACTTCTCCAATTTTCTCTATATATTCCGGTTTTATTCCTAAAAACGCTAGGGCGCGCTGCGCATCATCTTTATCTTCAGTGCCGGGACTTTTCGTTAGTTTTTCCAACCAATTTAAATGTTCGGCTGGATTTTCGCCTTCGTGATCCTTAAGGTATTTATCATAATCGTCGGACCACTCTTTATACCACTCTTCGGTGTTTGCCATTCTCCTCGCTTTTTCCGAATCCTCCACAAGGCCCTCCTGACTCTCTAGGTGTTCGATTTTCGAGGGATCATACTTTTCTTTCATGCTTTAAGTGTATCATGCCAACAAACTTCTTGTCAAGAACCCTCGAGGTTCTCCCAACAACGGGGGTCTTTTTGCCGGAAGGGACATTTTGTGGACCCTAGTAGAAGACGTTAGAACTTTCTTCAGGAACAAGCCCTTGGAAGACGACAATCCTCTTCGTCATGCTGCTTAGTAGTATAGAGGATGGGGGCTCTACAGAGGAAGGTGGGAGAAATTGTCTATTTCGTCCGCTCTCCATCCTTATTTTTCACTCCACCTCGCTTCTCCCGGTATAAAATTGTTCCAGAGACAACAAGAATTATTGCGCCAACCCCCGCCACATAAGGTATGTAGCTCTTCCAACAGTCATAGCAAGGTACATTTTGTCTTGGTTCTTTAGGAGAAACCGCGCTCCATTCCAATATAGATTCTGTCACCAGTGAACAGGAAACCTTGCTCGTCTCTAGGTCCATCTCAAAATGGTTATGATTGCCAGGATTAGGTTCGTCACCGATAGCAAGGAGTTCAAACATGCTACCAGGAGCGGGGTTTATGCCATATATCACGTTTTCTGTTCCTATACATTTCCGCGCTTCAGAAAAAACCGCATCTTTATTAACAACCCCCGCAATTTCTCTGGGAGCTGCTCGCGGTGGAATAACATTCTTGTTAACGCCTTCAGCCCTAACGAAAACTCTGTAGTCTATACTGTACTCGCCTATGTTATAAGAAAAATCAATCGCCGTGTCTTGCTCACCTATTAAAACTTGTTTTAGGTCAAAATGTTTGGAAAAATAGTTCTCTGAAATCGTTTCTAGCAATTTTGACTTTACCAAATCCAAAATTCCTAAGACGGCGCCTTGGTCAGATTCAACTCTATCCTTTTGCGTTCGCAGACAATACTCATCACCATTAAAATTTAAATTTACGCAGAGCCAAGGGGAACCCGCACTTTGTATAGGCCGTGGGTAAGAAGGATCATTAACACGTAGATTATCAGATGGGATGGGCTCTTGTGCAAAAACTACCAAACCAGAAGTTAACAAACCCCAGACAGCCACCATAAGAATGCCCAAAATAATGAGAGGGACAACAATCGCCGCGGATCCTTTTTGATTCATTACTCTAAATTATACAACAAAAATACCCACTCGGTGAGGTGGGTTAATTTGTCGAAGTAGGCAATTTGTGGACCAAGGGAGAATCCCCTCCTACGCTAAAGCTTCGGACTGGCAAGGAACCCACGCCTCGGCAATGCGCCCCGCACTAAAATTTTCACCCATTTGTGGACCTAGGCGGAATCGAACCGCCGTCCCGGCAATGCGAATGCCGTGTTCTACCACTGAACCATAGGCCCATATTACTGGAACTATGGTGAAAATTTAGTGCGGGGTAAAAATGTGGCGCCTGCCCCGCACCGAGCTTCGCTCTGGTGCGTGGGTAATACCAAGCCGACGCTCTTTCCCGACGGCACCGTCGGGATTCCGGTCGGCTCCCCGATCACCGCTCTGCGGTCGTCGGGGCTTAACTATGGACCCAAAACCAACCGCTCTCGATTATAGCGGCTCCGCGATTTTATTCAATCTTTTGGATGGCGGACTGAAGCTCCCAGAAACGGCGATAGACACCGCGGTGGCGGAGGAGTTCCGTGTGGGTCCCCTGCTCCACGATTCGCCCATTCTCGAGGACAAGAATGAGGTCCGCGTGCCGGATGGTGGAGAGGCGGTGGGCAATCACGAACGTTGTGCGTCCCGCGATGAGCTTCCTCAAGGCCTCCTGCACGAGGCGCTCTGAGACGGAATCCAAGGCGGAGGTCGCCTCGTCCAAGATGAGGATGCGAGGGTCGCGAAGGAGGGCGCGGGCAATAGCAACCCGCTGCTTCTGGCCTACCGAGAGCTTGATTCCGCGCTCGCCCACAAGCTGCTCGTACTTTTTGGGGAACCTCTCAATAAACTCGCGGGCGTTCGCCGCGAGGGCCGCCGCCTCCACCTCCGCATCCGACGCAGATGGCCTCCCGTAGCGGATGTTGTTCTTGATTGTCTCGTTGAAGAGGAGCACCTCCTGCGGCACCACCGCCATCTGGGCGCGGAGCGATTGGAGCTTCACCCTTTGGATGTCCATGCCGTCCACGAGAATCCTTCCGGCGGTGGGCGCATAGTAGCGACCAATGAGGTCCACGAGGGTGGACTTTCCCACGCCGCTCTCCCCTACGAGCGCGATGATCGCCCCCGCGGACGCACGAAACGAGATGTCGCGGAGCACCCGGCGGCCCTTCTGGTAGCCGAAATTCACACCTTCGAACGCCACCTCCCCGCGCGCCTCCACGAGCTCCGCGGCCCGCGGGGTATCCCGCTCCGCGGTGAGATCAAAGTAGCCCACCGCCCGCCGGAACGCGGTGATGCCGCTCTGAAGACCACGGTATTGGTCGGCGAGGCGCGCGAGTGGTCCCGTGAGCAAGCTCGTGTAACCGACAAACATGATGAGCTCCCCCGGCGTGAGGGCCCCGAGGCGGAGCATGGCCACGCCGAGCCCGAAAACTCCGATGAAGCTCACCGTGAAAACGCTCGCCTGCCAGAACTCCATGCTCTGCCAGAAGAGCCGCCACCGCTTGTAGGCATCGCCTGCGCGGCGGAAATTCCTCGCGTTCCTCCGCCGCTCGAAATCCTCCGCCGTGGAGGCCTTCACCGTCTGAACATTGTGCACCGACTCCCAGAGATCACCGTAGGCACGCTCCCAGCGGCGGTGCATGAGCCTCTGTCGCGTCACGATTCCTCTCGTGTACCGCACGGTAATGGACACATAGAGAACACTCGCTGCGACTAGGATGATAGCGAGCCGCCACTCAACAGTGAGTAGGATACCGAGCGCCACAAGAAACGACACGACGGCGGGAAAGAATGAAAACACTGTGCGCTCGATGAACTCGCCGACCGCGTCAATTCCGCGGTCCGCGCGGCGCATCACCTGTCCCATCTTCCGCTCCTTGTGGAAGCGGACGGGGAGCATCACGAGGTGGCGGAAGAGATCCACGATGAGGCCATTCGTGAGGTCTGTGCTGACGATGTATGCCTGGCGATTGCTGAAACGGGTGAGCCCCTGGTTCAGAAACGAGAGGAGGAGCCAGATGAGGATCAGGGAGACCATCTCGCGGACCGCGCCGGGAGAGGATATGGCAAGGTCGGTGAGGCGTCCGTAGAGGTACGGAATGACCGCGGCAACGCCGGCGCCGAGGAGCGCCGCGAGAACGCCCAGGTAGAGCCGCTTCCCTTTAAGGCGCGCGAGCACGAGCGCCGTTTCCTTCCGCGCTATGAACATACCCGGTAGTAGAAACTCGATAGCAACGACCGTTTAAACTCGGACTCGTGGAAAAAGCATTGTGGTAATAGTGGTTTCATAGTTGACGAGAAAAAACACCGTTCGCCAGTGGGCGAACCAATCGAGTTTTCGCTACCGGGCATATATAAGATTTACCGATGGAACCGCCCAATCGTTACTTGTCGGGCCGCTGGGAATTGTATGTTATACTTGCGATCGCAAGTATAACATACAAATTGATTATCGGACGTCGCTCATATCCATTCGCTCCCTAACACCCTATCGGTTTTAGCATTCCGCCTTTTATTTTGTACCTGCTTTTGGCATATTAACAAAATACACGGCCGTGTAATTTGTTAACAACTTCATGACGGGTTCCCACCAACCTGTCGGGCCGCTGGGAAGCGGCCTCGCCTCTCGTCGCGCCGCCGCGCTCCTCGGGCTAGCCACCACCTCGCGTGCCGTTCTGCTGAACGGCACAGGCTCCGGCGTTCGATTCCGGACGCGGCGCAAGCAGTTGCGCCGCTCGTCCCTTCTTCACTTCGTTCAGTCGGGCCGCTGGGAATCGAACCCAGTCTACACGCACCCGAAGCGTGTGTACTACCGGTATACTACGGCCCGGTAAATTTCCAACGGGGTATCCGCCCGTAAATAGTAACCTCGCGCTACTTTTATTTCAACATCGCCGGCAATCCTCACTGCACGTGGTGCCGCTGTTTCATCTCTTCCTCCACGCCAGCCTCAAATTCTTCCGCCTTGTCCCGCGCCTTGCGCGCGAGCGCCGCAAGTCCTTTGTCATCCAGTTTCCCGAGCTCCGTCACGCGCGGCTCAAGATACTTCGCGGTATTCCGTTTCGGATCGTCTATCACTTCTTCCAAAAGCACCGAGAGAATGTACCCCACCCGCGGCCCCGCGGGGATTCCAAGGAGTTTCATCACATCATCCCCCCTCACTTTGAGCATCTTGGGGTGGAGCGGATCATGCCGCACCTTCTCGATCATGAAGAGAAGGTGGCGGAGCTTGTAGGGAAACGCTTTTGGGACGTCGGAGCCGATGCGGTCGGCCTCGCGGACCCGGAGGATGTTGTCAACGTTCTCCACGCCCACCCGCGCGAGGAAGCGCCGCACCCCCGCCGCGGAAACCTCCCCCACGTTGTAGTAGAACATGTGGCAACGGATGAGATGTATCACCTCCTCGGTAAGCGCCTGTGGGAACCGCAAACGGTCGAGCATTTTCGCCGCCATGCGCGCCCCAGCGACCTCGTGGCCGTGGAACGTCGCATCGGGCCCCTCACCCCGCTTCGCGCGCGGTTTCCCCGCGTCGTGGAGGAGGGAGGCGAGCCGCACCGCGAGCGGATAGCGCTTCTCCACGGCGTAGTTCAAGGCGCGCACGTTGTGGTCAAAGACGGTGTAGGTGTGGTGCCGGTTCTGCGCGCAGCCGATGCCCTCACGGAGCTCGGGGAGCACAAAGCGGAGGAGCCCGAGGTCCTCGAGCATCACGATGCCCTCCGCGGCGCGGGGCGCCATGAGCATCCTCATCAGTTCGTCGCGGATACGCTCCTTTGCGATGACTTCGAGGAGTCCCGCGTGGTCGTGGATGGCCTCCGCGGTCACCTTCTCTACGGCAAAACCCAGCTCCACAGCGAAGCGGACGGCGCGCATGAGGCGTAGCGCATCTTCTTCAAAGCGGCGGGGGGGATCGCCCACGGCGCGGATGATTTTTTTCTTCAAATCTTCCCGGCCGCCATAGGGATCAACAATATCACCCGCCATCCCTTCGACTACGCTCAGGGCAAGCGCGTTCACGGTGAAATCGCGGCGGGAGAGATCCTCCTCAATAGTCTTCGCGAACCGCACCGCGTCCGGGTGGCGCTTGTCGGTGTATTTGCCTTCCAGCCGAAAGGTAGTTATTTCCACCACTTTCAGCGGCGCTGATTCTCGCTGACCTACCCCGTTAGATAAATTATCTAACGGGGTAAACTGATTTACGCTGATATGTCCGTGTTTATCAGTTCTCTTATCCGCGTCTATCAGCGGTCCGAGTTTCACGAGGACGGTGCCGAACTGATTTTCATAAACGCTTTCCGGAAAAAGCTTTTGAGTTTCTTCGGGTTTGGCATCAGTGGCAATGTCCCAATCCTTTGGCCCTTCGACGCGGCTCAGGCCAAGTTCCTTCAAAAGCAAGTCGCGCACGCAGCCGCCCACGAGGTAGGCCTGGTAACCGGCCCCAGCGAGCGTCTTCGCAATCGTTTTTATCTCATGTGGAACATTGATGGTTCGACTCCGCTCACCATCAATCCTGAACCCTGTTGAAGGATTGAACTTCATTACCCCTTATTGTACACTGGGCAAAACCACAAAAGGAAACAAGCCCTCGTGGTGAAACGGATATCATAACTGCCTTCGAAGCAGTTGTTCCCCGTTCGAATCGGGGCGAGGGCACAGTATGGACAACCCAAAAGTTCAAGTTAAAAAGACGAAAAAATACGGTCTCGGCACATTCGCGCGAGAACCGATAAGGAAGGGAGGGGTGATAGCGTCGTTTGACGGGAAAATCTACAGAACGGATCCGAAATATTGGAACGGAGAATTGGAAAACCACGCCATTCAGTTCCAAAAAAACCGATGGCGCGATTCGCAAGGGATTGCCCGGCTCATCAATCATTCGTGCGAACCGAACTGCGGCCTCAAGAATACCTTTGATATTGTGGCAATGAGAAACATCAAGCGCGGGGAAGAGATCACGTGGGACTACGACATGACGGAAAATACGCGAAACTGGAGAATGAAATGTAGATGCGGAAAACCAAATTGCCGCAAGCTCATTGGTGCATATCGAACCCTCCCGGATTCCGTACGCGAAAAATACAAGGGTTATATCTCGGAGTGGTTGCTGAAGAAAAATCCCTCTCGGCGATAACGTAGAGAATTGAAAACTTCGCGTGGGTGGGTATAATCTGGACATCCCCCCATAGCTTAACGGAAAAGCACCCGCCTCTTAAGCGGTGTATCTAGGTCCGATTCCTAGTGGGGGGACAAGTAGTGAAATTTCTTCCGGAGGACACGGTAGAAAAATCCTCAAAAATCGGCTATAATATGCCGACTTTATGTACCACCTCGACGCTCCGCTCAGCGAGGTGAGTGGCATCCCGCCACGCTTCCTCCTGAAGCTGAAGCGGCTCGGCATCGCAACCGTCGGCGAGCTCCTCCGACACTTCCCCACCCGCTACGAGGACTTCTCGCAAATCTACAAGATTGCCGACCTCGCCCCCAGGCAAGAAGCCACCGTGCAGGGAGAGGTCGCGGAGGTAACGGGCCGCCGCACGTGGCGGCGCCGCGGATTCGTGGTGGAAGCGCTCATCTCCGACGATTCTGGTTCCATCCGCGCGGTGTGGTTCAACCAACCGTACATCAGGAACATCCTCCAGCCGGGGCGCTTAGCCAGCTTCGCCGGCAAGGTGAGCGCGAGCAGAGACGGGGAGCTGTACCTATCGAATCCGACCTACGAACTAGTAACTAACGACTCACAACTAACAACTAACAACGAACCAACAACAATTCATACGGGGCGCATCGTGCCGGTGTACCCCGAGACCCGCGGCCTCACTTCCAAAGGCATCCGCTACCTCATAAAACCGCTCTTGGAAGAGGTGCGTGCCGAAGAACCCGTCCCCGACGCGATCCTCCGGCGCGAAGGGTTCCCGGAAATCAATACCGCGCTCCGTAACGTCCACTTCCCCGAAGATATCGCCGACGCACTCGACGCCAAGAAACGCTTTGCTTTTGAAGATCTTTTCTTCCTTCACCTCCGCAACCTGCGGGAACGTCTCCGCCTCGCCAAGGAGCATGCCCCAGTGATAGCCGAGGATGTGCTACATGTGCGGTCACTCATCACGGAGCTTCCTTTCACGCTCACCCTCACGCAGAAAGCAGCGCTCTGGGAAATCCTCCAAGGCCTCGCAAGACCGCACCCCATGAACCGCCTGCTCCAGGGCGACGTGGGGTCTGGTAAAACGGTCGTGGCCGCCATCGCAGCTCTGGAGACGTCGCGCGCCGGTTACCAGACCGCGTTCATGGCGCCCACCGAAATCCTCGCGCGCCAGCACTACCACACCTTCCTTAAACTATTCCACGAGTTTGATGGCGGTATTGCCCTCCTCACCGGGAGCGAATCCAAAGTTTTCTATGGCCACGGCTTGGAAACCGATGTGAAGAAAGGAGAACTGAAACGCGCCATCGGGAGCGGAAAAATAGCCATCGTAATAGGCACGCACGCGCTTATAGAAAAGACAATTTCATTCCCGCGCCTCGCCCTCGTGGTAGTGGATGAACAGCACCGGTTCGGGGTAAAACAACGCGCCGCGCTACTCGCGCGTCACGATGACCATAACCATGACCGAAAAACGCCGTCATTGTCATCGTCTCCGTCATTGTCATCGTCATCGTTATCGTTCATCCCCCATTTCTTAAGCATGTCCGCCACTCCGATCCCGCGCACGCTTTCCCTCACCGTCTTCGGCGATCTGGATCTCTCGCTCATCACCGAGCTCCCGAAGGACCGGAAACCCATCGTCACGAAGGTGGTGGCCCCTGGAGACCGCGCGAAGGCGTACCAGTTCATCCGCGAGCAGGTACACAAGGGACGACAGGTGTTCGTGATTTGTCCTAGGATAGAACCAACGCTGATAAACGCTGATACCTATCCGCATAAATCAGCGTCGCTTTTGGAAACAAAAGCGGTAAAGGAAGAATACGAGAAACTATCCAAAAAGATATTTCCCGACCTCCGCGTGGAGATGCTTCACGGGAGAATGCCCGCCAAAGGCGGGTCCGCGGTTCGACTGAGCTCACCGTCGAAGTCCTCCGGCGGAAAGCCAACGAAGGAAAAAATCATGAAGGACTTCGTCGCTGGTAATATTGACGTACTCGTCTCAACTTCGGTCATAGAGGTTGGCGTGGATGTGCCGAATGCCTCAATAATGATGATCGAGAGCGCGGAACACTTCGGCCTCGCCCAGCTCTACCAGTTCCGCGGGCGAGTGGGGCGCGGCGCCCACCAGTCCTTCTGTTTTCTTTTCACCGACGCTACGGGAAAACCGGCACGGGAGCGGTTGAAATCCATCGTGGAAGCGAAAAATGGATTTGAACTCGCGGAGAAGGATTTGAAAATGCGTGGACCGGGAGAGTTCCTGGGAGAAACGCAGTCAGGGATGCCGGATCTCGCCATGATGGCGATCCAAAACCCGGAGCTCGTGAAGAGCGCCCGCGACGCCGCGGTTGAAATTCTTGAGCGCGACCCAGCGCTCAAGAACTACCCAATACTTTGCGCACACCTCGCACTCTTTGACGCGCGTGTGCATCGAGAGTGATACGTGATTTTCCTTCGCTAAAAAACGGAGCCGCGCGAACGCCTCTTAAAAGCTTTTTGCGGTTTTCCCCAGTTACTAAGCCATGGCTTAGTAACTGGGGAAAATGAACGAGTCTCAACGAACCTCCGCCCTAAACATCCGGGTGAGAAGCGCGGCGATCTTCTTCATCTCCGCATCCACCTCCGCCGCGGAGAGCGTGCGGTCATCCGCCTGGAACACGATGCGGAACGTGAGCCCCTGATTCTCCTTCCACGAGGGTTGGGTGTACTCGTCGATTAGATCCACGTCGCAGATGAGCTTTTGGTTCGCAAGTTGCATCTCCTGCATCATATCGCCCACCTTCGCATCGACTCCTACGACTACCGAGACATCGCGCATAACCGACGGGTAGCGCGAGAGCGGCCGGAATTCGGCCTCACCCTCCGCCAGCTCAACCAATGCATCAAAATCAATCTCCGCGATTGCTACCTGTCCCCCTTTAAAAGGTTTTGGGTCTGGCCCTAAAAATCCTATTTCCTTTCCCTCACTCTCAAGAGAGAGCGCTTGGAGAACCGTAAAACCGTACCAAGGCGCCGGAGGCAGTTTTTTCGGAGGGACCATCCGAAAATCCGTGAGCCCCATGCCCTTGCACACACCCGTGATAATCCCCTTAAGTGCAAAAAACACGTCACGTTCCTGCCCAGCAACAACAATACCGAGTTTTGTTTCCTCAACTATTTTCCCTTTCCGATCGCGCCCGAACACTTTCCCTATCTCAAAGAGACGAAGGTGGCTGAAATATTTAAGGTTCTCGCCTGCACTTCGGCGAAGGCCAGGGAGGAGCGAGGGGCGCAGGTACGCAAACTCGCTGCTAGGTGGATTTTCAATCGGTACGGCGCTGTCCACCGCGCCTCCCGCTTCCTCCCGGGAAATCATGCTGTGGAGATATACCTCATCCACGCCCAGCCCCGAGAGCACCCGCCGCACCCGTTCCTTCTCGCGAATCATCTCGTCCTCCTCCGCCACGCTAAGCACCACCCGCGGCGCCGCCGCGCGGAGCTCGTTCAAACCCATGAGCCGCACTACCTCCTCGGCGAGGTCCTCGTGCGTGGCAATGTCCATGCGGAATGGCGGCACCTCCCACACGTCTTTTTTTGTTTCCTGAAATCCAAGGCGACGGAGCAGTTCCGCAGCCCTCTCGCGCGTGATGGAGGTCCCGATGAGCCGGCTGAATTGCGCGACATCAAACTTGAGCAACCGCCGCGGCGGCGCTTTCCTTTGCGAGTCAAAACATTCGCCGGGCCGGGCGCCCACAAGCGCAATGAGGAGTTCAGTAGCACGCGCCATCCCCGCTTCGGCGAGCGCCGGAGCAATGGCATGCGAGAAACGCGTGGAGGCATCTGTCGCTAAATTCAGCCGTTTCGAGGTACGGTAGATGCCGGTGTTCTCGAAATTCGCCGCCTCCACGATGAGGCGCGCGGTCTTCCCGTCCACCTCCGAGCCCTTTCCGCCTTTTACACCCGCTAGGGCGAGGGAGCCGCGCTCATCGGCGATGACAAGCTCGTCGGAGGTAAGCACGTAGGCCACCCCGTCAATGGAAGTGATGCGCTCGCCCTGCTTCGCCCGCCGCACCACAATTTCTCGCGAATACTCACTAATCCGACCACGAATCTCACGAATTTTTTTGGCCCCATTGGTGTTATTTGTGGGATATTCGTGCCCATTCGCGAGTTTATCATAATCGAACGCGTGGAGCGGCTGCCCCACTTCAAGCATCACGTAGTTCATGATATCCACCACGTTAGAGATGGGGCGGAGACCGCAGGAGATTAGCGTCTGCTGCATCCACGCCGGGGACGGCTTCACCTTTATCCCATCAAAGTAGCTGGCTGTGTAGCGCGGGCACCGCTCCCTATCCTCCACCCGCACGGCGAAATGCGCGCCCCCATTCCTTTCCTTAGGCAAGGGCATTCCTGTCGGCGCCTTGAGCGGAAGATTGAAAATGGCCGCAAGCTCTCGGGCAATTCCCACGTGGGATGCCGCATCGGAGTAGCGGTTCGGCGGGAGCGCCACCTCAAAGGCGTCCATCGAACCGTCTTCCGCCTCAAAGGCATGCATGGTGAGCGCATCCACGCACCGCGTCTTCGAGGGAAGTTTCGGTACGAATGTCTTGATAAGTGAGTAAGAGAATTTCATGCCGTTTTTATTCGCGAGCACAGCGAGTGACTATAAAACCGAGGGCTTCGACTGAGCTCAGCCGAATGTCCACCCCGTTAGATGCGGACAGACCCGCTCGGAGTGGTTCGACGATTGTTATCCCTAATACTCCATTTTTGCATTGAAATTTCATATTGTTACCGCTATCTAACGGGGTGAAGGTTTGGTAAATAAATTTTCTGCGACTCTGTCTTGAAAATTCATACCAAGCCCTTCAAAATTGCCGCACAAAGCGGAGATCGCCGGAGTAGAAAAAACGGATGTCGGGAACCTTGTACTTGATCATGGCGAGGCGGTCGATGCCCATGCCGAAGGCGAATCCCTGGACCGCGTCGGGGTTATAGCGCACCGCGTCAAATACGTTCCGATGGACCATCCCCGCACCCATCACCTCGAGCCACTTGCCTTTCTGGAAACGGATGTCCACCTCCAGCCCCGGCTCCACAAATGGGAAGTAGCCGGGCCGGAACCGGAACTCCAAACCCTTCCCGAAGAGCTTTCGGAAGAACTCCTCCACCACGAACTTGAAGTTCGCGAGCGAGACGTCCGTTCCCACCATGAGACCCTCCAGCTGGTAAAAATTGATCTCGTGGGAAGCGTCGGTCGCCTCGTAGCGGAACACCCGTCCCGGCACCACGATCTGGAACGGCGGCTCATGGGTCTCCATGTAACGGACCTGCACCGGACTGGTATGCGTCCGCAACAATAACTTACGACTTTCAACTGACAACTTACGACCGTTCTTGTTATTTGTCGTTAGTCGTTGGTCGTTGGTCGGGTTTAACCAGAGCGTGTCCCACATATCCCGCGCCGGATGGTCCGCGGGAATGTTCAGCGCATCGAAATTGTAGTAGGCGGTTTCCACCTCCGGCCCCTCCACGACGGAGAAATTCATGGAGCGGAAGATCTCCCGTATCTCCCGGTCTATCTTCGTGAGCGGATGGAGGTGGCCGCGGTGGAGCTTCTCGCCCGGCTTCGTCACATCAAGATGAACCCCGCTTCCCTCATTGCCCCCCAATTCCGCCTTCTTGCCGTCTACGAGAGATTCAAGCTCGCGCCGCAGCGCATTTGCCGCGGAACCGACCCGCTTCCGCTCGGCGACTGGCAGGTCTTTGAGGGCCCGGAGGAGCCCCGTGAGCTCGCCCTTCCGCCCCAAATATTTCACCCGAACTCCCTCAAGCGTCTCGGCATCGGAAACGCTCTTCAGCGCCTCAAGGGCACGCTCTCTTATTTTTTTCACATCAGGCATATTATATCTTTTCGCGTGGTGCTAACGCCGCGCAAATTTGTTCTACACCATAGGTCTCCCAAATTCGACTAAATTAAGCTTTTTCTCGCGCCGCCACCCCTTAATTTGCCTTTCCTGCTTTAGTGCTTCCTCCTTGGTTTGAAACTCTTCCGTGCGTAGCAATCTGATTGCTGGGTATGAGTGGGTGTGCCCACCGCCCGTTCCCGCTCTGTGTCGCTTGAATCTCGCATTAACGTCGTCTGTGACGCCAGTATAGATACTATCGTTCCTGCAGAGCAGTAGATAAACATGCCACATAGTTGAAGGGGCTTCGATAAACCCCTCGGCCGTGAGGACTTCGAGTGAGCCTCAGCCGAACTCCTCGGGGCCGAACGGCTCAGCCCACTTCTCCTCGCTGCTTCTGCTGAGGGTGCTTGCACTGAGCGAGCATAGCGAGTCGAAAGGGCTTCGATAAACTCAGCCCACTTCTCCTCGCTGCTTCTGCTGAGGGTGCTTGCACTGAGCGAGCATAGCGAGTCGAAGTGTTGCGGGGGCGGGAGTCGAACCCGCTAGCCTTGAGGTTATGGGCCTCACGTGCGGCCGTTACACTACCCCGCGTTCTTATGTTAGCAACATACCGGTAAAAATCAAATCTTGAACGTAATTTAATTGTACGATACAGTGATTTTGACGGCTGGGTAGCTCAATGGTAGAGCAGACGTTTCATAAGCGTCAGGTTGTGAGTCCGATTCTCACCCCAGCCACCATGAACCAGAATTGCCTTTGGCAATACGGTTCATGGTAGGCCTGAACCGTGCTATGCTCTGGTTCTGGCCACCATAACCGTTTTTTAAATGGGGTTTGAATCCCACCCCAGCCACAAAAAATGACGGGGGCACAAAAAACAAAACTCGTCGCATTGGCGAAAGGTCTGGTCGGGAGGCCCTACAAATACGGCGCCGCGCCGGAGGAGGCACCGAACTTCTTTGATTGCTCATCGTTCGTCCAATACGTTTTCAAGCAGATTGGCATCGAGCTCCCCCGTTCATCCATCCTTCAAGCCGCGGATCCGCAAGGAAAAGAAATCGCTCTGGCACACGACTTCTCAAATCTTGAAACGGGCGACGTTCTCTTCGCGCGCGGGAGAAAGGGACATTATGACGACGACCTCTTCGGCGGACGCCAAATGACCATCGGCCACGTGGGACTTTATCTCGGAAATGGCGAGATTATTCATTCTCGCCATAAACTTGGCGGCGTCACCATACAAGGTCTTACAGTATTCACCGCAGAACCGCACGACCACATCGTCATGGTGAAACGCTTTTGATGCATTACGCGGTCACTGCCCTCTCCCAACGTTTTGACGTCAAAAACCGCTTCTGGCGGTCCCGAAGCTGTGGCATTGTAGCGCTCAAAATGGTCCTGGATTTTTGGCACCGCGAAGGAGCCATCCGCCGCATGCCACCCACCATTCCTTCGCTCGTTCGGCTCGCCCACAATCGCGGCGCGTATATAAGAAGTGTGGGATGGTCGCACCGTGGCCTCGCAATGGTTGCAAAACATTTCGGGCTCGCGGGACAAAATTATGACTGGGCAAAACTCACGCCAACGCGCGCGTTCCCGAAACTGAAAAAAGAATTGCGGCGCGGACCGGTGCTCGCCTCAATCTACGGAAATCTCGACCCAAAACGCCACGGGCATCTGGTGGCAATCACCGGCATCGGGAAAGGGGTGGTCCTCTATCTTGACCCCGATTCAAAAACCCGTTCGGGCATCGCGCGCCGCGCTTCGGTGAAAAAGTTCCTCATAGGATGGAAACGGAGAATTATTGTGGCGTACCCGAAACGAAAACCCGGTTACAAAACTTGATTTATCTCCCAAGAAAATATAGGATTTTTAAACGAGCGGTGGTAGCTTAGCCTGGCAAAGCGTCTCCCTGTCACGGAGAAGATCACGGGTTCAAATCCCGTCCACCGCGCCTGAAAAAGCCGACACAAATCCAGCCTGCCCGTCCGCAGTCCTTCGACGCGGCTCAGGACGAAGGAGGGCCGGCCCGCAAAAAAATGGGGACGCCTTGTAATTCCAGGTGTCTCTTTTATTATTCAAGCGCACCATGAATCCCGTTAGAGATCACCGAGCTAATAACTGATAACATCCGTATAAATCCGTTCCAATCCGCATAAATCCGCGTCTTAAATATCAGCGTAAATCAGCGTCCAATAATCAGCGTAAATCAGCGTCTATATGAAAGCCGTCATCCTCGCCGCTGGGGAAGGGGTCCGCATGCGGCCTCTGACACTCACGACCCCCAAATCACTTGTCCCACTCCTAGGGAAACCTTTACTGCGACACATTGTAGAAGCTCTCCCGCCGAGCGTGGTCGAACTCATCATCGTTACCGGCTACCGGGGAGACCAGATAAAGGAATACTGCGGCCCGGAGTTCCTCGGCCGGCCGGTCACCTACGTCGCGCAAACGGAGCGGAAAGGCACCTACCACGCGCTTGAGCTTTGCAAGCCCTACCTCTCCAAAAATGACGCATTCGCGTTCCTCTACTCGGATGACCTCACTGATGCCGCTTCAATTGCCGAATGTCTCTCGCGCCCGCTCGCCATCGTCGCGTCGCACGCAGAACACCCTGAACGTTTCGGGGTTATCACTTTGAACGCCGACGGCACCATCAGGGAAATTGAAGAAAAGCCTGCGGCGCCGCGCTCCAACCTCGTCACCACCGCCACCCATATGATCACTCCTGACATCTTCAACTATCCACCCGTCCCCCACCCCGCAAACGGCGAGTACTACTTCGCGACTGCCTTGGGCGCCATGGCCCGTGAACATCCGATAGAAGTGGTGGAAACAAAGCTCTGGATCCCCATCGGGACACCGGGGGACCTCGCACGCGCCGAAACGATCCTCAAAACATAAAAACGCCGCCCTAGAATATTGGGGCGGCGTTCGCGTGGAGCGCCCGCGGCTACCGCTTCACTTCGGCCGCGAGGGGCAATTTTGTTCGTGACTGTAAAATGGCCACGAAGCCCTGATCCATTCATGACACCATAGACATTGGCGTTCGCCATTAGCTTTGTGGTCATGGTGATCCGTACAAACCTCGGGCGGCAGATTTTGCGGAGCAGTCATGTATCCCTCCTTTCTCAAAAGTGGATGTAAAAATACCCTTCTCAAGCGCTGCCTTCGTTGTACCACCCTACCCTTCCTCGTACAAGCGGCCCGCGGCGAACAGTTCCTCCTCGTGGAACCGCTTCCCGATAAGCTGGAATCCTATGGGAAGTTCCGTACGCTCCGGCCGGTAGCCGTCCACCGGCATGGAGAGCGCGGGAACGCCGGCGAGGTTCGTCTGCGTCGTAAAAATGTCCGAGAGGTACATGGCGAGCGGGTCAGCAATCTTTTCCCCGAGCTTGAACGCGGTGGTCGGCGCCACTGGCGCAAAGATGACATCCACGCCGCCGCCCGCGCGATCGAACGCCCGCTCGAAGTCCTCGGTGATGAGCCGCCGCACTCTCTGCGCCTTCGCGTAGTACGCATCGTAGTAGCCGGCGGAGAGCACGTAGGTTCCGAGGAGGATGCGCCGCCGCGCCTCCGCGCCGAATCCTTCACCGCGGGTTTTGAAGTAAAGATCCTTTAATAAGTTGTCAGTTGTCGGTTGTTGGTTGTTGGTTCTTTCGTATCTAATACCATCGAAGCGCGCGAGGTTCGCGGAAACTTCCGCGGGCATGATGATGTAGTAGACAGCGAGGGCGTACCTCGCGTGCGGCAAGCTGATTTCCTTGAATGTGAAGCCGAGCGATTTGAGTTTTGCCATCGCCACCTCGAGGCCGCGAGACACTTCGGGGGAAATCCCCTCCACGAAGAATTCCTTGGGGATACCCACCTTCAACTTTTTCGCCTCCCCGGGCGGTACCGGATCACCTGATGGCTCGAACTCAACACTCGTGGCATCCAAGGGATCCCTCCCGCGGATGGCACCGAAAACCAGCGCCGCGTCCTCCGCCGTCTTCGCGAGCGGGCCGATCTGGTCCAAACTGGATGCCATGGCGATCAGGCCGAAGCGCGAGACCGCACCATAGGAAGGCCGGAGACCCACGATGCCGCAGAACGCCGCGGGCAAGCATACGGAGCCGCTCGTGTCGGAACCCAGCGCCGCCGCCGCCATCCCCGCCGCGACCGCCGCCGCGGAGCCGCCGGAGGAGCCGCCGGGCACCCGCGAGAGATCGTACGGGTTCCGCGTTACGCCAAACGCGGAGTGTTCCGTGGAAGAGCCCATCGCGAACTCATCCATGTTGGTCTTACCGAGGAGCACCGCGCCCGCATCCTTGAGCTTCCTCACAGCCGTCGCATCGTAGCTCCCCACGTAGTGTTCCAGTATCTTCGACGCGGCCGTGGTCACGCCGCCCTCCACGAGCAGATTGTCCTTGAGCGCCACCGGAACCCCTGCGAGCGGCGGGAGCGGCGCGCCGGTGGCAATTTTTTCATCCACCGCCCTGGCGGAGGCGAGAGCATGCTCTCGAGCAAGCGAGAGGTACGCGTGGATTTCGCGGTCGTGCGTCTCCGCCCAGCCCAGAAATTCTTCCGCGAGCTCAACCGCAGAAAAGCGCTTCTCGGCGAGCCCCCGGCGGATACCTGCGATGGAGAGATTTCTTAATTCCATTATTATTCTCCGCCTGAGGCGGATCCGCCTTCGGCGGAAAATACCGGCGGAACTTTCAGAAAACCGTTCTCCGCCTCTGGGAACGCCTCCACGGCGAGGCCGTTCGGGATCGGCTCGCTTCCCGTATCCTCACGCACCACGTTCATGGAGCTCGTGCCGCCAGCAATGGGCCGAACTCCCTCGGTATCAACGGCCTTCAGTTCCTCAAAGTATGCGAGGATTCCCCCAAGGTCCTTGAGGAGGGATTTTTTCTCCTCTGGAGCGAGCGCTATGCGCGCAAGCTCCGCGAGGTGCGTGACGTCCTTTTCGGAAAGCATTGGCTTCAGTATACCCCGCCCCTCACCCTTTGAACAAAATGGCGAGGGGTCACCCCTTGAGGAGTTTCACGAAAGCCGCCTCGTCGAGCGTCGGGATGCCAAAGGTCTTCGCCCTCTCGTACTTCAATCCCGGTTCCGTCCCCGCCACCACGTAGCTCGTCTTCCGGGAAACTGATTCCGAAACCTCGCCGCCCAAGGCGCGTATTTTCTCCTTCGCCTCGTCGCGGCTCATCGTTCTTAGGGTACCGGTCAAAACAAACGTAAGTCCTTCTAACTTTTGATTTTTGATTTTTGATTTTTGATTTTTGATTTCCACCCCAGCTTGTTCCAATTTTTCCAGCAGTTTTACATTGCGCGGCTCGCGGAACCAATCGTAGATGCTCTCTGACATCTTCGGCCCGATATCCTTGATGTTCTGCAAATCCTCAACGGAAAGTTTCTGGAAAACTTTTAGCATGTCTGTCGGTTTTGAGATTTGGGATTTGAGATTTGAGATTTCCTTCGCCAGAAGGAGCGCCGTCTCTTCTCCCACATGGAGGATGCCGAGGCCAAAAAGGAACCGCGGAAGCGCGACCCGTTTCTTCTCCGCCACCTCCCGCACGATGTTTGCCGCCGACTTCTCACCAAAACGCCCCAGAACGGCAATGTCCCCGGCTTTGAGCGTGAAGATGTCCGCCGCGTCGCCGATGAGCCCCTCGTCCAAAAAACGGTCCACGATCTTCGCGCCCAAACCGCGGATATCGAACGCCGAACGCGCCACGAAGTGGCGGAGCGCCTCGCGGTGGCGGGCGGCGCACTTCGGGTTTCCGCACCGCATGATGGCGCCTTCCTTCACGACCCTGGAACCGTCCACCGGGCACCGCTCCGGCATACGGAATGGTTTTTCTTTTCCCGTGCGGAGCTCGGGAAGCACTTGGGTTATCTGCGGAATCACGTCGCCCGCGCGGCTCACCACCACCGTGTCACCGATCTTGATGCCGAGACGCTTCACCTCATCAAAGTTGTGGAGCGTGGCGTGTGTGATAGTGATCCCGCCTACCTCCACGGGGCGGAGCACCGCGACAGGCGTCAGGGCCCCCGTGCGTCCAACCTGCACCACGATATTTTCCACCACCGTTGTCGCTTCGCGCGGCGAAAACTTGTAGGCGATGGCACCCCGCGGCGCTTTCCCCACCACCCCCGCGGCGGCGAAAGCCGCGTTATCGTTCAAAATGACCACCGCCCCGTCTATCTCATAGGGAAGTTTTTCGCGATGCGCACCCCAGTGGTCGCGAAACGCGATTGCTTCCCGGAGCGAGTGCGTGAGCTTATTCCATGGATTCGTTTTGAACCCGAGTGCTCGGAGGTAGAGATGTTCCTCTTCGTGGGTCCGCTGGCCGACGTCGCTCACCACGGCATACTGGAAGGAGTCAAGCTTCCGCGAAGCGGTGACCTTCGGGTCAAGCTGCCGGATGGAACCGGCCGCGATGTTCCGCGGATTTGCATAGGCCTTCTCATCCAGCATTTCCTGCTCGCGGTTGATGCGGGCAAACTCGCGCTTGGTCAAAAACACCTCGCCGCGCACCACGAGGCGCCCCGGGTTGAAGTCAAAACGCTCGGAATCCAAGCCGAGTTCCCGCGCGTTCATGATCGCCTCCTTGGCCTCGAGGATCCGCAGAGGAATTGCTTCGATGGTCTTGAGATTTTGGATAACGTCCTCGCCTATGCGGCCGTCGCCGCGCGTGGACCCTTGTACCAGCATCCCGTCCTCGTAGATGAGCTCGATGGCAAGTCCGTCAATTTTGAGCTCGCAGTAGAACATCGCAGATTCACGCGGATTCACCCCGTTAGATAGCTTCGCATCTAACGGGGCAAGCGCGGATTTACGCCGAAGTTCTTCTACATCAGTCAGCGACCTACCAAGATAATTCTTCACCCGCAGGAACCATGCAAGGAAATCATCCTCGCTGAACACGTCGTTGAACGAGAGCATGGGAGAGAAGTGGCGCACCTTGCGGAACTGTGCGAGCGGTTTCCCCGCCACCCGCTGGGTCGGCGAGTCGGGTGTAATGAGTTCCGGAAACTTCAGCTCGAGGTCAAAGAGTTCCTTCTTCAGCGAATCGAGCGCCTCCGGCGAAATAAGTTCCTTGTCCAGCGCGTGGTAGGCGTACCGAGCCCGCTCAACCTCCGCTCGGAGCTTCGAAACCCGTACGCGTGCCTCTCGAATATCCATAGTCCAAATTTTCGGAGGTTTCGCCTCTGAAATTTAGGGGTTCACGAAGAAAGTTGTCTGGAGAAGACGGACTGTGCGCCCCCCGGGGCCTTTCCCCTCCGCCGTGATGACCGTGGTGGCGTTTGGAGTGCCGGGAGGCGGGATCACAAGATACGAGGAACCAGACGCTCCGTTCGAGAGCGAAACTGTGGGGCCGAGACACGAAGGAGGCCGTGGGGACACAAAACAGGGTTTGGTGGGGTCATATACGAATTCCGTGCTTTTGAGATAGTTGTACGTCGCTTTCTCCAAGGCTGCATCTGCGGCAAAGACGGCCGCGGCGGAATTCCCAATGTCGGTTACCTGCTGAAGCTGGTAGAACATAAGGATCCCAGCCACCGATGTCACGAGGAAAAGGATGCCGCTGGTCATGATGACCGTAAGGAGCATGGCCTGCCCTGAGCGCTGTCGAAGGGCCTGCCCTGAGCGCTGCCTGCGGTGAGGACGTTCGGCTGAGCTCAGTCGAAGCCCCAGTCGAATCCGTCGAAGGGCTTGCCCGTCCGTAGCCTTCTGGCGGAGGAGGGCTTGCCCTGAGGACTTTCGGCTGAGCTCAGCCGAAGCCCGCTGTCGAATTTTTTCTATTGACCTTGCTGCCATATATATTCGTACGTCTTACGGCACGTAACAGCTGGACCTAAGACTCAGCGACGCGCCCTTTACGTCAACAGGGAAAACCCTGGAGCTCACCGAGGTCTCCAAATTCACCGGCGCTACGTTCCCCGCCCCCGCGAGCCCGGCTTGCATCGCCACGGTGATCCGCGGCGGCACGCAGGGGTTTCCCTGCTGGGTCACGAGAAACTGCAGGTTGCTTATTCGCACCACGCTTGAGGTGAGCGGCACCGGATCGTCATCGACTCCAACAACCTGCCTTCCCACTTTCTCACTATCAAGACGGTAACGCACCATTTCCCCTTCGTGGTTTTTGAACGTGAGTGAATTCCCGCTCGTCTCACAGGGCGCGGCACCGTTTTCCGTACCATCGCAGAACCAGTAGCCGGTCCGCATCTCCCGCATCATCTGTTCCAAGACGAGCCCCGCGTTGTTCTGCACCGCCATGAAACGGGTTAGCTCGCGCTGTCCCTTCACGGCCTGCACGAATACACCGAAAGCAATGCTCAAGAAAATGGCGAATATGGACATCGCCACGAGGAGCTCGACTACCGTGAACCCATTCGGCAAGCTCAGGGTAAACCCCTCTTTCCCTTTTCGGCTTTTGATAGACATAAGTTTCGTCATTACTGGCGCCAGTTCCAAAACCGATCTTCAAGATTCACCGATTCCGGCTTTCCTTTTATGGACCATGTCACCACTGAACTCACCTGTACCTCATCGCCAGTTGAGGTCGCAGTCATCACCCGTCGGAACGGTGTGAGAGCACCGCTCGGATCGTACGAATATAAACCGCCACTGAAATGGAGTGGTAACCCGGCACGACCCACGTCCGGCGCCGACGAATCGTGTTCCACCGCAAACGAAGAAGGAAGTCCCGAGACGAAAGACCACCCACTCCCCGCCGGTTTCGCGATCTCGATGTCAATGATGTTTTTGGTTATCTCGATTCCTTCCGCCGCGAGGTAGGTCGCCACCGCGCGCTGCGACACATTGGCTGTGAGCCCGATGGAACGGGTGAGGAGCACGATGATCCCGAGGATGCCGGTGACCACCAAACTCAAGGCAACAATGGCCTCCACAAGGAAACTTCCTTCTCTCTTTCCTATCACGCCGGATGCGTTGCACATCGTTTTCATGTCCTCGTGTTACCGGGGCGTTATCTCCCCTCCGACCCCCACCTCAACGGTGAGGACATTCGAACTGCCTTTGACGCCGAGCACGATGCTCCCGGAGTTCACGGTCTTGAGGTATGGCGGAATGAACGCCACATCGTGCGATGCTGCATCGCAGGGCGTGGTTGGCGTGCATGTGAAACTCCTAAACTCCACGCGGGAGGCGAGGGTAAGGCCCTCTATGACAGAATTGTTGGTGCCGTCGAGTGAGGGATCAGAATCGCCGCACCCTCCGCTCACTCCGCTCCCTATGCGGAAGATCTCCATAGTGCCATTGCCTTTGTTGAAATTCACCCCGAACGCGCACACATCCTCTCCCCCCTTCGCGAGGTTCCGCTCCAGCGCAAAGGCCTTGGCGCGGTTCAAGAATCCCATTACCTTCTCCCGTTCCACTGAAAGCACGATTTGGTTGTCGCTCGAGCGGTTGTAGGTCAAGAGAAGCGCGGAAAGGAACGCGGTGATTGCAACCACGACGATCATTTCAACGAGAGAAAAGCCCCGCATCACTCTCTATTATAGCAGGAGGCGGGGAAAAGCGCGTGTCTTGAAGATCAGAGCCCGAAGAGAGAGAAGTAGAGGCGGAGGAGGTGGTACCCGCCGAAAACCGTGATAGCCGCGCCGATCACAAAGAAAGGCGCGAAGGGAACACGGTCACTGAACTTTTTTTCTTTCGCGAGCACGAGTACCACCCCCCACACCCCGCCCACAATGAATGCGAGGAACGCGGCGAGGAGAATATCGGGCCACCCCAAGAGGATCCCGGAGGCAATAGCGAGCTTCACGTCCCCCACCCCCATCGCCCGCCCCCGTCCCAGAAACACCAGGAAACCGAAGATGAGCCCGCCGGCCGCCGCGCCCAAGAGATGGCCTGCCCACACCCCGAAGGTGGGCGAGACGAGAAGCGCGTAGTGCCGCAGGAACGAATCACGGAACACCGGGAGCGCCCCGTGGTGCGCGGAGAGGAGAAGCATCGCAGCCACCCCGAGAACAGCGAGGAGTATATTCAGCTCATTGGGGATCAGATAGTGCCGCATATCGATCACGAAGATCGCGAGCCATGTGAGAAAGGCAACGATCCACACAAGTGCGAGTCCGTAGAACCATAGCGGCGCCGCGAGGGAAGCGAAGGCGACTGGGGCGATGTTGTAAAAAAAACTCAACGAGAGCGGCACCATCACCCACACCGCGCCGCTCACCAGTTCCACGAGCGGGTACTGGAGTGAGAGCTGTTCGCCACAGGCGGAGCAACGCCCACGCTGGATTAGAAAACTCACGAGCGGAATGAGCTCGATCGCGGTAAGCGTTTTCCTGCAGTGCGGACAATGCGAACGACCGCCGAGCGCCTTTCGGCTGAACACGGAACGCTCCGGCTGGTACCGGAGCGTGAGAACGTTCAGGAAACTCCCCGTGGCGAGCCCGAGTATAAAAAGTGTCGCGTAAAACACCGCTTCCATGACAATTAACCGGCAACCGGCGTTCCCAACATTCGCATTATTCGTATCATTCGCACGAATTCGCCCGCCTGCCAACGCCTATCCGATGATTTATGTCTAAACATCAATTATAAGAAAGCTATGTCTGGAGAGAAAACAAAGATAAAGGCTATGGCGGGCAGGTATATTCGCATCGCGCTATCAACTCTTCACACAGTATGCCTGCTGCGCGGCCTCATCGCAATTGCAGCCGACGCCGTAGTTCGTGATGTCGTTCCGGAAATTCTGGCTGATGTGGCTTATCCCCGTGGGGCGCGCGCCCTCGAGGCATGTCCCGAGGAGGTAGCTGTTCTGCGAGAGGCGTTCGTAGACGTACTTGTGCAGTTCCCCAGTCGTTGGATCCGCCACCGGGTCGAACGGAGTCCCCTGAAGCTGTTCGTAGACGTCGGGAGGGTAGCTCTGGTGTTCGGAATAGTAGATCTCGAGCTGGTTCTGCATCTGTCGGATGTCAGAAATGCGGCGCGTGTCCCGCGCTTCCTTGCGCACATCACCAAGCCCCACGAGGATCACCGACGAGAGGAGCCCGATGATGGCTACCACAATAAGCATCTCGATAAGCGTAAAACCACGCTTATCCCGAGTTCGTCGAAGGATGAGGGTAAACCCAGCACCACTTTTGCTGACGTGCTCAAAGGTGGTGCTGGATAAACCCTTCTTCGCACCACTTTTGCTGACGTGCTCAAAAGTGGTGCTGGATAAAACCGCGTTAGCGCGTTTAAGGGTAGACATTGAGTGGAGCGGATTAGCTCTTAACGCAGTAGACCTTGAGATTTCCGGGCGCGGCTTGGTTGCAGTTGGTGCAGTTGGTGGTGAGGTTGGTGAGAACAAGCATCTCGGCGACGCTCCCTGTTCCGGCAGGGCGATCGTTTTCCAGGCAGGTCCCCAGTATGTAGGTCTGGGCGCTCCCAGAGTAGCCGTAGGACTTGGTGGCATCCAAGGGATCGGTAGGCACGCTAGGTAAAAGGTTCAAGGCAGTGGGGTATGCGTTGTTTGTCGAGTAGTAGTTCTCAAGCATGTTCTGGATCTGCCTGATATCCGCTATGCGCTTCGCATCCCGCGCCCGCTGGCGCGCACCCCCCACCCCCACCACTACCACTGACGCAAGGAGCCCGATGATGGCGACCACCACGAGCATCTCGATCAGCGTGAAACCGCTTCTTTTACTAGTCATTTGTTATTGGTTATTTGTTATTGGCTATTCCATCGACCTTTCGAATATCCGCTTTATTATAGCAAATGCCAATTTTATTCACGAGCGGAGCGAGTGACTACCCGCCCGCCCGGGTTGCTCTCGGGCAAGTCGGGCGCGGTAAAATTGAGGGCCTCGACTGAGCTCGGCCGAATGTCCACCCCGTTAGATGCGGGCAAGCCCTCTCGGAGTGCAGTTCGATGATTATTATACCTCACTCTATTTTTGTATTGAAATTTCATATGATTGCCGCTATCTAACGGGGTAAAGGTTTTCTCGACAAATTTTCATCTCCTTCGGCTCGAAAATTCGTAGAAAGCCCTTTAGAATACCTTCGTGAGGTTGTAGAGCGGGAGGAGGATGGAGGCGAAGAGCCCCGCCACCATGATACCGATCACCACGAGGAGCGCCGGCTGGATGAGCTCAACGAGATTCCCCACGATATCTTCCACCTGCCGCTCATAGAACGAGGAGATCTTCCCCAAGAGCACCTCAAGGCGGCCGGTGGATTCACCCACCGCGATGAGCTGGGAGACGAGCGGCGGGAAGTAGGGCGCATCCTTGAGGGCCTGCGAGAGCAGGAGCCCTTTTCGCACCGCCTGCGCCGCCTCGTGGAGCACGTCACGGTACACGTAGTTGCCGATGGTGTGTGAGGCGATCTCGATTGCCTGCGGAATGGTGAGGCCGCCTTGGATCAGAACCTTCGCCGACTCCGCGAAACGGGCAATGTACGAGCGCTGAAGAAGCTTGCCGATCAAGGGGAGCCGTAAGCTGATCTCGTTGAACACCGCCTTGCCTTCATCGGTCTGCACATAGTTGATCACTAGGAGGACGAGCATGGTGAACACGATTATGAGAGCCCACCACCAGCCCACCACGAAAGTGCCGAAAGAAACCAGGAACCTGGTCAGGGCGGGAAGCTGCACATTCGACTCGGCAAAGATAGGGGCGATCTGTGGAATAACCATGGTCACCATAATGATGACCACTACGAAGAAGAGGCCCACAACGAACACGGGGTAGACAAGCGCGTTCCTCACCTTCGAGACCAGCATCGACTGCCGCTCAAGATAATCGGCGAGAAAGTCCAGCACCTCCGAGAGGCGGCCTGTCACCTCCGCCGACCTTACCATGTTCACATAGAACTCGGAGAACACTCCGGGGTGGCGCCCGAGTGCCTGCGAGAGCGAAAACCCGGATTCAATATCGGAAGCCACCTCCGCGAGCACCTCCTTCAGAACCGGTTTTGAGGTTTGCGCGTACAAACTCCGCAAGCTATCCCCCAGAGGTACCTGCGAGGCGAGGAGGGTGGCGAACTGGCGCGTGAAAACCATGAGGTCGGTGACCTTCACCCGCTCGAAGAAGTCGGTGAGACGGCTGTACCACTTTGTCTCCTTCACCGGCTCCACCGAGAGCACGAAGAGCCCGTGCCCCAAGAGCACGGAAACCGCCGCCTCGCGGGCCGAGGCCTCAACGTTCCCCACCTGGAGCTCCCCCTCCTTCGTGCGCGCTTTGTAGTTAAACTTCATATCTCGATGCGAATATACGAATTGAACGAATTATACGAATCTCGCTTTTGAAGGGGTATCTATCCTGACAACTCGGGTGGGTTTTATGTACCGGTTCTGGAAGTTGACAATGATACCCAATTTCAAATTAAGCGTTTGAAGATATCGTTGAACCTGATAATAATCATCTCTTGAAACAACTGGTTTCGCTTTTAGTTCCATAACAATTTTGCTATCTACGAGAAAATCAATAATGTTACCTGAGCCTTTCACATTGTACTCTCTTTCGTAAGGTATTTTTAGCTCCTTTAATTTCGCTTCAACTGCGTCGCCGTATTGCCGCTCACGCGAAAAGCGCCCGAGTTGGTTATGAACGCTGAAAGAAACACCAGTAAGCGCATACGATAGCTCTGGGTAGATGATTTTATTCGTAGTATTCGTATGCATTCGTATATTCGCATCGCGTTACGTTCTCTCCAACAATATCCTCAGCTCCGATGGGTTGAGCGAGTAACTCTCGGCCTGCTCGAGCGAAATTTCTTTGCTTTTCAGGAGATTCACAAGCGAACGGTTCAGGGATATCATCCCCTCCTGCACGGAGGTCTCAATAACGAGGTCGATTTGGTAGATCTTCCGCTCGCGAATTAGGTTCCGTATGGCGGAGTTGGTGAGCATTATCTCCATCGCCGGCACGCGCCCCCCGCCAACCCGCGGCACGAGGCGCTCCGAGATGATAGCCACGAGCGTGGAGGCGAGCTGGGAGACCACCTGCCCCTGCTGCTCGGGCGGGAAGCTGTCAATGATGCGGTCGACGGTCTGCGAAGCGGAGTTCGTGTGGAGGGTTGAGAACACAATGTGACCGGTCTCCGCCGCGGTCATCGCGGTCGCGATGGTTTCAGGGTCGCGCATCTCGCCGATCATGATGACGTCGGGGTCCTGCCGGAGCACCGCGCGGAGCGCCTCATGGAACGAGGTTGTGTCCTGCCCCACCTCACGCTGTGAGATGATGCAGCGGTCCTGTGCGAAGAGGTACTCGATGGGATCTTCCACGGTAATGATGTGCTCGGTGCGGTTGTGATTTATCTCATCCAGAACGGCCGCAAGTGTGGTGGATTTCCCGTGCCCCGCCGGCCCCACGACGAGGACGAACCCCTGGTTCATCTTGGCGAAGTCGTGAAGGATTGGAGGAAGATTCAGCTCCTCCATAGTGCGGATCTGGGCGGGGATAAGGCGCAGTGCCGCCGCCATAAAACCCCGCTGGAAGAACACGTTCACCCGGAACCGCGCCTTGTCCTCAAAATTGAACGAAAAATCCACCTGTTTCAGTTTCAGGAACCGATCCTTTTGTTCCACTGAGAGGAGCGCGCCCACGAGTCCCTCGGCGTCCTCCTTGGTGAGGATGGGCTCCTTCGCGAGGGGGATCAAAACGCTGTCAATACGGATGGTGGGGCGCCGACCCACCGCGATGTGGAGGTCGGACGCGTTCTCGCGCGCGGTAGTCAAGAGAAGCTCATTCAGTTTTTGCGCGTAGTCCATGCCAAATTTATTTAAATTTATGAGTTCCTGACGATATAAATTTTACCATAAATTTAAACAGTTTTCTTAACAAATTTTCTTCGCTACCGTTCGAAAATTTGTAGAAAGCCTTTTAGGTTGTTTCCTGGATGACTTCTTCTATCCCCACGTCGCCCTTCAAGGCCTTCAAAATCCCATCCGCGCGGAGCGTCACCATTCCCTGCCGCTTTGCTTCGTCCATGAGCTTCCCTTCAGTAAATCCCCCCGTGATGAGGTCGGCAAGCGTCCGAGTCATCTGAAACAGCTCAAAGAGAGCTACACGGCCGGCGGTGCCTTTTCCCCTGCAGACGGGACAGTCCGCTTTTGGCTTCGCGCGAAAGACCGTGTACGGCGGTTTCGCTTTCACCCCCGCTTTCAGGGACGGCGGGAGTGTTTCGAGCGCTTCGCTGATAATGCGCTCGGCATCCCGCGCTACCTCCCCCTTCACCCTGCATTCTGGACAGAGGCGGAGCACGAGGCGCTGTGCCAACATGAGATTCATGGCAGAAGAGAGGAGGAACGGCGGCACACCGAGATCAACCAGTCGTGGTATCACTCCCACCGAGTTGTTGGTATGGAGCGTGGAGAGGAGGACGTGACCCGTCAAGGCCGCGTTCACCGCGAGATCCGCGGTCTCGCTGTCCCGGATCTCACCCACCATGATCACGTCAGGGTCCTGGCGGAGGATCTGCCGCAGGCCCGAGGCGAACGTGTAGCCGATCTCCGGCTTCACCTGCGACTGATTAACCCCCTCCATGAAGTACTCAACCGGGTCCTCCAAGCTCACCGCGTTCACGGTTTCCTTCGCGAGCTGGCGCATGATGCCGTAGAGAGTGGTGGTCTTTCCGGAGCCGGTTGGGCCGCTTATCAGGATCATGCCGAAGGGCCGTTCAATGGCCTCCTTCAAAACCGCTTCGTGGTAAGGGGCAAGCCCAAGTTCCCCCAAGCCCTTCAAGCCAACTGTTGGGTCCAAGACGCGGAGCGCCACCTTTTCCCCGGAGGGAGTAGGGAACGTGGCTACCCGGAAATCGATGTCGCGCCCGAAGATCAAGGTCCGGAACCGCCCGTCCTGCGGGATGCGGTTCTCATCGAGCTTGAGGCGCGCGAGCACCTTCACGCGGGAGAGTATCTGCTGGGTAAGCGCCACGGGGAGCGAAGCAACTTCCTGGAGCATGCCATCCACCCGGAAGCGGATGCGGAGGCGCGAGCGCTGTGGCTCAATGTGGATGTCGGACGCTCCACCCTCTACCGCTTGCCGGAGGGTGGCCGCCACGATCTTGATGATAGGCGCATCCTCGACGCTCCCTCCCTCCTCGAGTGAGGTGATCTCGCTTTCTCCTCCGGGAAGTTTGCCGACTTCCTTTGCGGCCGTCTCCACCTCGCTCCGGTACGGCGCGTAGCGGCGCCACATTGCTTTCAAGTCCGAGGGAGTTATGAGGTATATACCCAAACTTACGCCCTCCCGCTTCGCGATGAAGCGGAGTGCCTCCTGGGCGCGCTCGTCATCCGGGCGCAACATCCCTACAACGAGCATGTTGCGCTCGCGCGATAGTGGCATCACGCGGTATGTCACCGAGGTCTCGCGGGGAATTACCTTCAAAAGCTCATCGGGGATCTTCTCCACCTCCGTTGGGCGGTATGGGATCCCAAGGAGTTCGCTCTTCGCCGCGGCGAGCGACGGCTCTTCCACGGCGCGGCGCTCGTATAGCACGTCCTCGGCCGAGCGACCGGTGAGGCCGGCATCGCGGGCAACGCCGGCCGCGGACACCTGGTCTAGGAGTCCTTTCTTCACAAGGGCATCAAGCAATTCCTGGTCTGTCATGCCAATGTGGTCTGAATTTCAGAGCCCGATGCGAGGCGAATGAAATTCAGGCCCTCGACTGAGCTCGGTCGAATGTCCCACCACATTGAGCACCCAGCACATAAATTCAATTGGATGTTTCTTATCACAAAATTAGTTTTTGCAGAGGTAAGTAAGTCTTTTTTATTTTCCAACGTTTCTATGAACTTATGTGCTGGGTGAAGGTTTCGTCACTAAAATTCCTTCGCCTGCGGCTCGAAATTTTAGACGAAGCCCTTCACTTTGGCTGGAAGGGGTTTGCCCGTCCCGCCTGCGGAAGCACGAGTGGAGTGGAGTAGTCGCGGAGCGCTTTGAACACCGGGGAATCCAAAACCGCGTTGGGGTCAAACTTCGCCTGCGAGAGTTCGTTCAGCTGCTGGAGGCGGTCCGGCACCACCACCTCAATGAGCCCCGGGTTTTGGAAGAAAAGGTAATACCCCCCGATGAACACCACGGCGAGGATCACCACCACGGTGATGACGGTAACCCAGTTGGTTTTCTTTTCCTCTTCAACGACAATGGCCATAGTTATTTGCTAAACGCTGATTGACGCGGATTTTGGCTGATTTATGCGGATACCATCCGCCAATTTTTTTGTTGTCCATCTGAAATTCTTAATATAGCCGTAGCTACGGTCATAGTCATCGTCATAGTCATCGTCATAGTCATCGTCATTTCTGCTGGTAATAGGTTTCGACCGTGAGGGCAAGAGAGTCCGTGGGGCGCGCTCCCCCTGCAATATAGTCGAACTCCGTCACGTTGGAAACTCGCACGCCTGACTCGAGAAGCTGCATAAATTGTTTGAGATTCCCGTAGGCGCCGTCAGCACGCAGATGCATCTCAACCACCCCCAAGCGACCCACGAAGGATTCTCCCCTCACCTTTGGGAGCGTGGCAGTTTTGAAATCTACGCTTCCTAGAACAACCGCGCTCGTCCGCACCACCGCCTCTATCTGCCTGAGCGCCTGGATCGCCTGTTCGTCATTCGGCATGGCGAGCGAAACGGTCTCCTGAAGCCTGCTCGCGTTCTGGAACTGCGCAATGAGATCCTTCACCTGCCCCACCGCCTGCCGCTGGTTCGCGAACAGACTCGATTTGGAAGCCACGAGCGCGCGGAGCTTACCAACGTCGCTCATGGCGCCGCGGATGAAATTACCGTAGACCGCGAGCGCCCCCAAGATGAACAGGAGGGACAACCCGATGCTTAAAACGCGTTTGGTGGAGACTCTCATGGTGTTAAAAGTTTCTTGAAAAACGCGTCGGTGAAAACCACCGAGAGCCTGAAAGCGGCGTTTCCGCTACCGACGTTCGCGTCCTCGAGGAGCACCTTTTGAACCTCGCGCACCTTCGCAAACACCGCCATCTGCTGGGCAATGGCATCGAAGGACGAGGCGGTTCCCTGAAGGTTGAGTGCTCGGTCCAAGCCGCTGAACTTGGCCTCGGTGAACACCACCCCGTCAATCACATTCTGCTCGAGGAAAGTAAAAAGATTGGCACTGAAGAGGTGCCGGTCGAGCACGCTCTTCAGATTCACGATTTGCGAGTAAAAACCCACGAACCGACTTTGGTCCGTCACGCTCACCTCTTCCGAGAGCTTATTGAGCGAGCTGTCCAGGTCGGATGATTTCTTATCGAGAAAAGCGGTGTACCCGAACTTGATGCCGAAGAAAACAAGAAGAGTGAACGCAAAAATGACGATGGAAAACACCAGGAGCCGCCATGGCCACCCGACTGGCAGCTTCTCGGTAACGAACTGGCTGCTCACATTTGTTTGGGGAGATGGGGTGCCGTTCATGGTTTACTATAACGATAACAATGACTATGACTTTTCTTCGTCGTTATTGTTACAGTTATTGTCATTACTGTCATCGTCATGGTCATTAGTCATCGTTAGTCACCGGTAGAACCGGAGCGCGAGGCCCGCCGCCACGGGGAGCTCTCGGTTCAGGAACTGCATTGTCGGCTCGAGCTCGCTCGGGTATGTAACGTGGGTGAACGGACGCGGCTCTGCGAGTGGAAGCCCGAGACGCTCACTGAAATATTCCCCGATCCCGCGGAGGTTCGCGCCGCCGCCCGCAAGCATGAGCCGCTCTACGCGCGCTCTGAACATTCGCTCATAGAGCACGCGCACCCGCTCACACTCCTGTATTATAACATCTAAAAACGGCAGTAGCGATGTTGACAACTCCGCCTCGGCGCCGCCCCCAAGGAGGCCGCGCCGCCACTTGAGCTCCTCAGCACGGGTGACACTGATGCCGAGACCGCGCGCGAGCGCCTGGGTGAGGGAAATCCCGCCGTAATCGGTCTGCGCAATCTGCTGGACCGTCAACCCATTTACCACCACGATGGCGGTTGACTCCGTTCCGATGTCTACGAGGAGCGTGGAACGATCATTGGGCGAGAACAGAGCGCGCGCGAGTGCCGCGCCCTCCGATTCGAGCGAAACGAGTTGGAGACCTGCTGCACGGAAAATGGCTTGATACTTCGCGATCAAGGCGTTCGGAATCGCCGAGACGAGCACCCGCTGCATGCGCTGCCCCTGCTGGTTCTCAAACTCTCCCACCTTCTCCCACTCGATGGTCATCTCCCCCGCAGGCATGGGGATGTATTGCCGTGCTTGGAACACCATCGACTTCTCGGTCTCCTCCCGCGTAAGTAAAGGCATCTCGATTGGCACCGCGAACGAGGAGAATGATGGTACCGAGGCGATGACCTTCCCCGCCTTCGGCCTCACCTCGGAGAGGAGGATCTTGAGGAGGCGGATGGCTTCCTGCTCGTCGAGCTTGAGCGAGCTCGATTGGAGGGCGGCATTCGCGCGCACCAGGTGCTCCCGCATCTGGAGCACACCGTAGTTCTCAAGCGATATCACATCGCCTTTCCGCGCGAGCTCCACCATCTTCACCGAGGCGGTGCCGATGTCCACGCCGAGCACGCGCCCGAAGCTCAAAAAGTTCTTGATGTCGGTGAAAAAATTGGAGGTGATGCTTTTCAAACCCATTGCGTCCATTGTAACACGGTGGGGTAGAATGAGGAGTAATGGAACGCGCGGGTCATCATATTCTCCGCCTGCTGTGGGAAGCAACCCTTGATACGCTCTTCCCGCCCCACTGCGCCGCGTGCGCGAATCTTCTCCCACCGACCCCGCGCCGCGCCGCCATCTGCGAGAGGTGCTTCGGGACCATCGCGCTGCGGGACGGATTCTCCTGTCCCCGCTGCGGCGCGCGCCTCCCTCCGCCGCTTGCCTCAACCCATCCCCGCTGCCATCCGCGGGAACACTTCATCCTCGCCGCCGCTGCGGGCTATGCAAACCCCGCTGTCCGCGCGCTCATCCGGACATTGAAGTACGAGCGGACGAAGATGGCGCTTGCGCCGCTCCTCAAAGTTCTTCTCCCCTACCTCGCCGCAACGCTCCGCGGGGCGCCTTCAGCGGCCGGCGACCTGGTCATTGTCCCCATCCCGCTCCATCCGCGACGCCTCCGGGAGCGCGGGTTCAACCAGGCCGCACTCATCGCGGAGGCGCTCACCGGGACCGAACCGCTCTCACGCGCCGCGGTCCTCCCTGACGCGCTCGCGCGGACACGCAACACCCCTCCGCAGGCAAAGGAAGCAAATGAAGAAAAGCGTCGGGCAAACGTGGCACACTGCTTCACGCTCAAGCGCCCCGAGCTCATCCGCGGGAAAACGGTATTCCTCGTGGATGATGTGTTCACTTCCGGCGCCACCATGAAGGAAGCAGCAGAGGCACTCCAAGGAGGCGGCGCGAATGGTATCATCGGCGTCGTCGTTGCGAGAGCGTAAAGGATCCGCTCCGACTTAAGTCGGAGCGGATCCTTCTCCTCCCCAATCACCTAACCACTCATAAGAGGTGTTTCCCCAGATAAAAAGCCATGGCTTTGTAAGTGGGTAAAATGGGTGCTATGTCGAAGTTTCCCTGCCTACCGACCCGCTTCGCCAGAGCTTTAGCGAGGCGAGCAGGCAAGGCTCCCCACAATGCTCTCTTAAAGCGCGGCGTTTCTTCAACCGCCGCGATGCTTTGAAATAAAACCGTGTTTTCTGGAGGGGCGTCTAGGCGTTGTCTCCCTTCGAGAGATCTCCCGCAGGGATGATGGCACTTGGTCTGGTGCGGGGTTGACTTCTCCCGCTCACCGGCTACCATAAAAAACCATGCTCCATACGAAGACGATACGAACGTGGTCCGGATTCGCCTCCCTCTCCCCTTTCCCCAACCCTGACCCAGAGGGGAGGTCTTGAGTTTTCCGCGAGACCTCGAAGCCTGCCCTCCTGGGGCAGGTTTTTGTTTTTTGCTCTTTTACATACACAACGAAAAGAAAGGAAGGCGTGGCGTCATGGCCGAATATCGTGCGGTGAAGAACCGTTGCGCCGTTGATCTTGCAGCGCTCGGCGTTCCTCTCCCGAAAGAAGGGGTGATTATATCGCTCGCCGCGAAGGGATTTCGGATAGTGGCGGTGGACGTGGTCGCGCTCGCGCGCGCACGGGTTGGCATCGCCACCTACCGCCGCGGGGCGCGGGTGAGCGAAGCGCCGGAGGTGGTGGATTGTTCAAGTTTTGTGAAATGGCTCTACGGAGAGCGCGGCATCTGGCTCCCCCGCCGCTCCATCCAGCAGCGGGAACTCGGCGCGCAGATCGCGCTCCCCGACCTCATGGCCGGTGACCTCGTATTCCGCTCCGGCTCCATTGACTACTACCTCACCGACCCCGCCGACGGCATAGGGCATGTGGGGCTGGCAACCGGCGAAGGCACCGTGATCCATGCGGCGAACCGCACCCTCGGCGTAGTCGAGAGCCCCCTTGCCGCGTTTGCGGCGGGAGGGGCATTCCGCGGAGCACGGCGCCTCATCCCCGCCCACCGGGAAGTGCTCACGTTCCTCACCCCTCCCGAGCGCGAGGTGGAGACATCGGACGACGTGCGGTGGATCGTTCTCCAGTCGCTCACGGGAGCGCTGCAAAGCTGTCGCGCGTAAACCAAAGGCCGACTCAAAAATCTGAGTCGGCCTTTCTCTTGCGTCCGCGGCTTCTTTCCACCCCACACATAAACAAGGGGTTATGCGTGGGGTACATTTGGGGTTCCGTGGAATTGTATGTTATACTGACGATCGTCAGTATAACATACAAGTTGACTATAGCAAAACCCCGTACCGCCCCGCTAAGCGGGACTGGTGCGTGGGTAGAACTTCCGAAACCAAAACTGGTTGTCAGTTGTAGGTTGTAAGTTGTAAGTTCCCCTTACCGGGTCTCCTCGAAGAACTGGCGGGAGGTGCCCACGTCGCGGCAGTGGATATTCAGCGCGCACTGGTCATCAGATGCGATCAGTGGCGACGATCCCGGCACGATGTAGCGCGTCTTTGTACCGCAGAAGTTATTCCGCACGCACACCTTGACCACACCGCTCTCTACCGCACTCCCCGAGAGCGTTTTGCCCGCCGCTGCATCGGAATACACCGTGCAGGTGCCGCCGCTACATGCGCGCACTCGGTAGAGATAGGCGGTATCCGCCGCAAGCCCGGTATCGGTGAAGACCGAGAGGTTCCGCTCGGCGTGGGATCCCTGCCACCCCGACGGCGTGAATCGGTCAAAGTAGGCATCCAACTGGTCCCGGGTGAGGGTCACTCCGCCCACGGTCCGGAGCTCCACCGATGCGGCCGCGGTCGCAAATAATCCTCTCACCGCCGCCGCAAAGTCCCCCGCGAGCGCTGTCGCTCCTACTCTCACGCGCGTGCCGACGGCCGAGAACCACTCTATGACGGTCCGGAGGGACTCCGTGACATTTGCATAGAGATTCCGTGTGGGGAGCATGCCGCTCGCCGTCGTGAAGTACACGTCGTACTTGAGCCAACCGCCGTCTTCACCAATGAATCCTTGACCGGTGAACGTGTTAAATGTCGGCGCGCCACTGCCGGTTGAGTTCAAATGGACGATCTTCTCAAAGACCATACCGGGAGGTCCCCCACTCACGTAGGTGAAGGTAAACTTCTTATCCGAACCGGTGGGATAGTTCGCGGTCGTCGAGGTGGGAACATTGTTCACCCCCGAGGCCACGGTCTTGCCATTCGGATCAACGAGGGAGAAGTTAAAAGCGGTCGAGGTCGCAGTCGCCCCCACAAATGCGTTTACAGATACGGTTTCCTGGAGCACCACCCTTGTGAAAAGCGCGTTCACGGTCACGTTCCCGGTAATTGGGAAAGTGCACGTCGCGTTCGTGGAGTTATTGCAAGGCCCGTCGTTCCACTTCGTGAATTCGTACCCGCCGTCCGCTGTCGCGGTAAGGGTTACCGAGGTATTGGGAACAAAGTAGCAGGTCTTGCCACTCTCGCAGTCGCCCCCGATCGTGCCGCCGCTCGGCGAGGCAACTACAACCTTGGGGTTTTCCGTGAAGAGCGCGTTCACGCTCACGTTCCCGGTAATTGGGAAAGTGCATGTCGCGTTCGTGGAGTTAGTGCAGGGTCCACCGGTCCACTGTGTAAATTCGTACTCGCCGGACGCGGACGCGGTGAGGGTTACCGAATGGCCATAGCTGAAATAGCAGGTCTGACCGCTCGTGCAGTCGCCCCCGATAGTGCCACCGTCCGGCGAGGCAACCATGACGTAGGAGTCGGTCGTGGTAGAGTTTGATGGCGACACCCCCGGAGAGAACGCACGCCCCCACGTGCCGTCACGGAACGCGCGGATAGCGACGGCGTAAGACGTTCCGGGCTGAAGCCCCGTGACGGTGAATGGCGCAGTGAACGAGTACGTCTGGCCTGCGGGTGGCATCGCCGCGTTCACCGGTGCGGTGCATTGTCCGGTGGTGCAGTTCCCCGCCCCCGGCGCAGGGAACACCGCAAGCGCAAACCCGCTCTCTCTTTGGGAGTAGTCCTTCCACCGGAGGGCGAGACTACTCGTGGTTACATTTGTGAACTCAACCCCCTGCGGCGAGGCCGGGAGCGTCGTCGTCGCGAGGTACACCACACCACCGCTCTGGTACGCACCGCAGATATCCTCGGGTACGTCGTTCTGGGGTCCCGGCGGCGGTTGCTCGCGGGTGACATCGGCCCGCACGAATGAGCACCCCTTCATACGGTAGTAGTAGTTGGTGCCCTCGGTGAGGCCGGTGCTCGTCTGCTCGTAGATCGTGCGCGTGCTCGCCACATCCACGTCATCCGTGAACGCCCACGGGATTTTTGTGAACGACGGGTCGTGCTCGTCGAGGTCCCCGTCATTGTCAGGATCCGCAAATGGGGTGCTCGACGTGCTCCGTTCCACGAGGTGGTAGTAGGGGCCCTTCAGCGTCTGGGTATTGGTAAGATTCTTCCAATAGAGTTTGATTGCGGTATCGCTCACGGTCTCCACGCCTTTCTTCCCGGTGGCATCCGTGTAGGGGAATACGGGCGGCGCGGGTGTGAGCTTCACCCGCTGGAGGTCGAAGGTGTGCGCAACCACCGAATTGTCCTTCCAGTTCACGTAGAGCGATGAGGGCGATAGCGCCCAAACGTTCAGGAACGACGGCACATCGGCGCCGGCCGGAGTGGGAGGAGGGCTTTCGGCGGCGGTGCGGCACTGTTGGGTGGTGCCGCTGCCCCCCCACTCCAGGCGGTACCAGTAGTTGGTATTTTCTGCGAGACCGGTTGCGTCGGTGTAGGAACCGCTCCCGGTAGTAAGTGTAGGCGGGGGTGCCACGAGCGTACGGCTCCCGCCAAGCACCCCCGAGGCACTGGTACTCCGGTAGAGGTTTAGGGTGTGGGTGCCCGAGACATTCCCGCTCCACGCGAGGCTGATGGTGGAGGTGGTACTCCCGAGGCAGGTTAAGATGTAACCCTCGACGGCTGGCGGGCCCCCGGTAGTCGTCTTCACGATCACGATGTTCGAGTCCTCCGGCATGATGGGAACGGAGAGATCGGACGTTTGTATCTCGCCGCCCTTGGTTGTGGAAAGTTGGTACTGATACGCGCCGCGGGCAAACTCCTGCCCCTGGTTTGTGTCGGAGAAAGTTTGCTGACCGGTAGCTGGGTTGGGTTGATCTTTTAAAACACGTGACCCACCAGAAGGACTACTGACCTTCGTTAGTGTCTGCTGGCTATAGTTCTCAACGTTCTGCCAGTTCAATTGAATAGCATCCTGGCTTGCCTCGTATTTCCCCTGAAAATTAGCGGGTCCTTGGAAAGCCGCGAACGCGGAAGTGAACGAAAGGAGAAATGAAAGCGCAAGAAAACCGACAGCTTTTCTCATGGTTTCTATTATACCATATCCCAAGCCCTTTTCTGCGCTCCGATTCGACAAAGCCCCATGCTTTCCTCGTAATATTGACTTTTAGGCACCAGTCGTGGTATAATGGGAACAGAATAACAGTGGTTTACCAACAAAATATAAGGAGTGACAGAAATGAAAACGAAAGCATGGGCTCTCACACTCGCCCTGACGTTGAGTGTGCTGTCCATGCCGCAAAAGGTATGGACACAATCGGTGGCGACAGATATTACGGTAAACAAAATTCTGCCCGACAGCGTGAGCGAGAACGTGTACTCCATCTGGATTGATAAGAACGGCGACATCCTCGCGGCAATGTCTTACAGAGGCCTGCTCCGCTCGACCGACGACGGGAAAACATGGGAGCGAATCTTCAAAAAGGACTTTCTCTCAAACTTTGGCTTCGGTGCTATACGGGACAAGAAAACGAACGCCATTCTCTATGGTTCCGGTAGCGGTATTTTCCGATCAACTGATGAGGGTAAAAGCTGGACTTTTGTGTGGAGCGCTGGCGGGGGGGGTTGCTTCCTCGCAAAACCGGACGGCTCGATCCTCGGCGGCATGAGTTACCGTATTACACAATCGGACGACGGCGGTGCTACGTGGAGGGAAATCTTCTACGACCCCCGCCCCTACTTCAACGTTGAGGAACTCGCGATGAATCCTAGGACCGGCTCTATCTTCGCAGGCACTGCGGACACCATTGGCCTCGGCATACTCCGTTCAACCGATGACGGGAAGACGTGGCAACAGTCGAATGGGGGTCTCGGAGATCTTCATGTGTGGTCTGTAGCGTCTGACTCGAACGGCACCATCTACGCTGGCACCGAGAACGGCCTCTATCGTTCGGTGAATGACGGCGTGTCGTGGACAAGAATTACGGAAATCGGCACGTCCCACAGGTGGGCGCGGAAGATTCTCGCGGTAAAGCCGAATCTTGTATTCGTGGGATTCGACTGGAAAGCGGGCGCAGCAAAGAGCGGGGTCCTCAAGTATGACGGGAAGGTGTGGACACAGATCGTCGCCGATACCGTTTACATAGTGAAGTCGCTTGCGGTCAAGGGTAAATCGCTCCTTGTCGGAACTTGGAACACGATTTACCGCGTGGACGGCGCGATTGATACGCCAACCGCCGTGGACGACTATCCTTCCGTTCCAACCGCTTTCATGCTGTCCCAGAATTTCCCGAACCCGTTCAATCCCTCTACCAGTATTGAGTATCAAGTGTCACGTATGACGTATGTGAAACTCGCGGTGTACAACATACTTGGTGTGGAGGTGTCGGTGCTGGTGGACAAGACAGAAAGAGCGGGAGTATACACCGCCACGTTTGACGGTTCTAATCTGCCCAGCGGCATATACTTCTATCAGCTGAAGGCCGGTGCTTTTACTGAAACGAAACGGATGGTGCTGGTGAAATAAGTGGTAACAAGAAAGCCCGATACGATTGATTGTATCGGGCTTTTTTATTTGTTGACACCTTTCTATTATTGAGTATAATATATTTAGTATCGAATTACCTTCGAATAAAAACCAAATAAGCGGATGAGAATGGAGGATAAAAATGGAACATCGTATAAAAAGGATACACCTTGATTTGACAAATAGGTGCAATCTTAATTGCTCTTACTGTTACGTCGTTCGCGAGAAGAGCAGTATGTGTCATGAGAAAGCTGAGATGACCAGCAAAGAGTGGTTGGGAATAATTGATCAGGCAGTAGAGATGGGCATAGGGAGTTTTGTTGTTTCTGGAGGAGAACCTCTTTCTTTCCCGGGGATTTTGGAAATCATGGAGAGACTTGGCTCGCATCATGCAAAAGCATCCCTCATGACTAACCTATGGAAGACAGACGGGAAGGTGATGGAAAGCGTAATCGAATCGCCAGCAGTCAAAGAAATAATAACCTCGTTAGACGGCTTTGATGGTCATAACATAGCAAGGCCACCCAGTGATTGGCACAACATTATCAACGTTATTCGCTGGATAAGGGAAAAAAGAAAGGATTGTCGGATCAGCGTGAATACCGTGCTTCACAGACACAATATGGGAGAGGTTGTTGATCTCCAGCGAAAGGTTGTTGAGTTGGGTGTCGATGCTTGGAGAGTCGATTTACCAATTAGACCTCACAAGATCGACATTTTGCTCGATTTCAAAACCGCCGTTGAGATAGCTTCCCGTTTGATAATTAATAGGTATGCTCATGCGGAATTGCAAAAGACAGAACTGGCATTGTTTAGAATATACAAGAGTCAGCTTGAGAACATCCAGCTCGGTGATGCGGCGGCCCAAAGCGATACTTCTCTTCACCCCTGCGACTATTTCTTGGGCAGTATTACCGTTAAGCCCGATGGAACGATAACCCTCTGCTCTCCCATACAACTTGTTCTGGGAAGAATTACGGAAGGTACCAGCCTTAGCGACGTCTTGGGGTCGGCCATGAAGAATAACTTCTTCACTCTAAAGGTTAGTGACCTTGAAGGATGTAGGAATTGCAAATATCTCATGTTGTGTGGGGGAGGTTGCCGAGCGGATGCCTTAAGATGGACAGGGGGGGGTAAACAATGCCGATCCAATCTCATGTTTCATAATGCCAGTTGTGGAAGAAACGATTCTACCCATTCTTTCCAGCAATCTGAAGGAAATCTACAGAGGGTTGATAAGAAATGATGGGGAATCGCCAAAGTACAGAACACTCTCCGAACTACTACCGGAAGGAGGTGATGAATTATGTTGAAGGGGCATCTTTGTGAGCCGTAAGGCTTAATAGAGAGTGCGGGATTTTAAGACTTCTCTCGCACTCTTTTTTTATTTATAATATAAGTTATGGAAATTATTAAACCGCCAAGATTAAAATGTGGAGATTTAATTGGCGTGGTAGCCCCGGCATCTTCAGCTTCACTGATTAAAAAGGGAAATCTCAAATTAGCTAAAAAGAATTTGGAATCTCTTGGTTTTAAAGTTCAATACGGAAAGAATATATTCAGATTCAGCGAACTTTCCACAGATAGCATAAAACCGCGCCTTACAGATTTTCATCACATGTTTAAGTCTAAGAGTATTAAGGCGGTAATGGCTGTTATAGGGGGGTACACCTCGAACCAACTTTTGCCTTTTATTGATTTCAAACTCATAAAAAATAACCCCAAAATATTTATTGGTTTCAGTGATGTTACGGCTTTACAAAACGCAATTTTTACAAAAACCGGTTTAATAACATTTTCGGGGCCATGTTTTGCTACCATGGCACAAACTGAGCCTCCGTTCAACTTCGAGCTTAAATATTTCAAAAAAGTACTGATGGATGGCGAATCAGATATTATAGTCGAACCGTCGAAAACATGGGCGGAAGACGAATGGTGGCAAACGCCCCGCAAGCATAGACAACTGATGAAAAATGGTGGCTGGCGGTTTATCAAAGCTGGTAGCGCAGAAGGAGAAATTATCGGAGGAAATTTATCAACATTTCTGCTTCTATTAAAAACGCCGTATTGCCCCAGTTTTAAAAATAAAATCCTTTTTATTGAAGAAGATCCCTGTATGAATAAGGGAATGATTGAAAGAATGTTAACCCAGCTGGTTCAACTTTCCGATTTCCGGAAACTACGTGGATTAGTCATTGGCAGATTCGGCTCTAGAAGCGGTCTTGCCTCTAAAGAAGAGGGGGAATTATTGAAGATTCTAGTATCAAATTTTGACATACCCGTCGTTTCTAATCTTGATTTCGGTCATACCAGCCCAATGATAACTTTTCCTATTGGCGGCAGATGTGAAATTAACACCCAAAGATCTCTTATAAAATTCAAAGGCAGTTCTGTGCAGTAAAGTTCCTATCAAGGTTGAACCTCGATAGAAATATTCGCAAGAAAATGACGCTTGTGAAGTAGCCTCCGGCACTTTAGTCGGAGTGAAGATTTATCAAAAGGGCTGATGCGATATGCATCAGCCCTTTTGCGTTTTATGCCATCAAACCCCCGGTCGTCGTCTTCACAATCACGATGTTCGAGTCCTCCGGCATGATGGGGACAGAAAGATCGGATGTCTGTGTCTCGCCGCTCTTGATCGTGGAAAGTTGGTACTGATACGAGCCGCGGGTGAACTCCTGCCCTTGGTTTGTGTCGGAGAAGGATTTGTTGCCGGGAGTGGTATCAAGTCCTGGCTCCAAAACACCAGGTTTACCTGAAGGACTGACGGTCTTTGTCAACGTCTGTTGACTGTAGTTCTCAACATTCTGCCAATTCAATTGAATGGCGTCCTGGCTTGCCTCGTATTTCCCCTGAAAGTTTGCCGGTCCCTGGAACGCCGCGGAACCGCCCGCGGGGAGAATAAGCGAGAGAATCGCAAGCGAAACGAATAAAGCTCTTGCTCTTTTCATTATTGAAATTATATCACATCGGATGGGGTTTTTCTCGGTTCAGCTTGACGCTAAAGTTGTCTACTGTCGTAATATTGACTTTTTGATATGTTCTATGGTATAATGTAAGCAGTTAAAGTCATTCACAAACCTATATAAGGAGTAACAGCAATGAAAACGAGAGCATGGGCTTTCACGCTCGCCCTGATGTTGAGTGTGCTGTCCATGCCTCAAAAGGTATGGGCGCAATCGGTGGCGACGGATATCACTGTAAGCAAGAATCTTCTGCCGGACAGTTTGAAAGACAATGTTCTTTCAATCTGGATAGACACAAATGGCGATATTTTTGCCGCAATGTCCTTCAAGGCGTTGCTCCGCTCTACGGACGACGGGAAGACATGGGAGCGAATCTTCAAAAAAGATTTTCTCTCTAACTTCGGTTTTGCGGTCATGCGCGACCAGAAAACTAACGCGCTTCTTTTTGGAAACGGCGGAGGGCTTTACCGGTCAGGTGATAACGGCGTGAGTTGGACTTTTGTGTGGGAAAAAGGAGCAGGATGTTTTCTGGTAAAGGAGGATGGTTCCATTCTCGCCGGCACAGGTAAATATATCGGCCATTCCGAAGATGGTGGTGTGTCTTGGAAACCGGTATTCTATCGTAGCGACCACTACTTCAACGTCGAGGAGCTCGCGGTGAACCCAAAAACTGGCTCTCTCTTCGCGGGTACCGCCGACACCATCGGGCTTGGCGTGCTCCGGTCCGCCGATGACGGGAAAACGTGGCACCAATCAAATGGGGGTCTCGGAGATCTCCATGTGTGGTCTGTGGCGGCGGATTCAAACGGCACCCTTTACGCCGGCACTGAGAACGGCCTCTATCGTTCCGTGGACGACGGTGTGTCGTGGACAAGAATTGTGGAAATCGGCGCGTCCCACAGGTGGGCGCGGAAGATTCTCGCAGTGAAACCCGACTTTGTGTTCGTGGGATTCGACGATGCGGGAGGTGTTGGCGGCGCGAAGAGCGGTGTCCTCAAGTATGATGGGAAAGCATGGACACAGATCGTCGCCGATTCGGTGAGTTGGGTAGGTGCGCTCGCGGTGAAGGGAAAATCCCTTCTCGTCGGCACATGGAATGCCATCTACCGCGTGGACGGCGCGATGAATACGCCAACCGCCGTGGACAACAATTACCAGTTACTAATTACTGATTACCGTCTGCTCCAGAACTACCCGAACCCCTTCAATCCGAGTACGACGATAGAGTTCTCTATTCCGAAGCGGGCGAATGTGAATCTCGCGATTTACAACGCCCTCGGACAGAATGTTGAAACGCTCGTTGATGGAGAGATGGAGCCCGGAATTCACAGAATCGTCTGGAACGCTCGAGATTTACCCAGCGGTGTCTATTTCCATCGCCTCGAAGCGAACGGCTTCGTGGCAACGAGAAAGATGCTGTTGCTGAAGTAGTAGTACTTTGTATCAAAAGGCCCGAGCGGAGCAATCCCTCGGGCTTTTATTTTTTTAGGAATGAGAAGTAAATTGTCTTTGTCCCGATAATTTAATTTCAGGATTCCGTTCTCCGAACATCGTAATAAAAAGCTTCTCATTAATAAGATATCGATTTCTCATATTAACCACATCATGGTACGTCAGCGATTCGATGTTTTGGGAAATTTCTTCTGGCGTTACTAACCTTCCGTAAAACATCCAAGAATCTTTCAATAGATTGGCTTCGTAAAAAGGATCACTCAGCTTGCGAAGAAAAACGCTCTTGTATTTTTTCTTGAATTCTTCAAATCGGCTTTCTGGAAACGTGTCCAAAAAGTTTTCAAATATTTTTACTACCGCTTCAACGACCTCCTTCGGTTCAGTACTCGCGGTGGAAACATAGAATAGAACTACATCCTGAAATCTTTGCACGTAAGAGCTGATTGCATACACCAACCCTCTTTTGTGGCGTAAATCCTGTTTTAGTATTGGGACATTCCCATATCCAAATGCGTTTGCAATTAGTTCTAACGTCAGCAATTTATTGAGCGTAAGCGCGGGACAAACAAAATTGAAGAACAACTGTGTTTGGTTCCCGGGCTCTTTGATAAACTCTGTGCCAGATTTCGGGTGTACTGATATGAGTGGAGTGGATGCTCCCCGAGATTGCATCCATTTTGGTTTTCCGTATTGTGATACCCATTTTACAATCTCCGCGTGACTCACGTTCCCGGTAGCTATTATTACGCCCCTATCGGGAGTTAAGAATCGTTCATAGTAGCTTTTGAGTTTCGCGCTTGTTACATGACAAATCACCTCCTCTTCCCCGATGGGATTTTGTGCGAGCGGGTGAGATCCAAACAGACGTTTTAGTGATTCTGACCACAGGCGCGGTCCTCGATTGTCACGGAATTTGTGTAATTCTTGGATAACAATATTCTTTTCGTTTTTGAGCGTTTCCGTTGAGAAAAGAGGATTTCCAATAACATCTAGCAATAGTTCAAACATGCCCTCCCGCCATTCCTTTGCGGCATGGAGACGCACCACTACACTTTCCATGTCGGTATAGGCTCCCAGATCAGCTCCGGCTTGATCCGTTATCTCGCCAACTTTAGTAATGGACGGACGTTTTTTGGTACCCTTGAGGAGTACGTGTTCTAAAAGATGTGCATAGCCGCGCTCATTTTTTTTCTCATAACGTGACCCAGCCTTAAACCCAGCCATGAGAAGAACGACTTCAGAGTTTTTATCCTCGCTTGTAATGACGGTGAGACCGTTCTCAAGTTTTGACCCGGAATAATGCTTCATCAATCAAAATAATAGCTTATTTTAAGAAATAACAAAATAAAACACGACTTACTGTAATAACAATAAATCGTGTTCGGAATGATGAGGGGAGTGTTAACCATGGATAGGTTCGCCGTCGTCATCCATCACGGTTCCTTCGGGCGGATCGTCCGATCTATAACGTTGGTTCGGATACATAGCTTTCACCTCCTTTCCTTTTGAAATTTAGTTGGTTACTCCAAGAACGGAAAACACTTTTAATTGCGCTGAGAATGGTTAGAACAACTCACTCTCCATCGCGGAAGATTCCTCTTCCCTTCCACCTTCCGGTGATTGCGGGTAATCAATCGCATCCGTTGATGGGTCCCTATTCGGCGTTTCGGGCATTTGTTCTTGATCGGGTTTTGCTTTCAGCACACATTCCTCCTTTCGTTCAAAAAGTTTTATGAAATATACTACTCGCATTATACATAATAGTAACAACTCGTCAAGTAGTTAGCTGGAGCTTTGGATTTGCTCCTTCTCCAGCGACTGGCGCTGGTGACGCCGTTGATGCGGCCACGGTTAGTGATATTGCGGACACGCTTGATCTTGTCAGGAATTGCAAACCAATAGTTGGGTTTGCCGGGCCACAAAACCCCATCTTATAAAAATTTGATTTTCTTATGTCTAGTGTGGTGTAATGTAAGCAGAGTAAATAGAAACAACCTTTCCAATTTCACGAGGAGGTTCCCATGCTAGGAGAATTTGGATGTTGCACATTTATGCCGGAAGGATGGATTGTCTGCCCGGCCTGTAACGGAACAGGAGAAGAGAGAGAAAAAGGGGGCCGATGTGGTGGATGTGATGGTGTTGGCAGAATGCCCGATCCCGTCCGCGATCTCTTTAAGAACGAGGCGACGGGCGCAATTTCTGAATCGGCACCGTCTTGATTGCGAATTCATTTCGTCGGTGAAAATGCTTCTGGTGAAGTAGATTCCGGCACTTCAGCCGGAGTGAAAATTTATCAAAAGAGCTGATACAACAAGAATGTATCAGCTCTTTTGCGTTTTATGCCATCAAGCCCCCGCTCGTCGTCTTCACGATCACGATGTTCGAGTCCTCCGGGGTGATGGGAACGGAGAGATCGGACGTTTGTATCTCGCCACCCTTAGTTGTGGAAAGTTGGTACTGATACGCGCCGCGGGTGAACTCCTGCCCCTGGTTTGTATCGGAGAAAGATTTGTTGCCGGGAGCAGTATCGAATCTTGGAACTAAAACACCGGGTTTACCTGAAGGACTGACGGTCTTTGTCAACGTCTGTTGACTGTAGTTCTCAACATTTTGCCACCGCAACTGAATGGCGTCCTGGCTTGCCTCATATTTCCCCTGAAAGTTTGCTGGGCCTTGAAACGCCGCGAAACCGCCCACAGGGAGAATAAGCGAAAAAATCGCAAGAGAGACGAATAAAGCCCTTACTTTCTTCATTATCGAAATTATATCACATCAGATGGGGTTTTTCTCGGTTCAGCTTGACGCTAAAGTTGTCTACTGTCGTAATATTGACTTTTTGATATGTTCTATGGTATAATGTACATAGAAATAATTACCAAATCATCAATAATCAGTTATGGAGGTTTGCCATGAAACGGATATGGATGTGGAGTATCCTTGTGGTGCTCACCGCGTCCATGCCTCAAAAGGTATGGACACAAGCGGTGGCGACGGATATTACGGTAAGCAAGAATCTTCTGCCGGACAGTTTGAAAGGAAACGTTCTCTCGCTTTTTGTGGACGCGAACGGCGATATTCTCGCCGCAATGTCCCGCAAGGCCCTGCTCCGGTCAACAGATGATGGAAAGACGTGGAAACAAATCTTCAAGAAGGATTTCCTCTCCAACTTCGGCTTCGACGTCATACGAGACAAGAAAACGAACGCCATCCTCTATGGTTCCGGTAGCGGTATCTTCCGGTCAACCGATGAAGGCGGAAATTGGGATTTTGTGTGGAGCGCTGGCGGGGGAGGTTGCTTCCTCGCAAAACCCGACGGTTCGATTCTCGGTGGTATGGGGTGGCGCATTACACAATCCGACGACGGCGGCATAACATGGCGGGAAATCTTCTACGATTCTCGCAACTACTTCAACGTCGAAGAACTCGCGATGAATCCGAAAACCGGTTCCATTTTCGCTGGTGTGGCAGACACTATTGGCCTCGGCGTGCTCCGCTCAACTAATGACGGCAAGACATGGCACCAGTCAAATGAGGGTCTTGGCGATCTTCATGTGTGGGCAGTCGCGGCGGATAGTAATGGCATTGTCTATGCGGGCGTCGAGAGAAAGGGCCTCTATCGCTCAACCGATGACGGGGATACTTGGGAAAAAGTTCCCGGTTTCGACGCATCGGCGCGGAATGGCACCGCGATCTTTGTTCTGAAACCCAACCTCATGTTCGTCGGTTTCGGATGGCTAGGCGGCGGTGATCCCAGTGGAAAAGGCGGCGTCTTCAAATGCGATGGGAAGGAATGGACGCAAATCGTCGCGGACTCCACGCTCGTGATGTCGCTCGCGGTGAAGGGAAAATCCCTTCTCGTCGGCACATGGAACGCCATCTACCGCGTGGACGGCGCGATTGATACGCCAACCGCCGTGGACGACTATCCTTCTTCAGTTCCAACCGCGTTCGTTCTCTCCCAAAACTACCCGAACCCGTTCAATCCGAGCACGACTATCGAGTTCTCTCTGCCGAAACGTTCCGATGTGAGTGTTACAATCTGGAATACAATCGGTCAGAAGATTGAAACGCTCGTTGATGGAGAGATGGAGCCCGGAACCCACAGAATCGTTTGGGACGCAGGAAGTTTCCCGAGTGGCGTCTACTTCTATCAGCTGAAAGCCGGCGCTTTCACCGAAACAAAGTGGATGGTGCTGGTGAAGTAGTAATGTATCAAAAAGCCCTTTGGTTCTACAGAATCTTAGGGCTTTCATATTTTTATCACATTAAAACGCGATCGCGTTTTAGTGTGATAAAACTTTAGGCCGTGGAGGAAATGCCCCTCGTGAAGTAGCTTTATTAAAGGGCTGATACATATGTATCAGCCCTTTTGCGTTGCGTGAGAACAGTGACCGAGCAACCATACTATCCTATCGGACGATCGTCCGATAGGATAGTAATGCGGATGGAAGGGTGCTCGTGAAGTAAGTAACAACAAAGCCCGATACGAATCATCGTATCGGGCTTTGATGTCTTTGTTATTCTTTCCAGCTACGGTAAATTCTATTAGAATATCATCGTAGACGCGCAAACCAACCAATTGCGGCGACTCAAAGCTTTAACTTGATAAGTACTTAGAAACCGGATACGCTAACCGTAGTTTATTACAAACAAAACAAACCTTCGTGAAAAGAGTACAAGAAAGGAGAAATAAAATGAAGCAAGGTGACCCATTTGAGGATTATAGGACCGAGATCGACGATTCAATCGAGAAAGCTTTGGCAAGGGTTGAAAGCGAGAAAAGGGAAAGATCCTATATATCCTTGCACAGCTACCAACTAGAACTGCTTGATAGGGCCATTAAGGGTGTTCTGCGGGAGAGGTTTGACGCCTCGAAGCTAGAAAGATTGGAGCTTGAAATACCCCCAGCTCATGTAAGTGGAGATATTGCACTACCGGTTTTCGAATTAGCAAAATCATTAAAAGAGAATCCAGTAAAAATCGCGGGAACCATATCTTCCGTGATCAACCAGAGCGACATAAAATGGATCAAGACGGCAAAAAACGAGGGTCCATTCGTCAACATAGAACTGGAATCGGAAACTTTGTACCCTGAGATATTATTGACCATCGACTCTCTAGGAGAGAAATATGGCGAGAGCGACGTTAACGCAAAAAGGGTTGCCCTCTTTGACTACTCTGCTCCTAATATAGCTAAACCGATAGGCGTTGGGCACTTACGGTCCACTATCATTGGGCAGGCCCTAGCCAATGTGTACCGGGCAACAGGGTATACGGAGATAAGGGACAACCATTTGGGCGATTGGGGGACTCAGTTTGGTAAGCTTATCTACGCATACGAATGCTGGGGAGAAGGAACAGAAGGCGCCTCAGAAAGTTCACTTAAGGATCTCAAAGATCTGTACGTCAGGTTTAACCGCGAATCGGAGGAGCACCCGGAGTTGGAGATAGAAGCAAGAGAGATATTCAAGAAACTCGAGAAGCACGATCCGAGGATCACTGAGCTGTGGAAAAGATTCAGAGATCTGAGCGTCGCCGATTTTAAGAAGGCCTACGAAAAACTCGGAGTCCAATTCGACACCTCTATAGGAGAAGGATATTTCTCCGAGTTGGCACAAGAAACAATAGAAGAATGTCTGGAAAAGGGCATCGCCAGAAAAGAAGAGGGAACAGAAACTGTCATAGTAGATTCCCTAGACGCGCCATCCTTCCTCCTAAGGAAGCAGGATGGTTCGACTTTGTATATAGCCAGAGACTTAGCAACATTGAAATTTCGCGTCAAGACATTCAAGCCAAACGTGATTGTGTACGTTGTCGGGAGCGAACAAGAGCTTAATTTCAAACAACTGTTCTTGCTTGGCGAGGAACTCAATCTTCTGACAGGTGCGGAAGCCAAACATGTTGGGTTTGGAATGGTTCTCACCGAGGGAAAGAAAATGTCCACGAGAAAAGGTACATTGGTTGAGCTCGAAGAGCTAATTGATCAAGCAACCTTGAAGTCGCGAGCGGTTATATCCGCGAAAGGTTCTTCCATGACTCCTGAAGAGACGGGAAGGGTATCAGAAATTGTTGGGGTCGGTGCAATACTTTACAACGACCTTCGGCAATCACGAACCAAGAATATCTCTTTTAATTGGGAGAAGATGCTCAATTTCGACGGTGGCAGCTCTCCGTATCTTCAGTACACTTGCGTGAGAATCAACTCGATACTAAAAAGGGTTGGAAGTATCAATGGGGAGATGCTTAAAAACGCTCGTGATTTCTTGCCCCACTTCGAGGCGCGGAGTGAATTTGAGCTCGCAAAGAAACTCATGTTTTTCCCCTTCGTAGTTATCAAATCCCAGCGGTTTGATGCGATACATTTTCTCGCTTCGTATCTTGAAGAGTTAGCTCAACTCTTCAATAATTTTTACACGGAGGTTTCGGTCTCAAGAACAGAGGAAGAGAACTTGCTTCGCTCAAGGGTGCTTCTTATCACCGCAGTAAGGAATGTCATCCGAAAAGGACTCAATTTGATGAATATTCGAGTTCCTGAAAAAATGTAACACTCAAAAAGCCACGGGCATGAGTCCGTGGCTTTCTTGTTGATATGCAAAAAGATGTTCTACAAAAGGTTGCCTTTTTACAATCTCATCAGGTTCTACAATCTCTGGAACGAATAAACGAAACAGCCCGGGCGTATGAGGTATGTGCCGTTTGGTTGACAATATTTATGCGCGTCATTCGATATGTCGCGTAACGCACGTTTTAGATAACGGCTTCTGTTGTATTCCGTTTCCATATGGAAATTAAGGAAAATTTCCAATAATTCGTCCAGCGAATTATATAGTATTTGGTCACCTGCATAGTATTTAGTGGTGAGTCCGTGAATATAAACGCCATTAAGATTTTTCAAGATTTTATCCAACAACCGCTTGGATGGTGACTGTCTAGACCTTTTCTTAAAAATGTGAAAATCTTTCGCCCACTGCTTCATCAGAATTCTCTGTTCCTCACTCAGACTGTCAAAATGCATGACGAAGAAATTTCCGCGTGGATTAATGTTTCCCTTTATGAAACCCTCCAGAGAATTTTCAGTATATTTTGACCCCCTTCTTAACCCCTCGTCAGCCATGTGTTGATGTGCCGAGTGGGAAAAACTCCAAAGACTATACACCAAATCATACTTTCTTTTTGTTTTGTTCAAATAATCTACATTATCGGCTGTCCTAACCAACACGTTTCTATTCCTACTGAACCTCCTCGATAAATAGGACACCATTCCAGGGCTTAAATCGATTACGTCTAGTGCTCCAAAATTCTTTATTGCGTCAAGAAATACCTTCGTCGCTCTCCCCGTACCGCCACCCAATTCTAACACTCGGCAACCCGGCTTCAGTGTTAGAGATTTTAAATATAATCGGAAGATATCCAAATCTGACTTGCCACCGAAGGTGTATTCTTTTAATAACTTATCGTAATATCCCGGCGGTATATAACACTCTATGTCCCCCGAGAACATCTTTATCCACGGGTATCGCTTTCTGATCCCAGATAGGTCGTCCGAGCTAATGGAGTTATCGACTGTTTTGTGCTGGCGCATAAGTTTGGTCTCGATTTAGGAACGTTCTGATACTGCGGTTTTATTAAGCGGCAAGGACTTTAGATGATTGCAAAGCGTTCTTGAAATTAGAATCGGGCTGTGGGTCATTTTACCATTGGAAGCAACAAAGTTCGCCCTTTCCCCGTAGCCTCCATATGGCTTATTGCCTTCTTCTACATCGTTTATTATCTTATCCTTCAATATTACCGAACCCTTGATGTGTGATGTATATTCTGGCGATCCTCCGAATACGGAAACGTACATTGCATTATCAACATATTCTTCGGCAAGAAAATAAGAATCGAGCTTGCCCATGTTTGTAAACGGCAGAACGTAAAAAACGGGCGCAAAAAACTCTTGATAGTTTAAACTTCCATCTTCTAACGTATCCAATATGACAGTCGGGTACACAATTGAATCTTTGTAGTTGACGGCACCTCCGTATATTATTTTCTCCCTCAATCCGCTTAAAATTTTGCCGATGAATAAAACGTGTTTGCTATCTATTAATCTGCCTACCTGAACCTTTTTATCTAAATAACTTCCTATTTTCACAGTCGCGAGTTTCTTGAGTAGGGTTCCCATAAATTCTGATAGCACGCGTTGATCAACTAGGATAGCATCGGGTCCAGCACAGTCTTGGCCGCTATTGAACAGTCTCATCTCCATAGTTTTCTGGGTGGCTAATTCTATGTCGGCAGATTTTGTTATCACAACAGGATTAATCCCAGCACCATTAAAAATGAAGAGTGGCGCCATACAACTTTCCTCGACAGCTTTTGCGTTTTCGTATCTGCCTGTGAAAAGTATTACATCGGAAATCGAGGCATAACCGTCAAGGAAAAGGTGCCTCTCCAACTCAATAATTTTCATGTCGGGTAAAACATTTTTTAGATGTAGAAGTGAGTGAATTTTTCGCAGAACGCCCCGCATTAATAAGGGTGGCCTTATGTAGATTTTGTTGGCCATAAAACCGGGGACCACGCCAAACAATATAGTAGAATACAAAGGTAAATTTAACGGAAAGAAGGCGCTAATGGTATCGACCTTTCCATATGTCAAATATTCGAGCTCTGAATCAATATTGTGGAGACATTTCAGTGAGCGTTCTAATTCGTCAATGGCGGTGGTATAACTTTCATATTCCAAAAGCACCTCTATAATATCCTCTCTTTTTAGTTCTAATAAACTAGAGAGCTCTTGCGTTTTTTCTTTGATTGTTGGGTTTCCAACCATGCTATTATTATTTTTCGTACTTTACTATTTCCTTGAGAAATGAGTCGGAGCTCATCGCTTTAAATTTTTGCATCAAATCTTTCTTCCACCCGATAAGAATCTTTTTCGCGAGTGTTTTTCTCAATAAAAATACGTTTCTATTGCCTACGAATCCTAAAGTTTTTGAACACAACATTCCCGCCCATACAACGCCATCATGTACACCTCTATCCTTAATGTTTTTGTTCGGAGTGCTCTTTTGTGCCTTCCTCAGATTCGCGTCAAGTTTTTGCAGTGTCATGATTTCTCCAGGAAACACGTTGTCCGGTTTAAATTTTAAATCTCGGTGAACTCTCTCATACCATTTTCTAAATCTCGTTTTAAAATCTGCGCCAAGAACTTTTACACATATAAAAACGTCTATGTCGCTCCCAACATCGGTTCTATTTTTAGCTACACTGCCACAAATAAATGCGAAAACAATTTTGCCTCGCAAGGTCTCGATAAATTGCAAAAAACGTTCTTTTATAACAGGCGAATTCCTCTCCTTGAGCTCCATAATTAAAATCTTGTTGTATTGAAAATAATCCCATTTCGGTGATATGTCCAATATAAGGGAGTGAGACGGCGCGATTTATCCCACGACGACGATTGAGTTCGCGCTTCCGAAGCGTTCAACGGTGAAACTCACCGTGCTGAACCTTCTCGGACAGGAACTCACAACACTCGTGGCGGAAGAGAAGGAAGCGGGTGTCCACCGGATCGTCTGGAACGCAGAGAAGTATCCCAGCGGCGTCTATCTCTACCGTTTCGAAGCCAACGGCTTCGTGGCAACGAGGAAGATGATTCTGCTCAAGTAACCAAAGGGCTGATGAGAAAAACTCATCAGCCCTTTTGAGTTGTATAACTGTCGAGTTTTTGGCGTCCTAACTAAGGAGTTGACCTTTGTAATGTCGCAGAGTATATTAGTTTTAGTCCGTTTTAGTTCACTGTTTTCAATCACTTCCTTAAAGGGAGCTACGATCATGGAACAAACCTCCAGTAGCAACTCGATGCGGAAGGTCGGTATCGGTAGCAAAATCATCAGTCGCGTGAGGGCCGAGATTAACCAGAAAAGGTTATCTTGCCACGGCGACGGACCAAGCTACAACGACCATTCCACTGGCGACCACGACAAAGCGGTCGACTAACCACGAGAGAAGATTTGCTTTCAACCCCTGATTCATAAGGGGTTGTTTTTTTGATAGAATAAAGAGTATGAAATTCCGATTTGTCATTTCAAAAACAGAGAATCTCTTCTTCTTCATTTCCAACTTGTCGGAATGGCATTTTTCTTGTCGTCTTGATTACAATGAGGCATGCCAGGCGTTAACCGGACCGCTAAGTAACGGAGAGAAAAAATCTTTGCGCCGGTTTAAGGCAGTAATGCAACAACGCGGTTTTTCCTACAGGAATGGGAAATCCATTTATCTCGGAATGCCATTTTTTATTCCCACCGAGGGAAGGAAGTGGAAGGCAATCACCGAATTCTTAGACGGAGATGATTTACAAATAGTAAAGGAGGCATTCCACATATTTACACCAAGATTTGAGAAGACTTGGGAGCAACTTGCGATCAAGAATTGGCAACGAAAAATAGACGGGGAGTTGCGCAAAGATAATGTTAGAAACATGTTCGCGGGCATAGAGCATTTCTTGGGAGGCAAATCGTCAAAATTGATGAAGGTGCATCTTATAGCGTCTCCCTCGATAAAACGGTCTGTTTCGGGCGGCGCTAATCTTGGAAAAGACGATATAACTCTTGAAGTCCCCGTGTTTAAACTCAATGATTGGAACGTCGGCAGTGGCGTCAGTGTGCTTGCGCATGAGGCCGCTCATACATTCGTTGATGGTAATCCTATACAACGTATCTTGTCTCGGTTCTTACGAGATAATAAATTGGCTCTGCCACGTTTTATATCAAAAGACCGCGAACCTAAAAATTTCTTACAGGAAATAATAACCGAATCCTGCGCTCCTTTTGGTTATTTCTGTTCTGGAGTCTTTAGAGCCTACGAACCGACGACCGATGTTCTCCTAAAGCGCCCTAATGTGAAGTTTGATAATTACGACGATTTAATGAAAGTATTGGTATGGGAACTGTACCCGGTGGTTGCCTTCTATCACTTTAATCATAGAGGGGTGGATAAGGATTTTCTGAAATTTGTTCATAGTTTTCTCAATATTTTGGTAAACAGGAAATGTTTTAGGCACGGACATTTGGCACCGTCGGTGACGGGGTATATTTGGTAAGATATTGATTCGGGCTCCGACCGTTCAGCCCGCAGTGCACAAGGTTGTTGTACCGAGTATTCCACACCCGCAGCTTCCGGCGCAACTTGGGGAGCGAGGCGAAGACGTTCCGGTCGTAGAAGGACTCCTGATTCGGAGTGGTGGGAGCGTTCCACGATGCCGTTCTAGGCAGGCTTGCCGAGGTCAATTAGGTAGTGGACGATGCTATGTTGATTGCCATGTGCCGAGCATATCTCGCATGGTGCCAAATGTCCTTGCACATTACCTCGGTATTGACGTGAAAGAGCTCTTGTTTTACAGTAAAGCAAGTTTTTTACCAACCCCAAAAAAGGAGAGCACGGTCATGAAAGTATTTCCTATAATCAAATGCGCTGACATCGCCTGTGATTTGCGTTGCGCCTATTGTTTCTACAGATACATGGATCAGAATGTGAAATCCGATAGTATAATGCCGCTGTCAGTGTTAGAGAAATTAACAGAGCAGATTCTTGAAATAAATAGTGATTCCTGTAATTTCCTTTGGCATGGCGGCGAGCCGCTACTGGCAGGTATGGACTTTTTTGGCACCGCCCTAAAATTTCAAGGGAGATACAAAAAAGAAAATACCCACATTATAAACGGCGTCCAGACCAACGGAGTTCTAATTGATAAGAAATGGGCGAGGTTTTTTAAGGAGAACAATTTTCGGGTTGGTATTAGTATTGATGGCCCGGAAGGAATCCATGATTATTATAGGAAAGCTGTCGGTGGACAGGGATCATTTCCGCAGGTTATGCGTGGTATACGATATTGTCGGGAAGAGGAATTGAATTTCGGTACAATCACTGTTGTCACTTCCCACAGCGCTAATTTTCCTGAAGAGATTTATCGCTTTCTGAAGGATGTTGGAGTAAAAAAGATGGCGTTTAATCCTGCTTTTGAAATGGATAATGAGGGAAATGTATGCGACTTTTCAGTCAGTGATCCCGCATTCTCCACTTTTCTGGAAAAGATACTTCTCATCTGGCTTGAAGAAGATGATCCGACAGTCGAAATAAGACAGTTCATTGACCCGATGCGTGGCATGCTTGGTGGCAATCCGTCCGCTTGTATCTACTCCGGCCTATGCGAGCAGTTCTTAGATATTTACCCTAGTGGAAATGTGAGGCCATGTCATAGCAGAAATGGTGAAGCCGACGTTCTTGGCAACATTCTTTCCGAACGGCTTATCGACATATTGCAAGGTGAGAATTACCGACAATTTTTGTTGTCCGTGAGGAAACCCCCAACTGGTTGTTTGGGTTGCCACTGGTTTTCCATATGCCATGGTGGCTGTACGGATTACCGGAATTTATCGGCAGATGGCAGTATGGGTGATAAATATTTTTACTGTGGCTCTCGCAAGGCGGTCTTCAATATCCTTGAGGAGAAGTTGAAAGCAAATGAAGGAATCTGAACGTCATTTTAAGGGAGACAAAAAAACCCGTAACGTGGTCATTGACATGCGTTACGGGTTTAATATTGCACGGGCGTGACCATAGCACACCCGAATTGTGCGAAACTAGAAATTTTCACAATCAACATTCGTGATATCGGGATCTCCCGCCCTTTCTTGCGGCTCTCCTGCCTGGTAATCAATGGAGTTTCCGTCAATTCTTTCCGGACAACCACTAGTTTGTTTTTCCATACGCGTTTCTCCTATAATTGTGATGCCTGAGAAATTACTATAGCAACATTACTTAGTTTCGGTGGTTAAGTCAAATTCCACGGGCTAAGGCCCGTGGAATTTGACAAGCATTAGAAGCGGCGTATTCTTCTTTTCAGAAGGTTTAAGATTGACTTTTTACGACTCAAACAATCAATAAGGTGATGATATGTCTGAAATAGCGCGCGATTTTCTCCTGAGACCGGGAGATTGCCCCACCTGCCGCGGAGAGGAATACAAGAACAGTTTGGGCAGAACAGAAATATGTCCAACCTGCGGTGGAGGCAGAGAGTTTCTCCCCAGCCTCGCATCTTCCTCGATTGTATCGAGTGAGAACTACGATGATCCGAGGGTCCATTGATGCAGATTTCCTGGGACGCACAGAAATATCCCAGCGGCATCTATTTCTATCGGCTGAAAGCCGGCGCTTTCACCGAAACAAAGTGGATGGTGCTGGTGAAGTAGTAATGTATCAAAAAGCCCTTTGGTTCTACAGAATCTTAGGGCTTTCATATTTTTATCACATTAAAACGCGATCGCGT
>JAZDFV010000002.1:0-91517 GCA_043807585.1 Candidatus Jorgensenbacteria bacterium | reverse complement strand
GGCTTCGACTGAGCTCAGCCGAATGTCCACCCAGCACATAAAAGTAACCAAGCGACTTTCTTGGTACAAATCGTTCAATCGAGAAGCAATTACTTTAAGATTGGTTAATGTTTTCATACTTTTATGTGCTGGGTAAGGTTTGGTTCATGTATTTTCTACGACTTTGTCTTGAAAATCCATACCAAGCCCTTAAATCACCAGCCCCGCTTTGCGTGCGCCCTCTACCACCGCCTTTACGCGCCCGTGGTACCTATAGGGGCCGCGATCCAGAACCGCACGGGTGATGCCCGACTTCTTTGCTGCCTCGGCAATCGCTTTCCCCAGCGCCACCGCGATCTCCGATTTTTTCCCCTTTGTCTTCAGGGCACGGGTTGAACTCGAGGCAAGCGTTCTGCCCGCCCCGTCATCAATGAGCTGCGCGTAGGTGAAGCGGTTACTGCGGAACACGGAAAGGCGCGGGCGCGCCGCGGTGCCGCGAATCACGCTCCGCACCCGCCGGGCGCGGCGCATCCGCTGGGCATTGCGATGTTTTCTCTGTTTCATGGTTCTATGCTTTCGCGGCGGCTTCACCCACCCCCGTTCCCGCCTTCTTGCCGACCTTCCGCTTCAACACTTCCCCACGGTAGTGAAATCCTTTCCCTTTATAGGGCTCCGGTTTCCGCAGCGCGCGAATCTCTGCTGCCACCTGCCCCACCAACGCCCGGTCAATTCCCTTCACCTTCACCATCGAGTTCTTTTCCACCTCGAACGTGATGCCTTGGGGCGCCTCGTAGCGGACTGGGTGGGAAAAGCCGAGGGTCATCGAGAGATTCTCTCCCTCCTTGGTAATACGGTAACCTACCCCTTCGAGGATGAGCGTTTTTTCAAACCCTTTCGTCAAACCCTCCACGGAGTTAGCGACGAGTGCCCGCATGGTGCCCCAGTTACTGTGCGCCTGCTTATCGGTGCCCGTAAGGGAAAACTGCAGCGTACTGCCCTCCACAGCAGCCTTGACGCCTGGGAGGAGCGGCACCGTAAGCTCGCCCTTCGCGCCTTTTACGGATACCTCCCCGTGCACCACCGAGACGGTGATGCCGGGCGGGATGGAGATTGGTTGTTTACCTATTTTGCTCATGCCGTTTTTATCTAAATTTCCAAGCGAGCACGCGACGGAAATTTAGCCATAAAACCGAGCACCCCGTTAGATAACGCGAACGGGATGTCACCGACCATAGTGCACGATATTGTTTATTATTTCCACTGGTAATCATAGTTTCATTTTTATCTCACGGGGTAAGGTTTTCTTGATAAATTTTTTCATGCTCCGCATTCAAAATTTATAGAAAGCCCTCACCATACCTTGAAAAGGAGTTGGCCGCCGACTTTTTCCTTCTGCGCTTCGCGCGCGCCGAGGATCCCTCTCGGCGTCGTGAGCACGAGCACGCCTTGTCCTTTCCGGTAGCGTCCGAACCCTCGGTACCCCGCGTAGCGCTTGAGCGATGGCCGGCTTAAGAAATTCACCCCTTCGATGGGCCGCTCCTGGTTCAGATCTATTTCCATCACCCTCCGCGGGAGCCGCCCCTTCACCTCTACACTCTTCACAAACCCGTACTTCTGAAGCACCTCCGCTACCTGGTGGTCCATCTTCGTAAAGCGCACCTTTACCGATCGCTTGCCGGCGCGTGCCGCGTTCTTTAGTTGTATGAGGAGATCAATATACATGCCGTTTTTATCTAAATTTCCGAGCGAGCACGCGACGGAAATTTAGCCACCCGCCCGCCCAAGTTGCTCTCGGGCAAGTCGGGCGCGGTAAAACCGAGGGCTTCGACTGAGCTCAGCCGAATGTCCACCCCGTTAGATGCGGACAAGTCCGCGTGGGGCGGTTCGACGGTGACGGTTCGTAATTCTTTGTCTTGGTATTGAGGTTTCATATCGTTACCGCTATCTAACGGGGTAAGGTTTTGTCATCGAAATTTCTTCGCCTGTGGCTCGCAATTTCGAACAAAGCCCTTACCATGACGCTTTTTTCACCCCGGGAATTTCACCGCGGCTCGCGAACTCGCGGAAGCAAATGCGACAGAGATTGAAATCGCGCATATAGCCGCGCTTCCGCCCGCAGCGGAAGCACCGCCGAACCACGCGGGTGGAAAACTTCGGCTGCTTTTTGGATCGTGCAATGACGGATGTTTTGGCCATGCCGATTATGTATAAATTTTCGAGTTAGCGGACGATGAAAATTTATCTACGGAATCGAGGGCTTCGACTGAGCTCAGCCGAATGTCCACCGAGCACATAAAGGAACTTGGTTGCGCAACCTCGTGGTGTTTGTTCTTCATATTCATAACATAATGCTTTATGTGCTCGGTGAAGGTTTGGTGTTGAAAAATCCTACCCGCCCGCCTTGACTTCGTCAATGCGAAGTCGGGCGCGGCGCCTGCGGCTTGTATTTTTCAACCAAGCCCTTCAGCGGAACCCCTAGCGACCGATAGAGTTCGAGCGCGCGGACGCGATCCCGCACCACGGGGACCACCGTCACCTGCAAGCCAAAGTGAGTGCGTGATTTCTCCATGTTGATCTCCGGGAACACGTATTGCTCGCGGAACCCAAGGTTCAGATTGCCCCCTTCGTCCACATTCTTCATATCCACGCCGCGGAAATCCTTCACGCGCGGGAGTATGAGGCGCACCAGTTTTTCGAGGAACGCCTGTGCGCGCTTCCCGCGGAGCGTCACCTGCAACCCTACGATATCACCCTCACGGGTCTTGAAACTCGCCACCGCTTTTGCGGCCTGCCGTGGCGCCGGCTTTTGGCCCGTGAGGAGCGCGAGTTCCTGCGCCACCTCGGGGAGCACTTTCTCGTCAAACTGCGGTTGGCTACGGAGCTTCCCAACCCCCACATTCACCACCACTTTCTCTATTGGTTTGCCTGCCGTTCGGTGTGCCATATTCAGATCGCCGCGCGGCACTTTTTGCAGTACCGCACCTTTCGGGTCTCCTCGGCGCGAAAACCGACGCGGGTCGCGGCGCTGCAGTGCGGGCAGACGAGCGCCACGTTCGCTACGGGGACGGAACGCGGCACCTGCACTACCTCGCCTTTCTCGCCCTGCCGGCGCGGGCGCACGTGCTTCTTCACGAGATTCAACCCCTCCACCATGACACGACCGGTGACCGGGTTAACATGCACCACCTTCCCGCTCTTCCCGCGGTCTTTTCCTTTTTGCACTTTTACGGTATCTCCTTTTTTTATTTTCATATTGTTTTACTAAACACGCGGATTGATGCTGATTTATTGGACGCTGATTTACGCTGATTTACTAAACACGGATTTATGCGGATTGAAACGGATTTATGCGGATATATTCGTATCATATTTGTAGATTCGCATGAATTTATAGTTTTGCATCGCGTTACACGAGTTCCTCCGCCAACGACGCGATGGCGTCATATCCCTTTTCTTTTATTTCCCGCGGGATTGGACCGAATACGCGGGTCCCGCGAGGTTCTTTCTTATCCACAAGCACCACGGCATTTTCATCGAACCGCACCACGGAGCCGTCGGGACGCCTGAGGGGGTTTCGCGTACGCACCACGAGGGCGCGGATGATGTCCTTCTTCTTTACCTGTTTCCGGGGTTCGGCGACCTGCACCGAGGCCACGAGAATGTCGCCAATCCGCGCGTACCGCCTCCGGGTTCCCCCAGGGATGCGAAAACAACGGACGGTTTTCGCTCCGCTGTTGTCGGCCACTTTAATGATGGAACGTTCTTGGATCATGCCATTGTGGTCTGAATATTCAAGCGAAGCTCACTGCGTAGCGAAGAATATTCAGCTACCACAATGAGCACCCCGCACATAAATTTAACCGTACGCTTTCGATAACCAGAGCGATTGACCGATATCTTATTCATTTTTTGGTTGAAAACCGTGTTCATAAATTTATGTGCAGGGTTGTTGTTTGGTAGCCAAAAATCATTTCGCCTTCGGCTCCGATTTTTGGACCAAGCCAACGATTCTCCACCGCTTTTCCTTGGAGAGCGGCCGGGTTTCCTCGATCACCACCATCTCTCCCGTTTTGTATTCGTTCTTTGGATCGTCCGCCTTCACGCGCTTCGTCACTGTAACGTAGCGCTCATAGCGGGGGTGCTTCTTCGTTCGCGCAATCTCCACCACCCGGGTGCGGGTCATTTTATCGGACACGATGGTGCCTTTAAGCTTTCGCATGGTTTTATGAAACGTGCGTTCCCTCGCGCACCCTGGCCTCCCGAAGCGTGAGGAGCTGCGCGATGGTCTTCTTCACCGCCCGCACTTCGCGTATATTCTTCACTTTGCCCCTCACCAAGTCAAACTTGAGCGCTTCAAGGCGCGCCCGAGCTTCCCGGATCTCCTTCTCGATTTCCGGCATGGGCTTCTCACGATAGGTGTGAAGTTCTTTCTTTTTCATGCTGTTTTTATCTAAATTTCCAAGCGAGCACGCGACGGAAATTTAGCTATAAAACCGAGCACCCAGCACATAGAAGTAACCAAGCGACCTCCTTGGTACAAATCGTTCAATCGAGAAGTAATTGCTTTAAGATTGGTTGATGTTTTCATACTTTTATGTGCTGGGTAAGGTTTGGTTCATGTATTTTCTGCGCCTGCGGCTTGAAAATCCATACCAAGCCCTTACTTTGTTACAATCTTCGTCTTCACCGGCAGCTTATGACCGGCGTTGCGGAGCGCGGGAAATGCGACACTCTCCGGCACCCCATCAACCTCAAAGAGGATGCGACCCGGCTTCACGGGAAATACGTAATGGTCCACCTCGCCCTTGCCTCCCCCCAGCGTCACCTCGGGCGGCAGCTTGGTTACCGGTTTATCGGGGAACACGCGAATCCACATTTTCCCTTCGCGTTCCATGCCGTGGCTGATGGCCTTCCGCGCCGCCTCGATCTGTTGGGCCGTCACCCACGCGGCCTCAAGGGCCTGCAAACCAAAGTGGCCGAATGCGAGCGTCGTGCCGCGGGTCTCCACGAGGCGGCTCCGGGAGCGCCCCTTCTGCTGCTTGCGAAATCTTTGTTTCTTGGGTTGGAGCATGCCAATTTTATTTGAGCGGCAGCGAAATCATAAAATTGCGCACCCAGCACGTAAAAGTAACCAAGCGACCTTCTTGGTACAAGCCATTTGACACAGAAATAATTAATTTAAAATCAGTTGATATTTTCATACTTTTATGTGCTGGGTTCTCGAAAAACCGACGCTCACTACCGCTCGTGGGGTTTTTCTGAGAATATGTCTCCCTTATAGATCCACGTCTTTACACCCACGGTCCCGTAGGAGTTGAACGCGGTCGCCTCGCCGTAATCCACGTTCGCGCGGAGGGTTTGGAGAGGCATTTTGCCTTTGGCAAGCCAGTCAGTCCTCGAAATCTCGGCTCCATTCAGCCGTCCGCTCAACTTAATCTTTGCCCCCTTCACCTCGCGGTTCTGCATCATGAGCTCGAGATGCCGCTTCATCACGCGGCGGTATGGGAGCCGTTTCTCAAGATCGAAAGCGATCTGCTGGGCTACCACCGGGGCGGATATCTCGGTGCGCTTCAGCTCCTCCACGTTCAAGTGGAGCGCGAAGGGGCGCGTCATACGGTTTTTTTGTCGGAGCGCGCGGATCTCTTTTTCCAGGAGTTTGCGAATTTCGTCAATGCCCTTGCCGCCGCGCCCGATGATGAGGCCGGGGCGGCTCGCGCGGATGCTCACGCGGATGGCGTCGGCGGTCCGCTCAATCTCGATCCCCGCGATACCGGCCTCGAGAATCTTCTCGCGGATCAGTTCGCGGATAAGGTAATCCTCCTCAAGGAAAAACCGGAGGCTCCGCTTGAAGAACCAGCGGCTCCGCCACGGGATGGTAATGCCTAATCGGAAAGTTGTTGGATTTATTTTTTGTGCCATGCCAAATTTATCGAAATTTACGAGCCGAAGGCGAAGTCATATTCCGCCATAAATTTGAGCACCCCGTTAGATGCGGACGGACCCGCTCGGAGTGGTTCGACGATTGTTATCCCTAATACTCCATTTTTGTATTGAAATTTCATATTATTACCGCTATCTAACGGGGTCACGGTTTGTTGCTGAAATTTGTGCGATTTCATCTTCAAATTTCAGACAAACCTAGACGGCCTTGCGCCGGAACAAGCGCCCGAGAAACCCTTTGCGCCCGCCGCCGCGCCACGGTTCCTCCTTCGCTTTCTTTTTCTCCTCCCCGCGGGGCGCCTCACCAGCGGGTTTCTCTTTGGCTTCATGTTCGTGCTTGTGCCCGCGTTTCTCCTTTTTCTCCTTTTTCTCCTTTTTCGGTTTTTCGGGGAACACGAAGCGCGCCGGGCGCGGATGCTCCATGACGCCGAGGACCACTGTCACATGGCTCATCTTTTTCTCCACAAGGTTCACCGCTCCGCGGGCTCGGGGGTTCCACCGTTTGAACCGGGGACCCAAATCCACCCGTATCTCCTTTACGAAGAGTTCGGCTGGCTCTTTCTTCAACACTTGCTTTGCGTTCGCTACCGCCGAACGTAGGAGCTTCAGGAGGGGTACTCCCGCGCGCCGTGCGGTGAGGGAAAGTTGCGCCTCCGCCTCATTCACGGAGAGCCCGCGGATGAGGTCCGCCACCGCACGCGTTTTGCGCGGCGTGATGTGAAGATATTTGAGTTTTGCGGTGGTGGTTTCGGGCATGCCGTTTTTATTCGCGAGTTTTACGAGCGATTATAAAACCGAGGGCTTCGACTGAGCTCAGCCGAATGTCCACCCGGCACATAAAAGTAACCAAGCGACTTTCTTGGTACAAATCGTTCAATCGAGAAGTAATTACTTTAAGATTGGTTGATGTTTTCATACTTTTATGTGCTGGGTAAGGTTTTGTTGCTAAAATTCCTGCGATTTCGTCTTGTAATTTTAGACAAAGCCCTTACTTACCGGCAGGCGCGGGCGGCTTGGGGGTGGCGGCGGTCGCTTCGGCACTTTTCTCGATGTCACGCTGCATTTTCCCTCCATGCTTCACGAACTTCCGGGTCAGCGAGAACTCACCCAAACGATGTCCCACCATATCTTCCGAAATCGTCACCTCGATGAACTGCCTGCCGTTATGGATGTCGAAGACAAACCCTACCATCTCGGGCGCAATCTCAGAATCGCGCGACCACGTTTTGATGACCGTGCGATCGCCAAGCTTGAGCCGGCTCACCTTCTTCAAGAGCTTGGGGTCAACCCACGGACCTTTGCGAATGCTTCTGGACATAGAGTTATAGGGATCGCTTGTTGGGGTTAAGATCTTCGCTTCATGATGAGCACGCTCGACCACTTTTTCTTATTGCGGGTCCTCCGGCCTCCGGTGATATTCCCCCACTTGTCCTTGGGACGCTTGGTGCCGCGCTGGGTACTCCCCTCGCCGCCGCCGTACTTGTGGTCACGCGGGTTCATCGCCTTTGCGCGCACCGTCGGGCGCACCCCGAGCCACCGCGAGCGGCCCGCTTTCCCTATGGTCACGAATTTATGTTCCGGATTCGATACCTGACCGATGGAGGCGCAGCCGTTCCATGGCACCTTTCGAACCTCCCCCGACGGCATTTTAAGATGCGTGTAGCCGTCCTCGTTCGCGAGCACCTGCACCGTTGAGCCGGCGGAACGGGCGATCTGGCCGCCGCGGCCAGGCGAGAGCTCTATATTATACACAAAAGTGCCTACCGGAATGCGCTGAAGGGACGTTCGGTTGCCCGGCTTTGCCGGCGCCTCTTCACCCGTTGTCACCACATCGCCTACCGCGAGTCCATGGGAGGCAAGCGCGTAGCGCCGCTCGCCGTCCCGATAGAGGAGCCGCGCAATGAAAGCGGTGCGGTATGGATCGTATTCGATCGCTTCCACCCTGGCTGGAACACCCGCTTTGTTCATACGGAAATCCACCATGCGGTAGAGCGCTTTATTGCCGCCGCCCTGGTGGCGCATGGTGATGCGCCCCTGGGAATTCCTCCCGCCCCGCTTGGGGAAGCGGCGCGTGAGCGACTTCAAGGGTTCCTTCGCGGTAATGGACGAATAGTCCACCACGGTCATGTGGCGACGGGAAGGCGTGTATGGACGGTGCTGTTTCATGCCAAATTTACCAAAATTTGCGAGCCGAAGGCGATGCTAAATTTTGCTGAAAATTTGAGCACCCAGCACATAAAAGTAACCAAGCGACTTTCTTGGTACAAATCGTTCAATCGAGAAGTAATTACTTTAAGATTGGTTGATGTTTTCATACTTTTATGTGCTGGGTAAGGTTTTGTGGGACGTTCGGCCGAGCTCAGTCGAGGACCTAAAATTCCTGCGATTTTGTCTTGTAATTTTAGACAAAGCCATTACGAAATTTCTATACGCTGTCCCTCGCGGACCCGCACGATGGCCTTTTTCCGCTTGCCGACGTGATGGACGCGCCCCCGGAACTGCTTTGCCTTTGAGGCAATGCTGGTGATGTTCACGTGTTCCACGTTCACTTTATAACGCTCCTCCACATACCGCTTAATCATCTCCTTGTTCGCTGAAGGGTTTATCAGGAACGCGTACGCGCGGTGTCGCTCGAGCCCGTGCGTCTTCTCACTCACATAGGGGCGCTGGACCGGGGAAAACCCTTCGAGCGGCTGGGCGTGCTCGCCGCGCAATGCCGGTGCCGCGGGCGCCGCAGTCACCGCCGGCTTCTTTTCCTCTTTTTTGGTTCGGGAGAAGAGTTTCATCCCGTTAGAGACAGGTCGCCATAGGCGACCGTAATAGCCACGGCCCTTTCGCTGCTAATTAATGTTTTGTGTTTATAAATATGGAGTTGCATAGGTAGGTATCTTAGTTGTCTCTAACGGGATTCATGATCATGAAAAATTACTTCGCGCCCCGGAGCTCGCCAATGGCGTTCCGTTCCAGTAACAGGTAGTGATGGGAAAGGCAATCATACACGTTCAAGGAGCGAGCATGCAGAATTTTGGTTTTGGGGAGGTTACGCCCCGCACGGAAAAAATCTCCTTCGCCTTTCCCGGGCACAAAAAGAACGCTCGCAGGTTTTCCGAAAAAGGACCTCACGAGCGCCGCCACGTGCTTGGTCTTGGGCGCGGTGAGCGTGAAGGTATCCACGACCCTCACCTCATCTTCGGCAAGTTTTTTGGAGAGCACCGCGTGGAGCGCCGCGCGCCGCATAGCGATGGGGATACGCTTTTCAAATATGCGGTCCTTGCGTGGACCAAATGTCACGCCGCCGCCTGCCCAGAGCGGCGAACGCGTGGAACCGTGGCGGGCCCGCCCCGTATGCTTCTGGCGCCAGGGTTTCTTGCCGCCGCCGCGGACCTCGCCGCGCGTTTTCGTGTGCGCCATAGGCTTCCGTCGGTTCGCAAGCTGGGAGACCGTCACTTGCTGAACCAGCGTCGGATTCCACTTCACGCCAAACACAGTGTTTGGGAGCTCCACGGTGCCCACCTTTTTATTCTCTTGATTGAAAACATCAACGATCATAAGTTTAGAAATCTCAAATTCCAAGCACCAAATAACAAATAAATACCAAATCTCAAATACCAACCTCCGAAAAGTTTGGAATTTAGGCTATTGGATATTATTTGAGATTTGGAATTTGTCATTTGGAATTTTTATGGGTTGGACTCAAATTTCAATTTTCTACTCTGCGGTTCTCATTTCTACTTTAGTACCGCGCGCCCCCGGCACCGCTCCACGCACGAACACCAACCGTTCCTCGGGGTGCACCTCCGCCACCACAAGATTCCGCACCGTGACTTTCCGCGCCCCCATGTGGCCTGCCATCTTCCGCCCGGGGAGCACCCGCTGCGGGGCGGTGGGACCGATCGAGCCCGGTGCGCGGAGACGATCCTTCTGGCCGTGGGACTTGGGGCCGCCGTGGAACCCGTGCCGCTTCACCACGCCTTGGAATCCCTTTCCTTTGCTCACGCCGGAAACACGAACACGCGCCCCTTCTTTGAGCGCGTCGAATATCCCTTCGCTTGCGGATGGTTCCACCTTGAGTACCGTGACCGGCACCACGCGGTCTGTTTTCCAGACCTGGGTCATCTTCACTTTTTTGCACGTGATTTTCATCCCGTTAGAAACAGGAAGCGTCCGCGCTTCCGTGGAAAGGCGACATGACCTTTTTGTCGTGTTTTTTTGTTGAACAATGATTGAATATCATAATTGATATCTTGTTGTTTCTAACGGGATTCATGCCAAGGGAATAAAGTATTCAGGCACTAAAAACAGCAGGGTTGGCCCTGTTGTTTCATACGTAAGTATGTGCCTTAACCCGAGGTTTATCCTATATTATCCTCGTTTTTGAGTCAACCCCACACATAACCGGGTTATGTGTGGGGTCAACCCCGTTAGAAGTAGATAATTAATCCCTTGACGCCATGGGGGGTTTGATGAGTTTATTACCATAGTTTAGTAAGAACAGCTTTCAGATAAGGAGAACCGAAAGCTCCTAACAAAATTGGTATGACTATAACTGTCCATGCGAGGTTGTATTTTTTCAAAACATTTTGTAGAAGTCCCCACCATCCATGTATGCTGTCAGCGAGAGGCGTAGCGGTTGAAGGCATTATAAGCCCAATATCCATTTGTTGCATTTCGATATAACTCTCTTTCACACAGACTTCGAATATTTCGTTATATTCGTGAATTCTTTTCTTTAGTTTTTCCATATTTTCCTTTTTGCGCCACCATAATATCCAAGAAAATCTCTTTACTGATTTCTTGGCCAATCCTGGATATGCATCTGTACCCTTAATAAAAAAATCTTGTGTTGGTAAAATCTTGCCACCGCTAGACAATTTTTCTATAGGTTGTTGTCCAGTATGAAAAGCTATCTCTTTACGAAGGTGTTGTAAAACCCACCATTTCTTTATGAATCTCCACATCTTTTTAATTATACCCCAAAAGCCTTTATTGAACAGCCGCCTCTCGGCGGCTGTTCAATAAAGAAAACTATATCACTTTCAACGATCGTGGAAAGTGATATAGTTTTCTTGGAAGCAGATAAATGAAACTCCACGGGCTTACGCCCGTGGTTTTCTCTTGGCGTATAAGGTTCTATAACGGGCGACCCGCCAAGGGCGGGTTTAGCCCATCTTGATTTCTACGTCTACTCCAGCGGGAAGATTCAAATCAGACAGCGATTCAATTGTCTTCTGCTGCGGATTCATGATATCCACGAGCCGCTTGTGCACCCGGAGCTCGAATTGGTCGCGCGACTTCTTGTGAACGAAGGTGGACCGGTTCACCGTGTACCGTCGGAACTCGGTTGGGAGCGGCGTGGGTCCTACCACCTCGCCTCCCTGCCGCCGGATGACCTCAATGATCTGGCGGACGGACGCGTCAATGAGCTTCGCGTCGTACGATTTGACGCGGAGCCGCAAGCGCTCCTTGGGAAGTTCTACTTCTTTCTTTGCCATTGGCTAATGACTTACCACTCACGACCTACGACCAACAACCTAAGAGATCGGGGACTGGCGGCCGTCGTTCGTTGTCAGTTGTTCGTCGTTGGTTACTTCAATATCTTCGTGACTGCTCCCGCACCCATTCCGACGTTTCAGTCGGAACTCCGACCGGAGCGTCGGAGCCGTCTTACTTCAATATCTTAGTAACGGCACCAGCTCCGACCGTTTTCCCCCCCTCTCTAATCGCAAACCGCTGTTTCTCTTCAAGTGCCACGGGGGCGATAAGCTTCACGACGATGGACACTGTATCGCCAGGCATCACCATCTCCACGCCCTGCGGCAATGTTACCTCACCGGTCACGTCGGTGGTGCGGATGTAAAACTGCGGTTTGTAACCCTTAAAGAACGGCGTGTGGCGTCCGCCCTCCTCCTTGGAGAGCACGTACACCTCCGCTTCAAATTCAGTGTGTGGCGTCACGCTCCCCGGCTTCGCGATCACCTGGCCGCGCTCCACATCCTCCTTCTTCAAACCGCGGAGGAGAATACCGACGTTGTCACCGGCGCGCGCTTCGTCGAGCGTTTTCTGGAACATCTCGATGCCCGTCACCACCGTTTTCTGAGTCGGCCGGAGACCGATCACCTCAACCTCCTCGTTCGCTTTAAGTATCCCGCGCTCCGCGCGACCAGTCACAACCGTCCCGCGGCCCTCGATCGAGAAAATATCCTCAATGGGCATGAGGAATGGTTTGTCAACCTCGCGCACCGGCTCGGGAATGAAGTCGTCAAGGGCCTTCACAATCTCAAGGATCGGTTTCGCCGCCTCATCATCAACGGATTTGGCCTCCAAGGCCTTCAAGGCCGAACCGCGGATCACAGGCGTGGTATCGCCCGGGAACTGGTACTTCTTCAGGAGCTCCCGCACCTCGGATTCCACGAGGTCCACCAACTCCTTGTCGTCCACCATGTCCACCTTGTTCAGGAACACCACGATGGCCGGCACGCCGACCTGGCGCGCCAAGAGAATGTGCTCACGCGTCTGCGGCATGGGGCCGTCGGCGGCGGAGACCACGAGAATGGCACCGTCCATCTGGGCGGCGCCGGTGATCATGTTCTTGATGTAGTCCGCGTGCCCCGGCGCGTCTATGTGCGCGTAGTGGCGCTTGTCGGACTCGTACTCCGAGTGGTGCAGGGCGATGGTGATACCGCGCGCCTTCTCCTCGGGTGCGTTGTCGATCATGTCCACCGTCTCCACCTTCTTCACGAAACCTTTCATGTTGAGCACGTGCATGATCGCCGCGGTCAAGGTGGTCTTGCCGTGGTCCACGTGCCCGATGGTGCCCACGTTCACGTGGGGCTTACTGCGTACGAACTTTTCTTTTTCTGCCATAATATCGCTTCGCTTACACGATGCTAATATACGAATAGTACGAATGATACTAATTATACGAATGGACCCATGCCCCTATTTTGTATTATTCGTATAATTCGTATGCATTAGTATATTGGTATCGCTACTCGTTTTTTCGACTTTTTTACCGCGCCGCTTCTGGCGCGGGTTATGTGGTAATACTCGCTGATGGGGCGGATTCTGTCAAGCTGGCGATGTAGTGTGGATAACTGCTACGGCTTATTTTTTCTTACCTTCCACGATCAATTGTGCAATGTTATTCGGCACTTCCTCATAGTGGCTGAATTCCATCGTAAAGTTCCCGCGCCCCTGCGTCATTGAGCGGAGGTTGGTCACGTAGCCAAACATCTCGGAGAGCGGCACAAGCGCATCCACGACGCGGACATTTACCCGCTCCCCCATGGCGGTGATCTTCGCCCGGCGCGAATTCAGGTCTCCTGTCACATCCCCAAGGAAATCGGCCGGCACTATGACCTGCACCTTCATCATCGGTTCAAGCATCACAAGCTTCGCCTGCCTCGCTGCCTCCTGGAGCGCCATGGAACCCGCGATCTTGAACGCGAACTCCGAAGAGTCCACCTCATGGTAGGAACCGTCGTAGAGGGTCACCTTCACGTCGGTTACCGGGTAGCCCGCCATGATTCCCTTCTCCATCGCCTCCCGCACACCCTTCTCCACAGGCGTGATGAACTCCTGCGGGATGGCACCGCCTTTTATCTCATTCACAAACTCAAATCCCGTGCCGCGCGCGAGCGGCTCCACCTTGAGCTTCACGTGGCCGTACTGCCCGCGCCCGCCGGACTGCCGGATGTACTTACCCTCCCCATCACCATTACCCTTCACCGTTTCCTTGTAGGCGACCTGCGGGCGGCCGACGCTGCCCTCCACGCTGAACTCGCGCTTCATGCGGTCCACGATGATTTCCAGATGGAGCTCGCCCATGCCAGCAATGATGGTCTCGCCTGTCTCCATGTCTCCCGAAACGCGGAACGTTGGATCCTCCTCGGCGAGGCGGTGGAGCGCAAGCCCCATTTTCTCCTGGTCCGCTTTGGTCTTCGGCTCAATGCGAATGGAAATGACCGGCTCTGGGAAGATGATCTTCTCAAGGATAATAGGGTGCTCCGGGTCCACCAAACTGTCGCCGGTCGTGGTGTTCTTTAAGCCCACTAGAGCACATAAATCCCCGGCATAAATTTCCTCCGCCTCTTCGCGGTGGTTCGCGTGCATCAGCACGATGCGGCCGATACGTTCCTGTGTGTCCTTCGTAGCATTCAACACGTAGCTCCCCCGCTTCAACACACCGGAATAGACGCGGAAAAAAGTGAGCGAACCAACGAATGGGTCCGCAGCGATTTTGAACGCGAGGCCGGCAAGTGGTTCCTCATCGGAAGGCTTTCTCTCCTCCTCGGCGTGGGTCTGGGAATTGATACCCTTGACCGGCGGGAGGTCCGACGGCGAAGGGAGGTAGTCCACTACCGCGTCCAGCACGAACTGCACTCCTTTATTTTTCAGAGCCGAGCCGCAGAAGACCGGCACGAGCTTCACCGCGAGCGCCGCCTTGCGGAGCGCGCCCTTCAATTCCTCAACGGTGGGCTCTTTCCCTCCGAGGTAACCGTGGAGAAGGCGGTCATCGGTCTCGGCGATCTTTTCCACGAGCTCATGCCGCTCTTTCGCGACGACATCTTTCAAATCGCCCGGGATGGGGATTTCCACGATGCGCTCCCCGTGCTCGCCCTCAAAGGCGTACGCTTTGAGGGTAAGTAGGTCTATGACACCCTTGAAGCTCTCCTCGATGCCGATGGGCCACTGGAGCGCCACCGCGTGCGGGGTGAGCCGATCCCTGATGGACTCCAAGCTCTTCTCAAAACTCGCTCCCATGCGGTCCAGTTTGTTCACAAAGCAAATGCGGGGCACGCCGTACTCGTCCGCGTAGCGCCAGTTCGTTTCGGACTGCGGCTCCACTCCCGCCACGCCGTCGAACACCACCACGGCGCCGTCGAGCACTCGGAGCGAACGTTTCACCTCCACGGTGAAATCAATGTGGCCAGGCGTATCAATGAGGTTAATGCGGTATTCGTGCTCGTTGCCCCTTGCTTGCCCTGAGCTTGTCGAAGGGCCGCCCTTCGCGTACGTCGGAGTCCAGAAACAGGTGGTTGCGGCCGAGGTAATGGTGATGCCGCGTTCGCGCTCCTGCTCCATCCAGTCCATCACCGTATCGCCCTCATGCACCTCCCCGATCTTGTGGGTAAGGCCGGTATAGAAAAGTACGCGCTCGGTCACGGTGGTCTTGCCTGCATCTATATGAGCAATGATGCCGATATCTCGCACCCTCTCCATTGGGTATTGACGGGGCATACAAGTAAAAATTCCAAATCACAAATCCCAAATTACAAACAAATTCAAAACCTCAATGACCGAAACGCAGAACTGTTTGGAAATTGGTATTTAGAATTTGGTAATTATTTGTTATTTGGTGCTTGGAGTTTGGAATTTCATCTCAGGAGCGAAGCGAATGCTCTGTTGGCTTCGGCCATCCGGTGCGTATCCTGCTTCTTTTTGATCGCCGCACCCTCGTTCTTCGCCGCGGCGATGAGCTCCTCGGCGAGACACTCCGCCATCGGTTTCCCTTTCTTGCCGCGGGCCGCCTTGATAATCCAGTGGGTTGCAAGGAAGAACTTCCGCTCGGGCCGCACCTCGCGTGGGATCTGGTAGTTCGCGCCGCCGACGCGCTTGGAAACCACCTCCAAAAGCGGCGTCGCGTTCTCTATCGCTTTTCCAAACACCGTGAGGGGTTCCTCCTTGGTAGTCGCCTTTATTCTCTCCAAGGCCCCGTAGAACACTTTCTCGGCATCCGACTTCTCCCCTTTTCCCATGAGATAATTGATAAAACGCCCAGCATCCACCCGATTGAACGCGGGATCCGCAGTATGGGTACGCCGTTTAAAACCTTTTCTACGCATGCCAGTGTTGTCTCAATTTGCGAGCTCTCATTGATTGCGGCGAAGCAAATTGAGCCACAACAGTGAGCACCCCGTTAGATGCGGATAAATCCACGCGGGGCGGTTCGACGGTTATGGTTCGTGATTCTTTGTCTTGGTATTGAAGTTTCATATTGTTACCGCTATCTAACGGGGTGAAGGTTTTGTAACTCCTCCGCAACGTCGGAGACAAAACACTTCATTTCTGACGCTTCGCACCATACTTGCTTCTCTGTTGTTTCCGCGCCTCCACGCCGGTGGTGTCGAGCACTCCGCGCACAATATGGTAGCGCACGCCAGGCAAATCCTTCACGCGGCCGCCGCGGATCAAGACCACCGAGTGCTCCTGCAAACTGTGCCCCTCGCCCGGAATGTAGGCGGTCACCTCCATGCCGTTCGTGAGACGCACGCGCGCCACTTTCCGCAACGCTGAGTTCGGTTTCTTGGGCGTCGTGGTGAAAACCTTCAAACACACCCCCCGCTTGAATGGCGATGGGGAATCCACCGGCCGGTTCTTGAGATAGTTGAAATAGCGGGTAAGCCCGGGGGTTTTATCTTTCGCCCCGGTGCGTTTTCTCCCCCGCTTTATAAGTTGGTTGACCGTCGGCATAAAAAATGCGTGCCTCCACGCGTAGGGCAGTATACCAAAGGGCGGCGGAAAGTCAATGAAAACTCAATCTTTTGAGGTTAAACCTCCCTAAGGAGGTTTAACCTCGTAACATTGATTCAGACACCAAGCAAAAATCCCGCGAGGCCGCGGATGACGGGTACGATGAGGTCAATGGCAAAGAAAATGAAGAGGAGGAGCAGGAGCCAGCCTGCGCGTTCAAACCATTCACGGAATTTCACGGCCCCGGGCGGGAGGAACCAGAAGAGAACCTTGGAACCGTCCAAGGGCGGAATGGGTACCAGGTTGAAGACCGCGAGCATCACATTCACGATCACAATTTTCGCGAATAAAAGTTCCAACGCTCCGCCGAGAGCCGGCAACACCGCCATGGCGCGGAACGCGAGACCGAAGACAAGTGCAATAAAAAGATTGGCGGTTGGCCCCGCGGCCGCAATCAATGCTCCGTCGCGCTCCGGGCGCTTGAGGTTTAAGGGGTTATAGGGCACCGGCTTCGCCCAGCCGAAGATCACCCCGCCGGGGAGGAGTGAGAGGAGGAGCGGGAGAATAATGGAACCGAAGGGGTCAAGGTGTTTTAAGGGATTCAGGGTGAGCCGCCCCGCGAGCCGCGCGGTGGGGTCCCCAAGGTGCTCCGCCACGAACCCATGGGAGACCTCATGGACCACCACGGAGAAGATGAGAACGATGATGGTAAACGTAATTTCCATCTGCTTAATGATACTGGAGCGCCGCCTGAAATGCTATAATAATGGAACTATGCATCAAAACCAAACACCCCTCTACGTTACCGTCATCGTCCTTGCGTTTCTCATGGTTGGTGGGTTCGTACTTGTTTTCCTTGAACTCTCGGACCTCAAGAACGCGGTGAGCGAACTGCAGTTTACCGCCGCTCGCCCCGTGGCGGAAACACCGTTGCCCGCCGCACCACCCACCTCATCGCCCACGAGCACTTCCACTCCCCCAGCCGGCGGACCACCGCCAGCGCCAGCCGTCATCACCATTCCCACTACCATCATTTTCCAAACCCAATCGGGCCCTGCGCTCCAGCCACGGACCAATCTCACGGTAGCGGTGGAGAGCGTCTCCCGAGCGCCCGACGGTACCGCCACCGTGCACCTCCGCGTCTACACTAACCAGGCAACCGGCTACAGCGCTTTCAACCCCGCGAGCTCGCTCCAGCTCATAGACCTGGAAGGCGAAAACCAGCCGCCGACCCCCGGGACCGGCTCATTCGGATCCATGCCCCCGCAGAGCGCCGCGGAGGGAACCGTGACTTTCTCGACCGACCCCACGCGCGACACCCTCATTCTCCAGACCGGCTCGAGCGACAATCCTACGTTCTACGAATTCAACTTCGCGAAGAAAACCTACAAGGAAACGGTGATTGGGTGAAGCATTGACGTTTCACCATAAACCCCTTACCCTAACCCCTATCCTATGCGTGCCTGCGAACGGTGCAAAAAATCATTCACGATGGGCGGGACACGGAAACTGCTCCGCGGCCACTACAACCCTACCAACTGGGAAAAGAAAAAAGCTAATCTCCAGTGGACGCGGCTTTTGGTTCCTGGCTCGCCTCGCTCACGCTCCGGCGCAGCGAGCAAACGCTCAATGGTCTGCACGCGGTGCCTACGGACGCTTTCCAAAACAAAGTGAAAGCGCCCCACTGTGGGGCGCTTTAGTTTCACGCTTTCAACAGTCTGGATAGCTGATTTCGCGGAAACAAATCACGCGGGTACACCTCGATGAGGTGTATACCCCGTTCGCGGCATATCTGCCGTTTTCTCTCAAGAAGCTTGTCGTACTGTTTTTGAACTCCGGCCAACCCAAAAAATTCCAGCATGACGGACGGACCTAAGGAAAAATCTGCTGTCATTTTCGTACCAAAGTAAGGGACGTGTCGCTTGTGGCGAATACTTCGCTTATATAACCAATCGTCAATGACTTTTTCAGTAAAAGAATCGCATGGGTGACCGTCGTTTGCAGTAAATTTCTTTGAAAAGAGAACGGGGTTCGGCTCAAACCCCGCAAGACGAATCGCGTTATTCCAGCTACCGAAATGAACCCGGAAAACTCTCAGTGAATTGAATTCTCTTTTTAATGGAATACGACCATTCTTTGAGTAGAAGTTTTGGATTTTTCCAATGAGGTCGGTATCTTTATAAGTATTTTTATACCAGTGAGGCTTCAGACGCTCTCGCATGGCCTCTTTCTCCTGTTCGGTGAAGACATGCTTGTGACGGCGCTTTTGGATGTCTCGCTTCTGGCTTTTGGATAACTTGATGCCATGCGTCCATAAATAGGCGGAACCTAAACTGACGCCGAGCTCCTTCACAATCTCGCGATGAGTGAATCCTCTCTTTCTCAACGCTTGTGCTTTCTTTCGAACTCCACTTGGATGCATATTTGTAATTATACCGTGCGGGGGGTATGATATCTTCGTTCTCCGGGCCGTAGTGTAATGGTAGCACGAGTCCATGGGGTGGATTTAGTCCGGATTCGACTTCCGGCGGCCCGACACAAGTTTTGTTCTAGTGCCCCGCCAACGGCGGGGCCACCGTTTTACTCGTTTAAAAACAAAAACAGAAACCCCGCTCAAGGGTTCCCGGCTCTATATCAGGTGGGTTTCCTCAATTCCATCCCACGGGACGGAACGATTCGGAATCCCATCACAAATTAATTTGATCCGGAACCTCGTTGCGGGATTTCCACTCTCACTATACCACCCGTGAAAACCACGCGGTGTGGATAAACCTTTGACAGAAACCGCAAAATGTTACGGCCGCGGCTCCCCCTTCAGAATGCGGTCCACTGCCACGATCTCGTCCAAAATGCCAGGAATAATCTGGTACCGTTTCCCCTCTTCGGGGGTAATCCAGGCAAAATCGACCATATCTTTGCCTACTTTCACCTCCCCGCTCTCATAGCGGCACCAGTAGGAAAGCACCAGCACGGGGATGCCGTCCGGACGGATGAAGGTCATATCGGTCAAATAGCGAATATCTTTCACCTCAATCCCCGCCTCTTCCCGTACCTCTTTCTTCAACACATAGGCAACAATGTCATACCAATCGTCGGTTCCCGGCGTGCGCGGCAGGTGTTCGTATTCGTGGCGGACCAACTTTCCACCCGGCACGGTCCAGTACCCCGGATAGGCCACCTCCCGCTCAGCGCGCTTCAAGATAAGATAGTGCCCGTCCCGTTCAATGATGCCGGTAACGGCAACGATATGGAGACGAGGGTCGGTCATGGTTATTACACCTATGAAAGAGATTGTGCCATCTGACTGGTCTTTTTAGTATAGTAAGCTTTCATCAATAAGGCACCCTCATCTTGAGAATCCTTTGCCTCGCAGATAATCGTGGGTTGCATGTTAAATTCAATGACGGCATCAAGAAATGGTTCGAAGCGCGGATAGTACCTGTCCTGAATTGGGGGGTTAGATTTACTGAAGAAAGTAAGTTGTGGTTCGGTGTGTCTCCGATCGGTGAATTTTTTGTGGGACTTCTCACCCGAATTATTGAAGTCAACAGGATAGACGTGGCAGTGTAAAAATTCTAAGACCTCAGAACCCAGATCACCCTCAATCCTTCTGAAGACTCTTCGAAAATCCTCCGTACTTATCAAAGAGCCATGTTCACGCGCATGAAGATGGGCGAAATCAATGCATGGTTTTACGATGCTCGTTTCCTTGCAGATGGTGATAATCTCGTCCAGCGAGCCCAACTGATTAATCTTACCCCCCACTTCAGCCCTTAAAAAGATGCCATCGTCGGGTAACTGATTCTGTATTATTTTGACACCCGAAATTAATTGCTCTACAGCTCTATTTCGGTCACCGGCGAATCCACCGGGGTGAAAAACGATTCGGTCTGTCCCCAACCATCTTGCAAGCTGAAATGCATCAAGAACCCGATGGATGGAACGATTAACCACACCTGCATCTTTGCTCGCTAAATTAACAAAATATGGTGCATGCAACGATAGAGATATCCCACACTTCTCCGCTTTCTCTCTGAATTGAAGCGCCCGCTCTCTCGGCATCTTGATGCCATAGGTTGCCTGTAATTCCAGGGCATTGAGACCAATCCCTTGAAGCCACTCTACCGCATTTAGCCGGTCAGATTTATATTTTGACTTCCAAAAGTTCGGCGGATTCCCTGCGACTCCGAAGCGCGGTGCGTTCTCACGCGTCATAATATTGATACTCCTGCGAAGGTGCTAAAACATGATGTCCTCCTCCGCCCGCTTGTATTCGTGGATTTCTAACGGGGTGAGCCACAGCGCTATCTCTTTTTCCGCCTCTTCAACGGACCCGGAGGCGTGCACGAGGTTGTGGACGGCCCGTTTTTGCGTATTCGCAAGCGCCGCGGAATCAACCGAAAAGTCGCCCCTCACGGTCCCCATCTCCGCCTGGGCCGGCATGGTAGGCCCTACCAGTTTCCGCACCATTTCCACCGCATGGAGACCCTGCACCACCATCTTGACAAGCGGCCCCGAGGTCATAAAGTCCACAACCCACTGGTGCACCTGTTCCCCGATCTTTTCCGGGTCCGACGTTCCCATCTCCTTCACGGGATCCATCCCGTACTTCGCGTAGGTGGCAAGCGTTTTGCCTCCCAAACTCGCAAAATATTCTTTGGTTTTCGGATAGTGCTTTTCAAGCTCATCGGGTGCGGCCTGGAACATCTTCAAAGCGACAATCTTCAGACCGCGCTGTTCCACGCGGCGGATGATCTCTCCCACGAGTCCCCGCTTCACGCCATCGGGTTTGATGAGCACCAGTGTTTTTTCTTCTTTGAATCTGTACACAATTATTTCTTCCCGTTCTTCTTTTCCTCCTCGACCGCGATGTGCAGTTCCTTCAACTGTTTCGCGTCCACAGGCGAGGGCGCTCCCATCAGGAGATCGCGCCCGTCGCCGGTCTTCGGGAACGCGATGACCTCGCGGATGTTCGGCTCACCCTCCAAAATCGCAAAGAGGCGATCCAACCCCAGCGCGATGCCGCCGTGCGGCGGCACGCCGTAATCAAAGGCCTCGAGCATGTGCCCAAATTTCTCCCGCACCTCTTCCGGTTCGTTGCCCATAGCCTCAAAGACCGCCGCGAGGAGCTTGGGCTCGTGGATGCGGATGGAGCCGCCCCCGATCTCAAAACCGTTCAGCACCGCGTCGTACTGCCGCGCGAGCATCTTGCTGGGACCTTCCTTGAACTTGATGTTGAAATCGTTCACATCCATCACACGCGGCATGGTGAAGGGATGGTGCACCGCATCCCAGCGTTTCTCCCCACCCTTCCACTCGAACATGGGGAAATCGGTCACGAACGCGAAGGCAAGCTCATTACCGTTGTCCTTGTCCGTCCGGAGGTCCGGCTTGTCGGAACCGTACCTCTCCATCACTTCCTTATGGGTGAGGCGGGGAAAGGGCACCTGCGCGATCTTCTTCCCGGGGTAAAACCGTTTCACGAGCGCCACATAGAATTCCTCCGTGATGGCGAGCACCTCTTCCTCGCTCGTGAAGCTCATCTCAAGGTCAAGTTGGGTGAACTCCGGCTGGCGGTCGCCGCGGGTATCCTCGTCGCGAAAGCAGCGGGCCACCTGGAAATACCGTTCCATCCCCGCCACCATGAGGAGCTGCTTGTACTGCTGGGGCGACTGCGGCAATGCGTAGAAAGCTCCCGGCTGGAGCCGCGAAGGCACAAGGTAATCCCGCGCGCCCTCGGGAGTGGATTTGCCGAGGATGGGCGTTTCCACCTCCACAAAGTCACGCGCGCCGAGGAACTCCCTGATGAAACCGAGTATCTTCGACCGAATGCGGATGTTTTTCTGGAGCCGGGGCCGGCGGAGGTCGAGGTAGCGGTACTTCATTCGCACTTCCTCGTTCACCTCGAGTCCGCTACCCGCGATGTCGAACGGCGGGGTCTTCGCTTCGGTGAATATTTCGAGCACGCTCGCCGCCACCTCGTGGGAGCCGTTCTGGAGTTTCTCATTCTCCATCCCCTTGGGACGTTTCTGCACCATCCCCCTCACCCGCACAACCCACTCGGGGCGCAGCCGCTCCGCCTTTTCAAGGAGCGTTTTGTCGGCCGCCGGGAACACCACTTGGGCAATTCCGCCCCGGTCGCGCAGGTCAATAAAAATGAGCTTGCCGTGATCACGGCGGGTATCCACCCACCCGGCGAGCTCCACCTCCTTGCCCTCATGCGCTGTAATCTCCGAGGAAAGAATTCTCATGTGGAAAAAGTATAGCCGAAAATCCCGCGAAATACCAGATGCGTCAAGAATAAAACTCTCCGGTATTGAACCGGAGAGCAAGAGAAGGGCAACCTGCGGGGAAAACGCGATTGCCGACATTCCACGGATCATCATCAAGGCGATTGGCGTTCAGGTTCCACACGCGATCGTCGGGGTTCCAGTACGCGTTCGCCGCAACCGCCGTTAACCATTGCCGCGCGCCTCCCGTGTCACCGCATTTTGAATCGCGACTGGCGTCTTTGGCGAATTCTCAATGCTGAATTTTATTCCGAGCCGTGAGCTCGCTAGCGCCCGGCACCAGCTGGCCCTTCGTTATAAACTTGGAATCCCCCGCCGAAACCCTGCTTCGCCAGCAAACAGTATTGGCCGCGGCAGATTCGGGAACTCCGCTTTCATTATACAAAAATATACAGCCCTTTTCGCGTAGTGCGAAAAGGGCTGAAGATTAAGTTCAAGAATCCAAGGGACTAAGGATTCAAGAACGAAGGGCCAGCCCGCTCCGACTAAACCGTCGGAGCTGCGGGGAAAACGCGATCGCCGACACCCCACGGATCAGCATCAAGGCGATCGGCGCCCAGGCCCCACACGCGATCGTCGGGGTCCCAGTACGCGCCCGCCGCAACAATTTCTCCGCCCCTCAACTTCAGGTAAGAGAGGTTGCTGAAGAAATCGTTGGTTTTGAAATATCCCTTCTCTCCATTGGGTTGGCGGGTGAGGTTGAAGTAGAGCGCTTGTGCCCACTGGTCGGGGGTGAGGGGATTATCCGCGCCAATCTCACCCCTGATCTCCGTGTCTCTCATTTGTTGCGAGAGATCCAGGGATGCGAGCACGAGGCCTTGCGACGCGGGCACCTCATCGGATACCTCACTCAAAACCCAATTTTCAAAATTGGTTCCCATGGAGATACCCACGCCCATCTGGGAGCCGAAGAATTGGGCCTTGGAGAAGGCGGGGGTGGCGATGATGATGCGGGGTTCTATGAGGGCGGGGTGTTTCAAAGCGAGTTCTCTCGCCCCGACCATTAATCCCGCGCACACCTCAATAATTTCATCCAGTGCTGGCTCGCTCTCCGGTTGCGCGGCTTTCGCGAGCAACTCAACGGTATTGATGCCACGCTCGGTGAATCCTTTGGAAAGGTAACTCATCACCGATTGCAGGTGCCCGGCGTACTGTTCAAGTGGGGTCGTTTGCTTCTTGCTCATTGTATCCTCCGCATTTTTGTGGCCACCCTTCACCCGCCACCCTGGCAGGCCCTAGACGCGCCACTGTTAAACAAGCTGGTTTGGATTATAGCACTCCAACTACATTATTGTCAAATCAAATTAACGACATCGTAAGTCGTTAATGGAACATGGAACACTACCGGAAAATCCGCAGCGATTCACCGTCGGCCGTGACCGTCACCCCACCCTCATCGGTGCGGAATATCTTTGCACCCACCTCGGCGAGACGCGCGAGCACCTCTGGCGTAGGGTGGCCGTAGCTGTTCTTCCCCACTTCAATCACCGCGAGCACGGGGTGGACCGCCTTCAGGAACGCCGCACCAGAAGCGAACTTGGAACCGTGGTGCGGCACCTTGAGGATATCAATGCGCCCTGGGAGAAGCGGCAGGAGTGCCGCTTCCGCTTTGCTCCCCATATCCCCGGTGAAAAGCGACGTCACCCCCGCACTCAAAACTTCCACCACCATACTCGCATCGTTCGCCTCTTTGCTCATGAGGAGCGCCGGGGTGGGAGAGAGCACGGAGGCGACGGTGGCGCCGTTTCTCACCGCATCGCCCCTCCCGAGAGTGACGGTGCGAATGCCGCGCTCCGCGATCACCTTCTGCAGTTCAGTGAGGGCCTCACCTTCCCCATTCCGGACCGACATGAGGAATGCACCCACCGAGTAACGCCGCACCACCTCGATCAAACCCCCGAAGTGGTCCACCTGCGGGTGGCTCATCATCACAAGGTCAAGGTAGCGGTCGGTGTGCGGGAGGATCTCCTCGAGCTCGGCGAGCACCCTGCCGTTCGGCGGACCGCCGTCAATGAGCATCTTCACTCCGGTGGGAAAGATGAGGAGCGATGCGTCCCCCTGCCCCACGTTGAGAAAGCTAATAGCAAATGGCTTATAGCCAGAGCGTGATGCGCCGATCTGCGCGAAAATGAGCGCGTCCAGAACCGCGAGCGCCGCGAGGAGGATGAGCGCTTTGTTTTTATGCCGTGCGACGAGCGAGCGTATGCCTTCGAACATAGATGATGAAACCCACAAGGGCCGCGTAGTAGAAAGTGATGAGGAACCAGTTCAGTTCCGGCGCGAGCGGAATGTAGAGCACCCCGAAGAACTTTATCACCGCAACCTCGAACCGCAAAAGCACCCAGGTGAGCCACCCGAAGGCGAGTGCGGCGTACTCCCCCGCCGCCGTGAGGAACGCCATGAGGAACCCAAGCCCCATGGTGACCGGGACGAGCTCCAGGACAATGACGTTCGCGACGAGGGAAAACACCGAGAACCCGCCAAAGGAGGAGATGAGAAGCGGCACCACGGCGAGCTGGGCCGAGGCGGTAGCCGTGAGGTTGTCGCGCCACGAGAGGAACCCCGGCTCCTCGGGGAACCTCAGCAGTGAAACGATGGCGGGCCGCAGGTACGCGATGCCGAGGAAAGCGAGGAATGAGAGCTGGAACCCCACGTCGAACGCGAGCACCTTGGGGTTCACGAGCACCATCGCGAGCGCCGCGAAGAGAACCGCGTTACGGATGCTGTAGACACGCCCCACCTCGCGGGCGATGAGCAGGAGCACCCCCATGATCGCCGCCCGCACCACCGAGGCCTCGCCGCCCGTCATGAGCACGAACCCGAGGATGACGAGAACGGTCGCCGCGAACGCCCACCGCCTCCGGAGGAACGTGATGAAGAACCCCATCGCCACCCACGCCACGATGGAAATGTTGTACCCCGAGAGCGCGACGAGGTGCGTGGTACCGCTCCTCTGCATCGCATCCCTGAACTCCCTGCTGAACTCGCTCCGCTCACCCACAGTGAGGCCTCCGAGGAACGCGGCCTCTTCCACGGGGAGCGCCCTCTGGAACGCGCCGATGACGCGATGCTTCACCTCGTAGAGAAACGCCCGCACAGGAGAGCCGTTTCCGCTCGCCACGACGGAAAATACAGGGAACGCCACGATGCAGCCCACGCGCTCCTTGGCGAGGTAGCGCGCGTAAGAAGCGGGCGATGGGGGTTCAACGGTGCCCGTGAGCGCGAGCGTGTCGCCGTAGGCCACGCGCGGGAAGGAGCGGAGCTTCACGAGAACCTTTCCGGCGTGGGGAGTGGAGAGTTCCACCACTGCCTCCTGCGTCGTGCCGCTCCCCTTGGGGTCGCCGACCACGACGCCGGAAAACCCTACCTCCCCGCTCGGAAACCGCGCCGCGCGGAAGTCCCTATCATCCCATGTGTAGTAGAGCGCCCCCACGGGGAGCAAAAATAAAAGGGCGATTAGCGCGAGCCATCCTTTCCGCGCAATGCGCCACCGGAAGCGGCTTGGGATGCGCTCAAAAAACGCCCACGCCGCGAGGCAACCCACCTCCAGGGCGAGGAATATCCACAGTGTCCCGGCCTTCACACCCATGCTCGCGAGGAGCACTCCAAGGAGAAAGAAGAGCGCCCCAAAGAAGAAAACATCGTAGGAGCGCATGGGAGTAACTTATAACTTATGACTGATAACTTATGACTGATAACATCGGCGTAAATCAGCGTTCTGCAAATCAGCGTTTATCAGCGTCTAACAAATAACTTACGACCAATAACTAACGACTTTCAGCAATTATACCACCGCACCTCACAAAACCGCGATGCTTCAATTTGTACGCATATACGTACAAATTGAAGCCATTACAAAATCATTCCGCCACCCAACATTTCAAGCTCCTCGCGACCCTCCTTCGCCGAGCTTCGGACGGGCAAGCCCGCCTTCGCACCGCTACGGGCGGGTAAATAAAACACCGCGGACTGGCCGGGAGCGACGAATTTTTGAGGGTTTTTGAAAACTATGCGGATTGATGCGGATTTTGAAACTGATTTATACGGATTTCCATCAGCATTTATCCGCTCCCCATCAGAGTAAATCAGCGTCGCTTCAAAGAGCGGCTGGCGGTACCGCACCCGTGCGAGCACGGGAATTTCCAATTTCTCCCGCTTCGCGGGATCTCGCGTAGCGAGACAATTTCCAATTTCTAATGAATGTGGATTGATGAAATTGATGTCGGTTAATGAGACCTCTCTTTGAAAGAGCGACGGGTGATCACTCCCTTCGGCAACTATAAGCGTATTTGTTGCGACATCCTTCGCCGCTATGTAGTGCGGCTTAGTTTCTCCCTTGCTTTGCCCTTTGTCCCGACTTTGTCGTGGACTCGCGATGGCTCTGCCATCGGAGCCCTTTGCCATTTGCACCAAAAATCCGTGGCGCTGACCGATAGTGTAGAAATGCGCCCCCTCATGCTCCCCTATTTTCTTATACACCGTCCCTTCGGCTCCGCTCAGGGCAAGCACCACTGGCCCCTCCCGCTCCGGCAAATACTGCTTCAAAAAGTCCTTGAGTGGGACATCGCCCAGGAAACAGATGCCCTGCGAGTCCTTTTTCTCCGCGGTGGGGAGCCCCGCCTTCCGTGCAATTTCGCGCACCTCGGACTTCAGATAATCACCGATGGGGAAAAGGCAGTATTTTAGTTGCTTCTGGGTCAATGTCCATAAAAAATAACTTTGGTCTTTATTCAAGTCCTTCGCCTGAAAAAGACCAAATTTTGAATTCTCAATTTTGAATTTTGATTGAATGTTTGAATTGTTAATTCTGGAATTAGAAATTGATTCAAAATTAGAAATTCTAAATTCATCATTCCGCCGCAGACGGACGTAGTGCCCCGTCGCCACATAATCCGCCCCGAGCGCGAGCGCCCGTTTCAAGAACAGCCCGAACTTTATCTCCCGGTTGCACATCACGTCAGGGTTGGGCGTAATACCAGCGCGGTAGCCCTCCACCATATATTCCACCACCCGCTTTTTGTATTCCTCCTCAAAATCAAAGACGTAGAACGGTATGCCGATATGTTCCGCGACCCGCCGCGCATCCTCCGCATCCCGCTCCGCGCAACTTGCCCCGAGCGATGCCGAGGGGCCGTTTCCACTCCAGCATTTCATAAAAACGCCCACGCAATCGTAGCCGGCTTTTTTCAACAGCAATGCCGCGACGGAGGAATCCACGCCCCCACTCATCGCAACAAAAACCCTCGGCCGCTTCACGCCGCCGGCCTGCCCCGTAGCATCCCGAAGGGATTGCTTCGGGGACATCGCAATGAATACCCTTTTCTTAGTACTTGACATATACTTCTAATATATGCTAAAATTGAAACAGTAACTGTAAATAACACACATTCCTTGCACTATATTATGGAGATATTTCATGAAACTCAACCTTGCTCTTATCGTTATCGGCTTCATTATGGCAGCGATTGTCGTTGCCACCCAACAATTCCCGCTCGGCGGAACCGTGAATAACGCAGTTTTCTTTGGCGGCGTTCTAATATCATCGTTCGGGGTTTCAAGAGAGGTTATCCGACGGTATCGGAACGATACTGGCTTCAGAATCCCGAAACCGTAAGTTTCGCTTGCGTGCGTAACATCATAAGGCGTGCTTCGGTACGCCTTTTATTTTCTAACTAACTCCCATACTTTATACGCCTCCCCTGCTCCCATCGTTATCACAACATCTCCCCCTTTTGAGTGCATTCTTAAGAACGCCGCGATGCGTGGGAACGTGCCCAAATAAAGTGCTGGCGTGTTTATGTTTATCTTTTCGGCTAAAACCCGCGAGTTCGTTTTTCCGTCATCCTTTTCCCGCGCCGCATAGATATCGGCGAGGAGCACCTGATCCGCATCGCCAAAGCTCCTGGCAAAATCTTTCATGAGGAGGCGCGTGCGGCTGTAGAGGTGCGGTTGGAATACGCACCAAATCCGCCTCTTTTTCCCGAAGTGCTCCCGCGCCGCCTTGAGTGTCGCACGAATCTCCGTCGGGTGGTGCGCGTAATCATCGTAGAACTTCACTCCGCGCCACGTACCCTTGTACTCAAACCGACGCCCCACGCCGTGGAACGTTTTCAAGGCACGCTCCGCGGTTTCCATCGGCACCCCGAGCACGCGCGCCACAGCGAGCGCCGCCTGCGCGTTCCTCCTGTGGTGCGCACCTAACACGTGGAGTTTCACGCGGAGCGGCATCCGGCGATAGTTCACCACGCGAGCCGATGTCTTGCGCGCCACCCCGCGCACATTTGGGTCATTGGGGTCGCACACAAGAAAACCGCCATTCCCTAATTTCGCCGCAAACTCGCCGAAGGCACGTTTGATGTTTGTGAGATTCTTGTAGTAGTCCAGGTGGTCGTTATCGATGTTCGTGATAACTATGATGCGCGGGTTGATATCCAAAAATGACTTCTTATACTCGCATGCTTCCACGACGAAGTACCGTCCGCGCCCTGCAACAAAGTTAGTCCCCGTATCCGCCATGACGCCCCCAACGATGATGGTGGGGTTGAACTTCGCTTTGTGAAGTATGTGCCCGACCATGGCCGTCGTGGTCGTTTTTCCGTGCGCGCCGGCGACCGCGATGGTGTAGCGGTGGCGGGAGATAAGCCCCAGCATCTCGGCGTAGGAGAAACACGGAATGCCTCGGCGGCGGGCGGCACGGAGCTCGGGATTGCCGCTTCCCACCGCTTTCGTGTACACAACGAGCCCGGCACCGTCCACATTGCTGGCGCGGTGCCCGATGATAATTTTGATACCGAGCTTTCGGAGCATCGCTGTTACGGGCGAGCGCGCGGTATCAGAACCTGTAACCCGTTTACCCTGCAGGTGGAGCATCCGCGCGATGGCGGAGACTCCGATGCCGCCGATTCCGACGCAGTGCACCATTCGAACCTTGTTCAGATCAATACTCATTGTCCCAGCGTATCAAAAATCTTGCGTATATGGAAACTATCGTGTAAAATAGCCCCGCGATGCCCGGTAGTGAAAACTCGATTGGCCGCGGAGCGGCAAAAGAAATTCAACCAGTTTTCACACTAGGCAATCTAACGCAAAGTTATCAAAAAACGTCGTACCAAAGATAATAATTATCGAGTTTCTACTACCGGGCGATGCTTTCCTACAACGAACTCAAAGCCGGCACCATCTTCACTAAGAACGAGGACCCGGATCCCTATGAGGTCCTGGAGTACGCCTTCATCCGCATGCAGCAGCGGAAGCCGGTCACCCAGCTCAAGATCAAGAACCTCCTCACCGGCAAGGTGCAGGACTACGCAGCTCATCAGAACGAGAGCTTCTATGAGGTTGAGATAGAAAGGCAAAAAGTGAATTTCATTTACCGCAATAACCCAGCCTCGACTCGCCAAGCTCGCGAAGGCGAGGCGGGAGGTGAATACTGGTTCCATGAGGTTGGCAAGCCCGGCAACCGGTTTTCCCTCGCCGACGAGGCGATGGGCGACGCCGGTCAATATCTCAAAGCAAATGCGGAGGTTACCGCGTTCAAATTCGGCGAAAAGATCATCAACATTGAGCTCCCCGTGAAGGTGGATCTGAAAGTTACGGAGGCGCCACCGGCCATCCGCGGTGACACCGCGCAGGGCGGCACAAAATCGGTCACGCTCGAGACCGGCGCGAAAGCGAACGTCCCCCTCTTCATCAACGAAGGCGACGTGGTGCGCGTGAATACCGTGACTGGAGAGTATGTTGAGCGGGTAGAGAAAGCATAACAAAAAAACCGCCCTTCGGTAAACTCAGGACGGTTTTTTAATTACTCCTTCAATTTCCCCAGCGCATCCCGGAGCGCCTCGCGGAGACCGGTGATATCCGGTTCCCTGCCGCCCTGCGGCGGGTGGGCATCCTTTTTCTCTGTCGGCGTGAGCTCGCTCAACCGAAGTTCATGCTCTTCCTCTTCCGACGAAGTCAAGGCACTCTCGGTTCTCGTACCACGCAAAATGGAGGGGCGAGGCTCGAAGGAGGGCCTAGAGGGACCGGCTGGCCGGTGGGAGGGTGCGCGCTCGTCCTGCGGCCTCGGGTGGAACCCCCCACGCTCCTCGCGCCGCGACGGACCACCCCCCTCCCGCGGTGCCCCTGCCGAACCCTTCCCGCTGAACTCGATCCCCAAACCCGCGAGCGCCGACATGTCCGCCGTCTGCTCCGTTCCCCGCCTCTCAAAAGCCGGCATCACCCGCACCGGCTCCAATTCTCCCGCCTTTATTTTCTCCAAACATTCTTTGCAGTACACCGGGCGGCCCTGCTGGGGCTCGAAGGGAACAGTGGTCTCCTTACCGCAGGAAGAGCAGACTGCCTGATACTTCCCCCCCACGCCAGGGCGCGGCACGAACTCCCCCGGGCCTGCTCCCGGCGCCATGCCGCTCCAGATGGCTATTTCCTCCTCCACCGCGTAGCGGGGGCGCGCGTACCGCTTGCGTGAATTGTTGATGATTTCTTCGCTGATGGTTTCCGAGGCCTGCACCTTGAATGGTGGGAGGGTGTGCGCGGAAAAGGGGCGGCTCGTGACCCCATCCACCATGAGCTTCAGATACACCGAGTAGTTCGGGAGGTTCACAATGTCCTCTGGGAGGAACTCGGGTGTAAATTCGGTCTCCAAATATTCGGCATCGGCGGCCCCCACGCGGAACACCACCATGGTGCCGACGTTCCCGAAGACCGCGTCCCGCACCTTGGTCGAGATCGCGCCCGCCCCCATCGTGACGAGCTGGCCCACATACTGGTGGGCGAGGATAAGGTTCAGGCGGTACTTCCGCGCCTCGGAGAGGATGCCCGCGAACGAATCGGTTGCAAAGTTCTGAAACTCATCCACGTAGAGGTAGAAATCCACCCGTTCCTCCTCCGACACCCGCACCCGTTCCATGGCCGCGAGCTGGATCTTGGTGATGAGCATCGCACCCAAGAGCGCCGAGTTGTCCTCGCCGATGCGCCCCTTGGAAACGTTCACGAGGAAGATCTTCCCCTCGTTCATGATGCTGAAGATGTCAATGGTGCTCTTCGCCTGCCCCACGATGTTCCGCACCATTGCGGTGGAGAGGAACTGCCCCACCTTGTTCTGGATCGGCGCGATGGCCTCGTTCCTGAACTGGTCACGCCACTCCTCGAACTCGTTCAACCAGAACGAGCGCACCACGGGGTCCTTCACGTTCGCAAGGATCTTCTGGCGGAACTCCTTGTCCACGAGGATGCGGCTCACCCCGAGGAGCGTCGTGCCGGGCGTATCCAAGAGCGCGAGGATGGCGTTGTTCAGAATGTACTCCATCCGCGCGGACCAGACGTTGGACCAAATTTTGGTGAAAATCCCCATGAGCCCGGAGGCCACAAGGTGCTTGTACTTTGGGTCCGGAAGCTCCAGCACGTTGAACCCGATGTTGAAGTCGGAGTCCGCGGGGTTGAAATAGATGACATCGTTTATGCGCTCTTTCGGGATCTTCGGCAGGATGCTCTCCACGAGATCGCCGTGGGGGTCCACAACGCAGAGACCTTCACCATTCGCGATGTCCTGCACGATGAGGTTGTGGAGCATCGCGCTCTTCCCGGTACCGCTCTTCCCGATGACGTACATGTGCTGCCGGCGGTCCTGCCGCCGGATGCCAAAAAGGCGCTCGGAGCTCCTGAAATCCACCCGCCCGAAATACGCTACGTTATGCTCGTTCTCTTCGGCCATTGCTTTCAGTATAATCTTTTTTCACTAACGTTTCACTTCTAGGAGAGTGGAAGGTGTGTCGTGCGCGGCGCCGTGAACATAGAAATCCACCCTTTCACCAAAATATTTCTTGGCCTCCGCAACGGTGCGCGCGGGCAGTTTCCCTTGGGGGTTCGCACTCGGCGCCACGAGGGATCCCGTGGCCTTGAGGAGCGTTCGAAGCCATTGGGGTTTGGGCAACCGCACCGCGAGCGTTTCCGTGCCGCGATGGAGGTAGGCAAATTTTTTGCTCGGGCACGGCAACACGACGCTGTAAGGCCCCGGCCAGATCTTCCAAAGAAAGGTCTTCACGCGCGGCTCGAGCTTTATGCCAAAACGCACGAGGTCGCGAAGGTCCGCAATGAGCACAATAACCGGCTTCTTTGGATTGCGCTTGCGGAGGCGGTAGATGCGCTCCACGGTCTTTGGGAGAAGCGCGGAACCCACGAGGCCATAGATGGTATCTGTCGGCATCACCCCCACGCCGCCTTTCTTTATTACCGCGATGAGTTTTTTATCGATCATGAACTATTCTACTATTCGCGCGAATTAGGGCCGGGTGGGATTACACGACTTCCGCGTTGTAGCCCCGACGTTTACAGTCGGGGCTCCGACCCGCTCCGCGGCGTCGGAGCACTTCATACCACTTCAGTATTATAACAACTCTCGCAGTACACGATTTCCTTTCTCTCTGGAGCGTAACTGGTCTCGAATTCGTTTAGGCAGTGGCCGGTGCCGTGTGGGTGGGTTATGGTGTTCTCGTAGACACCGTTCTCGCTTTTTCCTCCCGCACACTGGCAGGTGCGGTGCCAGAGCTTCAGGGGATTCCGCTGCTTTAGGCGTTCGTAGTGCCGGCAGTTGGGGCAAAGACGTGGGAGCGGGAGGTTCATTCTGCGGTAGAAGGCAAGTTCTTCTGGGATAACCTTGAAGGCGGTGGTGCATTGGTGATTGCAGGCGGCCTGCCCTGAGCCTGCCGAAGGGTGGTGCATGCATTGGATGGTTTCTTTCAATATTGCATCCTCTACATCTTTGATGTGGTCGGGGAGATCCTCCGGTCTCTTGGTTATTTTGTAATCTCTCGTATCCGCGTCCCTCCAGCGGTAGCCCTGTTGAATAGCTTTATCCTTGGTCAGGGGGAAATACTCCTGTGCGATGGTTTCGTTGTAGGCGAAGGGAGACAATTCCGGGGGGAAGAACTCGCCATATTTGTATATCCTGCCCTTGGTATCTACATAGGGCATGGTGTTCATGTGGTCGATGATGCGGGGTACAAGGGCTTCATATTCCTCCTTCGTGTATTGCTTGTTAAGGATGCAGTACTGCTTGTTGCGAAGGCCGATGCAGCCGAAGAGATTTGATGAACTTAAACACCAATCGGTGTATTGCGATTCGCGTAGCACATCCGCACTTGCAAAAAATTTTATATTAGAACTGGTTTTGCCACCGACAATCCCGCTATAAATAAGTTCGCTCCCTTCTCCGCAGCTAAAAACACTCCTGATGTCTCTCGCTTTCAAGGCGCGAATGGTGTTTCTTACGTTCTCGGAATCATACACGCTATATGAATTTTTCACGTTTTTGCAATTCGAAAGATAGTTGCCGGTGCAGTTAACAACCTTAACTACATCTCCATACTTATGAATTGTTTGCAAAATAACATTATGAAATTCTTCTTTTAATCTTCCCCTCGTCTCAAAACTTCCGATATCAATTTCTAAAATTGCTTTGCTATATTCTTCTTTCGAAAGCTGTCTTCCATAAAAAACGAACTGTTTGTTTCTAAGGTTCACCGACATAAAACAATTCTGGCAGTTCACACAATCATACAAATACGATGATTCGGTGCAATCGCGGCAATCTACGAGAAATTGAGAATTATAACAATGATCCGAATTAAATCCTTCAAATATCAATTCGGAATTCTTCAACATTAAAGAATCCAACGCGTCTTTAGACCAATCTACAGTGAATGAATAATATATATTTTCACCGGTAGAAACCGAATAGGCTAGGAGGACATTTTTTGTGTTTCTGGTGTAGTTTGTAAATTCGCAATTTACACTGGTCCCATATTGGAGAACCGAGGCGCGGGGTACGCTTTTTTGGAGTTCTGAAAATTGCGTGAAAAAATCTTTCTGAAAATCATAATCTCTCCCGAATACTAATGAGTCCCACTTATCCGATATCCAACATTTATGACAATAAACAGTAAAAGGATTTTCTTTTGAATACATCGAGAGTGTTTTCTTACCGCACAAACCGCAATCGCGCCAATACAAAGATCTCTCGTTTCTCCAAGTCATTCTCTTTGCACTGTCGCACTCCGGGCACCACGTCGGCGGCGGGACTTTTATTTTCTCGTAGAACGTAAAATCCTCCGATTCAATGACGAAGGAACTATGACAATTCTGACAAACTATTGTTTCTGATTCAGACATAGTGTTTGTCTCGCTTCGCGAGATCCCGCGTAGCGGGACAGTTCTGGTAGGTTCTGGTCTCTTGTGTCATATCCTAACTTTTCTTAGATTCTCTCGGTGCTATAACCATGGTATGGCGCTATGACATGTCATAGCGTTTTATTTAAGTCACCTCGCTTTGATAGCACTGCTCACAGTAGATGATCTCTTTGTTCATAATTCTTTATCCCGCTGCGCGGGATCTTCCGATTGTATCGAGAATCCTCGATTTGTCATCTGCACTTCGCGCAGGACAAATCGGGACTCGATTTTGTCCATTCGCTTTGCTCATACAAAATCGGGACAATTTTGGCAAACCTTGGTTTGTGGTTCGGTCACGGTTTTTGTTCTGATGGCAGGGTACTACGCTATCGTGTAGTACCCACCCTTCCAATCTTTTACTTTAGTTCCAATGTTCATTGTCTGCTCCTTGCTATTCGCCGTTAAATCACTGTCGCGCGGATGCGGCGGACGCCGGCGCCGACCGCTTCCTCTTTGATGATCCTGAAGTGACCGATCTCCCCCGTGCGCGCAACGTGGGGCCCGCCGCAGAACTCCTTACTCCACGCACCATCGAGCGAGCATCCCACGTAATATACCTTCACGCGATCAGGGTACTTCTCGCGGAAGAAAAAGAGCGCGCCGGTCTTCACCGCTTCCTCCTTGGGGAGTTCAACGAACCCCACAGGGAGGTCCTCTTTGATCTTTTCATTCACTATCTCCTCCACACGCCAAATCTCTTCCTTCTCAATCTTTCGGGGAAACGAAAGGTCGAACCGAGTGCGCTCGGGCGTGATGTCGGACCCGCGCTGCTCCACTTCCGCGCCCAGCACCTCGCGGAGCGCGCGCTGGAGGAGGTGGGTCGCCGTGTGGAGACGCGTGACCCGCTGGAGTTCTTCCTCGCTCCCCGCTTTGAGCTCGCCTGTGTTCAAGACGAGTCCGTGACCCCCGAACTTCTTCTCCGCGCCCGCGCGCGAAATTTCCTGATGGCGCGAGAACTCGCGGTCAAAATCCTCACGCCGCAGGTCCCGCGCCTGCGCACCGCCCAATTCCTTCACCACCTCATAGGGGAGACCGTAGCTCTCGTAGAGGGTGAATGCCGACTTCGCGTCGAGCTTTGGGATCTTCTTGAGCTCACGGAGACCGTTCTCGAGCGTTTTCGTGAACCGCTCCCGCTCCTCGCCGAACACCTCGAGCACCGCCTCGGCATTCAGTTCCGGATAGAATTTTTCGTAATGCTCGTTCACCTCCGCGAAAAGATGCGCGGGGTCGACTGGATCGCCCGCGAGGTGGATGTGGGTCACGACGCGGCGAATGAGACGGCGGAGCACGTAGCCAGCGTCCTTGTTCGACGGGCGGAAACCGTCCGAGATGAGGAAGGCGATGCCGCGCACGTGGTCGGCGAGAATGCGCTTTGTCCTTGTCTCCATCCCCGCAGGGAGGAGCCGCATAAGTGGCGTAAAGAGATCTGTTTCGAAAATTGTGTGAACGCCCTGCGACACCATCGTGAGGCGCTCGAGCCCCATCCCCGTATCAACACCCGGAGCTTTGAGCTTTGTGAGCTTTTTGCTCTTGTCGGAGTAAAACTCGTTGAAAACGAGATTCCAAACCTCCAAAGGAGGTTTGCCCTGAGCTTGTCGAAGGGCAGTGTTCACATAGACCTCGGACGTGGGGCCGCAGGGGCCTTCGGTGCCCGTGGGACCCCAAAAATTATCTTCGCGTCCCGCTTTCTCAATGTTCGTGACGCCGAGCGAACGCCAAATTTTCTCGGATTCGCCGTCGGCCGGAACCTCACGGTCACCTTCAAACACGCTCACCTTGTCGATGGGAAGTTTCATCACCTCCGTGATGAACTCATGGCCATAGTGAATGGCTTTCTCCTTGAAGTAGCCGCCGAAGGAGAAGTTTCCGAGCATCTCGAAAAACGTAAGGTGCGAGGAGTCCCCAACCTCGTCAATGTCGGAGGTACGGAAACATTTCTGAATCGAGACGGCGTTCTTCCCGACGGGCTTCCCCAAGGAGGGGTGCGCCGTCTTTGTGGGGTCAAGTTCGGCGTAGTACCGCTTGAACTGCTGCATCCCCGCGGTCGTGAAGAGCACCGAGGGGTCGTCGGGTACGAGCGAGGCGGAGGGCACCACGGTGTGCCCACGCTCTGTAAAAAAATTCAGGAATGCCTTGCGAATTTCCTGCGAAGTCATGGTGAACATTTCTGATTGTAGCACGCCTTTTGATTCAGCTCCAAAGGCGGAACTTTGCCTTTAAGAAAAATGTCTCGGAGACAGGACAGACGTGGTGCCTCACAAAACAGGGTTTCCCACACAATCTCACCCCGTAAAAGCTTTTCTGTTTCATTTTAAGGAAACTCTCGGAGCCGCGACGGCTTGGTTCCGCCCAAGGCGGACGTCGCGGCGAGAGCGTAGCGGTCGCTTGCCGCCGGAGCAAGCGAACCGCGGTTCATCAAAATGAAACAGAAAAGTTAGTACCCCTCCAACTTTTTCACTTTCGCGTGGCCGCGGATTTTATCCAACGCCTTCGCCTCTATCTGCCGGATGCGCTCTCGGGTGACCCCGAAGATCTTCCCCACCTCTTCCAGGGTGTGTGGGATGTTGTCCTCCAGGCCGAACCGCATGGAGAGGATCTTCCGCTCGCGCTCGTTCAGGTCTATGAGAATCTCCTTGATCTGGTCGCGGAGGAGCGCCGCGCTCGCGAGCTGGTCCGGGCTCAAGCTCTGCTCATCCTTGATGAAATCGGAGAGCACCGAGTCCTCGTCGTCGCCGCCGATGGGAGTTTCGAGTGAGATCACCTCCTGCGATATCTTCTGGATGTAGTGGACCTTCTCCACGTCCACGCCAAGCTCCACGGCAATCTCATCGGGGAGCGGCTCGCGGCCAAGCTCCTGCATGAGGCGCCGCTTCGTCTGCATGTATTTCGTGATGGTCTCCACCATGTGGACCGGGATGCGGATGGTGCGGGAGTAGTCGGCCAACGCCCGCGTCACCGCCTGGCGGATCCACCACGTGGCGTAGGTGGAGAACTTGAATCCCTTGTGGTAGTCAAATTTGTCGACGGCGCGCGAAAGGCCGATGTTCCCCTCCTGGATGAGGTCTAAAATTGAGAGGTGCGGCGAGCGGTTCACGTAGCGCTTGGCTATGGAGACCACAAGCCGGAGATTCGCCTGGATAAGTTTCTGGCGCGCCGATTCGTCTCCCTCCTCAATGCGCCGCGCGAGCTCTTTTTCCTCCTTGGAGGTGAGGAGCGCGGTCCTCCCGATCTCCTTCAGGTACATCTGCACGGCGTCGGGGAGGTCGCCCTCAACGCGCGTGGCGTTTCGGAGCTCCTCCGCCGTCACCTCGTCCCGGGTTGATTTGCCGCCGAGCGGGCTCGGCTCCTGCACTTTGATCCCATCCTTCTCCAAACGCGCATAGACCTCCTCCAGGAACCCGAGATTGCGCTCAATATTGGGGAAGTAGTTCAGAACCTCCGCATCCGTCACAAAACCGCGCCCGCGCCCCCGGTGTACGAGTTCCGCGAGGGACTTCCGGTACTCCTCAAGGAGCTCCGGCGGAATGGCTTTCTGTTTCGGCGCGGCTTTCCGCGCGGCCTTCGTTTTTCCCTTCGCCTTCCCCTTCGCGGGGCGCCGCTTGGAAATGCGAAACCGCCGCTTCGCTTTTCCGCGGAGGCCTGCCTGCTCCCCGCCTGCGCTGGCAGGAGGCAAGCGGCCCTTCTTTTGTGATTTCTTTTTCATGTAGGTTGGAGTTGGGACACGGCGCAACCCGGGAAGGATGCGGGCACTACAGCTTCAATTCGTCGATCCTCTTCGCAAGTGAATGAAAACGTTCTGCGGCGCGGGTAAGCGTTTTTTCGTCACCGGCTCCCTCCGCCTTCTGAATGGTTCCTTTGAGTTCCCGCTGTTCCCGCTCGAGCACCGAGATCTCGAGCTGGCGGATCAGATCGCTGAACTCCTTTGCAATACGGTCGGGGGAAAGCTGGGCCGAGAGATAACTCGCCTGCATCTGCAACGCGGCTCCCGCTTCTCCATCGGGTTCGCCGAGCACCGTCTGGTAGCGTGCCGGTAACCACGACCCCTTTTCCCGCAGTGTAGCCAAAAAATCGCCGTTTGTAAAGGCGAGCCCGAGGAGGCGCTCCGCGAGAACGTCAGCGCGGTCCGTGAGTTTCGGTTTTTCGCCGACAGCTTCCTCGGGTGCGCCCGTGCTCCCGGCAGATGGCGCGGGGAGCGACGAGAGTTCCTGGAGAAGCATCACCTCCGAGATTCCGGAGTATTTTGCGAGGTCCTTGATCCATGCGGTTTGCTCGGTGGCGCTCTTCAAGCGCCTTATCCTCTGCAAAATATTCCGGACGATGCGCTTCGTCTCCGTGAGCTCGCGGGCTCCCGCATTGTCGCGCGGAAAGTAATGTGCAAAGAGGTGCGAGAATGCCGACGTGGCGGAGGCCACCGCGCCCGCGAGGAACCCCGGATCCTTCTCCGCCGCCTCGGCCGGGTCCTTGAACCCGCCCAAATCCACCACCTTCACGTGAAAATCAAAGTTGTTCAAAAGGTCCAAACTCCGCTCAAGCGCATGTATGCCCGCCTCGTCGCTGTCAAAGCTCAAGATCATCGTTTCGGCGAGCCGCCGGAGCTTCTCCAAATGGAACGGGGTAAGCGCCGTGCCCGAGACCGCGACCACGTTCTTCACACCGGCCTGCCACGCCATCAAGAGATCCATCTGCCCCTCTACGAAGAGGGCATTCCGCGCCTTCGCGATGTCGTTCTTGGTCAGGTGGAACCCATAGAGGATCTTTGATTTGTTGAAAATTGGCGTCTCGGGACTATTTAAATACTTTGGCGCGTCCGTACCCTCCCCCGCAGCACCCTCTCCATCCTTCGCTAAAGCTTCGGAGGACAACGGCAATAACCGCCCCGTGAACGCCACTGTCTTCCCCACACTATTCATGATGGGAAAGATGATGCGATTAATGAACCGGTCGCGGTAGAGCCCCGCGGTGTTCTTGTGCGAGAGCCCCGCGCGCACGATATCGCCCACGTCAAACCCCTGGTTGATGAGGTGCACGGTGAGCGATTCACCGCCAGGCGCGAATCCCAGCTCGAACGCCGCCGCGGTTTCTCCCTTCAAGCCACGGTTTTTGAGATACGCCTGCGCCGCCCCGTGCTCGCGGAGCGTCTGTTGAAAAAATTCCTTCGCCTTCTCGTGGATGTCGTAGAGCACCCCGAACTCGCGCTGCTCCCGCGGCGAGAGCGTCTGGAGCGGAACGCCGGCCTTCTCGGCGAGGACGCGGAGCGCCTCCGGGAACTCCAGATTCTCGTAACGCATGAGGAACGTGACGAGGTCCCCGTCCGCGGCGCACCCGAAGCAGTGGAACCGCTGCCGGTCCGGCGAGACGATGAACGAGGGGGTCTTCTCGGGGTGGAACGGACAGAGCGCCTTGAAATTCTTCCCCGCCGGCAGGAGGGTGAGGTAACCGCGGATGAAATCAACGATATTCAGTTTTTCCTTGATGCGGTCAACGTCGGTGGAAGTGGCCATGGCACTTCCCAGTGTACCCCGTTAGAGACCGCCATGCCAAAGGCGGGGCTACAGCCGCCAAGGGGCGGCTTGTCTCTAACGGGGTGTACCCCTCCCGAACAAAAAAGCACAAGGGGCACCGTTTTGGTGCCCCTCGTTCTTGTCTTATCGTTCACTCCCGCTGCATCGCCGCCGCTCGCTCCGCAAACGCTTTGCCTCCCAAGCTCACCAGGTTAACCTTTTGCCTCGTGCGCTTCAGAAGGAACGCACACTCCTCGAGCGGCTCGTTCGGCCGCTGGCGGAAGATGCGCACCTTGAAGTTGGAGTCACCCCACACGTGATCGAGGATGATGCTCAAAAGCACTCCCGGGAATTCATACGCACTCCGCGGGATGGCTCGCTTGTCGCACGCCCCCTCCGCAGTGCCGAAGCCCTCCTCGAGGGTAACGCCGTGGCGGCTCAAAAATTCGGCAACGTTCGCATTCACGTCCGACGTGCGCGGTTGGATAAACCACCGGCAATCACTATCATTCCGCTCCATAGTTCCTATCCTCCTTTCCTAGAAAAAGTAAAAGTGAATCTGCCCTCACCATACCCCCGAAAGGCCCGGGAAGTCAAAATCACTCCCCCGCCATCTCAAGAACCGCGTCGCGGGCCTCGGGAAGCTCGGTGGCCCCTGTAGAGCCGCTGAAGTGGCTGCGGGCGTGAAGCACCACGATCTTTGAGCCGAGCTTGTCGCGGAAATCATCCTGATTATCGAGCGGCACGTAGGGGTCGTCATCAGAAAAAATCGCGACGCTTGCGGGAAAATGAGAACTCACTTTCGCAAGGTCAATAGGAGCACCAAGCCACAAACGATCGGTTTCTCGAACATCGGGGTCGTCTTCCAACCCTGAAAGATGTTTAAAAAATCCTGCCACGAACACAGCACCGCCTACCCTCACCTCCACGGGGAGAGATTCGAGGTATCGCGCGATGGTTTGAACTCCCATACTGTGCCCCACAAAATATGTCTGCTCATCGGCTACACCCACCGCTTGTGCGAGCACGGGAACCCATTTTTCAATGCGCGGAAGCGAAGCGTCGGGCAATTGCGGCACATGGACCTCGAATCCGCGCGCCTCGAGCTCGCGCTTCAGCCATGGGAACCACCCTTCCCCAGGGTGTCCGTCCCACCCGTGGACGACGAAAACGCGTTTCTTCATAACTCGAGTGCTTTCCCAAGCTCGGGCACGAAAAACTCGATGCCGTTCTCGGCGAGTACCGTCGCCGGGATCCGATGGTAGGTGCCGTACACATTAAGGTTGCCGTCGTGGACCGGAAAACATTTCTTCGGTTTTACGAGTAGCCCGTAGTCCACGCATTCCGAGATCTTACACCACGGACCCGCGACCGGCAGGGCGAGAATTTCCACGGCGCGGTGGGGATTATAGAACGCATCGCCGGGGTAAAATAATCGTGGCCCAATGAAGTAGGAAGTATTCTCCACCGTCTTCCACGTCTTGTAGATTTCCGCGTGGTCTTTCCCTAAACCTTCAATAAGCACGCCCTTCTCGGTGGTTCGTTTTCCATCATCAACCACGGTGTAGGGTATTCCCTCCTTATCGAGAATGGCACCCACGCCACGGTTTGTAATTACCTTCGCCTGTGGATTATTCGCAAGCACCTCTTTCAGCGACTCGATGTGAAGGTGATCCGCATGCTCGTGGGTGATAAGCACCACATCAATATTCTTCACCTCATTCTGCGCGGTCGTATAATTCCCAGGGTCAGTTAAAATCCGAAGTCCCTGCTCTTCTATAAGCATGCAACAATGGCCAAACTTGGTAAGAGTCATAGAAAATCAGTTCTGCCGCTTTTCGTCGCGATACCAGAAGTATGAATACACCGTAGGCACGAGCGCGGCCATGAGAATTGGGAAAAGTATGAACCACAGCTCCGCACCGGGAAACGCCGTGCCTACGAGTACGACGACCGCCGCGATCTTGAACAACATCCCTCCCAATTTGTGCGTCTTCCGCCACACCGTCTCGCTCGAGAGCGCCCACGGCGTCCGGATGCCGATGGTCCAGTTCTGTTCAGATTTAGAAATGAGGAGACCCGCGGAATAGAGGAGAACGGCGAGCGCCGGCAGGAGATGCGGGATGAGGGAAAAGTGGTACCCAAGATTCAATGCAAGCGTGAGTCCGTATACATAGATGAAGAAGAGAGAAATGACGATAATGAACGCGTCAAGATACTTCCTGAATTTCTCTATGTTCTCGCGCTTAGGGTCTATCCGCGGAACGACCATAAAAATCGCGAGAATTATGAGCACAATGAGCGGCATGAGGAACGCGCCCCAGAACCGCGGCATAGTGCCATTCACATCTCCTTGCGCGTTCCAGTGCGAAGCCACCCGCTCCGGCAACATCGGATAGAAATACCACCCGACCACGAACGAGAGGAGTATCATCACAAACGCCACTATCTCACTTCTGTGCAATTTCATAGGTTGGATATTTTATTTCCACACCCATTACGCCGCTTTTTGCCACGGAAAGGGCACTTCCTTTTCTGGGGGTTTTTCTACCAACTCCTCACCTTTCTTTTCCTTGCCTTCTTCTGTCGTGTCAGGTTCTGGGCCCTGTAATAATTTTTCTGCAAGTTCAAATTCCTTCTTTCGCTGTTCTTGCACTTGCTCATCAATATCCTCAGGCGGAAAAGAAATGTGCTCTTTTTCTCCCCGGCTATTTGTGTAATCAAAATCTTTATGTTCCATAGGATTGCCGTGTTTTACCAAACTTACTGAACCCCCAAAAGCTCCACCTCAAAAATTAAAGTGGCGTTCTGGGGGATTAGGCCACCTCCGGCACCCGCGCTCCCGTATCCAAGTTCCGGCGGAATGGTGAGTTGCCGCTTGCCGCCCACCTTCATCCCAGCCACACCCTCATCCCATCCCTTAATGACCTGCCCCGCGCCCAAGGAGAACGAGAACGGCTGGCCGCGGTCGTAGGAGCTGTCAAACTTTGTGCCGTCCACGAGGGTACCCACGTAGTTCACGGTAACCGTTTGCCCAACTTTCGCCTCGGCGCCGGCACCTACCACGAGGTCGTTTATCTTCAATCCGTCCAGTAATGTGAATTCGCTTGCCTGAAGTGAGTTATCTTGTGTCATATTTTTATTATTGTTCCCAAAGAGAAAATATACACCGACGATAACCACAACCGCAACAACCGCGAGAATGATTGTTTTGTTGTCCATGCTAATTATTTTTTCTCCGGAATAAAATAAATAAACCAAACAACCCATACGAGCCAGACCACATCAAGCCAATCTTGAGTTAATATTCCCGGGATACCGAGCAAAAATAGGAACCCTAAAAATCCCAAGGGCCAATTTTTCCGCATATTTCGCATATTGCTATAAATTACTTATTGATTTCAATGCTTCAACTTTGCTCAGCATTGACCCTGAGTTTATCGAATGGGTCAAGTTTTTCTTTGGCGGTAAATTCTTATTACTCTTTTTTACTCTTTGAATGCAAAAGCCATCAACACGATAGTCAAAGCATTAAGAACCACCAACGCTAGCACCATCTGCCATTTTGTTGGAAGGGGGTTCATTAAAATATAGATCGTGTAGATTATTGCAACAATCGCGGCACCAAGAAAGTTTCCTTTTACCATATTTTTATAATGAGGTTAATGAAGTACATCGACCTTTAAGGATTATACTATTTTTCTTTGGCGGCAAATTCACGGTTGGTTCTTTCTTTTATAAAACCAGTTCAAAAGGAAGAAAATGCCGACGAGGGCAGCCGGACCCGATATTAACAAGTACCAACTCCAGGGACGGTCCAATCCTGCCATACCCACATAAAGCGCGGCGAAAACGAGAAAAAGAATGGCGCCAACCAAATCGTATTTCCAGGCAATGATGATTACCACAAGCAAAACGAAGGATGGAATAAGGTGCATAAGGAGAGGCAGAACGGCAGCCCACCCCGAATATGTGTCAAAGGTATCCAGCGCAAAGAGAGAAAGGAACGCGACAAAAAGGATGGAGAGGATGCGCGGCGCCCAATGGAGAAATTTATGGGGCATGCGTGATTCAGAAAATCCTCTCTATCATAGCGCCAGCGCGGCGCCACGCAAAGAGGCACTGCATTGTTGTAGCGGAGGGGGAGGGATTCTCCTACAACTTTTTTCGCTTTCTCCCGCACAAAGCGGAGGGGGCGAGATTCGAACTCGCGGTACCTTGCGGTACACAGTCTTTCCAGGACTGCCGTTTAAACCACTCGCGCACCCCTCCTTGTTCGCACAAACGTCATTGTAGCGCAAACCTCACCGGTTCCTCAACCCCTCTTCAAATCCTGTTGTATCACATTAAATCGCGACCGAGAGTTAATGTGATATAATGAAAGCTATGGTCGCAAAGATGAGGAAAAATTCCAAACCCTATCACGTTCTAAAAACCGTTCTCGCGGCCGGCGGCGTTCTCCTCATCGGCACCATTTCACCGACAAGCGGCGCACTTATAGTAAGGAAACTGATAAAACAATATCTCAAGAACAAGAAAATACGGAAAGAAAGGTTTCTTCAGGACCTCAAAAGGCTCCAGGACAGGGAACTCATTGACTATGTTCAATTGCCGGACGGAAAGATAAAAATCACGCTCACCAAACTGGGAAAGAATAAGATACTCACCTACGATCTCGACCAAATGAAATTGGAAGAGCGGTCATGGGACGGGAAATGGCGACTTGTCACATTCGATATACCCGACTACCAAAAGAATGCGAGAAATGCATTACGAGCTAAAGTAAAAGATTTGGGATTTTATCCGCTCCAAAAGAGCGTGTTTATTACCCCTTATGAGTGTGAGAATGAAATAGATTTTATCTGCAGTGTTTTTGAGATTGATCGGAATAATGTTCTCATTTTAGAGGTCGGCAATTTCGAAGGTGCGGAGAAGTTAAAACACCATTTCCACCTCTAAAAATAAGATCTAGTCGCTCGGCATTTATCACATTAAATCGCGGTCGCGATTTAATGTGATAACGATATACCACTACAACGCTGAATCCTAAAACTAGAAATCACCAACTCCCGCTGGAACCGCCCCCACCCGAACTGCCGCCGCCGAAGCCGCCGAATCCCGAGCTAGACGAAGAGCCGCCGCCGCCGAAGCCAGCACCGCCGATCCACCACGGAGGCATTTTGCCCTTCGATTTGAACTTTCCGTAATTTTTGGAAACGACGTAGTCAAAAAACAAACCAATCGGAATGAGCAGCCCCACCGCAATCACGCCCGTGTAGAGAAACCCCTGAAAGAGCCCGATCACGACACCGGCAATGCCCCCGATAACCCCGCCCGCCCACCATGATTTGGAGCGCGCCAAAACGCTCCCGAGCCAGAGGGGCAGGAAAAAGACGAGCCAGAACCAATCAATGTTTATCCGACCACCTTGGTCTCCCGCGGACACTTCCGCCGAGGGAATGACTTCTCCTGCCTGCGCAGGCAGGCCTCCCACCGCCGCGATGATCTTGTCAGCCGCGCCATCCAATCCCGCATAGTAATTTCCGTCGCGGAACGCCGGCGTGATGATGTCCTGGATGAGCCAGTAACTCTGCGCGTCGGTCAACACCGGTTCCAAACCATACCCCACCTCAATGCGTATTTTATGGTCATCGCGCGAAACTAAAACGAGCGCGCCGTTGTCTTTGTCTTTCTTGCCAATGCCCCACTCTTGAAACAGTTGCACCGCAAAATTCTCTATCGTATCGCCTCCAAGCGACGGTGTAGTGACAATGGAAATTTCATTGCCGGTGCTTTTCTCGAACGCCGTGAGTTTCGCCTCAAGCACTTCGACTTCGTTCGGGGCGAGCATTCCAGCAAAATCGTTCACAAACCCCGCGGGCTTTCCTGGACTTGTGTACGTAAAAGCGGTGAGCGGCACCAATATTGCAACCGCCATCGCGCCGACAACTATTCGCTTATTCGCGCGAATTAGAGAAGATAAACACAGCATAAGGGATTCTCTTCTATCCCAATTTTGGGAGGTTCGACCTCCTTGGGGAGGTCGAACCTCAAAACATTAAAACTGAACCGCGGGAGCATTCTCGGCGCCTGCCGCCGCCTCAAAGTAGGTGCGCTCGCCGAACCCGAAAATGCCGGCAATCACGTTCGAGGGAAACGTTTTCACCGCTACGTTCAGCACACGCACAGTATCGTTGAAGCGCTGGCGTTCCACCGAAACCCGGTTCTCGGTGCCCTCAAGCTGCGCCATGAGCGTCTGCACGTTCTCGGACGATTTGAGCGTCGGGTAGTTCTCCACGACCGCGAGCAAACGCCCGAGTGCGGTTTCCACAGCCCCCGCCGCGGCGGCTTTTGCGTCCACTGTCGCCGCCCCCGCATACTTCGTCCGCGCCTCGGCTAAGGTATCAAAAATGGCCTGCTCCTGCTTCATCATCCCCTTCACCGATTCCACGAGGTTCGGGATGAGGTCCAGCCGGCGCTGGTACTGGCTCTCCACCTGCGCCCACTGATTGTCGACCGCCTCGTTCTTCCCGACAAACCCGTTGTATGCGCTCCACCCGTAGAGGAGCACCACGACCACTACCGCCAGAATGATCCACCAAACTTTTTTCATAGTATTTTTGCGTGCTTTGACCTTTCCTATATCGTAGCAGAAAACAAACTAAAAAGCCGCCCCGATGAATCCGGAACGGCTTTTGGGCAAACCTCCATTAACACTACACCACGAACCCGAACAACTTGAGCTTCTCGAGACATTCCTCGATTTCCCGCTTGTTCTTGAATGCACTCTCGAGGAGCGGACGGACGGTAATTTCCCCCTGAGGCCACGCGTGACCTTTCACGAATTCCGTTTCAAGCCGTGAAAGCGTGAGCGCATGAAGCCGGTAATCCTCGAAGGCCTCGAAGGTGAGAGGGAAAGCATCTTTTACGATACACGCCATTGCCGTCGCGTATATCCTGATTTCCTCCTGTGCGTGTACGTCGAGACGAAGCCCCAAGAAATGGAGCAGGTTATGGAGATCCATTTTCCAATATGCTTCCGTGTATGTGGAAAGCGGGAGGTCTTTCCGTGCCTGCTCGCGGGCGACTCCAGCAACGATACGTCCTTTGTAAACACTGCGGGCGTGCTCATGAAACGCCTCCTCTTCTTCCGAAATGTCCTTTCCCAGTTCTATTTCCAGAAGGCCTTCACTCCCCTGCTTGTTGCCCTTTGACTGCCTGCGCCATCCGTCTGGCGGCGTCTTTTGCGTTGCATCGACCGCAATCGAATAACGGGTTGAATATTCGTTCACGTTCGCAGTACGATGTCTGATCCACTGCCGCCAGCAGTCCATCGGCACGCGCACGTGGAACCCCAGCTCGGCCATTTCAAACGGCGTGGTGTGATTGTGGCGCATCAGATACCGGATCAATCCCCGGTCATCCTGCACGTTTTTCGTGCCCTGCCCATATGACACACGTGCCGCTCGCACGATCGCATAATCATTTCCCATATAATCGACGAGATAGACAAAACCCTGATCCAGACATTTAATCGGCACCCCAAGCCATTTTTCGGCGCCCTCGCTTATCAGCCGTTTTGTCCCGTGCGTTTCGAGCTCCAGCCGTTCCTTTGTCGTAGTCATGGCAAATCCTCCTATATGAAATTGTTTGACTGAAGTGAACTGCCCCCACCCTAAACCAAAAGCCGCCCTTAGAGCAAGAGCGGCTTCGTTTTCGTAGTCAATCGTTCTTCCTTAAATACTATCTACTTTCTATCAACTGCTCATCAGTACTCCCCCATTCCGCCGGGCGGCGGGGGCGGTTCCCTCTTCGGAATCTCGGTGATAGCGGCGCCGATAGTAAGGTAGTTCGCGGCAACTGAAACGGCGTTTACGAATGCTGTCTTCACCACCTTCAGGGGATCAATGATACCGGCCTCCTTGAGGTCTCCGATCGCGTTCGTCATCGCGTTGAAGCCAACCCAGGGGTTCTTCGGATTCTGCTTCCTGATTTCCAGGATCATACCATCCGGTGATTCTCCGCTGTTAGCGATAATCGCCTTGAGCGGCGCCTCCAATGTCCTCCGGAGGATGAGTTCCGCCTCAACCGACGGAGCCTCCCCAGAACCGGCCGCCAGGGCACTCGTGGCGTTGAAAAGCGCGATTCCGCCGCCCGGCACAATACCTTCCTCCATCGCCGCGCGGGTCGCCGCTACCGCGTCCTCAACCCTCTGCTTCAATTCTTTCTGGGCGGATTCCGTAGGCGCACCCACCTTGATGACCGCGACACCTCCCGCGAGCTTCCCCAGCCGCTCCTGCAATTTCTCCTTGTCAAACTCGGAGTCGGTCTTCTTCACCTGCGTCTTGATCTGAGCGATGCGGTCCTCGATTTGCTTTTTGTCGCCTTTGCCGCCCACGATGGTGGTATTGTCCTTGGTCGCCGCCACGCGGTGCGCGTGGCCGAGTTCCGCCACGCTCACATTCTCAAGTTTCTTCCCGAGATCTTCCGAAACGAACGTCGCACCGGTCACAATGGCGATATCCTGAAGCATTTCTTTCTTCCGGTCGCCGAAACCGGGTGCCTTCACCGCCAAAACGCTGAAGACGCCGCGGAGTTTGTTCACCACGAGCGTGGCGAGCGCTTCACCCTCCACCTCGTCGGCGATGATGAGGAGCTCTTTCTTGCCGCTCGTCACGATCTTCTCCAGGAGTGGCAGAAGATCGTTGATGGAAGAAATTTTCTTATCCGTGAGGAGAATGTAGGGGTCTTCCAAGACCGCCTCCATGCGCTCCTGGTTGGTGATCATGTAGGGTGAAATGTAGCCGCGGTCGAATTGGAGTCCCTCCACCATATCGTAAGAATTCCCGATGGTGTTGGAATCCTCCACCGAGACCACGCCCTCCTTGCCGACCTTCGCCATCACCTCGGCGATGAGCTTCCCTATCTCCGCATCCTTCGCGGAGAGGGTCGCTACCTCCTCCACCTTCTTATTGTCGTTGATCGGTTCTTTATGCTCGTTGAGGTATTTCACGATCTTCTCGCTCGCCCTCCGGATCTCCTCCGCAAGGTGGATGACGTTGAACCCCTTCTCGCGGATGGCTTTTTCTCCCTCCTCTATCATCGCGTGGGCCAACACCACCGCCGTCGAGGTGCCATCTCCCACCGTGTCGTTCGTTTTCTCGGCAGCCTGCTTGATGAACTCTGCGCCGAGGTTCTCGTACTTCCCTTCAAGCTCTATCTCCTTCGCCACCGTAACACCGTCAAAGGTCACCTGCGGGGCGCCATAGCCCTTCTCTATGACCACCGCGCGGCCGCGCGGACCCAGGGTCATCCGGACCGCCTCGGCAAGCTTATCAATGCCTTTCTTCAAGGCCACGCGGGCCTCTTCGTTGAATTTAATTTCTTTGGCCATAATTAGTTGAAATTCCAAACCACAAATTCCAAATTACAAATAAATCTCAAATTCCAAATTCAAAACCGTCTCAATTATTGTACCAAGATTTCAGCGATTGGAGTTTATTTGGGATTTGGTGCTTGGGATTTGGTGCTTGTCGCGATCATTCTACGATCGCGAGTATATCCTCCTCATCCACCACCAAGAGCTTCTTCCCGTCCGCCTCAAGCTCATCCCCCGACCAGGGTTTCTTGAAAAGGACGCGGTCGCCAACCTTCACCGCCATGGGTAGGCGCTCACCTTTGTCGTTCATCTTACCCGGCCCCACCGCGACCACGGAACCTTTCACAAATTTCTCCTTCTCGGCGGTCTCGGGGAGCACGATACCAGACTTGGTCTTCTGCTGCTCATCCTCCGCCGCCTCTATGAATACTTTATTTGAGAGTGGTTTGAACATGCGCTTCGCTTTCGCGATCCTAATCTACGAACACATCCGAATCTACAAATTGCTACGAAACATTCGGATTCATTCGGAGCATTCGGATGGATTCGTGGTTTCGGATCGGTTGTTAGCACCAACGACCTTTTGTTGCTAATCACAATTGATAAGTATAGGGAGGAACCTTGACTTGTCAAGAGGCGAGGTCGGAACCGATCCTCCTCACCCTTGGGGCAATCCTCCAAAAGATGAGCGGTGCACAAGTACGCCTTGATTAATTATTGGCCTGCGTTGTACCTGCCTGTCCTGCCGACCCTGCCTACCGGCAGGCAGGCGACGGGCGGGCGGCAGGCAGGGATGGCTCTATTGAGCGGGGTTATAAATTGCCTGAATTTCTGCGGCGGACCCTCCTCCGCTGCAGCTTCGGACGGGCAGGCCCACCTGCCGAGGATTGAGCGAAGGCAAGGAGGGCGCGGCTGCTTGTCCTTCCGAAACTCCGACGAAAAGTTGGAGCGAAGGAGGATGGATGCGGTTTTAGTCGGTTTCGCCCGCAAATCCCTCCTTGATAAATAAACTCATCTGTCCCGCTATGCTATAGCATAGTACTTAGAAGGGCAGATAAATCGTCCCGTACTTTGTGCGGTGAGGCCGGCCGCGAGACCTTGCTTTGGCAGGGAGGGAATTGAAGCTGTATTTTCTCTTTTTTCGTTCTTTTTTACTCCGCTCCAGATAGCTCTGATAGCTCTGATAGCTCTGATAGCTCTTTTCCTTTAGAGCTTTTTTGATACCGCTGATGGTTTGGGGCGAAAGCCATAGTTCTCTACCAATTTGCTTGTAGCTTTTACCGGCAATAAGTCGGTCTAAAGCCGCGGCCCGCATTACCAAGTTATGACGTTCGTGAGAAGTAACGAGTAATCGGAGTAATTCTTTGGATTGGAGGAGCTTCCGCCAGCAAGCGGTTTCCCACTCTGTCCGGGAAGAATAATCGCTGACGAGCGGCATCACCCCGTTTTTTTCCTTCTTCATCTCGTTCGTCTTGTCGGCGACTTTTTTGTTCATAAATTCACAAAACTAGTATAGCATGCTGCTATGCTATAGCATAGCGGGCAGGAAGGCAGGATGGAAAAAGAGGAGGCGGGATGGAAAGAAGAAACGGGATGGAAAGAAGATGAAGGTCAAGTCAGGCGCTATGCTACAGCATAGCACTCTCACCGGTGACTGAGGGCGGTTTCATCAAATCAATATTGAAAATTTTACCCCCACACCTATGCATGGGTGTGGGGGTTTATTTCGTGGTGCCAGATAGGGCTTTGGTAGATGCGGATATGCTTTATTGCGTTGCATTGTAAATAGCGCTAATTTCTGATGCCGATAGTGCCCTGTTGTAGATGCGGACGTCGTCGATGATCCCATAAAACTTTTGTGCTGAGTAGCTACTTGCAGAGCCGATATCGTATACTCCTGACCCTGGAGAACAATTATGGTTGGTACTACTGTCAAGAGCTCCATTAATAAAGGATTGCCATTGTCCGTTCCTGTTATAGGTCATTGCGACAAAATAAGATGTATTAGATGCAAGAGAGGTATTGCTGAATGAGTTTGCACCGCCGCACCCAACACCACCATAACTACCATATCTTAATTTCGAGGAGTTAATATTAAAACTATTCCATCCTTCAGAGGGACCATGAATAATAGGTTGTGTAGAAGGACTGTTAATATTTGTTGATTTTATCCATGCAAGGTATGTGAAGCTACCATAAGGCCCTAGCGTTGGAATTCTCACATAATCATCTGTCCCATCAAGACTCACACAACTTCCAGCTTTACAATTAGAAGAAGTATGTAAGTCGGAGATAGTTGAAGATGAATACATGGTGCCAGTGTTTGCATAACCCGAGCTGTCATTGGCGGTCGTGCCCGTCTCATCAAACATCCAATACCCCACCATCCCATGGGCGAAGGGCGAGAGATCGAGTCCAGGATCGGACCCTACCTCAAGCATGGCGGGGTCTACCCCGCCATCAGATGAGGATTTGGAAGCATACTTTGAGGATTCGGTGACTGCGGTCAGCTCCCAACTCCCCCCCGTTACATAGGTGTAGTACTGGCTCGTGGAGGTGGTGTTCACGGGGTCCACGGGGAACTTGGAGAGGGGGGAACCAGCGGAGAAGGCGGTAAGATTCACAGGAATCCAGCCCGTGCCGTCCGCCTTCTGAAGGGTGCTCGTGGGGGCACAGGCGTAGCTCCAACCACTGGGAAGCGTCGGGAGGCCGAGGTTCACGCAGGTGGCGGAGGTATCGGGGACCGAGGCGTATACGATTGAGGAGGTGCCCATGAAGGCATCCACTTGGTCGGCCTGGAAGAGACCGAGGATACGATTGATGGTTCCAAGGTCCTCGAGGCGGGTCGAGTCCCGCGCCTGCTTGATGAGCTCGGCGGGGTTGATGACGAGGATGACGACTGTGGCCAAGACCCCCAGGATCGCTATCACGACGAGGAGCTCTATGAGGGTGAATGATGCGCAAGAGGTCATTCTTTACGATGTCATTAATTTGCTATTGCGTGGCACTGTAAATAGCACTAATTTCAGCCGCGGAGAGGGCACGATTATAGATACGGATGTCGTCGATACTGCCTTGGAAAAGGTTTGACTTCCAGGCATCATTTGCTTTACCCAAAGAATGTGTCTGAGAACCTGAGATACTCAAATAGTTTTGATTCTCATTGCATCCCCCTGTCTTGCACCAAAGCGTTTTCCCAGTAGCTTGACCGTTGTAAAACAAGGTGAAACTACTCCCGTCATAGGTAAATCCCACCTGACTCCAAGTGTTGTTGGGCGGTGAAACGTTTGAAGTAACACGCATAGCAGCGCCGTAGGATTCCGTCGTCTGTAGATATAGACCGTATAATCCGTTAGTATAGTTATATACTTCATTTGTTGATAAATATGGACAAACCCCATAGAGGGGAAACCAACCAGCGGGGGGACGAGAAACAACACAATGAGACACAGTATTGTCAGTGGGGTAAATCCAGAGAAGAACCGACACAGGAACTGTTGATGGCGGCGAGAGGATCGTAGAAACATAATCATCCACCCCATCAAAACTCAAAGCGTTCCCCACCTTGCCGGTCGCGCCGTAGGTTACACCCCCCGATTGCGTGCCGTTGTTCCCGTGGCCAGATGTGTCATAGAGGGTACCGCTCGTTTCATCAAGCTTCCAGTACCCGACCAAAGAAGGGTCTCTTGTGACCGGGGTGAGTTTGAGAGTGGAGCCAAGTTCATAGAGCTCGGGGTGTTGGCCACTGTCTTTGCTGGCTTTATCACTCCCACCGCCCATTTTGTATTTGTCGGACTTGAGAAAAGCCGTCAGTTCCCAAGATGAGCCAGTGACGTAGGCATAGTATTCGCCCGTGGAGGTAGCGTTCACGGGGTCCACGGGGAACTTGGAGAGGGGGGAACCAGCGGAGAAGGCGGTGAGATTCACAGGAATCCAGCCCGTGCCGTCCGCCTTCTGAAGGGTGCTCGTGGGGGCACAGGCGTAGCTCCAACCACTGGGAAGCGTCGGGAGGCCGAGGTTCACGCAGGTGGCGGAGGTATCGGGGACCGAGACGTATACGATTGAGGAGGTGCCCATGAAGGCATCCACTTGGTCGGCCTGGAAGAGACCGAGGATACGATTGATGGTTCCAAGGTCCTCGAGGCGGGTCGAGTCCCGCGCCTGCTTGATAAGCTCGGCGGGGTTGATGACTAAAACCACGGCCACGGCGATGGTGCCAAGAATGGCGATGACCACGAGGAGCTCTATCAAGGTAAAACCTTTGCGGGGCTCAACCCGCCCGCCTTGCTTCGCAAGGCGAAGCGGGCAGGTGAGGGTGAATGATGCGCGAGAGGTCATTCTGCCAAACCTTCTCCCACCAGTTTTTCTACCAGCCCGTGCCACTCTTCTTCGGAGTGGAAGCGCATCTCGATTTTCCCGCGGTTCCCTTTCTTTACCACCTTCACCGGCGCCCCGAACTTTTCTTCAAGACGCCGTTCCCAAAACGCACCCTCCGGATCCGCCGGCGGCGTGGGCGTTTTCTCGCGTCGCGCGCGTACGGCACCTCCCCGCGAGAGAAATTCCTGGAAAACGCGCTCCTGCTCCGGCGCGTTCCCGATGGCAAGGAGTGCCCGCGCCTGCGATTCGTTGATTCTGCCGGCCCCGAGCGCCATCTGTATCTCCTGGGGGAGACCGAGAAGCCGGAGAGCATTCGCCACCACCTCGCGGCTCTTCCCCACCCGCGCCGCCACCTCACGCTGGGAGAGCCCGAACTCATCTTGGAGACGCGCGTAGGCGCGGGCCATTTCGAGCGCGGAGAGGTCGCTCCGCTGGAGGTTTTCGATCAAGGACATCTCGAGCTTCGCCCGGTTCTCATCCACCCTCTTCACCACCACTGGCACACGCTCCAAGCCGAGTTTCCTTGCCGCGAGGAGGCGCCGCTCCCCGGCGATGAGTTCGTATTCCACCGCGGTTCCTCCCTCCGTCTCGCGTACCACTTTGGAAACCACGAGGGGCTGGAGAATTCCGAAATCGCGGATGGACCTGGCGAGTTCCTCAATGTTTATCTCGCTGAACTCCCTCCGCGGCTGGAACGGATTCGGCTTGATTAGGTGGACTTCAATGTGGAAAATAGCTTCGTTTCCATCTGATATCTTTCGTTCGGAACCGGGCCTCCGTTCGCCCTCCTTCGGCGCTGAGGATAGAACCGCCGAACCGTTGCGGAGCGCGCCGCCCTGCCGATCCCGCTCGGAGTGGGCCGGAACGCGTGTTTCCCATGCCCGCTCCGGGGGAGCGGTCACGCCGCCCGGAGGCAGCTGCTCTTTCTTATCGGTTCCTTTTTTTGGAATGAGTGAAAAAATACCGAGGCCGGACATGAGTTTATTATATCCCGTCTGCACCACAGCACCAATTTCGCGGAGTGCGTAGCAGCGACGCGCTTCGCCCACAACGGGGTGTGCCTATACGGCACGCGCGCGCCGCGAGCGCGACCCGCAATCAATTCATAAAACACAATTTACCGGGGGCTACGGCGAAATTGGTGCTGGGTCCTGTTGCTGACAGCAAAAATCCCCACACCATGGGGATTTTTGGTCCAGCAACGGAAACTAAAACAGAGGCGTATAGCCGCCCGTGCACGGTGCGTTCCTTCGTTTATCATTCCGAGGTTCTAAAATAAAAGAAATATAAAGAGCAACTCGGAATGTGAAGTAGTGCCCCGCGCGCGTGCCGCCAACTTTCCTCTGTCTTAGCGCACGTGTATACACGCGGGTCCGCGTTTTATTGAACGCCCCGCAGTGAACTACGCACCGGCCGGATGCGCCGCCCCCTGCAAAAGCACCCACATCAACGCGAGCCGAATACAATAATAAATGATTAGAAAAAGTGGTCAACCCCTCACCTAATCAAGTTGTATGTGGGGTCAACCCCGTTAGAGACCGCGCCCGCGCGCAAGCGCGGTCCAAAGGACCCTTAGGGCGGGCTGTCTCTAACGGGGTCAAGTCGGGGATATTGTGGATAATCCGCTGGCATGGGTGGCGCGGGCGGTACGCTCCCCGCCGTGGGAACACCGTACGCCTCCCGCAACACCTCATCGGCAAGCGCCTCATAGGCCAAGGCGCCGGGCGAGAGCGGCGCATAGAGCATGATTGGTTTCTTGTAGTGGGGTGCCTCCGCGAGCGCCACCGAGCGCGGGATTTCCACATCAAATACTTTGTGCGGGAAACGCCGCCGCACCTCGCGCGCGATCTCACGGGAGTGGCGTTCCCGTTTGTCGTACATAGTGAGGAGCGCTCCCGTGACTTTAAGCGGATGCTCCAGATTCTCCCTCACGAGGGTGATGGTTTGGAGGAGCTGGCTCAATCCCTCCAAGCTGAAATACTCGCACTGGATGGGAGCGATGACCTCGTCGGCCGCCACAAGACCGTTCACCGTGAGGAGGTTTAGGTTGGGCCCAAGATCGATAAAAATGAAATCGTAGCGGTCGCGTACCTTCTCCACAAAGTGTTGGAGATACTGCTCGCGGTCCGGGAGATAAACGAGTTCTATAAGTGCTCCCGCGAGGTCCGCAGAGGAGGGCGCCAAGTGGAAGTGGGTGAGATAGGTGGGTTTCACCACCCGCTCCACGTCCTGCCCCGCGAGGAGCGCGTGGTAGACGGTCTCGTCCGGCGCATGCGTGACCCCGAGGCCGATGGTCGCGTTGAACTGCGGATCAAAATCAATGAGGAGCGTTTTCTTGCCGCGCATCGCGAGGTACGCGGAGAGGTTCATGGAGGTCGTAGTTTTCCCCACGCCCCCCTTCTGGTTGAAGATGGCGATTACTCTTGCCATGTTTTGTATAAAATTTGGATTCTCCACATAAATACCGAACAAACTTGATTCTGTGATTGGAAACCCTGAGCCTGTCGAAGGGTTACGCGAGCCATAGTTTAATTTACTGTACCGAATTTTTGTGGTAATATCAACGCGAAAGGAGAGGGCGAGTGGCGGAACGGTATACGCGCACGACTCAAAATCGTGTGGGGCAACCCATGAGGGTTCGATTCCCTCCTCGCCCACACCGTGTGGGTTCCCTGCCCGTCCGTAGTCAGGCGAAGGCTGGGATTCCCACCTCGGGCACCACACAAAATATGGATTTCGAAAAACAAAACGATTCACCGGAAGGGAACGAAATTCAAGAAAACGCCGCGGAAAAGGGCGTTGAGAAGTTGGAGACCGAAGAGAAAACGATACTCGGGCGAATCCGTGAAAAAAGCGGCTTGGTCATTAAAGCGCTTACCCTCATTACCACCCTCTCGATCGTGGAGATGAGGGATCGGCCAGAATCTGCGCACAGCAAATATACAAGATTCCACGAACAGGAGATTGAAGGAAAACGTTCATTGGATGAACAAGCGTACGCAGAATTAGCAAGACTTCAACCAATTGATGCGCTTGAGGTCGCGGATAGCTACGAGTACAAACCATGGGCATACAAAATCATTGAGGGAGCTGTTAATGAGAGTGCAGGGATGCTAGATCCGCAGCGATTCCAACCCCCTCCCTATTCTAGATGTTATGGCGCACTCCGTTATGCGGAAAACTATAAAAACATCCCAAATGGAAAAGATATTCTCAAACGAGTTGTAGAGCAAGCTATCAAAACAAATCATTCCTTAGTACTTGAGTTCGCCGACCGTTTTATAGATGAGCCCTACGCAGAAAAAATAATAGAAAAAGCGGCAGATTTCGACCCTTGGGGTGCCTTTGAATTTGCAGACCGTTTTATTACACAACCATACGCGCAAAAAATTCTAGAAAAAGCGGCAACGCAAATAAATACTGCACCAACAATAATTTTCCATGCAGAGAATTTTGTAAACACACCGTGGGGAAAGAAAATAGTTGAGAGAGTGGCTTTCACTGAACCGTGGGCAGTTTTAAGACACGCAGATAATCTTGCGTCTGCTACCGATGCAAGGGAAATGATTGAGCATGCAATCAAGCAATTTCCAGAAGGTATTATAGATCCGTACAATACAATCGATAATGAAAAAGGCATTGAGAGAGAAGTGAATAAAATACTTAACGAAAGCAAAGATCCGTTCATACAGACATTGTCAAAAATTAAAAAATCAACATACGCGCCCGACATTCAAGAAAAAATGTGTGCACTAACCGATGAAATCGTAAGAAAAAATACGAGCCTTGAGGAAACGGCCAATATCGCAAAAAACGATGGAAAATTCCTAGAAAAACTAATGGAGATTAAAAGTCGTCCGGACCACCTTGGAAGTGAAATAGCTGATAAATATCTAAAGACGATGGTGCTGAAAGAAGTAAGGCAAATAAATGACCTGCATGAAGCAACGGACCCCGTGCGTTTCAAATCGGTTGAAAACCATTCTTCACAGAAACTCTACCTTCTCATGACCTATGGGGATGAGGAGTTGTTTACCTCATCGTTCAATGGTTTGTTCAATAGATTTGTGGAGAAAATGAAAAGTGAACACGTCTCCGGCGATCAATTGCTTGAGCAAAACGGCTACAATAAATTCAGAACATTGATAAAACTCTGCGCTAGTTTTAACAGATTGGATGATTTTTTGAACACTATGGACGAAACCGCGCGTAAAACCGTCCTCGAAAGATCTATTTCTAATATAGAGAAAGAGGGAGATAAGCTCATGCAAGCCACAACCGTCGCTGAAATCTTTGGTATAGTGAAAGACAAAAAAATATTGGAAGTGTTTCAGGATAAAATCAAAGACGAATACGAACGCGCAAAAAATGAAAACAGCGAAGAGGGAAAAACGCTCTACGGACTTTTGAGCGGCATGTTTGGCGAGAAAGCTATAGCAAACAAGGAATGGATACACGAAATGTCGGAGAAATATAAACTTCAGAACCTAACTGAAATCCCCTCAAAAGACCTCTTCAACAAAGACGGAACGAACATCCAGCAATATTTTTTCTATAACGACAAAGACGGCGATGGGTCGTTCAAAAATTTTCTTTCACAATATGCCGGCAGTCCGGAATGGCGCATAGAAGCAAAAAAAGAATACGTGCGGATCGTTTCCCAAGGAATCGGAAAGAAAGTCGAAATATATGCGAACCGTCCAAGTTATGAGGACGAGGGTCCAAAAAAGATAGACGAGATTCTCGCGCAGAAACATATAGAAACAATCGTGGTAGTTCATCGCGGGCACAGCTATCACGCCCATAAAACAATCGAGAGAATACCTCCAATCGCAAAAATAGTATCGCTCGGCTCGTGCGGCGGGTATAACAACATGGCAGCGGTTCTCGAACGCGCGCCGAACGCTCACATCATCTCGACAAAAGGAACTGGGGTAAAATTGGTGAATGACCAGCTTCTCAAGATGCTCAACAATGAGATACGAAGCGGCAAGAATATAAAATGGCAGGAACTTTGGGCTAAAGCGGGCAACCTCTTCAAAAATAACAAGGATTTCAAAAATTACGTCGCTCCGGACAAAAACCTTGGCGTGCTTTTCCTCAAGGCCTACAACAAAATCCTATCGCCGGAAAAATAACCAACATGGAATCGAACTTATACAAACTTGAAACCATTGTAAGAAATTCGACCCTTGGAGGGATCGAGCGAGGCGAATTGATGAGATTGTTCAGCAGGGCGAACGACCAAGAGCTAGCAAATTTTGTGAATCTCGCGACCGAAGGCAGGGCGTGGATAAATTTCTTCTACAACAACCAAAAAATGAAGCGGGAATTTCTGTGCGGGAAAAGCACGTTCACATGGCAAGAACTGATCAACGAGGAACGCGAACGGCTTGAAGAACTCCTGTGATCGCAAGGCCGTGTGGGTTCGACCCCCACCCCGGGCACAACGCTTAGCGTTGTTATCGGGACGCTCAGCGTCCCACAAACATATGTCATTAAAAGATAATTTTAAAAAATATTTCTCTAAAAAGCGTCATATTGCTGCCGTTGTTGTCATTGCTATTTTGCTAATAACCATTGGCCTAAACGATTATTTGCCGGTTGGCCCGGGCAATTATAATCAAAAACAAATTGATAAAATTCATTCTTCCGCGCCTTCAGACAACTTCAGCTTTGCCGTGATGGGCGATAATAAAAATAGCTTCAAAATATTTAGTAAAATTCTGAAAGATATTGACAACAACCACTATACTTTTGCCATTGATGTTGGGGATTTGGTGTATGACGGTGAAAAAGCAAAATACCGGATCTTTTACAATATGATAAAAAACGAGCAGACACCGTTTTTGGTCGCGGTTGGCAATCACGATATCCGAGAGGGCGGGGCAGAAAACTATTTTGATATTTTTGGCAAATTTTATTATTCATTTGATTATGGCAATTCTTTATTCGTTGTCTTAGACGATGCTAATGAAACAAGAATTGATGCGGTGCAGATGAAATGGCTGGAGGAACAATTGCAGAGAAACTATCAACATAAATTTGTCTTTTTACATGTGCCAGCTTTTGACCCCCGTCCCAACACCAATCATTCCCTATCCGACAAACAGAATGCTCAAGAATTTATTAATTTAATGGAAAAGTATAAAGTTGATACTGTTTTTGCTTCCCATATTCATGCTTATTTCGATGAAACAAAAAATGGAATAAATTATATTATTACCGGCGGCGCTGGTTCTGAACTAATGGGAACGGACCCCGACCATTATTTTTATCACTATATCAAAGTAGATGTTAATGGCGATAAAGCTAATAAAGAAGTAATAAGATTCCCCTCGCCTGATTACAATTGGTTTGACAGATTTTTCTATGATATTTGGATATATATCAATGCCTTTTGGGTAACGCATAAACTATTGGTAATTTTGCTTTTAATAATTTTTATACTATTAATTGATTTATTTATTGGAAAGGTCAAAAAATATTTGAAAGAATTTGCCGCCATTCCCGCTAAGCGGGATAAAAGGAACGCTTAGCGATCCAAAGAAAAAACTTGTGGTTCGGCATTTACCTATTTTATGCTTCTCAATCTCTCAAAATCTCGTACTTTCTTATTCGCGCGAATAAGAAAGTATGCCTACAACATATTTGACATTTGATTCTTAATACTTGATATTTATTGATATGGGTATCTTTGACTTTCTCTCGCCTTCCGGCGGGAAACACCTCTCAAGAGAGAAGCTTGATATGCTCCTCCGGCAGATTTCGGCGCTCTCCCCAGAGGAGCAGGAGTATGTGAAGGCGGTTTTCGGCCGCTATCTCTCCGAGGGTATTTCAAAAGAAGAGGCCGCGCGGGCCATCCGCGATCTGAAACTCAACGCTTCGGACAATTTGGACGCGAGCGAGGTAGAAAAAATAAAACTCAAGCTACTGTCGTTTTTTGTGTAATCTATTTGGTTCAATTTGGGGAGGCCTCACCTCCTGAGGAGGTGAGGCCTCCGGACAGCTGGGGTTAAGAAGCGCGCTCCGGCGCCCGTTTGAGAAGCTTCTGCACCGCGAGGAACGAGAAGACACCTACCGCCGCGCCCGCGAGGATGTCGCTCGGCCAATGCACGCCAGCGTAGACGCGCGCAATGCCGTTCAAGAGCGAGAGACCGAGGAACCACCACCCCCACGTGCGGTTCACGGAGAAAATCACAGCGGAGAGGGCAAAGAAAAACGCCGCGTGCCCCGAGGGGAACGAAGCACTGTTCTCCGAGATGAGCGGCGTGAACCCGAGTTCCACAAACGGCCGCGGGCGGTCATAAAGGAAACGGATGAGCTCCGTGAGCAACCCGCGCGCGAGGAGAAGAGAAAGCGCGGTTGCTAAAAAGGCCTCTACCCGCACCTTCCACGGCTCCATACGAAAGAGAAACACGACAGCGGCGATTCCCATCGCGTAGGGGAGGTACTGGGCGACGAGCACGCTACCCCAGTCAACGAGTGACCACTTCTCCGCAAACGAATGAATAAAGTTGAAAAGTATGAGGTCCATAGCGCTACGAAATATGAAAATACCTAAGGGCTACGAAATACGAAATAATACGAATATACGAAACTGTTATAAATCGTTTTCGTAAATTCGTAAAAAATTCGTATTTCGTAGCTATCTGCGCACGAAGGGTAGTAGCCCCATGATGCGCGCGCGCTTCACCGCGCGTGCGAGACGCCGCTGGTGCTTGGCGCAGACCCCCGTGTGGCGCGGATCTATGATCTTTGCCTGGCCGGAAACAAAACGGCGGAGCACGTCCACGCTCCGGTAATCAATGGTCTTCGCGTTCTGGGAACAAAAAACGCACTGTCGCATAAATTACGATAACGATGACCGATGACTATGACGAGCAGGAAAATAATTTCTTTCCTTCCCTTCCCCTGTCATTGTTATTGTCATGGTCATGGTGGTTTAAAACGGGATGTTCTCTGGTTTTACTTCACCATCATCCACGTTGATCTCGGGGAGCGGCTCCTCCTTTGCCTCATCAGTGCCCTCTACAGGAGAACCCTGTTTGTTTCCAAATCCTGAACTTGCCTGCGGTGAGCCGTTCGGCACTGAGCTCACGGCCGAAGTGCCTGTCGAACCCGTCGAAGGGCCACCCACACCCGCGCCGCGGGGTCCGAGCTGGATGCGCTCGCCAACAACCTCGGTCGTAGTGCGGTTCTGCCCCTGCTTATCCTGCCAGCTGCGGTTCTGGAGGCGCCCCTCCACCATCACCATGCTCCCCTTCCGGAGGAACTGGTTCGCGATCTCCGCCTGCCGCCCCCACAGCACCACATTGTGGAACTGCACGTCCTCCTGCCGTTCTCCCTGCTTGTTGGTCCATGTGCGGTTCGTCGCCACGGAAAAACTTGCCACCGACTGGCCAGCCGTAGTGGTTCGGAGCTGGGGATCGGCAGTGAGACGCCCAATTAAAAAAACTTTATTTAGATTCATATATTTTGTCTATTGTTTCCTGTAGGTAAATAGTAACAAAAAACAATGACTAATGACAATGACGATGACCACGAATTCCAGTCATAGTTATAGTCATAGTCATCGTAAACCTACTGCAGTATCTCTTCTATCTTCTTTTCAAGCGCCTCGTTAGTGAGAATGGGAGGTTCTTCCTTTTGCCGCGCGGGGCGCGTGGGCTGAACTCTCGGCGCCGCAGCGGGCGTTGGGGTTTCCCTAGCGGAACCTACATCCGGATGTTCCGCACGGTGCAGGAGCATCCGGAGCATCTCGCCGTTCAGACGAAGCTCCGCTTGGAATTCAGTGAGCTCCGCTGGTTCCATAGTGAATTCCACGCATCCCAAGAACGCATAAGATTGCTTCTTTATCGGATAAGAAAGGCGCACCTTCTCCAGCGGTTTTTCCGCAATCACGCGGCCGCGGTGCCGCTCAATCGCGGCCTTGAGACCGGCGGCACCTTCACTCCGCTCGAGGTAGGATACCTCGAAGTGCGTACCATTCTCTGTTTCTGTCTCAATATTCATAAAACATACGAAAGTACCAAAGGGCTACGAAATACGAAAAGTATACGAATATACGAAATTGTTAATAAGATGTGAAGTCGTTTTCGTATATTCGTAAGAAATTAGTAATTCGTAGAGAAGCGGAGCGTTTCGTATATTCGTACCAAATTCGTAATTCGTAGCAATCGTAACCGTATCACGCACTCGGGGATGCGTCAATAATCTTCGGGGCTTCCCCAGTCGGCAAAGCTTCTTCCGCGGGAGGAATTTCCTCGCGCTTCGGCCGCATCGCCTCGATTGCCTCAGGCGGTATCCCGCGGAAGCCGGTACCGGCGGGGATGAGCTTCCCAATGATGACGTTCTCCTTCAAACCACGGAGCGGATCCACGCGGCCTTCCACCGCAGCCCCCACGAGCACCCGGCTCGTCTCCTGGAAGGACGCCGCGGAGAGAAAGCTTGAGGAATCAAGCGCCACGCGGGTAATACCCATGACCTTCAGGACCGCCTTCGCGCCCTGTTTTTTCAGACGGCGCATTTCCCGATTCACCCGCACGAACTCCCACCGGTTCACCACGTCACCGGGCATAAACTCCGTGTCGCCCGCCTCCCGCACCACCACGCGCGAGAGCATTTGGCGCACGATGACCTCAATGTGCTTATCGTTGATGCCGGCACCCTGCGAGATATAGATGCGCTGGATCTCGTTGATAATGTAGTGCTGGAGTGCCTGGAGACCGCGGTACACGAGAAGCTCACGGAGATCGAGGGAGCCCTCCGAGAGCATGTCTCCTTTCTTCACCTTGTCTCCTTCCTTCATGTAGAGCGTGGCGCCGGCTGGGAGCATATACTCATCCAGTGTTTTCTTCGTCTTCTTGCCCTGGGGGGCCGCGAGTTTCACCTTAACTATCCGCACAAGTCCGCGTTCCTCAATGCTCCCAACCACTCCATCGGCTTTGATGAGGGGGGCTTTCCCGCGCGGCGGACGGGCCTCGAAAATTTCCTCAACGCGTGGCAAACCATGCGTGATGTCCACTCCGGCGACACCTCCCGTGTGGAATGTGCGGAGCGTGAGCTGGGTACCCGGCTCGCCGATGGACTGCGCTGCCACGATCCCCACCGCCTCCCCTACCTCCACCACACGATTCTTGCTCAAATCAAACCCGTAGCAGGCGGCACAGATACCACCCACCGTCTTACAGGTGATGGGCGAGCGCACATTCACCGACTCAAGTTTGGAGTCCTGGATCGCCTTTGCGGCGGCGCGGGTGATGACCTCTCCTGCCCGCACGATGAGCTTTCGGTCAATGCGGATATCCTCCACGCTCGCGCGTGAGTAGAGCCGATCACCGAACGCATAGCTGAACTCCTCGCCCTCCTTCCGTACCACTTCAATGCCCTCGTTCGATTTACAGTCCGCCTCTTGGATCACGAGGTCCTGCGCCACATCCACGAGCCGCCGCGTGAGGTAACCCGCCTGCGCGGTTTTGAGCGCCGTGTCAGTGGAACCCTTGCGGGCACCGTGGGTGGAAATGAAGTACTCGAGGACCGAGAGCCCATCCTTGTAGGAGGACTTAACTGGGAGCTCGATGATCTCCCCCTTCGTATCCATCACCATCCCCTTCATACCCATCATTTGGAGTGATTGTGCCCAGCTCCCGCGGGCGCCGGAATCAATGATCGAGTAGATGGGGTTCTTGGGGTCGAGCACCTTAGGCACGAGTTTCGCAATCTCATCACGCACCTCGGTCCACGCCCCGATCACCTTCTCTCGGCGTTCTTCGTCGGTCAAAAGCCCCTCGCCGTACTGCGACTCGATAAGCGCCACCCGCGCTTCACCCTCGGCAATGACCTTTGGTTTATCAGTTGGGGTCAAGGTGTCGGCCATCCCCCACGTGACGGAGGAAACAGTCGCGTATTCAAATCCAAGGTTCTTGATGCGGTCGAGGTATCGGTAGGTGGATTCAATGCCGCACTGGTCAATGAGCCGTGCCACGAGCCTTGAGAGAAGCTTCTTCCCCAACTGCTCATTCACGAACCCGAACCCTTCGGGAAGCACGCGGTTGAAGATGAGGCGCCCGCAGGTGGTCTCGAGACGCTCCCTTCCTTCGCAGAGCGTTATCTTTGCGTTGATGTCGATAGCGCCCAACTCGTAGGCAAACTCCACCTCCGCGTGGCACCCGAATATCTTCCCCTCTCCCTTCGCGCCAGGCATCTCCCGCGTCAAGAAGTAGCAACCGAGCACCACATCATTCGAGGGTGAGACGATAGGGTCACCGTTCGCGGGCTTCAGTAGGTTCTTGCTCGCATCCATGAGAGTGCTCGCCTCGTATTGCGCCTCTAGGGTGAGGGGCAGGTGTACCGCCATCTGGTCGCCGTCAAAATCTGCGTTGAAAGCGGCGCAAACCAGTGGCGGAATCCGGATAGCGAGGTCCTCGATCAGCACGGGCCTGAACGCCTGGATGCCGAGCCGGTGGAGTGTCGGGGCGCGGTTCAGGAGCACCATCTTGTCTTGGATCACCTCCTCCAAGATGGCGAGCACCTCGGGCGATCCCTGCTCGATGAAGCGGTTCGCCTGTTTGATGTTGTAGGCGAAGCCCCGCTCGATGATCTTATTGATAACGAAGTGGCGGAAGAGCTCGAGCGCGAGCGTCTTGGGGAGCCCGCATTCGTTCAGGGCAAGCTCGGGACCCACCACGATCACGGAGCGGCCGGAATAGTCCACCCGCTTCCCGAGGAGATTCTGCCGGAACCGGCCCTGTTTCCCCTTCAAGAGGTCCGCGAGCGAGCGCAAGGGGCGCCGGCGCGTGGAGAGGATCTGCGAGCCGAGGCGCGCGGAGTTATCAATCAAGGAATCCACCGCCTCCTGCAGCATGCGCTTCTCATTGGTGATGATGACCTCGGGAGACTTGAGTTCCATGAGCTTCTTCAAACGGTTGTTGCGGTTGATGACGCGCCGGTAGAGGTCGTTCAGGTCCGCGGTGGCGTAACGGCCGCCGTCCAAAGCAACCATGGGGCGGAGGTCCGGCGGGAGTATGGGGAGCACTGTCACCACCATCCACTCCGGACGCACTCCAGAGTGGATCATCGCCTTTGTCACCTTGAGGCGGCGGAGGATCCGCCTCAGGCGGGTTTCGTCCTTCACCACCTCGAGCTCCTTATTGAGCTGCTTCACGAGCGCCTTCAGATCCATGTGTTCCAAGATGGAGCGGATGGCGCCGGCTCCGCGGTCCGCCTCGAACACGTCGCCGAAACGCTCCGCGAGCGAGTAGTAGTCCGCCTCCGAGAGGATGAGCCCCGGCCGGAGCTCGTCCAGGACCGCGCGGAGTCGCTCCGCAGCCGACCGCGCCGCCTCCACGTTCGCCGCCGCCTCCCTGCGGAGCGCCCGCACTTCTTTGGTGAGCGCCGAGGCGGCACGCTCGCGATTCTCCCCATACACCTTGGTTACCACATAGGCCGCGTAGTAGATCACCTTCTCGAGCTTGGAGACCGGAATGTCGAGGAGGAGCCCCAGGCGGGAGGGCACCGTTCGGAGAAACCAGATGTGGGTCACCGGCGTGGCTAGTGCGATGTGTCCCATCCGCTCGCGGCGGACCACCGCCCGCGTCACTTCCACGCCGCACTTCTCGCAGACCACCCCTTTGTAGCGCACCTTCTTGTACTTGCCGCAGTAGCACTCGTAGTCCTTGGTTGGTCCGAAGATGCGCTCGGAGAAGAGGCCGTCTTTCTCCGGCCGCTGGGTGCGGTAGTTCAGCGTCTCAGGTTTAGTCACCTCGCCGTGCGACCACGACAAAATCTCATCGGGAGACGCGAGCTTGATCCAAACATTCTTCAGGTTGAAACCTTTTGTGTCCATGTTTTTCTCTACTAATAATGCTACGAAATACGAAAAATATACGAATATACGAAATTGTTGATAAAATATGAAATCATTTTCGTATATTCGTAAGCCATTCGTAATTCGTAGAGAAAACCATTTTTCATAGCCATATCATTCTCTCCGCGACTCGCCTTCCTCACCTTTTTCGCCTCCCTCGGTTTCGTACCCGACCCCAAGCCCCAGCGATTTCAATTCGGAGACGAGCACGTTGAAGGACGCCGGGATGTTGGGTTTCTTTATGTCGCTCCCGCGGATGATTGCCTCGAACGCCGCCGAGCGCCCGAGCACGTCGTCCGATTTGATGGTGAGCATCTCCTGGAGCGTATGGGCCGCCCCATACCCCTCGAGCGCCCACACCTCCATTTCCCCGAAACGCTGGCCGCCGAGCTGCGCCTTGCCACCCAATGGCTGCTGGGTGATCAAGGAGTAGGGCCCCGTGGAGCGCATGTGGATCTTGTCCTCCACGAGGTGGATGAGCTTCATCATGTAAATGTAACCGACGGTCACGGGCTCCCGGAACGCTGTCCCCGTCACCCCGTCGTAGAGCGCCACCTTGCCCGTCTCAGGTAGCCCTGCGGTTTTGAGTTCCCGTGCGATATCCTCCTCGCCGGCCCCCACGAAGTTCGGCACCACCGCGCGGTACCCCAACCGGTGCGCCGCAAAACCGAGATGGGTTTCCAGGATCTGCCCGAGGTTCATGCGGGAGGCGACCCCCAAGGGATTCAACACAATGTCCACCGGTGTGCCGTCCACGAGGTACGGCATGTCCTCCACGGGGCGAATCATGGAAATGACCCCTTTGTTCCCGTGCCGTCCGGCGAGCTTGTCGCCCGCACGCACCTTACGGAGCTGTGCCACCTCCACCTGTATCTTCTTAATGATGCCGGGCTCCAGTTTGTCCCCCTTCTCGCGCGAAAACACTTTGATGCTGATGACACGGCCCTGCTTGCCGTGTGGCAGGGTGAGCGATGAATCCTTCACGTCGCGCGCCTTCTCCCCGAAGATGGCCCGGAGAAGCCTCTCCTCGGAGGAGAGCTCCGACTCGCCTTTCGGCGAGATCTTCCCCACGAGGATGTCGCCGGTCCGCACCTCGGCGCCGATGCGCACGATACCTTCCTCGTCCAAGTTCCGCAGCTTGTCTTCCGCCACGTTGGGGATATCCGGGGTGGTGATCTCCGGCCCCAGCTTCGTCTCACGCACCGAGCAAATGAACGTTTCGATGTGGACGGAGGTAAAGAGGTCCTCGCGGGCCACGCGCTCGGAGAGCACGATAGCGTCTTCAAAGTTCCCTCCGCGCCACGAGAGGAATGCCACAAGGAGATTCTGCCCCAGCGCAAGCACCCCGCGGTCGGTCGCGGGACCGTCCGCGAGTACCGCCCCTTTCTTCACCTTGTCGCCAACCTTCACCACTGGCCGCTGTGACATGCAAGTGGATTGGTTGGAACGTTTAAACTTCATAACGGGGTACTCCACCGAACCGCGCGCGCCTTTCACCACGATCATCCGCGCGTCCACCTCGGTGACCACCCCATCCTCCCCAGCAATGAGAAGCTGCTTGGAATCGAGAGCGGCTTGCGCCTCTTGCCCGGTGCCCACAAGCGGAGAGGCCGCGCGCACCGCGGGGACCGCCTGCCGTTGCATGTTGGAGCCCATAAGAGCCCGGTTCGCGTCGTCGTGCTCAAGGAAAGGAATGAGGGAGGTAGCCACGGAGACCAGTTGGTTCGGCGATACGTCGATGAATTCCACCTCCCCGCGGGGGCAGGTTCCCGGTTCGCCCTTCACGCGCGCCACCACTACCGCATCAATAAATCCGCCCTTCGCGTCCACCGCCGCATCCGCCTGGGCAATGTTGTGGCGCTGTTCCTCGAGCGCATCCAGCCATACCACTTCTTCCGTTACCTTCCCTTTCGCCGCCTTGAAGTATGGGGTCTCCAAAAATCCGAATTCATTGACGCGGGCGTAGTTTGAAAGTTTGCTCACAAGGCCGATGTTCGCGCCCTCCGGCGTCTGGATTGGGCAGATGCGGCCGTAGTAGGAAGGGTGTACGTCGCGAACCTCGAAACCGGCACGCTCGCGGGTGAGACCACCCGGGCCCATAGTGGAGAGAGTGCGCTTGTGCTCGAGCTCGGCCAGGGGGTTCGTCTGGTCCATGAACTGTGAGAGTTGGGAGGAGGAGAAAAAATCGCGGACCACGGCGGTAAGGAGCTTGTAGTTCACAAGCTGCACCGGCTGGAGCGTCCTACGATCCAGCGTGGACATACGATCTTGCACGCCCCGCCGGAGGCGCGCGAACCCCACCCGGAGACGCGACTGCACCAGTTCGCCCACCGCGCGGATGCGGCGGTTCCCCAGGTGATCGATGTCATCAATGTCAGCCGAGGGTTCGTTGTTCAAGCGGATGATCTCTTTGAGGAGCGCGGTCAGGTCGTCTTTATCCAAAATCCCCTGGGCCGATTTTTTCTCGAGGCCCAACCGCTGGTTGAACTTGAACCGCCCCACTCGCGAGAGATCGTAGCGGTCAAATCGGAAGAAGAGGCCTTCGACGAGCACCTTGGCGTTCTCCGCCGTGGTAAGATCGCCGGGGCGAAGACGCTGGTGGATGCCGAGATACGATTCCTCGACCGTCTGTGCCGTATCCTTCTTGAGGGTCGCCTCCAGGTGATGAATTTCTCCGTTGTCCACGTCACGGAAGGCCGCCAGTATCTCATCGTTGGTTTGGTACCCGAACACGCGGAGGAGCTTGGTGACCGGCGCCTTGCGCTTGCGATCGATCTTCACCCCTATGAAACCGTCGAGCTCCGTTTCGAACTCCAGCCACGCTCCTCGGTTCGGGATCACCTTCGCCCCGAAAAGCTTGCGTCCGCGGGACATGGAACCGGTGAAATACACCCCCGCGGAGCGGACGAGCTGGGAAATGACCACCCGTTCCACGCCGTTGATGATGAAGGTTCCGCGGTCCGTCATGAGAGGGAAATCGCCGAGGTATACCTCCTGCTCGATGGCTTCCTTCGTCACGCGGTTCGTGAGCCGGAGCTTCACGCGGAGCGCCGCTTCATAGGTTTGATCCTTCTCCTTCGTCTGCGCCTCGCTGTACTTCGGCGGATCGAACTGGTAATCCGAAAAGTGAAGCTCGAGCTCCTTCCCTGTGTGGTCCCGAATGGGCGAAATCTCGTCAAAGAGCTCGCGGAGACCTTTCTCCACAAACCAGCGGTAAGAATCGAGTTGGAGCTCGATCAAATTCGGCTGGGGGTAGAGGCGGCCCTTATGGGACGAAAATGTCTTTGTTTGATATTCCATAAATGGGTCTAAAGATACCGCGCGCGGTTCGCGTTGTGCTCATCAAGGGTACGAGAGAAGTGGGTTGCACCGCCTTCCCGCGCCGAAAGGTAGTAGAGGTAGGAGCTCGTGACTGGAGAAAGCGCCGCGCGGATGGCTCCCGCACCTGGGTTTGTAATTGGGGTCGGGGTCCAACCGAGCCGCTGGTAGGTGTTGTAGGGAGAGTCCAAGCGCACATCCTCGCGCGCCACCTTGACGATCTCGCAACCTCGGAGAAGACCATTGCACTTCGCATAGGAAAGCGTCGCGTCCACCTGGAGCGGCATGCCGAGCCGGAGCCGCTTCAAAAGAATGCCGGCCACCACCTGCCGGTCCGTGGACGACGTCACCTCCCGTTCAAGGAACGAGGCGAGGATGAGGCGGTCGTACCAGCCGCTCACCTCCGCGAGGGAAGACCATGCCTTTTTCATGAAGTTGTCGAGCATGCGGCGCGCCACCTCCTTGGTAGACGCATCGCGGTCAAAGTAGTACGAATCCGGAAAAAGAAATCCCTCGAGGGAGCTGACATTCGCAAGAAAGGGGTACTCGAGGGAAAGAGACGATGGCGGGAGCGTGGTAAGCGAACCTCCCGCGTACACGCCCGCGGTGGTAAGAAGCGCATCGATGTCCTTCACGGTGGACCCCTCGGGGATGGTCACCAGCACATCATTTTTGCCGCCCGCGGTCAACACTTGCACTATTTGCGGGACGCTCATGGCGGGCGAGAGTTCGTAGATGCCGGGCTGGAATCGCTGTGCGCGCCCCGTGAGGAGCGCATAAAGTTTGAAAACGGTAATGGATTTAATGAGGGACGCTCTTGAGAGGCGGGCGCCGATCTCGCGGAACCCATCGCCCTTCACGATCTGAAGCTGCACGGTGCTGCTCGTCGCCTCCAAAGCAGGGGCATTGTCACGGGATGCCGTTGCCCCCGGCTGGAGCCCGTAGAAAAAATACGCCACCGCGACGATACAAAATAAAACGAATCCTAAGATTGTTAGGAAGCGGACGCTAACGAGCCCTCGTGGTTCAAATGAAGGATTCATTCCGTTGGGAGGTTAGCAAAATGAATGTTTTATGGACAAAATAAGATTTGTTCAATTTTGAGCACAAAGCAACGAGCCCTTTTTGGGTTTCGTTTTCTAACGGGATTCATCCCGTTAGAGATAGCTAAGATCTTTAATCATACAATTCAACGTTCAAAAAGGCAAAACATTGATTGTTAATGAAAAAACCGTGACGTTACGGTTGCCTGCGGCAACCTATCTCTAACGGGATTCAACCCTGATATGTTGTATTATACCGATGAGGAGGGCGCTCGTCAACACACTAGACCCTCCATAGCTGAAAAAAGGGAACGTGAGGCCGGTTACGGGGAGCAGTCCGAGGTTGGAACCGACGTTTATAAAAGACTGCACAGCGAAGAGGACACCGCCGCCCAAGGCGATGAGCCGGGAATAGTTATCCTTCGCGCGTAAACCGACTGAACCCACTCTATAGAGGAAGAAAGTGAATGTCAAGAGGAGCGCGGCGCCCCCCACCACCCCCCATTCCTCGGCGAATGCCGCGAACAGGAAATCGTTGTGGGCAGCGGGGAGGAAGTGGAGGCGCGCTTGAGTGCCGCCGCCAAACCCTTTCCCGAAGAGCCCGCCGGAGCCGATCGCCACCTTGGATTGAATAACGTTGTAGCTAGCCCCGAGGGGGTCTCGCTCGGGGAAGAGAAAGGAGACCACGCGGTCCTGCTGGTAGGGTTTCAGCACAAAAGTCCACATGAGCGCCATGGCCACCGCCGCAGCGGCGAGCCCCGCGAGAAACCGCTTAGTGTGGACACCTCCCATCAGGAGGAATGCAACCCACACGGCCACTACCACCACCCCGTCGCCGAAATCCGGGTGCACCATAATGAGCGCCGTGGGAATGGCCATGAGCACGAACGAAACGAGAATGTTCTTGCCGTACCACGCTTCCACGTGGCGCCGGGAAAAAAAGTACGCGAGCACGAGGATAAGCGCGAACTTCGCGAGCTCGGCCGGCTCGAACTGGAACCCCCCGACCACGATCCAGCTCTTGGTACCGCGGATGGTGGAGGACTGGAGATTTGAGACGACAAGGAGGAACACCGAGAGACCGTAGATACCGTAGCGAAACCATGCGTGGTCTCCGAGGCGCTTCCAGTCAACCTGCACTGCGAGGAGGATGATGGCAAGCGCCGCAAGGTACCAACCGAGCTGGCGCGGGAAGAATTCCTCCGCCACGCTCGCGAGGGTCACGAGACCCGCTGCGGCAAGGAAGGCGAGAGCGCCCATCATTCCCCAATCGATGTAGCGAAGCCGATTCATTTATCCCGTTAGAGATAGGTTGCCGCAGGCAACCGTAACACAGCGGTTTTCTCTCTACTGACTATTGTTCTGCTTTTGTTCGGGTTAGCGCTCATAACATAAACCTAGGTATCTCTAACGGGATTACAAGCCACTCACGAATATCTCTGTAGCGGCGGGATCCACCGACCGCGCGAGCGATTCATCCGAAGGAAATTTGATGGGAGGGAACGCCTGCGTCTCGCCTCCCGCAATCTCATCCAAAACCGTCTGCGCCGCGAAGAGCGGCACTCCCACGCGGTCGTGGAGAAGCGCCACAATTTTCACCCCACGGGCGGTAAGGGGACCTTGATTTTTCACCGCCCCCAGCACCCGCACCCCATCTGAACCGACATCGGTCGCAACCCCCGAGGCGGCGATGTCTATACGCGGCAACTCCGACGCTTTCCGCCACACCACTTGGCTTAAGGTAAGCTCCGCCCGATCAGCGGAAGAAAACTGTGCGGGAACCTCGGGTTCAAAGAGGTATCGCCGTTCTGATGCATGGATGCGGCCGGTCTTGGACGGCGTGTCCCCCAAGTGACGGCCGCTACTATCAGAAATCGAAAACGAGTACGAGAACGACTCGGCGGCGTAAGCGGCGTTCGGATTTATCACCTGCGCGAGGAACACCGTGCGGCCATCTTGGGTGCTGAACGCCTGCACCGTGCCAGGGCGGAGCACCTCGGTCTGTGCCTTAGCGCACGGGGCACAGGGGCCGCCGCAATCCACTCCCGCCTCGTCTCCGTTCAAGATCCCGTCGCTGCAGCTCGGCCCCGGAACGAGCGCGCGAAACACCCCCCAGAGTATGAGGAGGAAAAGAACAAGGTAGAACGCTCCATATGCAAATTGCTTGGCGGAACGGGACATGGAAATAACTAATGACTTATAGACGATAGATTTTTATAAATTACTTAATTGCGATTTAGTTCTCGTTCAAGCATGGCCGAAAAATCGCGAATAACCGCCTGTTGGTCAACCGGTAAGAAAGTGCCGAGTTCGCCGCGGAAATCAACCCTTTTTGCATCCGCGATAACACTATCTCTTATCCCTGCAAGCCGTTTTTTCTGGTCGGCGGAAAGCATTCCTTTGCGCATAATAAAATACAAATCGTAAAAATCTCGCGGTTTTTTTCGTTTAACGAGCGCATCAAAAATCTTTTCTTCAACCAATTCGTTTTGCGGCAGATGAATAACGGTGTAGGTAGGGACAAAATTGTTCGCAACACTGTCTAACTCGCCGACAACACTCCGGCCGTTCCGCGATGATACGTTTATTTCCACGCCGACCTGTGGATATTCAAACATGAGAAACGTAGCAATGCCAAAATACCCCCCGCTGGTAACGCCTATTTTATCTCCAAGTTCAACTTTTATGCCGGCGCGCGCCATTTCCGCTAAAACACGAATGAAGAGGTCTTCAACGAACGGCTTAATCTCGTCTTGAACAACGCCGAACAGAGAAAAATCCAGATCTTCAGAAAATCTCGGACTGTTATAAATGATGCGAAGTGCGGTGCCGCCCTTAAAAACCAGTTTCCCCGCATTCGGCAACTTATATAACTCACTTAGAAAAATGTGCTGAAAGTATTCCCGAACGATGTTTGGGAATACCCCCGTTTGATATTGCCGCGAAAATTTTTCAAGCGCTTCGTTGGTAATCATAATAATGTGGTTTTTATAATACTGATAAGCTTGCCGTTGCCGAATAATTCTGCGTAGCGCAAGGCTTTTTTAGAATTGATTTTTCCTTTATTAAAGCGGGAAATCGGTTTTTGTTTATTCATTAACCGTAAATAATTTGTATCCACAAACGCTTTTTCAGCGTCAGCGATATAAAAACTTAGCCCCCCTTGTTTCTCAATTCCATAACCGGTATAAGCGTCCTTCTTGATTTTGCGAAAAGAAAAAATCTTTCCCAGCGTTTCAAATCGGCGCGTGGCTTTCGTGGTAACCGAAGTTATTTCGTATACCGTCTCGGGAATGATCCCGTGATAAGAAAGTGCGAATTCAAGCGATAGATATGACGGGCTGTAAAGTTTGTTGGCGATATAAACATCCGGCGGCAAAGCGTCCGGAAAAACATAGAACCCGCGCTTAATCTGCATAATAAAGCCGCGTTTTTTATATCTGTGAAGTAAACCAGCTACAGCCACGGCGGATACTCCAAAAAGCGCGCGGATGTCACCCGCTGAAAAAATGAACAGCTTTTTATCCTTTATTTTAGAGGCAAAAATTGTCTGATTCACCAATTTGACCATATTGTCAATTTACCAAAACAGCACAAAAAGGTCAATAAGTGGCTGTGTATAACTCTTCACAAAATAAAGTGAACCGAACTTTGCGGGGCTCTACTGCTAGGGTTTGCCTGCCATGAACCGGTTTGAAGGATTGTTTTGGTTTTATTTTCATTTTTATTCTCTGAGTTTTACCTCTAATTTAATCTCCGGTAATTCGTCTATTTTTCTCTAAAATCTCTTTCGGGGCTTGGTGAGGTTATCTACTACCTTCAACAATTTTTATTTATAGTGAGCTTGCCGAACTATTTCCTCCGGGGTGAGGTTGTAGAGTTTATACACCGCTTCGTCAATTTTGCGGTCAGTTTTTTCAATTTCGTCTTTTTTCTCTAGATATTCCTCTTTATCTAATATTGGGTCGAGTTTCTGGAGTTCTTCATTGAGCGTTACCATCTGTCGAGAAAATTTTACTAGCTCATCGTATTTTAGTTTCTCCTCTTTATTCTGCTTATCAATTTGATAAATAGGGATCTGAGAGGTATACATCTTTTTGAATTGCAGAAATCCCCCTTGCACGTGCGCGCCTTCAAATCTGTTTCTAAAATAGAAAGTAAGAAGTTTCGAATTGAGTAACGCAATAAGATACATTAGATCATATTCGCTACTCTGTACGGAATAAACCTTGTTTAAGGTGAAATACTTTTCGTCATCAAAACAGCACTCAATACGCTCGGCTATCTCCCTCAAGAGAATTTTCGGATCTTCAAAGTATTTTTTTTTGACCAAATTTGCATAGTCCCCTTTCTTTTTATCAATGAGACTACGATCATATCTGAGATACTTTCCACCCCATTTGAACCAATATCGGTGACAATCCTTCCCTGCTAAAAGTTTCTTACAATTGTCATCTATTTTCTTGTCGACAATAAGTTTTGTGCGAATGTTCCCCGTGTGGATAGTTTCTTTTATTACAGCTATCTTCCCCAGTTCCACTGATTTTCCCTCTATCTTTTTTAAAAATTTTACTTCACTTCTAATGACAAAATCTTTATTCGTACTCACTCTCCATTCATCTTGATTAATCAAAAACTCATTAGCGAGGAGATTGGTTTCATCCTCAGGGCGGTACGCTTTTATCATGTGGCCAGCATTGTTCTCGTCTTTCTGAAGAATGATCACGTAAGGATATGTGGAGGCGTCTTTAAACACCTTGAGATTTGATACGTCAACAATCGAGATAATTTTACAGCGTTCCAAGATAAACTCGCGTAACTTTTTTCCATAATCCGCAATCGCGTACTTATTCGAGGTAATAAAACCAAGATATCCCCCGTCCTTCAAGAGCTCTATCGAACGCTCAAAAAATAGCTGATAAATATCGTATTGACCCTTTGCGGTGGAATATATTTTACTGAAGAATTCCTTCTCCTTTGGGTCCAGTTCTCGGTTCCTGATATACGGAGGGTTTCCTATGACTACATCAAACCCGCCTTGTTCGAACACCTTGTTGAAAGTTTCGCGCCAATTAAACGGTTTCTTGCTTCGCCAATCGGCGCTGAAATATCTTTTTAGTTCGTCTTTCCCCTCGATAAGTGAATTACCACATTCAATGTTATTGGTAAGATTTGGTAGTTTTTCTTTCCTATCTACCACCTTCAATAGGAGATTGAGCTGGGCGATTTCCGTTGCTTCGGGGTCCAAGTCGACACCATAGATATTAGAGGTGAGCACAAGAAATCTCCGCAGATGTTCATCAAGAGAATCGCTCCCTTTTCGCGTTATATATTCGTCAAGCTTCTCAAATGCCGAGAGAAGAAAAGAACCTGAACCGCACGCCGGATCAAGCACTTTAATCGTAAGTGCCTCATGTAACGGTTTGTTTTTTAGTAATTCTCCGAGTGTATTTTGAATAATGTACCCGACAATATATCGAGGAGTATAAAAAATCCCTTGCTCTTTTCGTTTGCCTTCCTTACCTTCAATTTGTTGTATATAGCCGAGGTACTGCTCGTAAATACTCCCTAAGACGTCTGCGTTGATAGAGGAAAAATCATACCGTATACCTTTCCTATTTTTGTAGAGTTCCTCAATAACCTCGGCAAGGAAGTCGTTTTCGTATTCAAGCGTATCACAGATATCGTGCTCAAAAAGCTTACTGTTATACCACCCGTCATAATTTTTGAATAGTTTCTTGAGTTCTTCAATCAAGTCGAAACCTTTCTTACTCTCTCGATAGTTCCTTACCAACTCTTGCAAATGTTTATCTTCAATACCCCTATCTTCTGTCGTCCTAATAAAAATGAATCTGTCTAAAATCCGCTGTACCGATTCAGCAATATGCTTATCAGTAAGCGGTTTATCGCTATTCCAACCCTTCAGATTTTTGAAAAGAGTTTCTCTCCATCGAACAAGATCTTTTGCGAGTTGTTTATCAACAGGTTCGCGCTTCGGTTTTTTAAAATTTTCATCGGCATATTTATCCAACAACCCTTTCCCCATCAATTCCCTTGAGAGTAGTAGAAGACGGTCATCACTTAGGTAAGCCCTGTAAGAAATTTCAAAAAGAAGGTTCTGCTCGGGATCTGGTTCGTCCCATTCCGCGTTGAATACTTTTATAGATTGAAAATCTGTCAGAACTGCCCAAGAAACTCCCTTGTGCCATGCATACATCACCGCCTGTTCCGCCCAACGCTCCTCTCTCAAATCCACTGAAAACTTCTTGGCCTCAAGGAAAAAACTGGTTGTACCATTTAAATGAAAAGCATAATCAACCCGCTTCCCCGAAACTTGCGTTTCTGAAGTAACCTCGTCCTGCGTAACGTGATTGAAAACGTCCCAACCAAGTGTCTGAAAAAGTGGGAGAATAAAATCCTTGCACGTCATCGATTCGTTGTACCCCTTCCGCTGGACGGGAGTTAACGCCTCATACTTTCGTATGAGTTTCTCTATAAACTTTCTATCTTGCTCGTTCAGACCGGTCATCTTTTTATCCTATCCCTTCGACGGGCTCAGGACAAATCCATTCGGCTAGGCTCAGGACCTTCGGCCCCTCCTCCCTACTCCGCTCAAGTGGATTATTGAAACAATTAACGACTTACGATGTCGTTAATTGTAACCTTCCGCGATGCTGATCATTTTTTTGAATTCCCGCGGTTTCAAACTCGCGCCGCCCACGAGGGCACCGTCAATCGCGGGTTCCGCGAGGAACGCACCCACGTTCCGGGCATCCACGGAGCCGCCGTATAAAACTTTAACTGACAACTGACAACTGACAACTGACAACTTTTTTATGAACTGCGCCATCGCGGAGGCGTCTTTCGGGGTCGCCGAGCGGCCCGTACCGATAGCCCAGACGGGTTCGTACGCAATAACTAACAACCGACGACTGACAACCAACGATCGGACACCGCGCAAATCAGCACGGAGCTGATGAGCTACAAATCGCTTGGCAGCCGTCAATCCCTTCCGCCGCACCGTGAGCGGTTCACCGACACAAAGAACGGGAGTGAGTCCTGTGCGGAGCGCCGCGGCTACCTTCTTCGCTACCATGTCATCGGTTTCACCTAAGTGCGCGCGGCGTTCCGAGTGACCGACGATGACGTAGCGTACTCCCAGCGCTTTGAGCATGGCGGGAGACACCCCGCCGGTGTAGGCACCCTCGCTTTCCCAAAATACATCCTGGGCACCCAGCGCAGCACTATTCACTGTTCTTCCTACCGCCGGAAGGAAGGGGAAAGGTGGCGCGATAACTACCCCCCGTGCATCGCTCGCCCGCGCGAGGCGCACCGCCTCTCGCACCATTCGCGGGTTCATCTTCCAGTTGGCAATAGTAAGCTTAGACATATAATAGGGTTCATTTTCTTCCCGATTTGTGCGAGATTTCAAGCACCAGCGAAGAAATTTCGCTTACAAATCGCAATCCGCCGAAGCCAGGAGGCGGAGGAGGACAATTGGCGACCAAGAGCTTCTGCATAGGTTCTTTTACTATAGCAGAGAACCGCGCCTCTTAGCGCAGCGAATATTTCTCCTGTCGAAACCACCACCACACCCTTACCGCATTGAGGAGCGTGGAGAGGGAGGTGGTGCCCGCAGGATGGATATCCTCCACCACCCACCGAACCGGAACCTCTTTTATCCGATATCCGAGGTGCTTCGCCAAGGCAAGCGCTTCCACGTCAAATCCCCACCCGTCTATGTGGGCCATCCGGAACACACGCGCGGCGGCTTCCTCGGAAAAGCACTTAAAACCGCACCGGGCGTCCTGGACCCCGGGAAGAAGCAATGCCCGGATTACGAGATTTCCCATGTTCCTCGTGAGCCACCGATACCACGGCTGGGGCGGCACTGGTTCCGCGCCAGGCGCATCGCGCGAGCCGATAAGAACGTCGTAGGATTCCTCCCCGCCAAAGGCGGAGAAATACGGCACCATGTGTTCCACCTCGCCAACGGAGGTGGTATTGTCCGCATCCATGAAAAGCCGCCAGTTGCCCTTCGCTGCGAGCATCCCCTGCCTCACCACCCATCCCTTCCCGTGGTGCTCGGGGTTGTCGATGACGCGGAGGTTTGGCATGAGGCGGTGGAAATGCTCTGCCACCTCCGCGGTTCCGTCACGTGACCCGTCATTTACCACGATGACCTCCGAGGAAAAATCGGCCGCGGAGAGACGGCGTTCCACGTCCACGAGCGTGAGCGGGAGTCGCTGTTCCTCATTCCAAGCGGGGATGATGACGGAGAGGAAAGGTTTCATGGTTTCTCTATAAATTACGGTTTTCTCTACGAATTACGAATGACTTACGAATATACGAAAACAACTTCACATTTTATTAACAATTTCGTATATTCGTACTATTTTCGTATTTCGTAGCTAAATTGTATTTTCGTATTATTTCGTATTTCGTAGCTCTTTAAACACGATATGTTTGTAGTTTAAAAAATTCCAAAGGAAGGAGCTGGCCACCGCGAGGAGCGCGGCAATGTTCGCCCAGAGCCGCTCCCCCACTCCCGCGGGCGCACCGACCACGTTCACGACGAGCGAGGCGACCCCCACATTAAGGAGTGCACCCACGAAGGTGAAAAGCACAAAGCGGAGATACTCCAGCCCCGACACCGGGAGGCGGCTCTGGAAGGTCCAAAACTTGTTCCAAAAGTAACTGTTGGTGGAGGCCACGAGGAAGGAGACCGCCTTGAACCCAACGAACGGGAATCCCTTTGCCACACCGCTCTCCCAGATAAGGAAATTCAGCACGCCGAGGTCGAGGAGCGTGTTCAGTGTGCCAACCGCCGCAAACTTCCCAAACTGGGAGAGAACCCCCCAGAAGCGGCTGAGGTACCGGAGGACGGAGAGCGCAAGCGGCGCAAAGAGCGAAAACCCGACCACCGAGGCCGCTGCGAGGGGCACCGTCACCCCGTAGCCCAGATTCGCCGCGGGTAGGAGCACCAGCCACCCCACCAGGAATCCGATGACCGCCGCGAGGCAGTAATCTCTCACCATGGTCCATTACTCCCGGAGTCGGCGGAGGATTTCATGTTCCACCTCCTCTCGACCCCTGCCGTAGCGCGCCCGCGAGCGTCCCGCGATTTCCCCCGCAAGTGCCGCATCCCCGCGCGGCGGCGGCACCGTCGCCACGTTGAAGGCGGGCGCGGTCTGCCCCCGGATGAGGATCTTCGCGTATGCGTTGAAATTGTCGATATTCACGAGGTCTCCCTCGGTGAACACGGGGGTGAACTGCTTTGCGAGAAACTCCGCATCGGTCGCCCCCACGCGGAACGACACCATGGAACCAACGTTCCCGAACACGGCATCGCGAATCCTGTCAGTGAGCTGCCCCACGAACTGGTGCGCCAGCACAAGGTTGAGACGGTACTTGCGCGCCTCGGAAAGGATGGTGGCGATGGAATCGGTGGTGAAGCTCTGGAACTCATCAATGGTGAGATAGAAGTCGGGGCGGGATTCCTGGGGAACATCCACGCGGCCCAATGCCGCCATGAGGAGCTTCCCCACCACGATCATGCCGAGGAGCGAGGCGTTCGCTTCTCCGATGCGCCCCTTTGAAAGATTCACGAGGAGGATCTTCCTCCCATCCATCACCTCGCGGAAACTGAACGCGGAGCGCACCTGCCCCACGATGAGCCGCACATAGTCGTTCGCGGTGAAAGTGTTGAACTTGGAGGTGATGTAGGGGGTTATGTTGGCGAGAGCCGCCTCGCCGCCCGCCTTTATCGCTTCCTTCTCCCAAAAGTCGATGACGGTGGGATTCTTGATGCGGGCGAGCTTGCGCGCGCGGAACGCCGCATCGGTGAACACCCTCGGCACCTCCATGAGAGTGGCCGGTTCTCCGCCTGCCGACGGAGCCGCGTCCTCCATAAGGAGAAGGAGAGCATTCCGCATATACTGCTCGAACATGGGGCCGCCCGTGGTCTTCAGATCGTACAGTTTGTCGAAGATGCCCACGAGTTCGTTCACGATGAACGTTTTCTGCTCCGGCTTCGCGGGGTCGTACTCGAGCATGTTCAGACCGACCGGGCGGGAAAGGTCGCCTGGGTCGAACACAATCACGTCATCCATGCGCTTGCGCGGCACGAGCGAGAGCGCCGCTTCCACAAGCTCCCCATGGGGGTCCACTACGCCCACGCCGCGCCCCGCCGCGATATCCTGCGCGACTATGTTGGCGAGGAAGGTGCTTTTCCCCGTTCCCGTCTGCCCCACCAGGTAGAGGTGGCGGCGGCGGTCTTCCTCCTCGAGGAACACCGCCCGCCGCTCCCCGCGGTAGCGCGACTCGCCGATCAAGAGCCCCGCCTTGGGGAGCTCCGCGGGAGGCGGCGCCTCCCGCGACTTCACGTGCTTTATCCGCGGGATTGGAAAGTTGGCGGTGGGGAAGTGGAATAGGCTTACAAGTTCCCCGCTCGAGAGCACCATCGCCTGCGCCGGATCGAATTCCCGGAAAGAGAACCGGTGGACAAGGTCGCTCACGCTCTTGGGTTTTACCAGCCGGAGCTCATTGCGGTTCGGCGCCCCGAACTGAGAAAAACCCGCCGCAATGCCGTCGAAGAGGGAATTTGCCTGGTACTCGGAGGGCGCCGAGGTAAGCAGCCGCACATTCACCTCGAAGAGCGGCTTGCTCACTTTCTCCTCCAGCATCTTCACCGCCTCCGCATCCACCGTCACCGGCACCCCTTCGTTCTTCTTCTCCCCGCGGGCAACGGCCTCACTCACATCCGAGGCCCCCACCGCCCAGCGGTGGAGCACCGAAGAAAGCTTCTCCCCCTTCTTTAAGAGCTGGAGAACAGAAAGTATCTCCTTTTTCCGCTGCTTCGGCGCGGGGCGTATGACGTACTGCACCGCGGCCCCCTCACCCACCTCGTTCACGTTGGTGAATCCTCCGATGATGGGGAGAAAGGTGTCGCCCCCTACCTCCTCGTAGGTGCGCAACGGCAGCACGAAACGCTCCTTGAGCTTGAGGTATCCGCCGCAGGTCGCACCCGCGTAGTTGAAAATGGTGTAGTCACTGACTGGTTGAACCACCGCGTCGCTCCAGAGCGACTGCACCTGGCGGAGGAGCGTGCCGGCGGCGCGCCCGGGGACCGCCACAAAAAAATGAATTTCCTGCCCCACGTGAGGGACGGCCACCTCGATCGCAAATTCGGTGCCGAGCGCCGCGAGCGATGAGAGGAATTGCTCGGAACGCTTGATCTCCTCGAGCGGCTTCTCCACCTCCCCACGCGGCGGGGAGAGCGACACGAGGAACAGCTTGAACCGCAAGCTCTCCGTGTGCCGGTGCGTCGCGCGCCGCGTCCAGAAGAAAAACCCCACGCCGGAGGCGATGAGCGCGAAGAAGAGGATGGGGATGAGGGGAGACATTCTGGAAATAACTAATAACTAATTTCTAATTGACCTAATAAAGCTTGGAAAAATTTCTAATTTCTAACATTTGGAACTTTTGTCATTAGGATTTGATTAGAAATTAGACATTAGAAATTTGTCTCGCTACGCGAGATCCCGCGAAGCGGGAAAATTGATCATTGAAGATCATTTAAGTATTCCTCGTTTCTCCAACTCCGGGAGGAGCTTATCCACGAGCGCATCATGGAAGGCGTCCTGCACGAACGGGCCGTGCCGTTTCGCCTCGCGGATGCCTGCACTGAGGCACTTGTCGAACACGAGGTCCACGAGGCGCTCCACCTCGAGCCGCACCTCGGCGGGCACCACCCCGCCACCCGCGTAGTCGGGGAGAATGCTCGTCGATGAATCTTCACCTCCGGCGGCAGGGGCAACCGCCTGGGTCTCGGGCACAGTTTCTACCGCAGGGGGAGGCTCGCCCCGCTCAAGCTCGGGCCCAGCCTCGACTCGTCTCAGCGAGGCGGGCGAAGCGGGTACCACGCGTTCCGCGTACGCCTCGAGGGACTCCTTGAGGAGCTCCCGCCCGGAACGCTCCGCCCCCCCAGGGTGCTGCGCCCGTGCATGAACCTCCACGACGAGGCGCTTGATGTCCTCCTCTAACTTCTCGTGGAAATTGCGAACTTTGGCCATGCCAAATTTATTAAAATTTATGAGTCCCTAACGACATAAATTTTACCATGAATTTGAGCACCCCGTTAGTATAGAGCTCGCAGGGCCCGCTCATCTAACGGGGTGAAGGTTTGGCAACCAACATTCCTGCAACTTCGTCTTGAAAATTTGTACAAAGCCCTTCACTGTTGTGTCAGATTCAAAATCCGGATGGAGCCTGGGGTGCTCGAGACGTTCGTGGCCGAGGTATAGGTGGTGGGCGCCGAAGTGTAGGCACCGGAGGCGCCGCTCCCCCCAGACCAGTCGGTTTGCTGGAACACCGCGTTCCGCGCGCGGGTCAGAAAACTTGTCATCTTCGCCTCCCCCGTGCCGGCCCCCGCCGTCCACTGGGTGTGCACGGTTATCTGCTCCGTGGAGGCGTCCTCCGAGGTGCCGCTGCAGGGCGTGGTACCGGCAATAGCGCTTGAAGCGTCGTTGGTGCGGCACACGTTCTCCACGGCGAAGAAACGCTTATAGATACCGCTATTGTAGAGACGCTTTATCTCGGTTGCGGAGAGGGTACGGTTGTAGATGCGGGCATCATCGATGAGACCGTTCGGATATGCGGTGGTCCAAGATGAATACCCGACATAGGTTTGCGCAGAACCCTGAATGGTAGAATCTCCTGAGCCAGTTTTTGCCGATACGCCATCAATATACAGAACCACATTTCCACCAGTAAACGTTACCACTACATGGTGCCAATTAGCATCAATGGATCCAGCAACCGTTTGAACTAAAGAAGAAGGTAATAGATTGTCATCAGTCCAAGTGAAACTGAGAGAATTATCAGGTTCTTTGATGAACAATAAGGTTCTAAAACCAATAGCTCCATTTCCTTTACCGATAATAATTTGTCTGAGATCATTTGCCAGTTCGACCCAAGCTGTGATAGTAAGATTGTTTGTAATATTCAAAGAAGCGCCAGCTCCAAGGTTCACATATTGGCTACTTGAGCTACTAAAGTTAATACAATTACTTATCTTGCAAGTGGAGGTAGTTCTCGCAGGACCATTGGTGAGCGTTCCATTGTTGTTGTTTCCCGTCGCGTCATAGGTGAGCGTGCTTGTGGTCGTCGTCGCCTCGTCAAACTTCCACTCCCCGACGAGCCCACTCTTCACGTCGTTATCCAACATCCCTTCCTGCCCGTTCACCACGAAGAAGGTGGTGCCCGAAGCGTTCAGGTAATAGGTCGTGCTCGACCCCTTCGCGAGCCCGTAGATATTCTGCCAACCGGCGGCGGCGAACGAATGCGCTATGCCAATGAGCTCCTGGGAAAACCCGGATGCAGCCCGGTATTTCTCCGCAGTGGTGTTCGAATGGAGCATAGCGGCGATAGTGAACGCCCCCGCCCCGATGAGGAGCGCACCGATCCCCAAACCCACGATGATCTCGATGAGGGACTGGCCTGCCGATTCTTTCCACGAGCGACGCGGGTGGCTAAAGAATCGAGCACCGAGCACATAAATTGGAAGTTTTGACTCACAATTTTTCTTATTCATAGGAAATCAATTTAAAACCCGGCTCTGTATTACGTCTAGTTAATTTATGTGCTCGGTAAGGTTTGGTTCATGAATTTTCTGCGACTCCGTCTTGAAAATTTATACCAAGCCCTTACTTGAGGTCCTTATAAACCGCCATATTTTGCCGCAATATAGTAACGGTTAATCATGATCTGGGGGTACTATGCTATAGCATAGTACCTCCTAAGGAATATAAACTATCCCATATTTTGTGCGAACAGGCCGGCCGTGAGGTCTTGCTTGTGCGGGGTGCCGGAGAGAGTGATATATTCTCTTTTTCCGCTCAGTTTTACTCCGCTCCAGATAGCTCCGGTAGTTCTTTTCCTTAAAGGCCTTCTTGATGCCGCTCACGGTTTGCGGCGAGAGCCACAGTTCCTCACCGATCTGCCGATAGCTTTTGCCGGAGAGAATTCTGTCTAACGCCGCGGCCCGCATAACGAGGTCATGGCGCTCGTAAGCGGTGATAAGCAAGCGGAGCAGTCCTTGCGAGGCCGCCAATTTCTTCCAACACGCGGCTTCCCACGCGGCCCGTGAGGGATAATCGCTCACGGGCGGCGTAATACCCTTTCTTTTCCTGTTTGTTTTGTCCGATCTACCCATCATGAGGTGCCTTTTCTTCTATTGCCTAGCATACCATATTGCTATGCTTTAGCATAACGCACGTTGAGATGCGGGATTGAGAAAATGAAAGAGAAGGAGAAATGAAAAAGATGAGAGATGGGAAGAGAAAATAGGAAGCTGGGCATGCGCTATGCTATAGCATAGCGCATGCTAAGATACGGGATTGAAAAAGATGAGAGAAAAAAGAAGGAAAGATTAAGGATAGATGAAAGATAATAGATGAAAGATAGAGTGAGAAGTAAGGCGGGTGCTATGCTATAGCATAGCGCCTGAGTAAAATTTCTAATTACTAATTCCTAATGTCTAATGAAATTCCAATGCCGAATGATTCAATTTCTAACATTGGACATTCCCTCATTTGATTAGAAATTAGATATTAGAAATTAGTCATTTCTTATTTTAGGTCATTATAGTGCGCTAAAATCTCGCTCGCCGAAAGCGCGCGGCCTGCCCTGAGCGAAGTCGAAGGGTTGCTTGCCCTGAGCAAAGTCGAAGGGCTTGCCCGTCCGTAGCCCGAGAGGGCGAAGGAGGGTAGATACTATGCGGAAATTATTTGAGATCATTGTATTGGTTTAAAATCTCCGACGCCGAGAGAGCACGGTTGTAGATACGAACTTCGTCGATAAAGCCATTGAATTTATTGGCAAAATAAGTATCAGCGTCCCCGATATAAAGAGGCCAACCTGAAGAAGATGAATAATTTGAGGTGTTAGAATAAGAACTGATTAGTTGGCCATTTATGTAATAAGTGACATTGCCACCCTTTGGCTGGACCGCTACGATATTATACCAGCGACCCGACTGAAACGTATAAGAAATCTGCTGATCGACAACGCCGCCTTTAGTCAGGGTGATGTCGCTCCCAAAACGGTTCATCACTAAAATATAGCCGTTACTCATATTAGGATTCCCCTTAAATAACAACACCTGTTGTTGAACTACGTTCGGGTAAACCCACAAAGAAACTGTAAAACTACCACTCTCCACGCTTAAGTTTGCATTATCTGCTACACTGACGTAACTGTTTGCGCCGCCAAAACTCAAACAGCTCCCCGCCTTACAATTTGTTCCGGAAATCCAAGTTGTGCCACTAGCAGTGCTATTATTCCCTCTTCCAGACGCGTCGTACACGGTCGTTGAAGCATTCTCGTCCAAGTGCCAGTACCCCACTAATCCGTCCTCCAGTCGCGAGACGACGGTACCTGGCAGCTGCAACACAAGGTCACCCACTGGCGCGCTCCCGCGCCCGGAGACCACCGAGAGCACCTTGCGCTCCGGAACACTCCCCGTGAGAGGGGGAAACACCACGTCGTAGGTGCTGGAGACGAAGGGATTGGAAAAACTGATGTTGGATGGAAGAGCGTACTGCCGGTCAACCGTGCCCGTCGCGTAGGTATACCCACGGAAGGCGGTGTACGAAGAAACGCTCGTGGAGGAATTGGAGAAGTGCACGCCCCACCTCCCACCTCCCTCCTGTGTCATGGAGCGCTGCCGCGTAGCGCGGATCACCGCGCCTACCTCGTCAACCGCGGACTGCACCGCCTGGCGCCCCCGATAGTTTCCTAAACTCACGAACCCCACCACCGAGATAATTGTGGAAATGGCGATGACGATGAGGAGCTCGGTGAGGGTGAAACCCGCCGATTTTTCCAGCGAGCGGTGCGAGCTGCTGAAAAATCGAGCGCCCAGCACATAAATTCGCCGAACGGCGTGACTACCAAAACTCCACATTTTCCGAATAAAATTTGCGGTATTCCTCACAATGTGAATGTAAAATTTATGTGCTGGGTTAAAGTTTGGTAACCAAAAATTTCTCGCCTTCAGCTCAAATTTTTGGACCAAGCCTTTAAAACTGCGTCGTCAGCTGGTAGATAGGAATGATGATGGCAAGGGCGATGACCCCGATGACCGCTCCGATGAAAAGCAGGAGGAGCGGCTCGAGCACCGAGACGAGCGCCTTCACCGACGCATCGATCTCCTTGATGTAGAATTCGGAGAGAGTCCCCAGCACCTCCTCAAGGTGCCCCGCGCGCTCGGAAATGGCCATGAGGTTCGCCACCGTCTGCGGAAATACGCGCTCGCGCCGGAACGCCTCCCCAACAGTAAGCCCCTTCGCGAGTCCCTCTCGGGAGACCCGGAGAAGCGCCTCGTAGAGTTCGGGATTCCCCACCGCCTGTGCGGTAATTTCAAGCCCCTCGGTGATCGGCATCCCAGCTTTGATGAGTGCGGAGAGTGTGCTCGCAAACCGCTGGAGACCGATCTTTCGAATGACGTCGCTTATGAGGGGGATTTCGGTCACGATGCTCACAATAAAACGCTTGAAGGCGGCCGACGTCCGATAACCGAAGAGCGACACCGCCACGACGACAATGACGAACCCAAGAATGTAAAGGCCGCTCGAGCTCAAGAAACCTCCGACCTGGAACACGATGCGCGAGAAGACCGGCGGCTCGAACCCGCCTTCTATAAACACCTTCGAAATCTTGGGGAGCGCGTAGACGATGAGGAAGGAAAGGATAAGCACGGAACCCGCCAGAAGCAGGACGGGGTAGATGAGCGCGCTCTTCACCTGGTCATTGAGCTCCTTCTGTTTGGTAAGTGAACCGGTCAAATCATCAAACACCTTCTCAAGGTTCCCCGACGCCTCCCCCGCCCGCACAAGGTTTATGTAGACAGGGCTGAATGTGTTCGCGTACTGCGCAAAGGTCGTGTAGAACGGCTTGCCAGCCTCAAGGGAGGACTTGATCTCGAGAAGTATGTCCTTCATCGCGGGTTTCTTGAAGTCCGCGATGAGGATGTTGATGGCCTCGAGCAGGCTCGTGCCTATTTTAAGCATGAGGGAGAGGTACTTGGAAAGAAATATCTGGTCGGTGAGAGTGATCTTCGCGCGGAAGAGTTTCAACCCTCCTTTCTTCTCAATGGGGATCACGCTCACCGGGGTAAGGCCGTTCCCCTGGAGGTAGGCGAGTACCTCCGGAACGTCCTTCGCATCAAGGTCGCTCTCTACGATGCGCCCGTCGGGCTGTGAAGCGATGTATCTAAATCTCATGCCAAATTTATTTAAATTTATGAGTTCCTGACGATATAAATTTTACCATAAATTTAAACAGTTTTGTCGTCAAAATTACTTCGCCTGTGGCTCATAATTTTGAACAAAGCCCTTTACTCCCTAATCACGCGGAACACCTCCTCAATAGTGGTGATTCCACGCTCCACTTTCCGGAGGCCGTCTTCGAACATGGAGACCATGCCCTCATGGCGGGCGAGGAGCCGAAGGCTGTCAAGGTTGAAATTGGAGCTGATGATAAGCTTCCGAATTTCCTCGGTGACCTCGAGAACCTCGAAAATTCCAAGGCGCCCCAAGTACCCCGTGTGCCCGCAGGCGGCGCACCCCTTCCCACGGTAGAACGTCTTGGGAAGCTTCACCGTGCCACCCCCGGTGCTCTGAAGCTCATTCGCAATGCTTTTCAAGACCGCTTGGTCCGGAGCATACGACTCAACACACTCAAGGTGGATGCGGCGCACAAGGCGCTGGGCAATGATATCGTTCACCACCGCCGCCACAAGGAACGACGGCACCCCCATGTCCACGAGGCGCGGTACCGCCGTGGGAGCGTCATTGGTGTGGAGCGAGGAGAGGAGGAGGTGGCCGGTCAAGGCCGCCTGTACCGCGATCCCCGCGGTCTCCGTATCCCGAATCTCGCCCACCATGATGATGTTCGGGTCCTGCCGGAGGATGGAACGTAGACCGGAAGCGAACGTGATCCCCGCCGCCACGTTCACCTGCATCTGGTTCAGGTAGCGCATGTCGTACTCAATGGGGTCCTCGATGGTCACGATGTTCACCTCGGGGCGGTTCAGGATGTTCATGAGGGAGTAAAGGGTGGTGGTTTTCCCCGAGCCGGTGGGGCCGCAGCTCAAGACCATACCGAACGTTTTTCCGATGGCAATTTGCATCCTTTTGATATCCTCTTCAACGAGCCCAAGCTCGGCGAGGGAGAGCGGCTTTTGCGCCCCCGCGAGGAGGCGGAGCTCGATCTTCTCGCCGTAGAAGGTGGGGATGATGGACACCCGCACGTCGGAGACAGTCTCGCCGCTCGTGTAGCGGAAGCGCCCGTCCTGCGGGTGGGTATGTTCGTCTACGCGGAGACCGGAGAGGATCTTGATGCGGGCGACAACCGCGGGGTGAATTTCCTTCGGCACCCGGATGATTTCGTGGAGGATGCCGTCGATGCGGTACCGGACAAGCACCGCATCGTCGAGCACCTCAAAGTGGATGTCGGACGCGCGCGAGGACGTTGCGTACGCGATGAGATTGTCCACGATCGCCACAATAGGGAGATCCGCCGCGGCCTCCTCGAGGCCGCCGCGCACCTTGGAGCGGAGCGACTCCTGGATGCTTCCCTCAATGATCTGTTTGTAGTCCTGGGTGAGGCGCTTCTGGTAGAGGAGGAAGCCGCGGTTCAGGTCCTCATCCGCGGCGAGGTACGGCTTCACCTGCCCGCCCACGCGGAGCGCGATGGAGTCAATGGTTTGGAGGTTGGTGGGGTCCTCCATCGCTACCCTGAAGCGCCCGTCGGGCTCGCGCCCGAACACGATTGCCCGCCCCTGCCGCGCCACATCCTCGGAAATCAGCCGGAGGAGCTCCTCATCGATCTTCACCACCCCCAGGTTCACGCGCTCTACGCCCAAGGCGCGGGCGACGAGGAGCAGGAAATAGTCCTTGGTGAGCACCCCGCGGGAAATCAAAATCTCAATGGGGCTCTGGCGCTTCCGCTCCGCCTCCTCAATTACCCCCTCGAACGCCGGGTCATCAACAACCCCCGCATTCAGCAGGATCTCTTTGAGTCTCTCCGAAGGGAGTTGGATCATGCCGTTTTTATCTAAATTTCCAAGCGAGCACGCGCCGGAAATTTAGCTATAAAACCGAGCACCCAGCACATAAAGGAGCTCGGTGACACGACCTGTTTTGTTTTATCATCATATTCGTTTAATAGTACTTTATGTGCTGGGTTAAATCCGCTTAACCTCCTCCGACCATGGTCGGAGTCGGGATGAACATTCAAATTTTACCACCTGCTCGCCATTGCCGCTACCATTGATTCTACTTTGTCATTAATCGTTAGCAAATTCATGTTTGGGTTATAAACCAAGAAATAGGCGCTGGCAGGCGGGTAAATTTGAGCACCCCGTTAGATAGAGCTCGCAGAGCTCGCTCATCTAACGGGGTGAAGGTTTTGTAGCCCCGACGTAACGTCGGGGACAAAGCCCTTCATAGCAAAAAATCCCCGCTCCCGTAGCGGGGACTCAAAACAAGACGCCCGCAGCGCTACAGATCGAGCCCCGGGTCGTTCCCCACCTCGTAAGCGGCGGTGTTGTTCCCGCCGTCGTTCGTTTCTATGGCTATATACTTCGTGCTCTCCATAGAAGCATCAAGCTCAAAAGTGAGCAGTGTGTTGTCGGAGGGAATGTACTCGTAGAAGCAAGCCGCCGCGTCAGCCCCGCAGTTCGTGGAACCATTGTTGGGGTCCATGGGGAGCCGGGCGAGGGGCGAGCCGGAAGAAATATTGGTGAAAATTATAGTCACCCACCCGGCGCCCGTAACCACCGTTGACGTGGAGGTGGTGCACACCTTGGTGCCCTTGGTGGTTGTGGAGGTGGCGTTCGCCACGGTGCAGAAAGCGGCGGTCCCTATGGCGGGGGTCGTCACGTCGGAAAGGTAGAGCGCGATGGCGCTGTTCAGGGCCGCAAGGTCCGAGACGCGGGTGGTGTCGCGCGCCTGCTTGATGAGTTCTGCGGGGTTCAGCACCACCACCACCGCCACCGCCAAGACAGCTAATATGGCAATGACTACTAGTAATTCAATAAGCGTAAAACCCCGCGCTACT
>JAZDFV010000001.1:0-124247 GCA_043807585.1 Candidatus Jorgensenbacteria bacterium | reverse complement strand
AAGGATCGAACCGTACTTTTTGAGCCACGCGGAGCGTGGAAAACCCTTTTGGATTCTGAATTCGGCGGGGGGAATGCATTAGTGTCGGCGCTTCGCGCCGACCCAGATTTGTGTTCTGAAACCCTTTTCGAAAAATTGCGGAGGGTGGAGGATTCGAACCTCCGAGGGGATTTCTCCCCAACCGCATTTCGAGTGCGGCGCAATAGACCACTATGCGAACCCTCCGTGCGCCCTGGAGGGATCGAACCTCCGGCCTTCACAATGTCAATGTGACGCTCTACCACTGAGCTAAGGGCGCGCGTGTTCCCACTGTATCAGGACTTTACGATGCGAGCAACATCAAGTATAAAGAGCAGGGGGCCCTCGTAGTTCAACGGATAGAACTGCTCACTCCTAACGAGCCGATTGAGGTCCGATTCCTCACGAGGGCACTTAAAAAAGCGCATAAACCTGTCTTTTGATAGGTGAATCTTTCTGTGGTACAATTTTCACATGCACTCAATCGTTTTAATTGAAAAAGCACAACAGCTCCGCAGAAAAGGCATGACATTTCGTGAGATTCGGGAACGTTTAAAAGCTTGCATACCTAAAAGCACGCTTTCTTACTGGTGTAAAAATATTAAGACCCCTAGTAGTTATCACAAAAAAATTGAGAGATTGGTAAAATCAAATCTTGCGGAAGGAAGAAAAATCGCGTTCGCCGCCAGAAAGGAGAGGAAGATGAAATTTTTCTCCCAACTCACCCATAAAAACAGACATTTAAAGGAAACGTTTCAAATGGGCGAAGTGAAACAGATAGTGCTGGCAGTGCTCTACTTCACAGAAGGGTCTAGAACCAGGAAGGGCTCGCTTATGTTCGGCAATTCGGATCCTTCCATAGTGACCTTGTTCTTGAAATTACTAAGAGAGGTGTTTACGTTGGATGAGAAGAAATTCAGATGTACCATTCAGTGCAGAGCGGATCAAGAAATAAAAACCTTAGAACGTTTCTGGTTCTCGGTAACAAAGATTCCGCAAAATCAGTTTTACAAAACAAGAATTGATCCCAGGAGTATTGGAAGGAAAACGGAAAAGCTTGATTATAAGGGGGTTTGTAGGATAGATTATTTCTCGGCCGATGTTTACAATGAAATCAAGCTCATTGGAGAAATGTTGGTAAAGTAAGGGCCTATAACTTAGTGGTAAAGTGCACGCATGGCATGCGTGATACCGGGGTTCGATTCCCCGTAGGTCCACCAAAACTTCAATGACACTACCAAAACACGTCGTCATCGTTCCCGATGGCAACCGGCGCTGGGCCACGGGGCGAGGCCTCCGGGCATTTTTGGGCCACGAGGCAGGCGCAAAGACAAGCGAAAAGATCCTACGGGCGGCGCTTGACCTCAAGATCCCCTACCTCACCTTTTGGGGGGCATCAGTCGACAATATTGAAAAGCGCCCCGCAGCCGAGGTGAAATTCTTGCTTTCCGTCATCGAAAGCCACTTCAGGAAACTGATGAAGGACCCGGTCATTTTCGAGCATCGCGTCAAGGTCCACGTACTCGGCCGCTGGGAGGAGCTCTTCCCTGAACGCCTGAAGAAGGTAATCCGCGAGGCGGTCGAGAAAACGGCGGGCCACAACCGCCACCACCTCACCTTCCTTCTGGCCTACAGCGGCCTCGACGAGATGCGGGCGGCCATCGAGGGCATTGCGGCGGAACAGGTCCGGAGACCGCGCCGCAAAATCACGGACAAGGTGGTGAAGGCGCACCTCTGGACCAAGGACCTCCCCCCCGCGGACCTGGTGGTTCGGACGGGCGGCGCGCCCCATTGGTCAAGCGGCTTCATGATGTGGGACGTGGCTTACGCCCAGCTGTATTTCACAGAAACCCTGTGGCCCGAATTCTCGGTGACGGAGTTCCGGTCCGCCCTCAGGACCTACGGCCGGGAAGGGCGGCGATTTGGAAAATGAAAAAATCCCAACTGCTCGTCTGGAGCGTCGTAAATTCAATCGGGGTATTGCTCTACACCTCCGCGGTCGCGTGGGTGCTCTTCAATGCCGGCAAGGTCTTCGGGAAAGTAACCGACTTCTGGGGCCCGCTCGCGTTCCTTCTCCTCTTCGTGCTCTCCGCGACCATCGTGGGGCTCCTTGTGCTCGGACGGCCCATCTACCTTTACCTCAACGGGTCGAAGTCAGAGGCCTTTCGATTACTCTTCCTCACCGTGGGGTGGCTTCTGTTGTTCACGGTGGTACTGCTTTTTTCTCTCGTGGGAGCAGCGTAGCAGAGAATCCGCGAAAAATTTACTTCGCCGCGTACCTACGCTACACTCTCTTCGTATGGAGGGTTGCGCCGAATGGTAAGGCACCAGTCTTGAAAACTGGGGCCCCGCAAGGGGCTTGCAGGTTCGAGTCCTGCACCCTCCGCAGGAAAAATTTTCGTAATGCGACGCACGGAGAGTTATCCACAGTTTTTTGCGCACGCATTGTTCTATAATGAATGCACAGAGCACAGCGCTCCTAAAAACCAACGTGATTGACGGTCGACAGTCCAACATTGGTTTTCAAACACAAAATCTCCACGCAACAATGGCAAAAAAGAGAAAAGGAAAGAAAGCTCCAGCGAAGAAGAGAAAGAGATAAACATTCTCTCGAACTCTACCACCCTCTCCCCTCGGAGAGGGTGGTTTTTTGTCGCGCCGCTGCGCCGGTTTGCTGGGGTGGCTCCCCACGGGGTACAATGGAACCATTATGGGGCACGGAGACGCTGAAATCGTGAACATTGTGGAGCGCGTGGTGCCAACGGTGGTCTCCATCGTGGTCTCGAAGCGCGCGGATGACATTCGACGCGAAATAGCGGCGCTCACCAAGGGAGTAGGGAGAGGAAAGAAACGTCTAACGCTCCCACGCATCCCTCCCGAGAAAATCGACGCGCACGGCATGGTAGCGGTAGGAGGCGGCTCCGGCTTTTTTGTGGATGCGAACGGCACCGTCCTCACGAACAAACATGTCATCTCCGAACCGAACGCTTCCTACACCGCAACTACGAGCGGCGGAGAAACCTATGAGGCCGAGGTTCTCGCCCGCGACCCGGTGGACGACATCGCCATCCTCCGAATCCAACCGGCGCACAAGCTTCCCGCGGTACCGCTCGGCGACTCGCGAACCCTGAAACTCGGACAAACGGTGCTCGCATTCGGGAACGCACTGGGTATTTTCAAGGACACCGTTTCCATGGGCATCATCTCCGGTCTCTCGCGCGCGGTGAACGCGCAGGAAGACAAGGACGCCCCTTTCAAAGAAATGCGCGGCCTGATCCAAACCGATGCGGCCATCAACCCGGGGAACTCCGGCGGCCCGCTCGTCGACCTCGGGGGGCGTGTGGTGGGAGTGAACGCGGCGGTAGTGGCGGGGGCGCAGAACATCGGGTTCGCCATTCCCATTCGCGCCGCCGAGAGGGACCTCGCGGACCTCAAACGCTACGGCCGCATCCGGCGACCGCTCCTCGGCCTCCGCTACCTAATGCTGAACGAGGATCTTCGGGGCAAATACCAGCTCCCCGTGAACTACGGCGCGCTCGTCACCAAGGGACACCCCATTGATACCGCGGTGGTCCCGGGAAGCCCCGCCGCCGCGGCCGGCATCAAGGAGAACGACATCGTCCTTGAGTGGAACGGTGAGGAAGTGGGCATGGAAAAGACCATCCAGGACCACCTGGAGAGCGCAAATGTGGGCGAGCGGGTCGCTCTCACCATCCTCCGCGGCCAAAAAGAGCTGAAAATACCAGTAACACTTACGGAGCGTAAGTGATCGCGAATCTACACGAATAGAAACACAAATGACACGGATGATTGGCGGTATTCGTGGGGTTTATTCGTGCTTATTAGTGAGTTGGTGAACTTCAGTACACGTACTCGTCCACCACAAGCCCCTCCCGGTCAAAGAGGAGAAGGCGGTCGTGGTTCACGTCGAACGGGAGTGAATTTATGAGCCACGCGCGCCATCCCGATTGCAGGAAATCGGCGTCCGAACGGTAGCGGCGCTCGCAACTCCCGTAGTTCAAAACGTCCAAGAACGCGCGGCAGGCGCTGTCATACGATAGTTCGTTCATCTTCGCGGGTGTCGGCGTGTCACAGGCGCCGAGCGAATAGAGATAGCTCTGACAGCCGCCGCTGAACGTCATGTATTGGGAACGATCGGGGCGCGGGCACTGCTCGGGAATGCGCGGGGAAAGTTTATATGTTTCGTTCAAATATCCCGTGCACTTATTGAGACGGACGTTCCTTATCTGCGCAACGTAGTTGCTCGTCGCGCCATACGCGATAAGTTCCTCGCCCGGGCGCAGTGTGAGTGCGGACTGGTTCACGGGGCCCACGGTCATCGAGGGACTCGCCGCTTCAATTCTCACTTCGGATCTATTTCCCTTGAGGCGCCAACCACCCACGTCCACGGGTCCGGAGAGCGAGCTGTCCGCGCGGATAGCGAACTGACCGCCGCCGGAGTAGTACGATGGGAGCGCAACAGAACTTAAACTCACCTTCCCGTAGAACGGGGAGAGGTCGGCTTGGGTAAATCCTTGGGGAGGCGTGGGGAGGATACGGGCGGGTACCGGAGAAGGCGTTGGAGGAGGTGGCGGAGAAGGTGTTGAAGAAATCTGCGGGGTAGCCGCACTCGTGGAGGGCGTCGACGGAGGCGCAGGCTGGCGAGTGACGGGCGCCACCGGCGAGAGGTACGCGGGGAAGAGGGGAAACTTCAGCACATCGGTGGACGTTACCACGTAATAGACGACGTACACCACGAGCGCTATGACGAAAATGGCGAAGATGAATTTGGCCATAGGGCGTTACTCCACAAAGTTCATAAGGCGGTCCGGCACATGGATCACCTTCTTGATTGTCTTCCCTTGGAGGGCCCGCTGCAACCGGACATCACCCCGCGCGAGCTCTTCCACCTCCTTCTGGCTTGCCCCCGCGGGCGCGCTCACCGTACCCCGCAGTTTGCCGTTCACCTGTACAGCGATGGTAACGCGGTCCTCTCGCACAAGCGTGGGATCATAGGTCGGCCATGGCTCCTGATGAATTGACCTATACCCTTTAGGAACGCGTCCCGATCCTGACTCTTCGAGTCGCGGATCGTGGATCCCCGATTTTCCACCTATGGAAAATCGGGACCATACCTCTTCCGCGAGGTGAGGTGCAAATGGGGCGAGGAGCTTCAGAAATATTTCTTTTACCTCCCGCGACAAGCTTTTGCCCTCCATTTCGTTCAAGAGAATCATGAGAGTGCTGATCGCGGTGTTATAGTGCAGGTTCTCGATGTCCTCGGTTACTTTCTTGATTGTTTTGTGAACCGCTTTCTTGGTACCACCCTCCTCCATTTCCGTCTCCCCCTCAAGGAATAATTTCCAAACGCGGTCTAAAAATCTCGCAAGACCTAAAATCCCCGCGTCGCGGAAGTCACCGCCCTGCTCGAACGGCGCTAAAAACATCAGGTACATTCGAAGGGTGTCCGCGCCGAATTTTCTAATGTAGTCATCTGGGATAACGACGTTGCCGCGCGACTTAGACATCTTCGCACCTTCACTGATCAGAAGCCCGTGCGCGCGGAACTTCGGGAACGGCTCGCCAACTGGCGCTTTCGAGTCGCCGAATTCGAGCAATTCCATATCGTGCAAAGCGAGCGAGACAAAACGCACATAGAGCAGATGGAGCACAGCGTGCTCGGCACCCCCGATATAGAGATTCACCGGGAACCAGCGCTTTGTGACGGTACTATCCCATGGGATAGTACCGGCGTTAGCCGCGCGAACTGAAGGGTAGCGCAAGTAATACCACGCGGAATCAAGGAATGTGTCGGAGACATCCGTCTCGCGCCGCGCGACTTTCCCGCAATGCGGACATTCCACTTCATAAAATTCCTTAACCGAGGCGAGCGGCGATTCACCCTTCCCCTGCGGGCGGAAATCTTTCACATAAGGCAGCTCTACCGGTAAATCTTTCTCTGGCGCCGCGTACCAGCCCGGCATTTCCTCCTGTTCCCCCTTCCAGGCCGCAGCGCACGCTTCGCAATAAATCATTGGTATCGGCGCACCCCAATACCGTTGGCGAGAAATGAGCCAGTCGCGGAGACGGTACTGTATTTTTTTCTCGCCGCCAACAAACTTGGTAATTTCCCATTTTGCTTTTTCTGAATCCATGCCATCGAACTTTCCGGAATTTATCAAAACTCCCTCGCCTATGTACGGCTCGGTCGTCGCGGATAAATGCCGATTCTGCGGATATGTGCTGATAGTATCATCAGCGTTAATCCGTTTCTTATCCGCATAAATCAGCGGCGATACAACTTCTACGACAGGAAGGTTGTATCGCTTAGCGAATTCAAGGTCACGTTCATCATGAGCCGGTACCGCCATAATCGCTCCCGTCCCGTACCCCGCGAGAACATAGTCGGCAATGAAAATGGGGATCCCTTCTTTACTCGCCGGATTTATCGCCTTCACCCCCTTCAACTCCACGCCGGTTTTTGACTTCGTTTCTACCATTCGTTCCTCGTCCGTTTTCGCGCGCGCCCCTGCGATGTACTCCTCTACCTCATCGCGATTCGCTATTTGCAATTTGCCCTTTGCAAGCAACTCATGCTCCGGCGCCAGCACCATATAGGTCGCGCCGAAGAGAGTGTCGGGACGAGTAGTGAAAACTTCTATAAACGCGGATTCGTGCTGATTACCAGACGCCGATTGATGCTGATATGCGATTGGAAATCGTATGACGGCACCTTCGGAGCGACCGATCCAATTGCGCTGGGCGATCTTCACCCTTTCCGACCAATCGATCTTTTCCAAATTGTCGAGTAGTGCGTCCGCGTATTTCGTGATGCGGAAAAACCACTGTTCCAGTTCTTTCTTTTGAACGACTGAGTTGCAGCGCTCACACCGACCACTAATCACCTGCTCATCTGCAAGCACGGTCTTGCAGGACGGGCACCAGTTCACCGACTGTCTTTTGCGATACGCGAGTCCGTGCTTCCACATTTGGACAAAAATCCACTGCGTCCATTTGTAATAGTTCGGATCGTAAGTTTCCAGTTTCTCGTTCCACGCAAAGCAGTTTCCGATGATCTCCAGTTGTTTATAGAAACGCTTTTCGGAAATCTTGGACTGCGTCATCGGATGGGCGCCGATCTTCATCGCGTAGTTTTCGGAGTGAATCCCAAAACCATCAAGACCGATTGGCTCAAAAACATCGTAGCCCTGCATCCGCTTCATGCGGCCATAGATGTCGGCTCCCGTGAATGCGTACATATTCCCCACATGCAATCCCTCGGCTGACGGATAGGGAAACATCATGAGGTTATAGAACGGCTTTTTTGCTTTGGCCAAATCGGGTTCATAGGTGCCCTCTTTCGCCCAATGTTCCTGCCACTTCTTTTCAATTTCCTGGAAATCGTATTTCCTCATCTTATTGGCTCATTCTAATTGAATTAACTGCTTTTGAGAATAAAGGGCGGTTATTGAAAAAGAAGCGGGCCTTGCGAAGAAATCTTCGCAAGGCCCCTGAATCTAACAACTGGCTGACTGGTCAATTGGTCAGCTCTTTTTGGCGACGATCAGTTCCGTTAACTGTTTCAACTGATCGAAGCTGAGATTGGTCTCACCCTCAATGGTGATCCCTTTCTCACAGCTGATCTGCAACTTGGTAGCCTTGATCTCTTTCTCCGGTTCGGCGTCGGCGGGTGCTGTAGCGGGAGCTTTTGTCTTTGGCGCAACAGGCAACTCCTGAACAGGAGCCGCGACGGATGGTCCGACAACCACTTCCTCGCCCCGTGCAATCCGGCGAATATTTTCGCCGATATCACCGGCTTCGGCTTCCGTGATCCGCTCGATCATCTGGGGTTGATCCGAACCCTCTGGAGTAAAAGTTCCTGAAAATTCGGCGCTTTGAGCTGTATAACAGGGATTGAAACAGCTCCACCGGGAGACAATCAGCGATTCGCTTCCATCCTTGAATCGGAGGTGAGCTCTGAACCCTGGCTCATCATGGTACGTCTCATTTCTATGCGACCCGTCGGCATAGAACATCGTCAGGGTACCGTCACCGATAGTGCCTTTTTCGATCGGACCCACGATCTCGAAGTTCTTCTCGCCATATATCCGCCCCAATCCTTCTTGGGCCAATGGGAGAAGTTGTTCGGGTGTAGCTTGCTGGAAGTCCGGAATTCTCTCCTCCGCGATAAACGGTGGAGGTACCACCGTTCGCTTAAAAACCAACCAATAGAACAGGTACATCAAGGCGGCAACGAGAACAATCATGAAAATTGCTAACCCCCAAGGAAAATCGCCGGTTTCGGTCTTCACTGGCACAGCCGGCACAATCGGCGCAACCGTTTTCGCAGCGTGTGTATCTTTCTGCAAATAAGGTATTGCTACTTCATTCGCAAAATACACACTTGCCTGCCACATATGATCCATACCGCCTGGCTTAGCAGTATAAAACTCGCCTAGCGGCAAAACGACGATATTGCCAGGAAGTACCAGGTTTGAATCGGGATATAGCACCCGATTCCTGGCACAGACATCCAACCAGACTTTCGGGACAATTTCACCGAAGGTCTTCCCGCGGAACTGCTCCAGATAGGAGCTGTCCACGAACGAGAACTGCGGGACCTGGGCCAGGGCACCAACGGTCGAAACCGCGAGCACCAACACCAGGAGGAGAAAACGAATTTGGTTCTTCATGAGAACCTCCATATTGCGTTTTTACTGTTTTGGGCTACCAGACCGGCTTTTTGACCGCCCCCAGCAAAAACGTTTTGAATGAGCTTTTATTTGTGTGCCAATCTGGTCTCTACCGGCAACTCCCTGCCAGCGGAGACCAAACAAGCATCACAAATCCCCCTTGATTGTCAGGTGTAATCGTAATACACCTGCAGTTAAAAGTCAATACTCCCAAAAACAACGGTTTTAGGGACTTTTCACAGCGAGAATCCGCGCGGTATTCGCGAGGATTCGTGCCGCCATTTCATCAACCGACATATCCTTCAGTTCCGCGAGTTTTTTCACCACCTCCACCACGTAGGCGGGCTCATTGCGCCCTCCCCGATGCGGGACGGGTGCCACGTATGGCGCGTCGGTTTCGGAAAGAATCCTGTCCACCGGCACCGTTTTTATTATCGCCTCGTAGTCAGTGCCGCCTTTCTTCGGCGGATATGTGATGACACCGCCGAACGTGAAGTAGAAGCCCATACCCAGGAGCGCAGCCGCTTCCTCCAGAGTGCCGCTGAAAAAGTGGATGATGCCCGGGGGAGTATTAAGTATTTTGTATTGAGCATTAAGTATAGAAATCAACTCAGGGAAAGCATTCCGACAGTGGATCATGAGCGGTTTTCCCACCTCGTGGGCAAGCTTGATCTGTGCCGCGAACGCTTCTCTCTGCTTCTCCTTCAGCGCGTCGTCGGTGACGTGGAAGTAGTCGAGACCGCACTCTCCAATCGCCACCACCTCCGGGTCGCCCGCGAGTTCCCCGTAGAAATCTTCATCAAAGACTTCGCCGTGGCTCGTGAATCCTCTTGCCTCCGGTGTATCCCCCAATTCCTCCACATCATGGTAGGTTTTCGCGGTGTGGATAGGGTGGAGCCCCACGGTAGCCCACACGCCCTTATAGCGATGTGCAAGCTCCACAGCCCGCGCGGAAGTGTCGGCTTGAGTGCCCACATTCACCATTGCCACCCCCGCCTCAAGGGCACGGCGGATGACTGCGTCGCGGTCCGCGTCGAAAATAGAGAATTGAGTATGTGTGTGGGCGTCTAAAAATTTCATGGTTTCAGATATAAACAATGCACGCCTGCCCCGTTAGAAACAGCCCGCCCTAGCCCTTCGGGCGCGCAAGCGCGGGCGTGGTTTCTAACGGGGTGAAGGCGTGCGCGTCAAAGTATGAGAAACGCATTAGGGGATGCGCGGAAAGAGTGCGGGGCCGCGCGAGACATGGATCTCGTGGTCACTCCACGTGATGCACTTGGTGATCAGCTCACTAGTCCCGGGGAGGAATGGTGTGAGGAGCGCAGCGACGTTGTCCACCACAGTCACCAGACTGAAAAGCACCTTCTCGTCGGGTACGGCCCACGGTTTCTTTTCGTTCACATAGCGGTCCCCCGCGCCGATGAGCTCCCAGATGGCGGCGAGCGCCTCGTGGAACCTGTACTCGGCGAGCTTCGCTGTGGCCGCTCCTTTCGCGCGCGCGATGGCCGCCGCGAGTGCCGGGTCCACGTCTTTCTCAAAATCAATTTTTTTGCCGTTCAAACGCTCGGCGAGAGTGAGTACGCGGGAGACAAAGTTTCCCAGGCCGTTCGCGAGGTCCGCGTTGTAACGTTCGCCAAACTTCTCCCACGTGAAGTCGCCATCCTCAAAGGGGCTCATGTCGCGCGCGAGCCAGTAGCGGAGCGCGTCGGTACCGTACTTCGCAACCACCTCGAAGGGATCCACTACGTTCCCCAGAGATTTAGAAATTTTCTGACCCCCCACCGTCAAATAACCGTGCGCTACGATTTGTCTTGGAAGATTCAGGCCAGCGGACAGAAGCATCGCAGGCCAATAGATCGCATGAAAACGGATTACTCCTTTCCCAATCACATGAACAATAGAATTATTTTCTTGCCAAAAACGTTTAAATTGGCCAGAACCCTCGGCATAGCCAAGAGCAGTTATGTAATTAGTGAGGGCATCGAACCAAACATACTGAATTTGCGTTTCATCTCCGGGCACAGGCACGCCCCAGTTTCTCGCCCGTTCACGCGAACGTGAGATACTGAAATCCTGCAAGCCTTGCTGTATAAAAGAGAGGACCTCATTTTTTCTGGCTTCAGGAGTAACCTGCAACTGGTCCGTTCTAATAAGTTTCTCTAGTACATCCTGGTACGAGGAAAGTCGAAAAAAGTAGTTTTCTTCCTCAACGGACTCAATCGGTGCACCGGGATGCTCGGGGCAATGCTCATCAACCAGATCTTTTAGAGTTTTGAACTCTTCGCAGCCAACGCAATAAAGACCACGATAGGCTTTCTTATAAATGTCTCTTTCTGCCGCCAGCCAAAATTTCTCGGCGCCTTTTAAGTGCCTCGGCTCGGTAGTGCGAATAAAATCGTCCCAGGAAAGGTTTAGTGCTTCCTTAAGATCTCGGAATGCTTGTGCGTTTCTGCTAACCAACTCTTGGGTGGAAATGCCCTCTTCCTGCGCAGCCAGTACGTTTTTGAGAGCGTTTTCGTCCGTGCCGGTCAGAAAAAAAACATCTTCTCCTTTGACCCGACGGTAACGGGCAATTATATCCGCCTGCACAATCTCAAGCGCAAAACCCAGATGCGGTTTCGCATTCACATAAGGTATGGCTGTAGATATGAAAAATGGTTTCTTCATTGGTCCTCCCATTCACATGTTGACGAAACCAAACTCTGCATTCCTTACTGCTATGTTTTTGAGCGCCCGTCTGAGCGCCATTTCCCTGTCACGATGTCTCAAGAATGGCTGTAACATCTTGAGGAGAGACTGCAGTGGCTTCTTGCGCCCACACCTAAGCTGATAGTAATCAGCTTTACGCCTGTACCCTTCTTTTCCCTTGTAACCACGAAGGTGATCGCACACCACCTCACCAGTCTGGATACCCAACTTCTCTAAGGCATCTCTGATTCGTGAAAGTAGCGAGTGGTTGTAGTTGCCCCAGCTTAGAAAAGCTTGTTTCCTGGATATAAAGATGCTTCCTTCGGCATCGGTAAAACCGGCGAGGAAGGGTAAAAAGTGCCTATCATTATTGAAGATCCAATCAATCTTTTCACGCTCTGCGGGCAGGAGAAAGCCGAAAGAGAGATCCACAAAAGCTTCAACGGATATCTTATCTCCACTGCTTGGTCGACTTACCCACACACGCCCGTATGGGGAAAATAAATCTTTTATAAGCCTGATCTGGGCTGGCTTTGTACTTGAGCACGCAAGCCCGATTGTTTGACACTCACTCTTTCCCGCTTTCCGTACCCGCAAGTCACCTATTGAAAATCCGATAAGATAGGCTTTTTCGAGGGTACTACCATCGAAATGCTTCCGTCGGTACCGAATATGTGACTCCGACGCGCCACGCGGTTTCATGCCAAACTTTTTCAGCTTGTTATAAACAACGCTTCTCGGCCAACCGGTTAACTCTTCGATTCGCCAGGTCGAGAGACGATGGGTCGCGTAAAGTTTTCTCAGCCTCGATTCCGTAAGCTCCATACTAAATGCTAACATAACTGACACACGGCGGCGCATTCACGTAGGGGAGCGTGGTTGGTGATGTAGAACGGTTTTTTCTCCATAGATATGGTGTGTGTGCACAAAACCTCCGCGCGGGGCGCGGAGGGATCGGTCAGATATCCAGGCCCGCACGCGCCCGCTTCCTATCGGCAAGATAATTGAAAACCTCCTGCGACATGACCGCGATTGGCACCGCGAGCACGACGCCGACGAAACCGGCCACCTGCGCACCAGCGAGGAGCGAGAAAATGACGATCACCGGATGCACCTGCATGGACCGACCCATCACATATGGGTAGAGGAAATGATTCTCGACCTGCTGGATGAGCACGAAGAAGATGACCGCGTAGAGTCCGAGTGAGAACGAATCCGAGAGCGCCACGATGAACGCGATAAGGCCGGTGATGACCGGACCCACGAACGGCACGAGCTCGAAGAGCGCCGCCACGATACCGAGGACAAGCGCGTAGGGCACCCCGAGCACCCACATCCCCACCCCGACAAGCACGCCCATAATGAGGCTCAATCCAAGCTGTGCCGCGAACCAGTGCCGGATCTTCACTTTGAAGCGATCAAAGATGTCGAGCATCGCCCGTTCGTAGGCGTCGGGGAGCATCACTTTCAAGAGCCGCTCGGTCCCCCGCTCCTCCAAGGTGAGGTAGAACGATATGATGAGCGTGCTCGTGATGAGCACCGCGCGCCCGAAGACGCCCCCGATGGCGCCAGAGAGAGAAAAGTCGGCGGATGATAGGAGCCCGAGTGCGCGGCTCAGGTCACCCGAGAACCCCGAGAGCGTCTCCTCGGAAATGCCAAAGCCCACCGAGGAGAGAACCTGGTTCACGTGGCCGAGGAACCCCCCCATCTCTTGCACCACGACCGGAACCGCCACATAGAGCACCGCGGCGAGCACGAGGATGCCGAGGATGAAAGTAAAAACGGCGGCGAGGAAGCGCGGGATTCTGGCGCGCTGGAGAAAGGATACGAATGGGTCAAGGCCCAGCGAAATCACCACGGAAATGAGGAACACCCCGACCGGCGCACGGGCGAGGTAGAGCACGTAGAGAATGAGGAAGGCGAGAACGATGCGCCAGACCGTCTGCCACCCGATTTCGAAATGAGTATGTTCTCCCATCATTATGGTTTGAGTATATCAAGAAACGAGCGGTTTTTGAACGGGCCTATGAGGGCGAGGTTCAGGCGGTCGTTCGTGAAAAACTCACGTGCCACCGCGCGGATATCCTCGGCCGTGACCGCCTGCAATTTTGACGCAATTTCCTGGGGCGAGAGAAGCGGCACCTTCATCAGCTCCTGACCAGCGTAAAATCCCGCGAGCGCGTCCGATGTTTCCAGGGAGAGAAATAGTCCGCCTGTCACATGCTCCTTCGCGCGCGCAAGATCGGCGGGCGCCACAAGTTCCTCCTTAAACCGCGCGAATTCCTTGAGCGATACGGTGATAACCTCCGGTAATTTTTCGTGGTGAACTCCAGCGCTCATCGCCACAAGCCCGTGGTCGGAATAGAGGTCTGCGGAGGCACGCACGTAGTACGCGGCACCCAGTTCTTCGCGCACCACCTGGAAAAGGCGCGATCCCATCCCGCCGCCCAAAATATCCGTTAGAAGTATAAGCATAAAGCGCCGTTCGTCGTGAATGTCAAACGCGCGGAATCCCATCACCATATGGGTCTGGTCCACCTCTTTAAAACGGACGAGCTCGCGCGGTACATTCTGAACCTCCACCGTCTTCGGCTTAACACCTTTCTCGCCGACACCGAGCGAGTTGAAATACCGCTCAGCGAGCTTTGTTGCATACTCAACGTCTCCGCCGAAGGCGGATCCGCCTTTGGCGGAAAAACCTCCCGCGATGGTCACCACGGTTGCTGACGCAAGGTAGTGCGCTCCGCGGTACTTCAGGAAATCGTCGCGCTGGAGCTTCTGGACAATATCCTTTGTCCCCGCAATGGAGCGACCAGCCGGCTGGTCGCCGTACACGAGTTCCATAAAGAATTCCTGCACGCGCCGCTGGGGCAGGTCCTCATACATATTTATCTCGCCCACAATCACGCCGCGTTCTTTTTCGATCTCGCCTGCATCAAAAGTTGGGTTGAGGTAGAGATCCGCCACCACATCCAGCGCTTTCTCAAAGTCATCATTCCGCACCTTCGCGTAGTAGCTCGTTGATTCTTCGCTGGTGAACGCGTTGTATTCAGCGCCGAGGCCGTCCAACTCGTTCGCGATGTCAATGTGTCGCGGGCGGTTCGTGGTGCCCTTGAAGCACATGTGCTCCAAAAAATGCGAGATGCCGTTTATTTCCTTCGCTTCGTACTCTGAACCTGTCTCAACCGAAACCAAAACCGTGGTTGCCAAACTCTGCGGCTCCGGTACCAGGATGACACGCAGGCCGTTCTTGAGAATCAGTTTCTGGAAAGGTTGCATGGAGTTCATCATACGGCACTGGCGCAAGGGGCGCAATTTTTGGAGATCGTGCCACCCCGCTCATTGACAATATTCCCCTGAAGCGTATACATATGCCAGCGGAAACTTAAACCACCGCAGATTCACAATTACAGAGGAGGTTGCTATGGGAACAAATGCGCTGCGACTGGCGGTCGGGCTGGTGCTTCTTGTTATCGCTGTCTTTCCAATTACAACCGTGCTGACAATAGGTAACCTCCCCGAATCCACCACAATAGAATTCCCCGTCGCCGGCAAGCCACAAATCATTCAGGGAGACGTCTCAATGCAAAATCCAGGCGTGGTCGTTTCTGTATCTACGGGCGACATCATCGAGCGTGCCGGGAAATCGCAAAACACGCTCCACGTCATCTGGAACAAGAACGGCCTTGTGCGCTACCTGCTCTCCGAGCAGGGCATCCTATTCAGCGCGGAGGAATGGTTTGGCTCGCCACGCTGGGGCAGTATCACGGTTGCGACTGAAACTAAAGAAACGGAACTACGCGGTCACTCTCTTGTCTTTTTCCCTAAGAGGGTAGGGGGGGTGGTCTGGTCCATGGTGCTCGTTGGGATGGTACTTGCATTGGCTGGCTCGTACCTCATCGGTAGGGCTCTTATTGTGGCGATGAAACCGAGGAATAAACCGCTCGCGCAAACCGCTTAAGGAAAAGCCCCTTCGGAGAAATCCGAAGGGGTTTTGCTTTTTATCCGAATGACCCGGAGGTCATTGGGAAGAGTGGGGTCTTTGAAAACTTCCCCGCATGCCACCTAGTCGTATCGCAAAGAGACACTATAATCGGCAACCGATGCCCTTTTCGGTGGGTGCTTCGATTAATCGAAGCACCGTGATATAATGGCCATGATTCATTGATGCCCACACTATGGCCCGCGTAAATAAAACCCAATTCCCCGCGAAACTCCGGGAGGAGGTGCGAGAACGACTGCGCCGCTTGCTCCACGGAACAACTTCCGGCGATGAACTTTTCCGCGCCCTCGCCAAAATCCTTACCACCACCGAACTACTCCTCATCGAGAAGCGGCTCGCGGTACCCATCCTCCTCGCACGCGGCATGAGCTATCGCGAAATTGGCCGCACGATTGATATAGGTCCCGCCGCAATCAGCTTCATGAAGCACGGTCTCACGAGGAAACCGAGGACGCCGCGCCAGTACAGCCCGCTCCGTACACCACGCAAAAAAGGGCACATTCTTCTTTCCCCTCCACCCATGGGCCGCGGCCGCTGGCGCTGGTTGAATGACTTGTAAAAACAGAAATCTGCTATCAAGAGACGAGTGCTGCCTCCGGCATGCCTTGATTAATCAAAGCACCCTATGTGGCGCAGCGATCAGCGAAGCAAAAAAGAATCTGGAGGCCGTTGGGGAGGGTGAGTTTTAAAAAACTTTTCCGCATGCCACCTATCGTATTGCAAAGAGACACGACAATCGGCAACCGATGCCTTTTCGGTGGGTGCTTCGATTAATCGAAGCACCCTCCGTGGTACAAGCGATAAAAAGCGCCTCATTCGAGGCGCTTTTGTATGTATTCTTTGAGTTCTTGTATTTTCACCCTCTCCTGCTTCATCGTATCCCTGTCCCGCACCGTCACGTCGTTCTTCTCGAGCGAGTCAAAATCCACAGTGATGCAGAAGGGGGTGCCGATCTCGTCCTGCGCGTAGTAGCGCTTGCCGATGTTTCCACGGTCGTCCCAGGCAACCACAAATTCCTGTTTCAGTTCGTCGTAGATTTTCCGTGCGAGTTTCACCAAGTCCGGCTTGTTTGCGAGGAGCGGAAACACCGCTACTTTCACCGGCGCAATTTTCGGATGAAACTTCATCACCACACGCTTCCCGTCCTCGGAATACGCGTCGCAGAGGAGCGCAAGGATGGTGCGCTCAACGCCCACCGAAGTTTCCACCACATGCGGGGTATAACGCTCTTTCGTCTCTTCTTCGTAGACCGTGGTGTCGGCTCCTGAAAATTTCTGGTGCTGGGAAAGGTCGTAATCGCCCCGATAATGCACCCCTTCCAGCTCGTTCCAACCGAAGGGAAACTCGTATTGGATGTCCCACGCGTCCTTCGCGTAGAAGACGAGGTGTTTGTGCTGCTCCCAACGTAATTTTTCCTTCGCAATACCCAATACTTCCGTGTAGTATTCCATGCGCGCTTTCTTCCAACACTCATACGCCTTTTGGGCGTCCCTCGGATGCACGAAGTACTGCATTTCCATCTGTTCGAACTCGCGCATACGGAAAAGAAACTGGCGGGGACTAATCTCGTTCCGAAATACCTTTCCGACCTGCGCGATGCCGAACGGAACGGAATAAGAGCCGGTGTTCAATACATTTTTGAAATTAATGTAGATTCCCTGCGCTGTTTCACCTCGTAGGTATACTTCCTGGTCACCCTCCTCGAACACTCCCAGCGTGGAGGTTACGAGAAGACTTTTTGCAGTCACACGGCCGAAATTCTTTTTGCCGCAGCTTTGGCATTTTAGATCCTTGCGGTGTGCGTCAAAGAGCACGTTCAGTTCTGCTTCCGTCATCTTTTCGTCCGCCGCGACACCCACTGACCCAAGAAGATGATCAGCCCGATACTTGGCGTGACACGCGCTGCAGATCACGAGCGGGTCGGAAAAACCGCTCACGTGCCCGCTCGCTTCCCACACCTTCGGCGCAGAAAAAATACTTGATTCGATAAATGCAATCTCGCCATGTTTCTGAAGATCCCGTTTCCACATTTCCACAATGTTGTGCCGAAGCGCGACGCCGTAGTGCCCAAAGTCATAGGTACCTGCAAATCCTCCGTAGATCTCGGAGCCGGGGTAGACAAACCCCCGCCGCTTGGCCAACGAGACAATTTTTTCTAATAGATCCATAATAAAAATTTCTAATCCCTAATTAACCTAATTTCTAATCAATATCTAAATAAGTAAATGTCTAATTTCTAAGATTCCCGATCAATGGTTATTGAGAAATGAAAATTTGGTTAGACATTAGAAATTAGTAATTAGAAATTTCCTCTACGGTATCACCCTCCCCGCATCCTGGCCAACGGTGTGGTCGTCGGGGAGCGCCGTGGTGAGCCCCGCATCGCGACTGGTAAGCTCCAAGCCAGTGAAATCGTCGGTGGCTTTGAGCGTCGTCTCGCCTATGAGCGGCTGGTTCTGCCCCACTTTCGTTGCATCGGGCGTCGCCCGCACCTGGAAAACCGCCTCAATGGGATTGGAAATGACCCCCTTGGTCGCCGCAATCTTGTCTATCTGCCACGTAACCTCGCCGGTCCGCTCGTTCCAGGACGGCACCACATCAATGCTGCTTTTCACTAGCCCGGCCCACGTGACACCCGATTGGAGAAACGCGCTTACCACCACGTTCGTCACGTCGGTGCCGTAGTTCTTAAGCACCCAGTGAATGGTGTACTCGGTGGACTGCCCCACCCGCGGGGGCATCTCTCCCTCGTTCAACATCCCCGCCGCCACGTCGCGGAAGAATGCCTGCGCGTCCACCACGGCGAGACCCGCCACCTTGGTTTCCAAACCCGCGAGGGCGGTCGTTTTGTCCGCAGCAAGGTAGGAGGGAACCGATGGGGAATCCACCCGTGCCTGGGCACGGATAAGGAAATTCTTGTCGGAGAACCGCCGAATGGGGAAGGTGGACGCCAGGTGCACCGTCACACGTACCTCTCCTGAGGCGCCCGGGTCCAGAAGGCGGAATGCTGGGACGTTCCCGGCATTCCAGGTGATTGTGTTGGTAAGCGAGTCGATCTGCCCGTCGGTGTCCAAGGTCGTGAAGTTAAAGAGTTCGCCGGAGAGCGAGAGCTTCAGGACCACATCGGCAAGCGCAATACCGCTCCCGTTCTTGTAGGAAACGGTGTAGGTAAGCGCGTCCCCAACGCGCGCCACGTAGTCATTGCGTCCGTTCACGAGCACCTGAAGATTCACCGGCGCGGGCGCCAAGGCCAGCGCCACGTCTTCCCCTGCGAGCGGATACTCCTCACCCCCGAAATTCGCGACAACGGTGACCGGCAGGGAAAACTTCGCGTCATCCGCTCCCGTCAAAATACCTTTCACGCGGAGCACGCCCTTGGAACCCGCCTGGAGCGCCCCCAGGCGCCAGGAGCTGTCTAATGAATCTGGGTTCATGCTTGCCGATTGGAAGCGGAACCCGTCCGGATACTTCATGCGGAGAGTCACGTCGGAGAAACCAAACGTGGAACCGTTCTCATACCCCACTTCCAATTCAAATGACGAACCGGAAATCACCCGCTCCGGCTTTGTCACTGTGAGCTTCACCGCCTCTCGGTTCACGATTATCTCCTTCTCAGCGCTCACCTGGAAGCGGCTCCGTCCACCCGTTCCGTATGAGAGGGTGACGTTCGCCTTCTGCAGCGAATCTGGCGGCCCAACCGCAAGGAGACGGAATGATTTCTTTGCCACAGTCCTCCCCCCGATGTCCCCGATGGATTCGTTCGTGATAGCGAGGTTGGTCCCGATATTGTCTACGGAGACGAGCCCCGCCGGAAGGTTCAGGGTGAGTGCCGCGTCGCGAATCACCGCATCAAGCTGGTTTTCCACATTCACCTCAAGGGCAAATGGCACCCCGCGGTAGATTTCCGACGGGGCATAAAGCGTGAGAGAAGTATTCTCCCCGCCGCCTCCTCCGGAGCCCAATAAGAGAACCGCGATTCCAACCGCAAGGACAACGAGCACCGCCACAGCCGCCAGCATCCACCGGAAAAACGGGCGACGGGGGGTTTCACCCTTCATTCCCTCACGCTGCCACTCCTCCGGGACCGCGGGGTTTCCACGTCCAACCTCCCCGCGGGGGCGAGGTGTGGTGCGGCGGGTACCTTTCTCCGTATACAAACGTTTTTCCAAACTATCGAGTGACATGATAACGCGATTTAAAACTACGAATGCATCCGAATCCACAAATCTGCTACGAACGAGTTCGGATTTATTCAGAATACTCAGATAGATTCGTCGTTTCGGATCGTACTTACCATAATACCCCATCCGCACCGAATTTCCCACGACACAAAACGCAAATGAACGACTGGGTGGCGGGCACGAAATACGAAGGGCGCTTCCGCCCGCACACTTCGCAAGTGGCGTGGAGCGGATCATACCCCAGGAGTTTCAGGGTCGCTCCCACATCCACGCGCGCAGTGGCGAACGAACGCGCCACGAAGTGCCAGAGGCGCAGATCCGGTGCCTCCCGCGGGAGGAGACGGGACAGGAGGGAGAGAAGCGCAAGCGCGCGGGCAAATTCCTTCGTTGTCCGGCGGAGTTTCGTGAACCGCTCTCCGCTCACCACATCTGCCACCGTATAGGCGTTCTTCTTTACCAGGCGGACGATTGCGAGGTTCCCCGGGTCCAGGTGGGACGCAAACTTGGAAAGCACCCGCCGGCCTCCCACCACGCGCGCCTCGAGCGTCCCCAGTTCCTTGGAGAAAAGGCGGACCACGCGATCCCGCTCTCCGGAACCCCGCACCCCAAGGACGATTGCCTGGGTCACATACTCTTTCATTTCATGATGACGCGGCACCCTTCGGCGTTTTCCAAAACCCCAACTTGAAGCGCCCCCCCAGCATCATGCGGGTTTGCGCCTCGAGCGCGGGAACCGCGCTCCAGAAAATGAAGGTGATGGGAATAAGGAACCACTGGAAGAGATAGAGGGCGTAATGGCGTAGCCTCAGCCGTTCGCCGGTTGGGAGCGGCGGTATTAGGAAAATGCTCACGAACGCGAAGGTGATGATGCCCACGGTGGAAAGGTTGATGAGAAAGCCGGTCACGCCGGGGAGATTTGCGGAGAGCACCGAGCGGCGGAACGCATCGCCCCCGAGGAGGTTGGGAAGCCACCCGAAGAGAAAGATAATGAACGAGCTTGTCGCCCATGAATAGAACCCTTCAGTGAGCATGAAGGACCAGGAAAGCTTGCGCCGGAGGGAAAGTCCCCTGTCACGGACGAACCGAGAGAACACGTAGGGGATGTTCTCAATACCCCACGCCCACCTCCGCTGCTGTTTGTATAGGTTTTTGAGCGCCTCCACTGTCGTGGGACCAGAAACCGCATCCATGTAGATGGGGTAAAAGAGCGGGACCGTGCGCCAGTCACCACGGTAGTGGGTGAGACACTGGAAAAAAATGCGCGAGTCCTCGGAAACGATATCGGTATCCCAAAAACCGATCTCCACGAGCGGCTCGAGCGGCATACTGTGCGAAGAAAAGGTGACGAGCTGATCACGCCGCGACTGCTGCATGAACTGCCAGAACGTGGCGACGAACGCAATGATGCGCGCGAACATTGGCACGCCGTGAATGTTGTTGATGAAAAGGGGGATAGGTTGATAGCTCGCTCGGTCGCTGCGCGGCTCGGTCAGGAAGTGGTAGGCGAGCACCCCGAAGTACTCCGGCCCCGGGCGCGTATCGATATCGAATACCGAGACAAGTACGTTTGAGCGGGGAATGGCACGGCGGTCAATGAGGTCGGCGAGCGCCCGCTGCACTCCCCACTTTTCGTTGGAGCCCTTTCCGGGGAGTTCGCCAGGGAGCCCCGCGGGGTGAGTCGTGATGAGAAATCCCCCGAACTTCTCACCGAACTCCTCCTCGATGCGCGCGGCGAGCGCCGCATCCGCTTCCCCCGCGCGCGCCTCAGTAGCGAGCACTATGAGGAGCTTCTCCAGGGGGTAATTCACCGCCGCCAAGCTTCGAAGGGTGCCGCACACAAGCTCATAGGGCTCGTGGCACATTGGGAGTATCACGAGGTGGAATATCTCATCCCATCGCCGCGGCTCGCGGTCGCGGTATGGAAGCACCCGGAGTTTTGCGAGCCAGTCGGTTTTCAAATATTCCTTCATCCGCGCAAAAGAGAATCGCAGATGAAAAAAAAGGTAGATGGTCTTCAAGAGCCAGTAGAGGTCGTAGAGCACGATGAACACCGCCACCACTACGGGCAGTCGCCAAGAGAGAAAGATGAGGCCGAGTAGCGTCACCCACGAGAGCGCCCCGGGGAACAGCTCGAAGAGGCGTACCATGCTGTTTTTATCTAAATTTCCAAGCGAGCAAGCGCCGGAAATTTAGCTATAAAACCGAGCACCCCGTTAGATGCGTACAAATCCACGCGAGGTGGCTCAGTGGTGATGGTTTGTAGTTTTTCATTTTTGTACTGAAGTTTCATATTGTTACCGCTATCTAACGGGGTGAAGGGCTTGGTAACCCCGACGTAGCGTCGGGGACCAAGCCCTTCAGTATAGCAGGAACGTTCCGTTCGCCTGCTCAATGCTCCAAAAGCCCCCGCCGGTGGTCATGAGAAGGAGCGCCGCTGCCGCAATCAAGAGATCGAATTCGTATTCCCCCGTGAAACCCTTCCCCCGCTTCACCTTGAAGATGACGACAAGGAACTGGAGAAACACGAGGAGCGCCACGAGCTGGGTCAAGAACCCTGCGATGAGCATGAGCCCGCCCACGAACTCCACGACACCGACGACCACCGCCCAGAACACGCCGGGCCGAAACCCCATCGCCGCAAACCCCCCTCCCGCCACCTTGAGATTCTTCAGCTTTGGAAATCCGTGGACGACGAGGATGACCCCGAGAATCACCCGGAGAGCGAGGAGCCCCCAATCGTAGAACACGAAAAGTGGTTGGATCATGCCAATTTTATTTGAATTTTAGAGCCGATCTGCGGCGAATAAAATTTAGTTTAAGATTGAGCACCGAGCACATAAGGTTCTTTCGGAAAACGGTTGGTTTTTGTTCCCTTGAAACATTCATAGTAAATGCCTTATGTGCTCGGTCCTCGCTTTTGTAAATTCGCTTCGCTCATACAAAATCGGGACGACCTTTCCAATTGCCAGAAGTTAGTATACCCTCCCGCTGCCAAAAAAAGAAAGCGCCCGTTCTCACGATTATCGCGAGAACGGGCCTGGTTTGATGCGCACCTGCACCACGGCGCGCGTGTGGTAGAAGCGGATGACAGCGAGAAAATACAGCGTCGGGAGCGTACCGATCAAGATGGAACCAACCATCACGATCAGGAAACCCACAAGCCCGAAAGTCATCTGCCCCATTGCCGCAAGCATGTTCAAGAGCCGTTCCATGGCTCCTCCTCTCCGAATGTGGAACAAACGTTCTGCGAATAAAGGTACGGGGAAGCAGACGCGCTGTCAAATGCGGTGGAAAAATACAAAGTGCCCGTTCCCTGGAGAGGAGCGGGCACACTATGGTTCGTCTCATGTGAACAGATTTTCGCGGAGACGCATTCTGATATGGGATGCAAGATTCCTGACCTTTTCCTCCGTCGGCTCATTTCTCCCGCGTCCTAAAAGGAGTACCAAAAGATAAAGAATGGCACGCAGAGTGCCCTCGAGAAAGCGTTCTGCCGTCTCCCGACGCGGATAGAACCGAAGCGCAAGCACAAGAAACAAAAACCCAGTACCGATGCACCCGATGCCGTAAACGAAGACGAATCCGATATTCGTCCAGCCGATAATTACCCCGATTGCGGTCATGAGAAGAAGCAATCCAACCTTCAAAACATTGCGCTGTTGATTTGAACTCGCCCCCTCCAAAAGAAGCAATGCCCCAATGATAAAGGCGAGTAGAGCGAGGAACCCAATGAGAAGCATGGTCGGTCCCGCGTTCCAAAACAACAACACACAGATGACCCCGAATGCCACGGAGGCAAAAAAACGAATCACTCGTGACGTTTTCATATGCATCCCTTTCCAGATTGTTAATTGAACAAAAACGTGATTTGTACGCTGTATCTTTTCTATCACAACAAGACACCTTTGTCAAATCACGGCCGTACCAGTACAATAAACCAAAACATATGCGCGTTCTCGCGATAGAAACATCGTGTGACGAAACCGCGATTGCACTCCTTGAGGCGCAGGGGGGTCTCCGCGCCCCGCGGTTTAAAATTCTCGAAAACCTCGTCTCCTCGCAGATTGCAATCCATCGCCCGTTCGGCGGCGTGGTGCCAAACCTCGCGAAGCGGGAGCACCTCAAAAACCTTCCGATACTTTATCGGAAGGTTTTTGCAAATTCGAAATCCGAAATCCGAAATTCGAAATTTATCCCTGACCTCATCGCCGTTACCGTTGGCCCAGGCCTGGAACCCGCGCTCTGGACAGGCGTGAATTTTGCCCAAGAGATTTGCTTAAGGCTAAAACCTAGAAGCTCAAAGCTGAAACTCATCGGCGTGAACCACCTGGAGGGACACCTGTACAGTTTTCTCCTTTCGGAGAAAACTGGAATTTCTAATTCCAAATTTCTAATTTCTAAACTTTTTCCAGCAGTAGCCCTCATCGTTTCCGGGGGACACACCATCCTGCTCAAGATGGATTCGCTTACTAAAATGAAAAAACTCGGCGAGACCCGCGACGACGCGGTGGGCGAGGCGTTCGACAAAGTGGCACGGCTCCTCGAGCTCCCCTACCCAGGTGGCCCAGAGATCGAGAAGCTCGCCGCGCAGGGCAATCCCGCCGCCATCCCATTCCCCCGCCCGATGCTCCACTCGAAGAACTATGATTTCAGCTTTTCCGGACTCAAAACCTCGGTACTCTACTACCTCCGCGACAATAAATGTCCGCATAAATCAGTAAAAAATCCGCATAAATCCGCGTTCGCAGCGAATATCGCCGCAAGTTTCCAGCAAGCCGCAATTGACGTCCTCGCTGCGAAAACGGAACGCGCGGCGCGGGAATATAAAGCCAGGTCCATCATGCTCTCGGGCGGCGTCGCGGCAAACTCCGCGCTCCGCGAAGAGTTGTTAGTCGTTAGTCGTAAGTTGTCTGTCGATTTCTTCGCTCCCCCTATGAACCTGAACACCGACAATGCCGCCATCATCGGTGCCGCCGGCTACATCGCCTACCTCCGCAAGGAAAAACTTCCCTTAGTTGCGAACGGGAATCTGAATTTGTAAAAACAACACGCCCAGCAGAATGAATTTCTGCCGGGCGCTCTAACTGATTCTACTACGAGATGACAAAATCTCTCGCACTCTCCCCCTGAATCGGGCACCCATTTTCCTTGGCATATTTCACGGCCCGCCAAAGCAATTCGCAGGCGGCACTAAGTTCTGGATCATCGCGCTTGCTGATACCAGCTTTCTCATCCGACATACTGACGAAGCGTGCCGCGAGAGCGGACACCGCAGCTCTTGCCACCCCCATCCGATCCTTAGCACTCAATGGATAAGACCTGCAGAGAATCAAGAACTGAATCACATTGATGATGGGGTCAGGAAGAAGTTTCGTGCTGCATTGAACTGCAAGATATAGAGAGCTGAGTATTATGAATACCTCTGCCGCGAGAAATGCCACTGCCCGAATAATCGAAGCGCCCAGGTCTAGGGTCGCCGCCCCAGAGGGCCTGATGACCGTTTCAATCCCTGCGTTCCAAGCAAGAAATGCTAAATCGAGAGCGAACAGGAGAAAGAGCGGCAGTATGAGGAAAGCCGGCCCAAAATCCCGCACCCTTTCCAATATGCGCGTTATTCGCGCTATCCTCAGCGATTTTTGAGGTGACATAGTGTTTCTCCTTTCAGCCGTTCTTATCGGCCGATTGGGTCATCGCCTGTTCTTATCAGGCGACTGTCCGAGCCGCTGCCGAGCCGCAGACATGTGACGGGTTGGCAAGGATCCATTTATTTCCCTCACCAGCAGCGCACCAGGAACAATATTGATGCTTTATTGCTCTCACTGCGTTGCTGGTGAATCTCACCGCTATTCACATATTTGGTTTTCAACATCGAGGGCTGAATGCCCCTTTTATAATCTGTTTGCATCGTAGCATATAGGCAATAAAAAGTCAAGCTATTCCCTGTGGACGGGAATCTGAACCTCTGACCATGCCTGTTATCTGACCCCCACACCTATGTATGGGTGTGGGCCTGTCTGCCGAAGGCAGGGGTTTGACAGAATAGAACATTTGTGATAGGATTTTACCCAGTAACGCTAGATTGACATCGTTCATTTTTCTGGAGGTTGATATGAAAACTAGGGAAGAGGTGTCTATTCACCCCAAGGACGCTGCGGTGTTCGCCATCATTGATACCGCGGAAGAAAATATCCCACGCCATGTAAAAGTTCTCCTCATTCAAGATGGGGATACGGGACCAAATTTCTGGAAAATCCCTGGCGGGAAAAAAAAGAAAAAAGAATTGTGGAACGAGACGGCACGCCGGGAGTTGGAGGAGGAACTCGGAGTTTCACTGAAAATTTCGTCCGACGAACTTTTCAGCACTGACCTCGTGGAAGGTCCGAATGTCCATGAGTTTGTCGTGTTCGCTCACAGCGAACCGTCCGACTCTGATCTTTTAAAGCGCCTCAGGTTCAGCCCCGGTATTACCGGAGTCCACAACGCCGCGATCTTCAATGAGCGGCAACTGGTGGGGCTTTTAAACTCCGGACTTGTGCTCGAAAAGCACGAGCGAGCCCTCCAGAAATATTTGGTGGAGCATGGAATACTGCTCCGCTGAAAATAGAGAAAAAGCCCTCGCGTCAAAAAAGATGTGAGGGCTGCTCTTTTATGCATCAACTGGCGAAGCGATTGACGAGCATACGCATTATGCTATACTTCCCCCATTGACAGCCGCTCCAGAGAGGAGCGGATGTTTACTAAAAGGATGCACATAGATCTCAAGGCCCTCGCCGGTGCGGCGGAACAGATAGCCGCGGAGAAGGGTATACAACCCGAGCAGGTTTTGGGCGCCATCGAGGCCGCAATCGCCGCGGCGTACAAGCGCGAGTACCGCAAACGCTCCGAGATCGTGAAGTGCAGGTTCGATTTGAAAAGTGGCGAGATGGTGTTCTCCCAGGTGAAAACGGTGGTGGATCCATCCGAGGTCCGCATCGTGGAACCGGAAGCGGAAGCGGTGGAGAAACTGGATGGGGGCGAGAAACGTGAGAAATCAGAACAACATGAACCCGCCTCCGCTAAGGCTATAGTAAGTGAGGAAGAAGAATCGCTCCCCCGCTACAATCCGGACCGCCACATCTTCCTTGAAGAGGCACTAGAGCTCAAGTCCGACGCCGCCCCCGGCGAAGAGATGGAATTCCCGCTTGAGACCCACGAGGATTTCGGGCGCATCGCCGCGCAGACCGCAAAACAGGTCATTCTCCAGAACATCCGCGAGGCGGAGCGCGCCTCCATCCGCAAGGAATTTGCAGACAAGGAAGGCGCCATCGTGAGCGGCATCGTCCAGCGCTTTGACCGCGGCAACGTGTACGTGGACATCGGCCGCGCAGTGGGAGTCATGTTCGGCATGGAGAGCATTCCCGGCGAGCACTACCGAATCGGGGAGCGCCTCCGCTTCTACGTCCTCGCGGTGCAGGACGACCCGCGCCGCCCCGGCATCATCCTCTCCCGCTCCCACCCGAACTTCGTGAAAAAACTGTTCGAGATGGAGGTGCCGGAGATCGCCGACGGCACCGTGGAGATCAAGGGTATTGCCCGCGAGCCGGGGAGCCGCACGAAGGTGGCGGTCGCCTCCCGCGCCGAGGGGGTGGACCCGGTTGGGGCCGCGGTAGGCCAGCGCGGCACACGCGTAATGGCGGTCACGAACGAACTGGGCAACGAAAAAGTTGACATCATCGAGTGGGCCGAGGAGCAGGAGAAGTACATCGGGAACGCCCTCTCCCCCGCCAAGGCGAAGCTCACGGAGATCATGCCGCGGCGCGAGGCGAAGGTGCTCGTCGCCGAGGACCAGCTCTCCTTGGCCATCGGTAAGGGCGGCCAGAATGTCCGACTCGCCGCGAAGCTCACCGGATGGAAGATCGACGTCCGCTCGCAATCCCGCCCCGAGGAGGTACAGGAGGGCGGCATCGCCGTGAGCCCCGAGGGCGGGGCAACTAAGGAAACGCCGGAAGAAACAGAAGCAGAGAAAGAAAAAACGGAAGAGAAAGCTGCAGGAGCGGAGTGAGAAATTGTGAGGAATGGAAAGTATATCACTTTCAACGATCGTTGAAAGTGATATAAATTAAATAGAACAAAAAAGGCCCCTCCGGGCTGTTTTTGTTTATGAACTGAACAGCAACGATGGCGGTTATCGCGCGAGGAGGCGAAACATTTCCTCGTATTCCTTGGTGCGGGGAACGAAACGTCCGGCGTTTTTACGTACCAGCGTCTGGAGCTCTTGAAGCGGCATGAACGTGATTTCGGCCACTTCCTCTTTCTGCTTTTCTAGTTTTTCAATATCAACGTCGCGGCGGAGGAGATAGATGTCGCTGAACTGATTGTCGCGAAGCATCCCGTCTTTGAGTTGCGATGGTATCGCGGCGACAAACTGCAGTTCGTGCTCTTCCACGGTAATACCAAGCTCCTCTTTGAGTTCCCGCAGCGCCGCATCGGCGCTTTTCTCACCCGACCGCATATGCCCCACAAGCGAAATATCCCAAAGGTTTCGAAAGAGATCTATCGTGGCCGAGCGTTTCTGGAGCAACACCTCTCCGCGGCTGTTCACCACCCACACGTGCACGGCGCGGTGCCAATCGCCGTCGCGGTGAACTTCGTCGCGCAGTTTCGTCGCTCCGGTCGGAGCGCCGCATTCATCCAGAACATCAATGTGTTCCATACGCTACATTATAGTGGAACAGATGAATAAGAAGTAGCGCCAAAAACCTTCGTAAAACAAGGGTCTTTGAGTGTTTGACAAACTCGTATATTGGGTGTATAATATACTTAGAAACTGAACATGAATTTTTGGCCCTGATCTTCATCAGAGGGATTGCCAGCTCATTAAGAGCGGCGAAGAATCTACCATTTTCGTTACGGAGGTTTTATGACACGGCTTTTTGAAACCGCAGCTGGAGAAGCGGTAATCTCCTTGAAAGGGGCAATGGGGATAATTCTTTCCCTTGTCTCATCAAGCGAGGCAAATGATCACGGGATGGCTGAGTGGATAAAAAGTAATCCACTCGCGGAGGTTACGCTTCGGGCACTTCCCGCGTTTTGTTCGTTCCACCGCGAAAATGGGATGCCAGGGTCGTATCTGCAGGGCCCAGACATCCAGATAAAAAAGGGTAAGACGGAGTTGGGGACGTTCCGATGGAATGGAACGTGGACGGAAAGCAGGTGGGTAGAGATCGACCTGCCCCACGTTCTGTCGGTCAAAAGCCCTGATAGGGTTTTTGACGAAAAAACCACTGTCCAGATTCGGTGGGACAGCGCGACAGGAAAGGTGTCGACCTTTCTCTCCAGCCTCGTCAAAGAGGAATAAAAACTAAGACCCGAGCCATGTCTTTTCTTTAAACTGGCTCATTTTTATTTCCAAAAATTTGAGAGAAAACGGATTTACACCCATAATTGAACCATGGAGGATTTCTTTAGAAACAAAAAGGTTCTTGTAATGGGCGCGGGATTAAAAACGAGAGTTGTTTCAGAAAACACGGGCGGAAATTATTCGTGGATGTTAGGTATGAATACCAGAAACACCCTGAAAAACCTTCGTAAAACAAGGGTTTTTGAGCGTTTGACAAACCTTACATTATAGTGTATAATTCAAGCTAGAAGATTGAAATTTATCTTCCCCGCTCGAAAGAGCATCCTCGGGAACCAGCGAACCTCCGTCGCTCCCTTGGGCTGCAGTGATGCGTCGTCGAAAACCGACGGGCTTATCTGCGCCACCGGCGCCGTGTGCTAATACGGGCTTGGAGGAAATATGAAAAAGGTATTCTCGTTTGACGCAGAGACCAATGGTCTCTGGGGTCGGCCGTTCGCCATCGGCGCGCTCGTTTACAACGGGCGGGGTATGGAGATCGCTCGTTTCGTTGGCCGTTGCCCCATTGAGGGCATGGTCAATGACTGGGTAGAGAAGAACGTTCTCCCCCAGATGACCACAATCCCAGTCACCTATGAGAGCTACGATGCTCTCTTGGCCGATTTCGCCAAGTTCTATATGGCGAACAAGGCCGATGCGGACGTCATCGTCCACATGGGTGTACCGGTCGAGGCAGGTCTCTTGCGAGACATGCACGACCAAGGACTCATTGGTGACTTTGATGGGCCGTACCCCCTCATTGACCTGGCGGGAAATCTCCAGCAAGCCGGTGGGGACCCGACGTCAGTTGACAAGTACGTGCAGAAGCACGGACTGTCCGTCGGCGAGTTCGAGGGCGGGACGCACAACCCGCTCTACGACTCGGCAGTGGCGGTAAAAGTATACTGGCACCTCCTCGGAGCAACCAACGTAGGAGGGGGCGGGCTCGACGTAAAGAGGAAGATTATAAGCGCCGATCCCCAAGCCAATTCCATCCTCGTGGAAACCACAAGGACCACGAGGAGAGAGGAGAAAGTCTCGTTTGATGAAATCAAACGAGAAAAGAAGCGGTACAAAGTGCAGGAGATGGGGGGTCGAGGCTTTAACCCCAGTGGCGATGGGTATCGTAAGGAGGGGGGAACATGGGAAGAAGAAGTGGAGTATGAAGGAGACTTCGTATTCTACGGGATTAACCTTCCCGAGGGGTTTGTGATATCGAACTCAGCACCACAGAAGGGGATACTGTGGGTGGGGAAGGTGGGAGAGACTCAGTACCCTTGGGGGTGTGAAAAGGAAGTGCGCCGGGAAGAGGTAAGCCGGCACATAATCTAAAGATTCAGGCAAAAAGGTCACACCATCGTGGCCTTTTTTGCTTTTTGAGGAGAATGGGGAAACCGAATTCTCCGATCATACGTAATGCCGGAGCAAACCGCGGCGAAAACCCATATCAACCGGATGACTCTTTTTAGTTGGGGAAACTATATAAAATAGCGGCATTCTGACAAACTATATATAGTTTCTCGGAGGCGGGTATAATACCCGCATGCGCGCTGGAGAATTCAAAGACAAAAAAGTCCTCGTGATGGGTCTAGGGGTTTTGGGAGGCGGAGTCGCGACCACGAAGTGGTTCGTGAAGCACGGCGCGAAAGTCACCGTGACCGATCTCCGTACACGGCGCGAGCTCGCGGTTTCCATTCGCGCGCTCGGCACAAGCGCGAAAAAGGTGAAGTTCGTTCTTGGCCATCACCGCCCGGGCGATTTTAAAACGCACGATCTTATCGTAGTGAACCCGGCGGTGCCCCGAGAGAGTAAGTTTTTGAAAATTGCGCGCCGTGCCGGAAATGATATCACGAACGACGCAAAGATATTCCTCGACCTCGTCCGGAATCCCGTCGTGGCGGTGACCGGCACGCGGGGAAAAACCACCACCACGAACTGGATCGCTCACTTCATGAAAGGCCGCCACCTGAGCGCGGTGGCGGCTGGGAACACTCCCGAGATGCCGCTCCTCTCCGTGATCGACCGGCTGGTGAGTACCAAAATTCCCGCGGTCGTTGAGCTTTCCTCGTGGCAGCTTGAGCAGGTAGACCGCGCCCGCCGCGGCCCCGATATCGCCATAATCACAAATCTCTACCCCGACCACCTTAACCGCTACCGCGGGATGAACGATTACGCGCGCGCGAAGGCAAACATCTTCGCGCGCCAGAAAAAAACGCAGTCGCTCATCCTGAACGCCGAGGATGAGTGGACGCCATTCTTCCTCAAGCGGAAACTGAAGAGTGCAACGTACTTTTTCTCGCTGAAACCGCTCCCCGGAAACCGCGATGGCATCTACCTCTCCCACAATCGCGTTCTCTCTAATTTTCGGAAGTCGGACTTCCGAAAATTGAAGACGGAGGTTTTGAATGCTCGTGCAGTGCGTGCATTCGCACCACAGGGCACCCACAACCTTCGGAATCTCCTTGCGGCGATGCTCGCAGCGCATCTCTTGGGAATCCCGTGGCCAGAAATCCGGAGGCGTATCCCCACGCTCCCGCAAATTCCCTTCCGGCAGGAGTTCATTGTGACGCGAAAGCATCTCACGGTGGTGAACGACACCGCCGCCACCTCGCCTGACGGGACCATCGCGGCGCTTGCCCGCTTCAAAAACAAAAATCTCATCCTCATCGCGGGCGGCACGGACAAAAAACTGGAATTCAACGGATGGGCCCGCGCCGTGAAGCGCCGCGTGAAACCGGAGCGCCTTTTCCTCCTCGGCGGGAGCGCCACCAAAAAGATGGTGCGGGCGCTCAGGAGGGTCGGCTACTTCGGAAAATCTTATCCACAGCTTTTTGAGGAGCTCCCCTCCCTCATCCGCGCGGTGAAGGAAAAGGTGAGGCAGGACACGTCTTCCTTCGTCCTTTTCTCCCCCGGCGCCGCGAGCTTTGAAAAGTTCAGAAACGAGTTTGACCGCGGGAGGAAATTCAACCTATACTGGAGGTAGATAAGACCCTTTCCACCAACTATACGAGGTAAGCCATGCCTGATATGATTGACCGAACGTTTCGGGAACTATTTCCTGAACGAGCGAATGAGTCACTCGATGCCGCTGGCAAAGTAAAGGCTATCCTCGAGAATTGCAACGTGCAACAAATCGGGGAGGACGCAATGCTTGAAGCACTGTGCGAAGGAATGGAACTCCAACGGAACGTCGGTACGCACGAATGGGAAATCGTCCGTACTAAGGACCACATTGAGGAAATCCTCGGTGTGCCAATCGATTGGGACGATGCCCAAACGATCCTCCGACTCTTGCAAGAAGGGAAAGAAATTCCCGATATAGCTGCACGCCTACGTGTCGCAGCACAAAAAGAACCCCAACCAGCCTAACGGAAGGGGTTCTTACATTTTCCGCTCTGTGCCTAATCGGTTTTGACCTTCAATTTCTTTACTTTTTGGCGGTTCAGGCGCGGGAGGCGGACAGTGAGCACGCCGTTCCGGACCGTGGCGGTTGATTTCTCCGGGTCCACTTCAAAGGGCAGAATGACGGACCGCGAGAACTTGCCCCAGAAACATTCCTGATAGAAGTAGTCCTTATCTTCCACCTTTTCCGTCCTCCCGCGGGCGCCTCGGATGGTCACTGATTCGTTCGTGATGTTGATCTCCAAATCCTCGGGGTTCACCCCCGCGACCGTGGACTGCACCACGATGGTGTCGTTCCCGTTGCGATACACGTCCACCGTGAGCTGGCCCTCGCTTTCGTCTTCTATCTCCTCCGTGAGCGGAGGAGGAGTATCCGCCACCTCTATCTTAAGCGGCGTAGGGGAGCTCCTCACCTTTGCGAGCTCCGCAAACACGTCCGATGAGTTATCCTTCGATTTTTCTTCCATCCCGTTAGAGACAGGTCGTCATAGACGACCGTAAAAAAAGCGACTTTTTCTCCGTTGTTATTTTACTCTTATAAATAATGGATTGCATGGTAGTTATTTCAATTGTCTCTAACGGGATCCATATCTACAGTATATCACACCCTCGGTCCGCCACGCATCCGCACCTTCTCAAAATCGGCGAGGATAAAGAACCCTACCGCCACGAGGAAGAGCGTGGGGAAGATGAGATTGGCCTCCTGGAACATCGTGACAAGGTAGTTGAAAAACGCGTGGAGCAAGGTGGCCGCCACGATGCCGAACACCACAAAGCGTCCAACCGCGGTACCCTTCGCGAGCCCCCGCGCCCAGTAGTATCCCACGAGCGCCGATGAGAGCGCGTGGAGAAGCGTGGCGCCCACGAGGCGGAGCGAGAGCGTGTAGAGCGGGGTCCCCGCCGCGAGGAAATCGCCGAAGGACGCGCGTACGCTCGCCATGCCGTTCATAACGAACACGTTCTCCACCGTGGCAAACCCGAGTGCCGCCACCACGAGGTAGATCATGGCATCTATCGGCTCGTCGAAGACCGGATTCTTCCGAACCACAAGGTACGCGGAGAGGAATTTGAACATCTCCTCAGCGAGGGCGAACGCCAGCACAAGAAAAAGCGCTCCCCCTCCCCATTTTCCCACCGCCTCCTGCGCGCCCCACTGGAGGAAGAAGACGGGGACGGAAGCGAGCGCACCCGCAAAAAACGCGATGGTGAGCCACTTTTTCGGCTCCGGGTGAACGTCCTCTCGGAGGAAGAACGCGAGCCAGACCAGGGCCGGCGCGAAAGCGATAAGAGCCGCTAGAACACTTGTCACCATGGCGCGATCATGAGGAATTCACGCTCCCGCCGCGGGAGTTCCTGATAGAGCGCTTCTGTCACGAACGGCAGGAACGGATGGAGCAGCTTCAGCGACGAGAAAAGCACGTACGCGAGCATAATCTCGGTGTTCTTCTTGAGCTTCCCGTCGGCGAGCTGCTTTTTTGATCGTTCCACGTATATATCGCAAAACTCATGCCAGAAAAAATCATAGAGCCCGCGGAGCGCTTTGCTGAATGCGAACGTTCCAATGAGCCCTTCGGTTTGCGAGGTAGCCGCCGAAAGTTTCTTGAGGATCGTTCTGTCCGCCGCCGTAATCCCGCGGGGGCGCGCCTTCGCCGCGAACGCCTTCGCCGGCACGTGCGCGATGACGAACCGCGCCGCGTTCCAAATCTTGGTGCAGAATTTCATGCCCGCGACGGCCGCCGCCTCGTCCCAACGGATGTCTTGCCCGGTGGCCTGCCAGATCGCCGCGAAGCGCGCGGCATCCGCCCCGTACCGCTCTATGCAACGGAGCGGATCGATGCCCGTGCCTAAGCTTTTGGACATGCGCTTCCCATCTTTCGTCAAAATGGTCCCGTGTATGAACACGTTAGCGAACGGCAGTTTCTTCCTGAACTCAAGGCCGGAAAATATCATTCGCGCGACCCACAAATTCAGAATGTCGCGCGCGGTGATGAGTGCGCTTCCTGGATAATACTTTTTGAGATCGTCTTCGGAGAAACCCGCGAACGGCCAGAGCGCGGACGAGAACCACGTGTCCAATACGTCGGGCGACTGTTCCATGTCGCAATTTCTACAGAACGGACACGTTTTCGGTTTCTCCAATGCGACCACGAACTGCTCCTCTTTCGGTTTAGAAATCAGAAATTTGTCACTAGAAATTCCTGTTTGGTTTTTACAGAACCAAACAGGTAACTGGTGCCCCCACCATATCTGACGCGATACCGTCCAGTCGCGGATGTTCGAGAGCCAATCGCGGTACGGACGCTCAAAATTCTTCGGCCATATCTTCACTTTCTCGCTCCTCACCGCCCCGAGCGCCTCCTTTGCAAGGCCCTCCATCTTCAAAAACCACTGCGATGACGGAAGCGGTTCTATCGTCGCACCACACCGATAGCAAACCGCGACGCGGTGTTCGTATGGCTCGGCTTTTTCCAAAAGTCCTTCACGCTCAAGCCTCTCAACTATCTTTTCCCGCGCGTCCTCCGCTTTCATACCCGCATATTCCCCCGCTCGCGCATTCATCTTTCCGCGTTCGTCGATGACCTGTATCGTAGGGAGTTTGTGGCGCACACCGATCTCGAAGTCGGCGATGTCGTGCGCAGGCGTCACCTTCACCGCGCCCGTTCCGAACTCGGGATCTATTGCATCGTCGGCGATAACCGGTATCTCCCTGTTCTCTATTGGGAGTGTCACCTTCCCACCGATCCATTTCGCATAGCGCTTGTCCCGAGGGTTCACCGCGACCGCGGTATCCCCGAGCATTGTTTCCGGCCTCGTCGTCGCAACAATGAGCCCGCTATAGCGTATAAACCAAAGCGACGTTTTCTCGTCCTTATATTCAAGCTCGAGTTCGGATAAACTCGTCCCGTCCCTGGGGCACCAGTTCACGGTGCGGAACCCGCGATAGAGCAAGCCCTTTTTGTGGTAATGGACGAATGCCTCAAGAACGTCCTTGGTATATGCGGAGTCCATGGTAAAGCGGACGCGCGACCAATCCGCCGAGATACCGATCTTCTTGAGTTGGTCGAAAATGACACCTCCGTACTGCTTTTTCCACTCCCATACTTTCTCTATGAATTTCTCACGCCCGAGCTCCCAGCGATTTATCCCCTGCTTCTTGAGCTCTTTCTCGACGACATATTGCGTCGCGATGCCTGCGTGGTCCGTGCCGGGGAGGTAGAGCGCCCTCTTCCCGCGCATGCGTTCGTAACGAACAAGCACGTCCTGAATGGCATTGTTCAAAAGATGCCCCATGTGGAGCGACCCCGTCACGTTGGGGAGGGGCATGTAAACGATGTAGTTTTTGGCCGATTTTTTTACAGGCAGGTTATCCGGGTTGAAATAACCGGATTGCTCCCACAACTTATAGATCCTCGCTTCCAGCGTCCTGGAATCGTATCGCGTCTCAAGCATTTGAATATTGATTATGTTACTGGAAAAACGGGCAAAAACGAAGGGTAATGAAACAGCATCCATTAACAACGTATGGAGCGGTGCTTTCTCTCATTAAAATGGCGGGGCTCAGGGTCCGCCGTTTTTTATACCCTAAAGCTCGATACAATAATTCCCTTTTTCCCCTTACTGCACCAATTTCCGACCGTTAGTTGGTGTAGTAAGAACGTTTTGTGACAATTTGTGAGAAAAGAAAGAATATGGCGGAAAGAAAAGCGGAGAGTTTATTTAAACGGGGTGAGGGTTCCGCTCTTGCTCACCTCAAAAATGTGCACGTAGCGCACTATATCCCATTCACGGAGATCGTGAATGAAATCCTCGGGAATCAGTCGCTTCCCTACCCACACGCTCTCTTGGAGCGGCGAAAAACCGAGCGAGAGAAGCGCCGCGCGGAGCCAGGCACGTTTGTGCCGCTCCCGCTCGGGGATATCGTAAGAAATAACATACAACTTTTCTCCCTTCCCTCCTCCGTACACGGGCGGAGTAGAAATCAAATGTACCCTTTTCTTTCTTTGTTTTAATTTTGCAACTCCCCTCTCTGTGATCTTCCAGATAGCCGCTCGCTGCTTTCCCTCGTTCACCACCAAACCATCGCGCTTTAATTTATTGAGGAGTGTATAGAATTTTTGGTGTTCACGATAAGATTCTGCCCAATCCGTTTTAAATCGCGCGGGGCCGCTCTGCGCCATGCGCGAAAATTTTCGATACGAAGCCCCGTAGCCGGAAGTAAACGCATCAAAGAGCCCGGCGCTCGCCTCTGCGCCTGCCTGTAAGATCTCAAGAATTTTTGGAATTGCCTCTCCGTGCCTCATGTTTTTCCCTCACCCGTCTCCCAACCCTATTTCAAGTTACTACACCAATTTCCGACCGTCAATTGGTGTAGTAAGAGAATTCACGATTAATTAATCACTAATCGATCGAAACAAACGGGGACATTTTCTTTATAGGAATATATTTTCATAATGGCGGACGCGGAAACCGGCTGGCCTGCCCGCACAAGCGGATTCATAAACGAGTGCCACGAGGTCCAGCCGCCAGCCCTTCTTGTCCTTGATGAGTTTCTGATGCGCGCCCGCATAGAGCGATGCGGCTCGCTTGAATTTCGTGAGCTTTGCTTTGGTCATCTGATCTTCCGGTTTAAACCGCCCAGGTGTGGTGGTCTTCACCTCCACGAACACAAGGGTCTTATCCGGCGCCATCGCCACAATGTCCAATTCCCCGAAGGAACGCCTGAAATTCCGCACAATGATACGGTATTTCTTTTGCGACAGATACCGTGCCGCGGCCTCTTCTCCCAATTGTCCGAGCACGGAACGCTTCGTTCCCATCTTTTGAATTATACAGGAATTGCCAAATCGTGTTTTTCCCTCCCAACTCACTAAAATTATCTCATTAACGAGGTCAGAAAATTTGGCCGGAATTGTAAGATGAGGGTCGTTTTTTGTTTCAAAGTGTTTGAAAATAAACAAAATTTACATCAAATTTTAAAAAGTGTAGGTTTCATCGCATTACTCAATAACCGCATTAAACCTACACATGTAGGTTTCATCGCATTATCTGATTTATCAGTTTAACAGATTTATCAGTTTAACCGGTTTTCCTGTTTTTCCCGGTTTTCCGGGTCTTCCGGATAAAACAACAGCCCCCAAGGTTATCCCGAGGAGGCCGTTCTCTAAACATCGGCGGATGGCTTCAGAAGAGGCCGTCTACCCAAAACACCGCGACCCAACCTGAGACTATCTGCGCGCCTATGGCAATGCCCGTACTCCCAAACCATCCAGATCCCTTGCTCTGCGTCTCCTCTGGTTCCCCACGGAACACATCAAAGGAGATGCACATCGCGAGTGCCGCAAAGCAGACGCTGAAATTGGAAAATGTCGAGATTCCTAGGAATATCTTGAGAACCTCAGAACCGAGCCACGAACACACCGCGGCGAGCATCCACGCCACCACTAACATTGGGAAGAATCCGAAAACCCCTCTCACTTCATTCTTCGCAAAACAAAAGGCGAAGAATGATGCTGCCACAGCAAGCAGGAGACAGGCCACACCATCTGGATCGCGCACCATCGCCCGCAACGCCGCGAACACCAGAAGCACTGCCACCACGATTCCCAGAAGCTTCGAAGCGAAAAGAAACCACCACTGTAGTTGTTTCATGAGCCACCTCCGTTATGGTGAGTGATAAAACCGCCGTTTGTTAAAATCTATTCTGAATACGATTGTAAAAGAAAACTATTTTCCTGTCAATGTAATTTTCTCAATTGAATTTTAGCGCAGTTTCACGTTAAATAAAGGGACGATGGCAAAACGGAAACGCGGGCGGCCGCGGAGAGACGAGAACGAGCAAGAGGAAACGCGCGAGACGCGCGTTGAGCTCCACCCGGATACGAAACGGCACGTAGCCGCACTCTTGTGCTTCAGCCTAACTGTAGTATTCATCCTCGCCGCCGTCGGGCAGGCAGGTCCATGGGGCGGCGCGTTCTTTCGTTTTTTTGAGAAACTTTTCGGGTGGGGTTACTACCTCCTTCCACTCACCGCGCTCATCCTGGGACTCTCGTTCCTCTCACCGGAGCCACGGCGCTTCTGGGGCATCACGCTCGTGGGGGCATCCCTCTTTATCCTCGCCGCCCTCGGTTTCATTGACATCGTCGCACCGGGGAAGGGCGGCTTGGTGGGGGTAGGCATTGGTGGTCTGCAGGATCCGTTCGGCATTCCCGCCTCGCTCGTCATCACTGGAACCATTCTTGTAGCTTCGTTCCTTGTGGCGGTGAACCGCCCCTTCTCGCTAGGACGCCTGCGCAAGCTCCGCAAGATGGATGAGGAACTGGGCGAGAAACTGGAGATCAAACTGCCCCCGGAACCGGGAGGGGAATCGTCAAGATCGTCAAAGGAGAAACGGGAGGAAGCGAAAAAAGAACGCGCAATGGAAGTGGTCGCCGAGTTTACCACGGCACCAGCACAGAAGGCACGCACACGCCCAATCAGGAACTACGTGGCGCCGCCCCTCTCGCTCCTCATCTCCTCGGTGGAGAAACCTACCATCGGCGACCTCCAGGCGAACGCAAACATCATCAAACGCACCTTGGAGAGTTTCGGCATCCCCGTGGAGATGGGGGAGGTGAACGTGGGCCCCACGGTCACCCGCTTCACCCTGAAACCGGCGGAGGGGGTGAAACTTTCCCGAATTACCGCGCTCGGGTCCGACCTCTCACTCGCCCTCGCCGCCCACCCAATCCGCATTGAAGCGCCAATCCCCGGGAAATCACTCGTGGGAATTGAGGTTCCAAACAAAGCGGCCGCCGTGGTGCGCCTCGGGAGTTTGTTCCTCTACCCCGAGTTCCAGAAAGGGGAGTCGCTCACCTTCGCACTGGGACGGAACGTGCAGGGGGAACCAATTTTCCCCAACATCGATCGCATGCCGCACCTCCTTTTCGCCGGCGCTACCGGCTCGGGGAAATCCATCGCCATCCACGCGCTCCTCATCTCGCTTCTCTACAAAAATTCGCCCGAGATGCTCCGCCTCATCCTAGTGGACCCGAAACGGGTGGAGCTTTCGGTCTACGACGGCATCCCGCATCTCATCGCGCCGGTCGTGACGGAGAACAAGAGGGCACTGGGGGCGCTACGGTGGCTCATCCATGAGATGGACCGCCGCTACGGGTTGCTTCTGAAGGCGGGGGCGCGCGACATCAGGGGTTACAACAAGAATGCCGCGGAACCGATTCCCTACATCGTGACGGTGGTTGACGAACTCGCCGACCTCATGACCACCTTCGGGCGCGAGGTGGAGGGGTACATCATCCGCCTGGCACAGATGTCCAGAGCCACCGGCATTCACTTGGTAGTTTCAACGCAGCGGCCCTCGGTGGAGGTCATCACCGGCCTCATCAAAGCGAACATCACCACCCGCGTCGCCCTCCAGGTGGCGAGCCAAGTGGACTCGCGTACCATCCTGGACACCGGGGGCGCCGAGAAACTCTTGGGCCGCGGCGACCTCCTCTACGTCTCCGCGGAAAAATCCAAACCAACTCGACTTCAGGGGAGCTACATTTCCGAGGAGGAGGTGAAAAAAGTGGTGGATTTCATCTGCGAACACAACGAGGCGCCGGAGGAAACGGTGGAAATCGCATCAGCGAACGGTCTGCCTGTGCAGGCAGGGGAGGTCGGACCTGCAGAAGCACCTACCTCTCCCTTTGAAGCGGTTGCGGGCGGGGAGGGAAGTGACGAAGACCCGCTCCTCTCCGAGGCGGTGGCACTCGTGCGGAGCGCGAAAAAAGCATCCGCCTCGCTTCTCCAGCGGCGCCTCAAGGTCGGCTACGCGCGCGCGGCGCGGCTCCTGGATATCATGGAAGAACAGGGAGCGATAGGTCCCGGCGAAGGAGCGAAGCCGCGGGACGTCTACCTCAATGAAAACGAGTCCCGTTAGAGGCAATCAAAATGCGAAATGAAATCTAAAACCGCAACACACAGCATCAACCGGATCAAAGGTCTCGTGTTCCATGCACGGAAGCGCCAGCGCTTCCTGCCTCTAACGGGATGAATCGGAGTGAACCAATCACACCGGAGACGCGCGCCCTCGCGAACCTAATCGTGGACGGCCTCCGTATGAAGGGTGTTTCCTTGGAGCGCTTGAGTCAGCTCACGGGCATCTCGGACCGCTTCTTGGAGCTCCTCGTAGGAGAGCACTACCACAAGCTCCCTGCGGCGCCCTACATGCGCGGCTACCTCGTGAAAATCGCGGAGGTGCTGGGCTTGGACGGCGAAGAACTCTGGCGCAGGTACCTCGCGGAGAGCGCCGCGGTCCGCCGCGCGGGGGAAAGTGACACTTTCCCCCCGAACCGCTTCGCGATCCCGCGGTTCAACTGGAAGATGGTTCTCTGGGTGCTCCTCGGAGTTCTCATCCTCGGGTACGTTCTCTTTCGCATTCCCGCCTTTGTGGACTCCTATGAGTTCTCGGTGAACATCACCGAAGGCATGGTGGTGCAGGAATCCGCGTTCACCATCAAAGGCACGGTGAACGAAAACGATCAATTGACGCTGAACGGCGAAGTGCTCTATCCTTACAGCAACGGCGCATTTGAAAAATTGGTGACCTTGAAAGACGGTTGGAACACGTTCGAGTTCAGAGTGAAACGGCTCCTCGGCGCGGGAAAAACCTTCACGAAACAAATTTTCTATCAGATGACAACGAGTACTCTGCCTACCGGACAGGCGAGCGCGACATCTACGGAATAAAAAAATGGCCCCCGCAAAGAAACCGGAGAAAAAACCGGAGGGCGAACTTGAAGCCCTCATGGAATCGCTCCAGTCCCGCTTTGGCGAGGGCGCGGTGATGACGTTGGGCGACACCCACCGCGCAAAGGTGGAAACCATACCTACGGGTTCCTTCTCGCTTGACCTTGCGCTTGGGGTAGGAGGATTCCCGAAAGGGCGCGTTATTGAAATATTCGGCCCGGAATCGAGCGGCAAAACCACCCTCGCGCTCCACGCAGTCGCAGAGGTGCAGAAGCATGGCGGGAAAGCGGCATTCATCGACGCCGAGCATGCCCTGGACCCCGAGTACGCGGGGAGGATAGGGGTGCGCGTGAAGGACCTCATCATTTCCCAGCCCGACAACGGCGAGGAAGCGCTTAATATTTTGGAGAGTTTGGTGCGCTCGGGCATCATCGGGGTGGTGGTGATTGACTCGGTCGCGGCCCTGACACCCCGCGCGGAAATCGAGGGCGAGATGGGAGCCCAGCACATGGGGCTCCAGGCACGCCTTATGTCCCAGGCGCTCCGGAAACTCACCGCCATCGCCGCGAAATCCGGCACCATCGTCATTTTCATCAACCAGACCCGCATGAAGATCGGCATCGTGTACGGGAACCCCGAGACGACGCCGGGCGGCATGGCTCTGAAGTTCTACGCCTCGGTGCGCATTGATATCCGCCGCGTGGCGCAGATAAAGAGGGGGGAGGAGATCGTCGGAAACCGCGTGAAGGCGAAGGTGGTGAAAAATAAGGTAGCGTCACCATTCCGCATCGCGGAGTTCGATATCATGTACGGCGAGGGTATTTCCTACGAGGGCGACGTGCTCAACTCGGCCATAAAGTACGGCGTGGTCAGCAAGTCCGGCGCGAGCTACTCCTTCGGCGAGGAAAAACTGGGCGTGGGCTTTGACACGGTGCGCCTGAAATTGAAAGAGGATAAAAAACTTTTGGATACCTTAAGAAAGAAAACCATGGAAGCGGCGGAGAAGAAGATAGTGATAGGAGCAAGTTCGCCTGCGGACGAAGAATAACCCCTCGACAAGCTCAGGGTAAATGAAATTCCACGGGCTTACACCCGTGGTTTCTTTCTTTAACGCGGGTAAAACTTGAACTATCCTACAGAGACGACCGTAACCATAGGATAGTTTTAATACATCAAAAAATAGATCCTAAACTACCCACCCTTCCAACTTCAAAAACCCTCATAAGACAATTGGTTTTATGACCACTACATGCATTTAGCGTATAAAAATTCTCAAACAATTTCGCAATGAGGATGGAGGCGGTGCCGCCGGGGGCAGATAACAAAGAGAGAAAAGGGATTGTTGGTGGAACGAGCGAAGAATGGCCCTTCGACAAGCTCGGGATGAGAAAGACCGGACATAACGTCCGGTTTTTTTGCGCTTTTCCGGGGGCCGTATTATAGTGGGTCCAGATTTCCTTCACAGAACCAATCCACCATAAAAGCGGAGGTGTCCCATGAATTGGCCCAAATGGCTTACCCCAAACCGCATCACGGCCTTCGGCTTCGTGATGGCCGGGCTCTACGCTTACGCTTGTTATATGCACGATTCCATATGGATTATCCTGGGCTTCGCTCTCGCCGGACTATCGGACTTCTTCGACGGTTACGCCGCGGGAAAGTTGGGGATGGTAACGGAGCTGGGACGGCAAATCGACCCACTTCGAGACCGTCTCATTCTCTTTGTCTTCCTATATCAGATGTATTCCTGGGACTATCTGCGAAGTACACCGGAGCTTCTCTTTGCCGCTATGGTATTCACTTGCGAGGCCAGCATTTGGGTCTTGAGAGCCATTACAAAGCGAAGAACGGGCTTGTTCGTGAGAACGAATGGCTTCGGGAAGGCGCGCCAGGTTTGTCACGTCATCGCGATGTCTCTCGTACTGCTCATCCTGACCTTTGGAGAGCCGTGGAGCGGGAGCCCTATTCTCGTCGCCCTCGCCTTTATGTCGTTCTTTTCCTTCGCCACGTTTGTCTCATACACCTCGAATGCGATGGGTATGATGCGCTTGGTCAGTAAGGCACCGAAGCGAGCGTAGTAGTCGATATTCTTCGAACAAAAACCCCGGGTCATTTCGACCTCGGGGTTCTTTTTCGAGATTGGATCCTACGAGAACCGCTCTTCTCACGGAGTTGCTCCTCAGCGCAGGTTCCATCTACCAGGATTTCAAGAGCTGCGCTTACGCCGACGTTTCTCCCTTTCATTATCTGACCTATCTTTTCACTTTGTTTCAGCATCATTTCATCAACGGCTTTCGTAGCAGCTCTCATTTCCCGCTCTAACTTCTTTTCTACTCGCCTCATGACCTTCTTCATGCCGGGGTTATTCAGAACCCTTCTGAACTTCTCCACCTCTTCCTCTCGGTTGAAAACCATCTTGCCCATAACAGCCTCCTTTCGTATCTGTGAGAGAATCACTTTTTTACAGCAGCTGCTTAAAGTATAGCTAGTTTATAGAAATTCTCAAACAGCTTAGCTACAAGAATGGGGCCGGTGCCGCCGGGCGTTGGCGTGTACGCCAACGACGATGACGATGACGCATCAAAGTCGCCGGAAATCTTCCCGTCAACGAATGAATAGCCAAAATCAATTACGAGCGCGTCATTTTTGAGCATCTCGGGTTTCAGGATCCCCGCTTTCCCGGCGCCGGAGATAACCACATCCGCGTCCTTCAAAATATTGAAATCGCTTCCTAGGTCAAGCGCAAAAATCTCCGCACACTTTCCCGCAAGCCACGTCGCAATGGGCTTCCCAACCAAGAAACCAAGCCCAACGACGGCAACCTTTTTGTCTTTTAAAAGTACGGCGGCTGTTTCCGAACGGAAGCTCTCGGAGGACGCAAGAGCTTGGTCGCCTGTGGCGTCTTGCGGCCGAGAGCGCAGGACGGCTTCGGCCGCTGGAGCCGAAGAACGTCCGGTTCCGAGAGGAAATAGACGCCGGATTATTTCATTAAGAACGCCGACGGCGGGCGGCAACACTAAGTTCCGGCCCGCATAAAAAGCGCCGAGCGCCCGTTCTCCCAACACGTCTACGTCTTTCTCGCGCGGGATGGCGTTCAACACATACTGCTTGTTCACGGCCGCGGGGAGGGGGAGTTGCACTACGACCCCGCCGCAGGTTTTGTGCTCCGTGATCTTCAACACCTCCTTCCGCAGCGCGTCCTGTGAGGCATCCACGGGAAACCGGTAGATGCGAAAATCTACCCCGAGTTCGCGCGCCACTTTTTCTTTCTGCCCCACGAAACTCTCGGAGGCGGGATCCTCACCCACCATTACCACTGCGAGAAATTTCTCCGGCTTCGGTAGTTTTTTAAGCTCCACGAGCAGTTCCTCCGCAATTTTTCTGCCGTCTATTACCATGGTTTTAAATTCCAAGCTCCAAATTCCAAATCACAAATAATATCTAAACCTCAATGACTGAAACTGTTTTGAATTTTGGCTATTGGAATTTATTTGAAACTTGGTGCTTGGGGTTTGGAATTTACGCACTCTTCAGCGCTTGATCGATGCGGCGGGCGAGGCGGGCCATATCCTTCTCCTTCATCCCGCGAGTGGTGACCGCGGGGGTGCCGAGACGGATGCCGGAGGGGTCGGTGGGCTTTCGCGTGTCGTAGGGGATCATGTTCTTGTTCACGATGATATCCTTGCGTTCCAATTTTTCACTTGCGACTTTCCCGCTCACGCCACGCGCAAAGGTATCCACGAGAAAAAGATGCGTGTCGGTCCCGCCCGAGACGATGCGCCAGCCCAATTTTTTCAATCCCTCCGCGAGCGCCTTGGCATTCCTCACCACCTGTTTCGCGTACTTTTTGAACGCTGGCTGTGATGCCTCATGGAGTGCCACCCCCACCGCGGCGATGGCGTTCATATGCGGTCCTCCCTGGAGGCCAGGAAATACTGCCTTATCAATCGCTTCTGCGATTGATAATTTCGAATTTCGAATTTCGAATTTCGAATTTGTTTCGGATTTCTGATTTCGGATTTCGGATTTCCTTGCGAATATAAGCGCTGCCCTCGGCCCGCGCAAGGTCTTGTGGGTTGTGGTAGTAACCACATCCACGTAGGGAAAGGGGGATGGGTAGGCGCCGCCCGCCACGAGGCCCGCAAAGTGGGACATATCTACCATGAGGATGGCGCCCCTTCGATTTGACTCAGGGTAAACCACGGCATCCGCGATCTTCCTAAACTTTTTGAAATCAATGATGCGCGAGTAGGCAGTGTAGCCCGCGACGATGAGTGCCGGTTTCTCTTTCTTCGCGAGTTTTAAAAGCGCGCCGTAGTCCAATCGTTCGGTTTTCCTGTCCACGCCATAGGGAATTTGTTTCCAGAGCTTTCCGGTCACGCTCACCCTGTGGCCGTGCGTGAGATGCCCGCCCATGTCCAAGGCCATTCCCATGATTTTCCCACCCACCGGCACGAGCGCGTGGTAGACAGCGAGATTTGCGGGAGAACCGGAATACGGTTGGACGTTGACGCTCCACGCCTTCGGGGAAAGTTTAAAAAGCTTGAGCGCGCGCTCCTTTACCAAATCCTCCAGCTCATCCACCACCTCGTTCCCGCCGTAGTAGCGGAGGTGGGAATATCCCTCGGCGTACTTGTTGGTGAACACTGACCCCAAGGTGCGGAGCACGTCAGGCGAAACGAAATTCTCCGACGCGATGAGGTTTATCACGCGCTTTTGCCGCTGCTCTTCTTTCCCTATGAGCCGCTCGATGGCTTTGTCGCGCATAGCGTAACTGTACAACAAAGCAATGCGGAACTCCAAACCAGAAACAAAAATTGCCGCTCCATAGGAACGGCAATTCGATTTCATGACAACAATAGCATTTACCCCTTCTTCGCCTCGAAGATTTTATAAAGCGCCTCCTTGAGAACCTCATCCTCGTTCAGCAAAAGATACGCTCGGTAATTCCTCCACGTCCGGAAACCAAGTTTACCAACCGCGGTCCGGGCAAAATTCATTGCCTCCTTTGCCCTATCCAGTGCCGCCGCATGTTCCTTTTCCTCTCTATCCAGAAGGTTCTCGACACCCTCAACATTCATTGTCCAGTGTTCTTTCGGGCTTTTGAGCGTACTCTCAAGCCGCTTTCTGAAACTAGTTTGGGCATCATCAGTGTCGTTGAACTTCTTTGCGAGCGCCGCGAGCCTCAAATCGAATAGCGCTTGAAGACACACGCGCCCCGCGGGATATCTCATCAGCTCACAGAGCTCTCTGACCCAGTAGATTCTAGCAGTCCATGCCTCTGAACCAGGATGGGGCCACATTGCCTTGTTCACAAGATTCATTTCCCCTCCACCGGCGGGGATGGTGAGATCGCAAAACCGCTTCTGCCTCTTTCTTGCGTCACCTATTAGGTCAGCAAGGCCAGAGATGATGAATACAAGAATCGTGGCGATGTAAATACCCGCTGGTAAGGAAAGATGTACGGGAAGGATAAGGGCAACTACTAACAATGCGATAACGGCGACACACCAGGGGAACGAACGGTTTCCCCAATCAATGAATGTATACAACATTTTGTAATCCTCCTGGCGCTTGCATTCGCGCCGAAAATGTTGGTAAAGAACGTAATTGAGCGGTTCCCAACTACGGTTTCATACTAGCACATGTACCTAAATAAGTCAATGCTTCGGCAAGCTCAGCATTGATGGTGAGTTTATCGAACCATCAACATACCAAAAACCCGCTCCAAATGCGGGTTTTTGAGTTTTATTTTTCTATCTGCCACTGCGTGAATTTACAATCTCAAAAGAATCGTGATCTTTTTCAAACTTTATTCGGTGAGTATCAAAGAAAACTTCTTGTCCTATCAGAAAATTCACATTGTCACTATCTACATACCACGCTGGAACTTCAATTTCTTCCTCTGTGTGCTTTATTTTAAAACGAATTTTCCCAAGATACACTTTTACCTTGCCATCCCCAATGCCTATAATCTCCTTAGTTTTCGATTCTTCTAATTTAATATTCAACGCCTTAGCGAACTGGATATTGAGAGTGGTTGTGTCAGCGCCAGAATCCACCACGCCAATCGTGCTCATACTCGCTCCCTTCTCGCCTATGAGTTCTAATTCCAAAACTGGCCTCTTTACTAATTTTCCCCTTGAGTCAAAAACTCCCGCCACCGGCCAATATTGGAACCTCATTTCAAAGAAACGGGAACGTAGCCAGCTTGCGGGAGAATTTTTACTATTACCTTCTCTTGTTGCTTAACTCCTTTCAAAACAGCGTCTAAAGAACTTCCTGCCGCTAACACCTTTTTATAGTCCGCGGATAAAGCAACCCATTTGTTCTCATATTTTTTTGTCAGAGCAGCAAAGCTGCGGCCCCTTGTTGTTTCTTTAATGTTTCTCATCTTTTTTAGTATAGCATAGCTTATTGCAAACAAATCAAGGAAGTCAACCTAGTTATGCTTACTTGTATAGCAATAGAAAAAAGACGTAAAATTCCAAATTTTTGATTACTCCCCCAACAGCGAATCCAGATCTTGGAGCGATTGGCCTTCCTCGCTCAAACCGGAGAATCCTTTGGTCTCAGGAACGCCTGACTGTGGCGCGGAAGAGGTAGGAAGAACAGTCGGCTCCGTGGAGGTTGGTTCCACGGGAATCAGGAGTTGATCTGGATTCACGTTCTCCGGTTGCGCTGCGGACTCGGGGGCAAGCGGCGGCGGGGAGAAGATGAGCGGCACGTAAGCCGCCACGAGACCCGCTATCATAACTACCACAAAAGCGATAAGCAGCGTTCTGTTTTTCTTTAGTTTCGAGCTCTCCATACAATGATTATAGCAGTTGCGCCGGTGGGGGCACCGGCTCCTCAACATTGAATGACGCTTTTGTCATCTGCGGGACGTCACGCTGGGGGATCCAGAGATATCCCTGGCGCTTCATAAGCTCGTAGAGGTCTTTCGTGAGTCTCACGTCTTGGAGGCAGTAGGATTTGAGCCTTTCCATCTCGCCGTTCTTGTAAAACTCTATTGCCTGGAGCCCATGGGCGCTCTTCCCAACACCGAGGTTCGCCTCCGCGAGCACCCCAAGCCCCACGCGACGGCCGTAGCTCTTTTCAACCTCCTCCAAGATGTCGAAGTGGGCAATAGTGGAAAGATTGAACTTGAAGTATTTCTGGAGGATGGGGAGATCGAAGCGCTTGCTTGAAAAACCTATCAGGAAATGCGCGCGCTGGAGCATCTCGCCGAGCTTGTCCAATTCGTGCTCGTCAAAGCAGGTATACACATCGTCACCATAGGAGTAGACGCCAACCACCGACACCTCGAACTCTGGTATGTGGCTGTTGACGTCGTCGAACGTGTTCTTCGTCTCAATGTCAAAAACGAGTTTGTCTGCCATGGTTGTCTGAATGATTTGAACAAAGCTCTACACATGCCTATCCGCCACCTTGGAGGCCGCATAGCTCTCCGGCTTGGTCTTCGCCTCGAAATGGTTCGCGCGGATCATCCCCACCACCTCCTGAATCAAGACCTTGGTCTCGCCGTTCTCGCCGACATCGGCGTGGATCTCAAAGCTCCACTCCAGGTGCTTCGCCTCCTCACGGAGAAGTGCGAGGAGCGATTCCGCGAGCTCCAGGGAAAGCATGACCTCACGGATGATACGGTCGCGAAGCGTGTAGAATTTGCCCAGCTCGATGCGGCGCCAGAAGTAGCGGCCGCCGTTCCCCACGCGGTGCACAACGACCGCGGTCACAAAATCCGCCATCTTGGAGGGGTCCTGCTCGGAGTCGGTACCTATGGTCACTTTGTACCGCCGCGTGGGGTCCGCGGTGATGAAGCGCACGATCTCCGCAACCACCTGCCCCAGGGAAAGCTCGAGACCGAAGGAACTGTGGAACAACGTGGGCATGTATGTGCAACTACGATACGCGCACGAAAACGCGGTGTCAAATAAAATCCCCCGTAAGGGAATTTGTGCGCGCTGATGGAATCGCCACGCGCCATAGCTTACGCGATGGTGCGGGATTGCGCCAACCTACTCGGTGTCCCGCACAAAGTGGACGGTATAGGATTCGAACCTATGGCCCCTGCTGTGTAAAAGCAGTGCTCTGCCGCTGAGCTAACCGTCCGTCGGCCCGGAGGGACTCGAACCCCCAACCATTCGCGTATAAGGCGACAGCTCTGCCATTGAGCTACGGGCCGGTCGCCGCTCCATCCTACGTCGCCTGCATCTTAACGTCAAAACTACACAATCGCTATCGGTTTCAGATGAAACTTTTTGATAATCGCCTCAAACTCATTCCGCTCTATGGTTTCTTTCTCCACAAGCGTATTCGCGATGGCATCCAACGCCACGCGGTGCTTTGCGACGATCTTCTTCGCCGCGACGAGCGCTTTCCCTATCACACGGTCCACCTCCTCATCAATGACGGTGCCTAAGGATTCCGAATAGTCCTTCTCCGCGCCTATCTCCCGCCCCAAAAAGACGAGCTCCTGCACGCGCCCGAACGAGCGGGGGCCGAGGCGTTCACTCATGCCGTACTTCGTCACAAGCTGGTGCGCAAGGTCAGTCGCCTGCTTGATGTCGCTGGAGGAGCCGGTGGAAATGTCTTTGAAAACCGCGAGCTCCGCAGCGTAGCCGCCAAACGACACCGCGAGGTCGGCGAGGAACTGCGCGCGGGTGTGGAGCCGCCGCTCCTCAAGCGGGAGCTTCATGGTGTAGCCGCCCACCATGCCGCGGGAAACAATGGAAATTTTGTGCACCGGATCGGCTTCCTTCAGGGCCGCCGCGACGAGCGCGTGCCCAGCCTCGTGGTAGGCGGAGAGTTTTTTCTCGTTCTGCGAGATGGCGCGGCTCCGCCGCTCGGGCCCCAGCATCACCTTCTCTATGGAGTTTACGAGATGCATCTGGGTCACCATTTTCTGATTCTCCCGCGCCGCGGCAATGGCGGCCTCATTCATAAGATTCGCGAGGTCGGCGCCCGAGAACCCGGGGGTCCGCACCGCCACCACGCGGATGTCCACGCTCCGGTCCAAGGGCTTCCCCCGCGCGTGGATCTTCAGAATGTTCTCGCGGTCGTTGATGTCGGGCATATCAAGAATGATGCGGCGGTCGAAACGCCCTGGCCGGAGGAGCGCAGAGTCCAAGATATCGGGCCTATTGGTAGCGGCCATCACGATCACGTTCGTGTCGCGCTCAAAACCGTCCATCTCCACGAGGATCTGATTCAATGTCTGCTCCCGCTCGTCGTGGCCGCCGCCCAAACCCGCGCCACGCTCCCGCCCCACCGCGTCTATCTCGTCTATGAAGATGATGGAGGGCGCCGCCTTCTTGGCGGTCTGGAAGAGGTCGCGGACGCGCGAGGCGCCAACACCCACGAACATTTCCACGAACTCCGAGGCAGAGAGGTGGAAAAACGGCACGCTGGATTCGCCCGCGGTCGCCCGCGCGAGGAGCGTTTTCCCCGTGCCCGGCGGCCCCATGAGGAGCACCCCGCGGGGAATACGCGCACCCATCCCCAGGAACTTCTTCGGGTTCTTCAAAAAATCAACGATCTCCTCCAACTCCTCCTTGGACTCTTTCAAACCCGCCACATCCTTGAAAGTCACCTTGTCGCGCGCGGGGGAAAAGAGCCGGAGGTTCACCTTGCCGAACGAGAACGCCTGGTTCGCTCCCGTGCGGGCCTGCCGGAAAATCCACCAAAAGATGACGACCATAACGATGACGGGGAGGAGCGCCGGTACGAGGACACCCATCCAATATTTCGCGCCGCTCTCTTCCGCCATCGTGAGCGAGACACCCTGGAGCGACTCGGCGGAGACGCCGTAATTTTTGAGAGTTTCCACGAGACCGGTCTCCGTTTCCTTTTTGGAAGTCGCGCTGGAACCGTCCTTCATCACCGCCTCAATGCCGTTGCCCGCCACCGTGAGCTGTTTCACACTCCCCGCGGTGACGGCTTTCGCGAGCTCATCAAGGGAAAGGGCTTTCGTCCCTCCGCCACCTGAAGTATCCGTGAAAAGCGAGAACAGCACCGTGATGAAAAGGAGCACGGTAACGGCGAGGAGGAGGCGTTGGGTGAGCTGTTTCATATGGTTAGCAACACTACTATATACGAAAAAGTGAGGTATTACTCCTTCAATTTCAGCACCAGTCGCCGCTCCGCCGGTTTCACGTCCTGCACCACGAAGGAGTAGGACTCTCCCAGCGCCACTTTCTTCTTCATATCCTCCATGCTCCCGAAACCGGTCACGTGGAGCTGCCCCTGGAGATCTCCCACGGCGACGATGGCGCCGAACGGGTTGAAATTGTAGACCGTACCAGTGACCTCCTGCCCCACCGCGAACCGCTCCGCGGCGGCCTCCCACGGATCCGCCTGGAGCGCTTTCAATGAAAGAGAGATGCGTCCGTCCTTGATGTCGGTGATCTTCACCTTCACCACGTCGTCCACCTTCACCACCTCCTTCGGATTCCCCACTGTTTGGTGCGAGAGTTCGGAGATGTGGATCAGGCCCTCCACGGCCGGATTGTCGGTGAACCGCGCGAAGACCCCGAAGTCCGCCACCCCAGAGACGATGCCCTCCACCACCTGCCCCACCGCGTAGTTCTTCACGAGCTCCCGTGTGGAAATCTCCATCGCCTCCCGCTCCGAGAGAATGAGTTTTTCAGTGCGGGGGTTCGCATCAAGGATCTTCACGGTAATTTCTTCTCCCACAAGTTTCTGGAGCGCGGCACCGAGTTCCCCACGCTCCTCTGGCGACACTTTCGGATAATGCTCGCCACCAAGCTGTGAGACAGGGAGGAACGCGGGGAGACCGCACACTTCCGCGGTCACTCCCCCGCGGTTGCAACCCGTGATCTTGACCGAGAACGGCTCTCCTTTCTCCTGGAGCTCGAGTACCGCCGCCCACGCTTTCTGGCGGCCCGCCTCTGCGAGGGAAAGCTCCACGAATCCCTCCTCGTTATCCACTACCATTACTTTCGCGTGCGCTTGGTCCCCAGGTTTCAGGTTCCGGACCACCTCGCGCGCCGCGAGAAGCTCGCCACGGTAGACGGCGCCAACGCCGAACTTCCCGAGGTCTATGAGGAGACGCCGGGCACCCTTCTCGAGCACGGCCCCTTCCACGAGATCACCGGGTTTCAAAAGCGCAAAAGCCGCCGGCTCGTTTTTTATGAGCTGTGTTAGTAATGTGTTGGGCGATTTGGTAACCATACTGGTTAATTAGTCACTTGGTCAGCTGTTTACTTATGTCACTTGGTCAGCTGAGCATACCTTGTGTTGGGCGCGGACGTCAAATTTTAGCCACCGCGCGATTGATCCCGTTAGAAGCAGGTCGCCACATGCGACCGTAACAAATGCAGATTTTTACTCGTTTCTTTTTTCTCGTTTCTTTTGGGTAATTTAGAAACCAATTCATTGTTTAAATTGCTTCTAACGGGATTGAAAACAATCGAAAAATGCGATAAAATGTAAGGGCTTTGTTTAGTATTTGAAGCCAAAGGCGCGCAAATACTAATAACAAAACCTTACCCCGTTAGATAGCGGTAACAACATGAAATTTCAATACAAAAATAGAGCATTATGGATAACAATCGTCGAACCACTCCGAATGTGTTTGTCCGCATCTAACGGGGTGCTCGATTTTGTAGACGAATTTTCTTCGTCTGCGGACTCGAAAATTCGTACATAATCGGCATGGTCATCACCTACCACGGCGGCAACTACGTAAAAATACAGTCCGGGGGTTTCACGGCGCTTGTGGATCCAACCGACCAGCGCTCCTTCAAGGGGGCGCAACTTGTGCTCCATACCGTTCTCCCACCCGTCCTTGAGGCGGGAAAAGCGAACGGGGAACTTCTTGAAATGCGCGAACCGCTCTGGATCGACCACGCCGGCGAGTACGAGGTGAGCGGCGTTGAGGTACGCGGCATTCCCATGGGTGAAGAAGGAGGGCGGGCGCACACTGCCTACCGCGTCACCCTGGACAACATCACCATCGGCATCCTCGGATTCCTCATGCGGGAACCGGAGGTGAAGGCGCTCGCCGAGCTCGCCGATCTCGATATCCTTTTTGTCCCCGGCGGCGGGAAACCCCTCATCACGCAGAGCACCGCCGCAAAAATAGTGCGCCAGCTCGAACCCGGCATCATCGTCCCCACCCTCGCCAAGGATCTGGGGCCGTTCCTCAAAGAGCTCGGGCATGGGAAATGTCCCGCCGAAGAAAAGCTCACCGTGAAGAAGAAGGACATTGTTCCCAAAGCAATGGCGGTCCACTGCCTCTCCATATAACATGTCTCCCATCGGACCTAAACTGGAAACATTACGCGCGCGCCTTAGAGTTCGCCTCGGGCGGATCCAGCGCGCCCCAGAGTCCAGCAGAAAACGCTGGCTCACGGCGGCCTCAGTAACGACCATGGTAGTGGTCGTAGTGCTCTGGGTGGTCTATTTGAACATTACTCTGCCTTCCACAGCGCAGAGCGAGAGCCCACCCCCAATTCCAGAGAAATCTGCAGGTGATACATTCGGGAAAACGCTCGGGAGGGGATTTTCGGCGATCTCGGATGACATCGCCCGAGAGTGGGAACGCGCGAAGGAAGAAACCACTCAAACGTTCCGTTCCCTCCGGGAAACCGTGGAGCGCGAGAACCAATTCACTCTCGGAGGGGAAAATGCCGCCGCCACATCCTCCGCTTCCTCATCCATGCCGCCTGATCTCCAAACGGTGCCGCCAGTCTTGCTCCCGCAGGCGCCAGCGAAGGGAGAGGGGCAATAACCCAATCATGGAAAAAGAAAACCACGCATACGATCGCATAGAAGCGCAGGAGATCACCAAAGAGCTCCGTGAATCGTACCTGGATTACGCGATGTCGGTCATTGTTTCGCGCGCCCTCCCGGACGTAAGAGACGGCATGAAGCCGGTGCAACGGCGCATTCTCTGGGCCATGTGGGACGACGGCCTCACGCACGACACGAAGTTTCGGAAGTCGGCAAACGTTGTTGGCACCGTTTTGGGCCGCTACCACCCGCACGGCGACATGGCGGTCTACGATGCGATGGCACGCATGGCGCAGGATTTTTCCCTTCGCTATCCGCTCGTGGACGGCCAGGGTAACTGGGGTTCACTCGATGGGGATCCGCCGGCGGCTATGAGATACACGGAGGCGCGCCTCACGAAGGTTGCCGAGGAGCTCCTTATGGATATTGAAAAGGGCACGGTGGACTGGATCCCGAACTACGATGCGACGCGCGTGGAGCCGAAATACCTACCCGCACGGCTCCCCAACCTACTCCTGAACGGCGCCGTTGGAATCGCGGTCGGCATGGCTACCTCAATCCCGCCCCATAATCTCGGGGAGGTCGTGGACGCCATCTCCTACCTGGCCGCGCACCCCGACGCCTCCACCGCCGACCTTATGAAGTTCATACCCGGCCCCGATTTCCCCACCGGCGGCGTTATCTACGACCGGAAAGCGATGGGGGAAGCGTACGCCACCGGCAAGGGTTCCGTCACCATCCGCGGCGTCGCTGAAATCCAGGAGCGCGCCCAGTCGCGCGGCGCGTTCCAGATCGTGGTGACGGAAATTCCCTACCAGGTGAACAAGTCGGATCTCGTGACCAAGATTGCCGAGCTCGTCCAGGAAAAGAAGATCGAGGGTATTCGCGACCTACGCGACGAATCCGACCGAGATGGGCTCCGCATTGTGATAGACCTCAAGAGCGACGCGACTCCACAGAAGATCCTGAACCAGCTCTACGAGTACACCGAGCTCCAGAAGAATTTTTACTTCAACATGCTCGCTCTCGTGGATGGCATCCAGCCGCAGGTGCTTTCCCTGAAAGAGGTGCTCGCCGCGTACCTTGAGCACCGCACAACCGTCATCCGCCGCCGCACCGGGTTCGATCTCCGCAAAGCCGAGGAGCGCGCCCACATTCTCGCGGGACTCGTGAAGGCGCTTGACGTTATCGATAAAGTGATCGCCACCATCAAGAAATCGAAGGACCGCGAGGCCGCCAAAGTGAACCTTATAAAACAATTCTCGTTCACCGAGGTGCAGGCCAACGCCATTCTGGAGATGAAACTGCAGACGCTTGCGGCGCTCGAGCGCGAGAAGCTGGAGGCGGAACTCAAAGAAAAACAAAAGCTCGTCGCCGAATTCAAATCCATTCTCGCCCACCCGAAGAAGATCACGGACCTGGTCCTCGGAGAAGCGGTGGAACTCAAGGGGCGGTTCCCGAGTCCGCGGAAAACGCGTGTGGTGGTTTCGGGCCTCACGGAATTCCGCGAAGAGGATCTCATTGCCAAGGAAGAGGCGGTTATCGTCCTCACCGAGGACGGATATATCAAGCGGCTCCCCCCGACCTCATTCCGCGCCCAGCGCCGCGGCGGGAAGGGAACCATCGGCTTTGAGCTCAAGGATGAGGACCAGATCCACCAGATCCTCTCCGCTTCCACCCACGCGAACGTCCTCTTCTTCACCGACCGCGGAAAAGTGTTCCAAACCAAGGCGTATGAGATCCCGGTGGCCGCGCGGACCGCAAAGGGAAAACTCGTCCAAAATTTTCTCACCATCCCGCCGGGGGAACGCGTCACAGCGGTGGTGAGCTATGAGGAAGGAAACGCGCGGCTGCTCCACGCAACCGACTATGACAATGACCATAACGATGACCGGCAGAAATCAAGTCATAGTCATCGTCAAAAGTCATTGTACTTGGTGATGGCGACCACGGGAGGCCTCATTAAAAAGACCGCACTCAAGGATTTCGTGAACGTGCGCCGGAACGGCATTGTCGCTTTGAAGCTCAAAGGGAAGGACGCTCTCCGCTGGGCCAAGCTCTCGTCGGGTTCCGATGAACTCGTCATCACAACCGCGAAAGGACACTCCATCCGCTTCCGTGAGAAGGATGTGCGGGTGATGGGGCGTGCCGCCGCCGGCATCAGGGGCCTGCGGCTCCGCCCAGGCGACACGGTAGCGGGGCTTGATATAATAATGGGGGACTCAAAGCTCAAAGCTCAAAGCTCAAAGCTGCTGGTGGTCTCCGCAAACGGTTTTGCGAAGCAGACGCCTTTGAAGGAGTACAAGCTGCAGCGGCGCGGGGGCGGAGGGATACTCACCGCAAAGGTCACCGGGAAGACGGGGCCGCTGATCGCGGCGATGGTCGTTGAGGGAAACGAAGAAGAGGTGCTTGCGTTCTCATCAAAAGGCCAGGCGCTCCGGACGAAACTCGCCACTATTCGTGTCGCCGGGCGCGCGACACAGGGGGTAAGGATTATGGACTTAGGCGAGGGAGATAAATTGATAGGAATAGTTTGCTTGTAGCAAACCACTATGACCATGACGATAACTATGACAAAAGTGAAGAGAGGAGATTGTCATCGTTATAGTAATTGTTATTGTCACTAAGACCATGCCCGTTAATCTCACCAAACCGCAACTCATCATCGGCGGCGTCGTCGCCCTCGTGGTGGTTCTCCTTGGGCTCGTCCTCGCCGGCGTACTCCCGGGCTTGAGGGGAGGCACTGGACCGGTAAGCGTAACCGGCGCCCTCACGGTGTGGGGCCTGGACCGCAGCGAGGCCATTGACCCGTCCATCCAAAGCTTCAAGGCCATCTACCCCAACGTCACGGTTACCTACCGTAACTTCATGGATACAGGGGAGTACGGGCGGGCGCTCTTGGACGCGCTCGCGGCGGGCCGAGGCCCTGACATCTTCGCAGTAGAAAACCGCGACGTGCTCCGGGACTCGGGAAAACTTTTCCCAGCACCAGCGGCTCGGTTCACCCTCACACAGCTGCGCCAGCTCTTCCCCAAAGTAGTGGAGCAGGACTTTGCGCCACAGGGCTCCATCTTCGGCCTCCCGCTCTCCGTTGACACCCTCGCTCTCTTCTACAACCGAAACCTCTTCGATCGCGCGGGCGTGGCGCTCCCCCCAGCGACATGGGAGGAATTCCAGACGATTGTGCCCAAGTTCGTGGCCATCGACAGCAAGGGGAATATCACACAAGCAGCGGCTCCCCTCGGTGGTTCCGCAAAAACAGTGCGCGAGGCGGCTGACCTACTCTCGCTCCTTATGCTCCAAACTGGGACAAAAATGGTGTCGCCGGACCTCGCTGGAGCGACGTTTGACTCCAACGAGGGAGCACAGGCGCTCCGCTTCTACGCACAGTTCGCGGACCCGAGGAGCAGCGCCTACACGTGGAACGACGCACTCCCATCCGCGGACAACCTATGGGCTGCGGAGCGGCTCGCGATGATATTCAAGGACAGTTCATTCATTGCGGAGATGAGAGCCAAAAACGCGTTCCTCGATTACCGCATTGCCCCAATGCCGCAATCGGGCGCCGCGAAAATTCCCGTGGCTTACCCACGCTATTGGGGATACGGGGTGGCGCGCCAGAGCCGCGCACCCGACCTTGCCTGGCAGTTCATTGTGAACCTCACCACGAACGCGTCCGGTGCCCGGCAGTACGCCGTCACCACCCGCCGCCCGCCCGCGCTCCTCGCCTTGAAATCGTCATTTGAGAGCGACCCCGAGCTCGGCACATTTGCGAACCAGATGCTCACCGCGCGCTCATGGCCGCAGGCGGACCCCGACGCGGTCCGGGATGTTTTCTCCGACATGATCGCGAGGGCCCAAGGGCACCCGGACCAGATCACCGCCATCCTCCGCGATGCCGCGGGGCAGGTAACCCAGATCATGTCACGGATGCGATACTGATTCTGCGGATGCCCGCAAATCACGGAGTAGGTATAATGAGTGAAAGCAAGGTGAAATCCGAAACACGAAATCCTAAATCCTAAACAAGCACCAAATTCCAAGCACCAAATTCCAAATAAGTTCCGATGACCGAAACAGTTTTGAATTTGAGATTTATTTGTTATTTGAGATTTGTTGTTGGAATTTGTTTAGAGTTTAGATATTAGAATTTAGAGTTTAACAGAATGTCTATCATTGCCAACATTTGGGAGGGAGCAAGGTGCGGAGCTTCCTCTGCCATCACCACCGGCGGCCCCACCGGCCCATGCAATTTCTGCGACGCCTTGGTAGTCACCTCGAACATCATCCAGTTCCTCTGGCAGATCGCTTTCGTGATCGCGGTAGGGATGATCGTCTGGGGCGCGATCCAGCTTGTGACCTCCGGCGGTTCGGAGGAGCGTGTATCCGGCGGCCGGAAAACCATGACCGCAGCGGTCACTGGCCTCGTCATTGCGCTCGTCGCGTGGCTTTTCATAAACGAGCTTCTCCAGCTCCTCTCGGGGAATCCCGGTCTCCCGTGGTCACAGGTGACCTGCGCGGTGATATAATGGAATTGTCAGCAACCATGAGATACTTTTCCTTGGCACTTGTCACGATCGTAACCAGCCTAACGCTCGTGTTGCTCTTCCCAGCAACTACCCAGGGAATCGGGGATATCGCTGAATGCCCCGCGGGGCGGATTTGCCTCCCTAACCCCCTCGGCACTACCGCGACCGTGGAAACGCTCGCGCGCCGCATCGTGGACTGGCTCGTGCTTGTGGCGGCGCCAATCGCGGCGGTCATGATCATCTACGGCGCGTTCCAGATGCTCTTCGCGGGCGGCAACCCGGAGAAATTCGGCACGGGGCGGAAGACCATCTTGTACGCGGTGGTGGGCTATGGTATCATCTTCGTCGGATGGGGATTGGTGTCTATTATTGAGAAATTGCTCACTACGAACCCTCCTTAAACCACGAATGTACACAAATGGAAACCACCAATAACACTAATAAAAAGACACAATAAAACCGGGTAGTGAAACTTCGACTGGTTCGCGGAGCGAACGGATATAAAACAAGTCGAAGTTCTACTACCCGGAAAGGTCGGGTCCTAAAAATGAATCAAAATAAAAAATGAAATCAATTATGAAGATCGGCGCGGGAATTGCCATGGTTGGGGCTTTGGCTCTACCGCTCTTCGCGGGCGCGCAGCCGCCGACTCTGGCACAAAATATAAGCAGCTACGCCGACATCACTGCTCTCATCACAAAAATCGGGAACTGGTTCTTCGGCATCCTCGTTGCCGTCGCGGTCCTCTTTATCCTCTACTCAGCATTCCTTTACCTCACCTCCGGTGGCGATGAGGAAAAGGTGAAGGCGGCGAAAAACTACCTTGTCTACGCCATCATCGCGATTGCAATTGGCGTTCTCGCAAGAGGTATCGTGTATGTAGTAACGACTGTATTCTTCGGGCAGACGATCTAAAACCATGGAGCGTAAAAACCTCCCCTGGAGCTTCCCATCCCCACACGCTGTGGTACAATGGGAAAGTAACCGGGGAGGTTTTGTTTCACTTATAATATGCACATGCAAACGCCGAGGTCGGTATGGGTAGCGATAGGAGTGGCCGCGCTCCTCCCTCTCCTCGCAAGCGCTGTGGTCACCAACGCGCCGCCTACGTCGGTCGTATCAACAAGCGCATCACCAATCGATGCGGTGGTGGCGCTCCTCGTGAAACTGGGCGGGTGGTTCTGGGGCATCATCCTCGCCCTCGCTGTGGTTTTCATCGTCTATGCGGCCTTCCTTTTCCTCACATCCGGGGGAGATGAGGAGAAGGTGAAGGAGGCAAAGAACTACATCATCTACGCCGTGGTGGCGCTTGCGGTGGCCATCCTCGCCACCGGCATCGTGTACCTCACGCAGGTGTTTTTCACAACGCCCACCGGAGTACTATGCGGCACTGTCTACTGCCCACCAGGCCAAATCTGCAACACCTGGGACTGGAGTTGCTCTCCTCCGTAACGGCAAACTAAAGCGCTATGAAACTACCCATTAAAAGTTTCTGGTTCACGGCCGCCGCTCTCTTTTCCCCCGCGCCCGCTCTCGCGGCCTCGGACATCGACACGCCGACAAAGGTGATTGCCGCCATAGATAAGTTCAGTGGCTGGGCCTATGCCGTTCTCCTCGCCGTTGCCGTGGTCTTTATCATTTTCGCCGCATTCACGTTCCTCACCGCAGGCGAAAGCGCGGAAAAGGTGGAGGCGGCGAAGAAACAACTCATCTACGCGGTCATCGCGGTCGCGACTGCTATCCTCGCCACCGGCATCATCGCGCTCACGAAAGCGCTCCTCTGCACCTCCGCGAGCGGGTGCTAAGTAGGCTTCTGCAAAATATAAGAACCCCGTTGAGTTTTCCTCAACGGGGTTCGTTACTGTTTCTACTTGGCTGCCACCATAATGGTGACAACTCCCTTCCCGCGGAGCCGGAAGGAGGCTGACGGCACGGTGCTCATCCACCCATCGTGCGATTTCAAATAGTTGAGAATCTGCGCACGATCCCACTCCGTTCCATCCCAAAACCGTATTCCATGGAACTCCTCAGAAACATCCATGGAAAACTTCTTGTGGTCAGGGGGGAGGTGGAAAAGCTTAGACCATCGCCCCATTTCAAGCGTATCGGTGATCTGCTCACCCGCCTTCACCCATACCTGCCCCTCTTTGGCTTCAAACTGCTGCACGGTGTTTGCAGTAACCGACGGACGCTCTGATGACGGTTTGCTATCGCGGAAACCAGAATAGCGGAGCACAACTTCCTTTGTAACCCTTTTTAGGGTGTCGCCAGTAAAAGCATCATATCCTCCCGTAGAATAGAACTTGTACGCTCCATCCGGACGAATGGTGTAGTACTTCAATGGCGCTCCCGTATCCGGATCGAAAAACACGTCCTGGGAAAGGATGTACGAGGCGAAAAAGAGAATGGCAAAAAAGGAGAGTATCGAAACGCGGTACATAACACGTTTCCTCTGCGGAAATGGCAGAAATGATCTAAGAAATGCCAACAAGGGGAGGGCGAAAATGATCGCCATGATGACCGCTGCGATACCGTTCGCGATCAACACGTCAGCTCCAGTCAAACTCCTTACTTGATGCTGAAACCAACCAAACATCTCAAAGAAAAAGACGAGTTGGCCAGCAGCAATGAGGAGCAGAAATGCAGCAAGGACAATAAATACGACAACCAACGTTCTGAATATTCCTTTGAAATTCGGAGCGTTTTTCTCTACAGATCCAAGATTTTTCATGACAATCACTCCTTAATTGTCCTAATTCGGTTTTAATAGTTGTTCAGATTCTAATTGGAGGATAGCATAAACCCCTAAATTTGTCAAATAAAAGAACCCCGTTGAGTTTTTCTCAACGGGGTTTGTTTTTCTCTGCTACATTACTCGCTGGGCCCAGAAAACGGTGAGGGTATCAATAGCCATCACCTCCAGGTGATCTATGAGACCCGGCGCGCCGTGGTAGTACTTCGGTGCCGCTGGCATCGAGTACTCCCTCCGCTGCCCTCCGGACCCGGAAGGATAGACCGCGGCACGATATGGCCTGTCCGCCCAAATCTTGTAGGAAGTGGGCGACCAGGTGACCGTATCCAAACTCGTCACCGTCATCACCCACACCCCGGGCTTATTGAGCACCCACGACTGTGGTGGTACCTGAGCCGGTTTCCACTGGTTAGCCCCCGATAAATCTGGCGGCTTCTTGCCCCCAGAGAGTAACAGCACGAGGATCACCCCCAGCACCACAATAGCAACCCCTCCTATCAATATCCATTTCTTGGACATCGCGTACTCCTTTCTCTACTTGGATGAAACGATCTTTGACGTGGTGGGGAAAATGGCTCTGAGAGCTGCCTCAATCACCGGAGAAAGTCCAGGGATGGTGTATCCCTTACCCTCTCTCGTCGTCTTCCATTCCATTATGACCTGGTAGGCCTGCTGGGTGGAAAGCTTCTCACCCTTCGCTTCCACCGCTTCCACCAGCAGCCTCGCCTTCTCGATTTCGGTCCCCACCTCGTATACCTCCGCTTTCCGCTCTTGCTCCTCTGTTGCCCTGAGTTCGGCGGCATCGGCAAGCTTCCCAACCACCTTTATCTTGGTGATATTCAGGCGACATATCGCGACGCCAAGGTGACGGTGGATCAGGGAACCGTTCCCTTCGCGCGCCTCCCTTATCTCTTTTCTCCTATCTCTAACAGCCTCTGCCACCTTTTTGCGTTCCTCGTCCTTCCCTTTGAAATATTCGTCTATCGTCTCCCAGTTCTTCCCGAAAGAAGTTACCTCGGCCGTCGTGGGGACCGGTCGCGGCTCCAAGAAGTAATGGAGAAGAACGGTGGTGGGAAAAGGTGCTGGAATGGGTGTGAGTTGGTCTCCCAGTATCGCCTTGAGGAGTACTGCGGCGGCATCCTCCTGGGCTGCCACCGCCTCTTCCCAATTTTGCGGGCCCTCCCTGGGGGAGCGCACCCACTGCCGCAATCGCTCCTGCAAGATAACTTTCAGCTGGGCTTGGACTCCCTCTGCACCACCGGCGTTCTTGAATTTGATGAGAAGTTCTGCGGTTTTCCGCGGCTGCCCATTCTCCATCACCTGCCACGCGGGTACAAGAGTAAGCGAAGCTGAACATACGAGATCCGATCCGTCGGGGGGGCGCAGGTCTTCCTGTTCCTCCAAATTCATAACTATCTGTTCGACTTTCACGGGGATGTGCCCGAAGAGTGGGAAGAGGAGGAGGTTCAAGCCCTCATCCACCAACACTGGCTCCCGCTCACCAAGAAAGGTGCGGATACCCTTGTGGGGTGGATCTGGCTTGACCCATCTCAGCGAAAGCAGAAATTCAAGAATGCAGCATGAAAAGATAACAATGAGTACGGTTATTAGTTCGGGCATAAGATTTCTCCTTCCAGTAGTTTATCCTTAATTCAGTTGCTTATTTGCTGGTTAAATTCTATAACAGAACATAATATTTGTCAAATTGTCCCGTTCCGCCTACAATAAAAACCGGGGCAGGTGGCGGAACGGCAGACGCACCAGTTTTAGGAGCTGGCGGACGCAAGTCCATGTGGGTTCGAATCCCACCCTGCCCACCGGAGCAAAACAGAGGCAGCTTGCCCACAACGAAAAATCCGCTCCAATTAACAGAGCGGATTTTCGCTTTCCATAAAACAATCCCTTCCTTCGATTCAATCCATTATCTTTCTTGGAAACGTGGATCTTCCGGAACCTGTGGCTGCCGAGGTCTCCTCCTCTTGGTCTCCAAGGGCGGTAGCTGCCGTGGGTGCTCCACTGTACCGCCACCCAACGTCCATGTTCCCCGCGTGGTCCTGCGAACCGGGAACGTACGGTTTCCACGGCTCACCCCACGGAAACCGAAGCACCGGAGACCAGCGGTCAGCGTTGAGACCGTGCCGCTCGAAGAACGCAGCATCGAACTCTTTGAGGACGGGGTCGGGCGATGCCATACTGCAGAACACGCTCACATTCCCCTCGTCGTCCATCTCGAGCCGCCACCGCTGGGTGAGATCCGTACGATGTTCGATGATCGCTCGCAGAAACCGCCCAGCACACCCGAGGACATTTCCGTCATATCGTGGGAACATAATGCACGCCTCCTTCCTTTTCGGAAAATCGGTCAGAAATCGTTGACTATAAAGCGCCTGCCTTGAGCCTACCCTACCCCGCAGGCACCGTCAAAAGAAGGAATCAGCGACGACGGCGGGCTTGGTTCGCTAAAGCCGCTACGAGCGGCGGCGACCGTGGAAGGCCTTGTGCACTTCCCGGAGCTCCTGGTTCGTGAGATGGGTGTAGACCTGCGTGGTCGCGACGTTCGCGTGCCCCAGGAGTTCCTGCACCGAGCGGAGATCGGCGCCGTTGATGAGGAGGTCGGTTGCGAACGCGTGACGGACGAGATGTGGATGAACCCGAAACCTAGCGATTCCCGCCTCACGCGCGCGGGTCTCCACGAGGCGTTCGACCGCCCGCGGAGTGATCTTCCCGATCACTTGTCCGCGTCGGTCCAAGCTCACAAAGAGTGCCTCCTCGGTATCGGTCCGCTTCCCAAGATACTCCTTGAGGGCCCGCTTTGCGCTCTCAGAGAAGAACACCACACGCAACTTGTCTCCCTTACCGCGCACCGAAAGCTCGCCGCGGGCGAGATCCATATAGCGGGGGAGGGCACACAGTTCAGAGAGACGAAGGCCGGTAGAAAAGAGAACTTCCAGGATGGCGCGGTCGCGGAGGGTGCGAAGGTCGCTTCCTTTTGGGGCCGCAAGGATGCGCTCGAGCTCGGGGTAGGAGAGCACCTCTATGTCGCGCCTCGCAACCTTCGGGAGCTCCACGGTCTCCGGAGGGAGCGCGGGGATACCGCGGCGCACGAGGTACTTCAGGAAGTTGCGGAGTGCGATCACGTAGTAGCTCTGGGTGTTTTTCTTCAAATTCTTCCGCGCGAGCGTAATCCGGAACTCCCGCACCGCCTCCGCGCTAACGTCGCGCACCGTCCGCGCCCCGGAGAGCTCTAGGAACTTATGAAGGTAGTGGGTGTAGTTCTCCCGCGTCTTCGGGGAGCGGTTTTTCTCGATCTCCAGGTAGTCCAGATACTCTTTTACTAGTTTTTGGACTTCGGTCATCGCCTCATTATAGCAAAGATTATTTTGCGACACATTTTTGTGTTGCAAAATAAATTAACGACTTACGATGTCGTTAATTGATTGCGGACGCGAAGCGGCGCACCGGAATGGCCTCTGGACGGGCCGTCTCTAACGGGGTAGACAAACGCTATAATCCCTGATAGAATGAAAAAACTTATAAAAATCATGCTCTCCAAGCGACAGAAACAGAATGCTATAAAGGATCACCAGCGCCATGAGACCGACACGGGGTCGGCGGAGGCACAAATCGGGCTCCTCTCCAAGCAGATACAAACGCTCGCCGACCACCTGAAAAAGCACCCCAAGGACCACCACTCGCGGCGGGGACTCCTTATGATGGTGGGGAAGCGGCGCAAGTTTCTCCAGTACCTGAAGCGCGAAGACGAGCAGCAATACGAAAAGCTCACCAAGAAGCTCGCGCTCAACGTCGGATAAAATCAGAATGGCCATTTCACATCCCAACCAGCGCGTAGGTATTTTCGTAGATGTCCAAAACATCTATCACTCCGCGAAACACCTCTACCACTCCCGCGTAAATTTCCGGGAGCTCCTCCGCGTGCTCTCCGCGCGCCGGCCCATGATCCGCGCTATCGCCTATGTGGTAAAGAGCGAGACGGCTCTCGGAGAAGAATCGTTCTTTGAGGCGCTCCGGCAGGTGGGTATGGAACTCCGCCTGAAGGACCTCCAAATTTATCCCGACGGTACCAAGAAAGCCGACTGGGACGTGGGAATGGCGGTGGACGCCATGCGCATGGCCCCAAGCCTGGACGCGGTGGTACTCGTAACCGGTGACGGTGACTTTGTCCCTCTTGTGGAATACCTGAAGTGGGGAATGGGAAAACAGGTGGAGGTCGCTGCGTTCCGACGCACCTCATCGGGACGGCTCCGCGAGGCCGCGGACCTCTTCGTCGATCTGGAAAAGGTTCCCAAACTCCTCATCAGAATCCCGCAGCGCTCTGGCGGTAAAGGGAAAAATAGCTGAAAACTTACAACTGACAACTAATGACTAAAAAGATATCCGCGTAAATCAGCCAAAATCAGCATAAATTAGCGTTTAGTAAAAACATGGATCTCAATCGCCAAATTTTCAAAAGCACGCTCAATGGAGAACCGGTAAGCTTGGAGGTTTCCGAACTCGCCCATCAAGCGAACGGTGCCGTCATGGGGCGCCACGGGGATACCGTGGTCCTCGCCGCCGTGGTAATAGGCGATAAAGAAACCACCACCGACTACTTCCCCTTGACTGTTGACTACGAGGAGCGCTTCTACGCCGCGGGGAAAATTCTCGGGAGCCGATTCGTACGGCGCGAGGGGAGGGCCTCCGATGACGCGGTGCTCTCCGGACGCCTCATTGACCGCACCGTCAGACCGCTCTTTGACCAGCGGCTCCGGCGCGAAGTGCAGGTAACCGTGACGGTCATCGCATACGACGAGAAACACGACCCGGACGCCGTGGCGCTCCTCGCCACCTCCGCCGCGCTCGCCATTTCGGATATTCCGTGGAACGGGCCAGTGGCAGGAGTATCACTGAACGCGACGAACCCCGACGGCTCGCTCCGACATCAGGCCTTCTTCGCCGGCCCCGAAAAGCTCGTGAACATGATCGAATTTGAAGGAGCCGAGGTTTTGGAGGAGGAGGTGCAGGAGCTCTTCGCGCGCGCCCAAAAAGAGATCGCGGCGCTCGTGGCATTCCAGCGCGACGTCGCGGAGAAAATAGGCAAGAAAAAAATGGATGTGCCGCTCGCGGAGCCGTCGGCGCAAACAAAAACGACGGTGCTCGGTTTCATCGAGGAAAAACTCGCGGACGCCATTCGCGCGAAAACGCTGGGCGCCCTGTTGAAGGCGCTCCACGAGTACCTCGCCACAACCGACGGCGGCGAAGAGGCTATGGGTTTTGCCGACACCATCTTTGAAAATGCGGTAGATGCGCACGTGCGGCGTGCGGCGCTGGAAAAGAACGAACGTCCCGACGGGCGCCGATTCGACGAAGTGCGCGACCTCTACGCCGAGGTGGGGCTCGTCCCGCGCCTCCACGGCTCGGCGCTTTTCATCCGTGGCGATACTCAAATCCTCGCCGTGGTAACGCTCGCCTCTCCCTCCGCGGAACAGATCGTGGAAACGATGGAGTCCACAGAAAAACGGCGCTTCATGCTCCACTACAACTTCCCAAGTTTCTCCACCGGTGAAACCGGCCGCGCGCGCGGTCCGGGCCGCCGCGAGATAGGCCATGGGGCTCTCGCCGCAAAAGCGGTGCGCAATCTCATCCCGCCGAAGGACATTTTCCCCTACACCATCCGCGTGGTCGCGGAGACGCTCTCATCGAACGGCTCTTCCTCAATGGCCTCGGCCTGCGCCACCTCGCTTGCCTTGATGGACGCGGGTGTGCCTTTAAAGACCCCCGTGGCGGGCATCGCAATGGGGCTAATGGTTGATAATTACGGGAAGTCCGATTGGGCCGATAGGCCATACAAAATTCTCACCGACATCCAGGGGCCCGAGGACCACTACGGCGACATGGACATGAAAACGGCGGGCACGCGCGACGGCATCACCGCTATCCAGATGGACACGAAAGTGAACGGCATCACGCCCGAAATTTTCCGAGACGCGCTCGCGGGAGCCAAGAAGGCACGCCTGCACATTTTGGACGTGATGGCGAAAACGCTCTCTGCGCCGCGTCCACAACTGTCGCCCTTCGCGCCCGCCATCAAGATCATCCGCATCGCGGTGGAAAAGATCGGCGCGCTCATCGGCCCCGGCGGCAAGGTCATCAACGGCATTATTGATGCGTGCGGCGGGAAAGATAAGGTGGATATTGATATCGACGAGGACGGCACCGTGTTCGTGTCGGCAAACGATGCGGAGGCGGGCAAGAAAGCGTTCGCTATGGTGGAGGCGGTTACGCGGGAATATAAAGTGGGGGATATCGTGGAGGGACCGGTGATAAAAATCATGGATTTCGGCGCCATCGTGGACCTCGGCGGCGGCCGTGACGGGATGATCCATGTCTCCGAGCTCAAAGAGGGGTTTGTGCAGAATGTGGAAAACGTGGTGCACATGGGCGATCGCGTGCGAGCCAAGGTGGTCCGTGCGGACCCCGATGGGCGCATCGGACTCTCGCTCAAAAACATTCCGCCTCGTTAGGAGTAGCCTGCTCATAGGCCCATCAGGGGCTTTTTTAAACTTATACACACCTCTTCTTTGTGGATGCTTTTCACAGGATGTATAATAGAAGCATGGAAACCACGACTCCCGGATGGGGTACCCCACAGCCCCCAAAGAATCTCCCAACGGGTGAGGGAGAGGTGCCGCTCGCGCCGTCGACGCAACCAAAGACCGAGGTGCGGACCATGGGGTCGGACCTCCGCTCTATGCAGGAGCAGGGAGGGGGAGAGCCCCGCTCTTACGTCCCCAGGCCAGTGCCACCGCCGCCGCCCGGGGTCCCCGGCAGTCCTCCCGCCGCCCCGTTTTCAAAACCCGCAATTCCTTTCACACCGCCCAGAATAGGAACTGCCGGCCTGCCCGCGCAGGCAGGTGTTCCTCCAAAACCGCCCGTACCCGTCGGGCCGCCCGCACCTCTGCCTCCAATGCCCGCGGGAAAACCCAGGTCAAAGCGAGGTATCTTCATCGGCATCATCTCGTTTGTGGTGGTGATAGGCCTCGCCGCCGTGGGATACTTCTTCATCTATCCGATGTTCGCCGGAACCCCCGCGCAAGAAGTGGCAACGCCACCTCCAAGCGGAACGCCAACACCGCCAGTAGTTCCCACACCGCCAGTAGTTCCCACACCGCCAGTAGTGCCCGCGCCGACCTCGACGCCGGCTGAAGTGATCCGAGGCATCGATACTCACGCGACTCTCTTCACGATTCCCGCCGACATCCGCACCGATATTACCCTCACCCCCGTGAGCGTGGTGGGGTTGCAAGCAGCGCTTCCATTTGACCACGCCTCGGTGCCGCTCTTCCGCGAGGTGGTGCTAAAAACCGCCGAAGGGAAAGTGATGGCGTTTGGGGAACTCGCAAAGCGCCTCGTCCCGGGCTTCTTCACCACCGATATCTTGGCATATTTCGCTGATGACGCAACCTACTTCACCTACGCGGCAGCCGACGGCACTTGGTTCGGCCTCGCGGTACCTCTGAAAGGCGCGGCGAACCTCGGCGACGCACAGGGAAAAATGAGCTTGCTCCAACACGACCCCGATAATGGAAACTTTTTCCTTACCAACCCTGGTGTAGGGGGCGCATGGCGGGACGGCACCATCAAGGGACACCCCGCCTCGCTGGCTGACTTTGCAACGCCCGGGTCCACTCTCGGCTACACATGGGTTAACCGTACACTTCTTATATCCACAAACGCCGCTGCGGGTGCAGAGGCAGCCCGCCGATTAGGGTTTTAGCCCTCCCTCACCCTTCCGCTGCTACCTCCCCGAGACACCACGGGGAGAGGTTCATAATGCTAGTGCTACCGAAGGCGTTTCTCTCGGCAATACAAAGAAGGGTGAGGGATTGACCACATCCCCCTCGGGGGCTATTGTTTCCCGTATGGATCCCGTTAGAGGCAACTAAATCCAGAACCATATGTTTATTCAACAATCGGGCAAGGTCGCAGGAGTCAAACTAGACGAGGCATCACGTCCCGTTAGAAATAAGCCGCCCCACGGTGGCTGCCGCCACTGCTCTCGCAGGGCGGATTTCTAACGGGACTGCCTCTAACGGGATGGAAGAAAAGCGCCGCAAGGATTTGGAAGAGAAACTGCGCTCGCAGGAGAAAAAGATTGAAGGACAGCTCGCACGCTTCAAGGAGGGGCTGGATTTCGGCGACGACACCGATCACCTCGAAGAGGAAGCGGATGAGACGGAAGAATTCGGCACTTGGCTGGGCCTGAAGAGGGTACTCGGGCACCAGCTGGACCGCATTCGGAGCGCCCTCGCGAAAATCGGGGTGGGGAACTACGGCCGCTGTGAACGGTGCAGTAAAGAAATAGAGCCGGTGCTCCTCGACGTGGATCCGGAATCTGCACTCTGCATAAGTTGCAAAAAGAGCAAGGGAAGAAAACGGTAGGCGGTGCGCCCCGATGGCTCCTGTCCCCAAACTTCTCTCCGCAGAACTCGACGGCATTGACGCGCACTTGGTGGAAATAGAGGCCGACCTGAACGTCGGCCTCCACGCGTTCAATATCGTGGGGCTCGCCGACAAAGCGGTGGGGGAATCAAAAGAAAGGGTGAATTCCGCATTGAAACACGCCGGAATTCGCCCGCCCACCAAAGAGAACCGCCGAATCACCGTGAACCTCGCTCCCGCGGACATGGAAAAGGCGGGGTCACGCTTTGATCTTCCTATCGCCCTTGCCTACCTACTCGCGAGCGAACAACTCGCGCCATTTCCCACCGCCGGCAAACTATTCGTTGGAGAGCTTTCACTGGACGGGACGCTCCGGCCGGTGAACGGATGTTTGAATATCGCTATCCTCGCCCGCACCCTGGGCATCCAAGAACTTTTTGTGCCACTGGCAAACGCCGAGGAGGCCGCCGCTGTTTCTGGCATCTCGGTGATCCCTGTGGGAACTTTGGGCGAACTTATCGCTCACCTGGAGGTACGAGTGCCCATTCCTCCCGCACCTCCGACGACCATCGCGCCCAGCTATCAATCCGAGTCCGTACAGCTACACGAGATCCGAGGGAACGAGGCGGGCAAGCGCGCACTTCTCGTGGCGGCTGCTGGCGGTCACCACCTTCTCATGTCCGGTCCCCCGGGCACCGGGAAAACCATGCTTGCCCAGGCACTCGCAAGCATACTCCCACCGCCAACCACCGAGGAAAGTATTGAGATCACCCGCATCTACAGCGCGGCCGGGCTGAACGAAAATCAACCATTCATTCCGTTCCGCCCATTTCGGACTCCCCACCACAGCGCTTCCCTCGTCTCCATCCTGGGAGGCGGAACTCACCCGCGACCAGGCGAGGTGAGTTTGGCACACCGCGGGGTGCTCTTCCTGGACGAGATCCCGGAGTTCCACCGCGACGTTTTGGAAGGACTCCGGCAACCGCTCGAGGAAGGAGCTATCCACATCGCCCGCGCGAAGCGCACACTCACGCTCCCAGCGCGGTTCACGCTCATCGCCTCCATGAACCCTTGCCCCTGCGGCTACTTTGAGGATCAGGAACACGAATGCCGCTGCAGCGCCCACGAGATCTTCCGCTACCAGCGGAAGATCTCCGGACCGCTCCTCGACCGCATTGACATGCACCTCACCGTGCCGCGGATCTCCGTGACCGAACTCAGGGAGGAGCGCGCAGGAGACGCGGCAGAAACCGAGCGGGCGCGAGGGAGGGTAACTCAGGCGCGCGAACGGCAGCGCGAGCGATTCAAAACCGCGGGCATCCACGCGATCACCAACAGCGAAATGACCTCGAGTGAAATTGAAGCGCTGGTATCCCTCGAGCAGTCCGCGGAATCGTTCCTGAAACGCGCACTGGAGCGGGCATTCCTCTCCCCGCGCGGCTACTACAGAACCCTCAAGGTGGCGCGCACAGTGGCCGACATTGACGGTTCATTCAGCGTTAAGGAACACCACCTCGCCGAGGCGTTTCAATATCGAATCAGGAATAACGAGTAGGCGCGATGCGAATATACGAATTCATACGAATGCTACTAATGGGGGATTCCTTTATTCGTATAATTAGTATGCATTAGTATATTCGCATCGCGTTCACCTGACGGCGAACGGGTTCTTGGCCCCTTTCACCTCAAAGTGGAGCGAGCACCCGGTGGGGCCGTGGGAGGCACCAGTTTCCCCCATGGTCCCGATCTCCGCACCGCGCGCCACAAAGATACCTACCCGCACGAGTACCTTCCCGAGGTGCGCGTAGCGCGTTTGCGTGCCGTTCGTGTGCTCAACAGTTACCAAGTTTCCGTACCCTCCGTTCCACGCACCACCGGAGACCGCCTCCATCACCAACCCGTCGGCGGAGGCGCGCACCAGCGTATCGCACTTCCCGCCGATATCTATCGCGTTTTGTCCATGGAGCTCTCCCCAATTCCAACCCATGGCAGGGAGGAGGAAATACCCCTTGAGGTCGGGGAGCTCATCGCGGGGAGGCGCGGACACCGCGCGGGGTGCTCGTGCGTTGGGGAGCACGAGAGTCCCGCGGCCTTCGGTAAAAATTTTCTGAAGATCTGCGTTGTACTGCCGCACCGCACCGGGGTCTACTCCGTAGCGGGCGGCAACCATTTCAAGCGAGTCGCCGGCGGAAACTTTGTAGAGCATGCCCGAGACGGGTAGGACGAGGAGCTCGGTGCCCACGCGAAGCGGGGGAAGCACATCGGGATTCGCCTGGCGGAGGGTCTCGAGGGAAATGCCGAAACGTGCCGCAATCCTGGAGAGGGTATCTCCCTTCTGCACCTTGTAGCGCTTCAGGCCTCCCCGCACCTGAATCACGATACTTGAAGGGTTGGAGAACCCCACGATGGTTCCTTCGGCAGCACCGAGGAACATCTCACGAGCGCCGTCACCCGCGAGGGGAACGGAGAAGGGGGTTATCGTCCCGTCATGGGTGTCTATAAACTGCGACGGCGCCGCTCCATCGGCCGGAATGGCTGCAAGTCCCGTCCAGCCGAATAGCGTACGCCAAAAAAACGCGTGCGCTGTTCCTTCCATCAGAAAAAAGAGCACGACGGCAACTATTATGAAAACCCGCTTGGGATGCGGGCTATTATGGCTTATAGTACTAATGGTCTTAATAGTATATGTATGCTGTAAAAAAACAAAATTAACGACTTACGATGTCGTTAATATTTATGGGAAAACGATTAGGGCAACATTTTCTTGAATCTCGAATATATCTCCGCCGCATCGCGGGGGCGCTCGAACTTGAACCCAGCGACACGGTGGTGGAAATAGGCCCAGGGCATGGGGAGCTCACCAAGGAGTTGATAAAAACGCCAGGAGCGCGCTTTATTCTCATAGAACGAGATTCTTTGTTGGTTGCCTCACTCAGAAAAAATTTCCAATTTCTCCCGCTTCGCGGGATCTCCCGTATGGAGACGATTTCCTCCGACTTCGTCGCGAGTCCTCGACAAGGTCGGGACAATTCCCAAACAAATTCCAAACCACAAAATTCCAAAATTGAAATCATTGAAGGTGATGTTCTGAAAATTCTTCCAAAATTGATTAGAAATTTGAAATTACCCGCCCGCCGAAGCCCTCACCTTGCCGCCCGCTCCGACTCGTCGTCGGAGACGAGGCGAGAAGCCTTCGACGAAGCGCAGGTCGCCACAGGCGGGGAAATTAGAAATCCCAACTATAAAATAGTCGGAAATATTCCCTTCTATCTCACCGGGCGGCTTTTGCGCGTCATTGGTGATTTAATTACCAATCATCAATCATTGATTACTCGGGTAGTTCTCACCGTCCAGCAAGAGGTCGCGGAACGGATAATCGCGAAACCGCCAAAAATGAATTTATTGGCGGCGAGCATCCAACTTTGGGCTGCGCCGACCATCGTCGGCTACATTCCAAGAAAAGAATTTAGCCCACCGCCGAAGGTGGACTCCGCCATCCTCGCCTTGGACACCAAAGTGCCCGCATACGACCCTGCGGCGTATTACACTCTCGTCCATGCACTTTTCAAACAGCCGCGGAAGACCATCCTCAACAACCTTACCGCGGGAGACCCGCGCGTTGCACGACATGAGGTCGCGGAGAAACTGCGCGGTGCGGGAATGAAGCCGGAGGGGCGCCCGCAAGACCTCTCGGTGGAGGATATCCTCTCTATCGCGTCGTTGCGCTATACTTGAGTGGTATGGAGCCGCACCACCCAAAACACGTCCGCCTCGCGACATACATCACGGCGTTCGCGCTCGTGGCAGGAATTATCGCGATGGGTGCTCCAAGTGAGACACGCGCGCTCCAAATCTTCACTCCCTTCGGGGGTAAGGTTAAAAGCTATGTCCCAGCACCCGCCGCCTGCATAAGTGAGATTACACTTCCCATACTGGTCGCTACCTTTTTCACGACACTCGTGACCATAGAACAAATTGACGTGGGCGATCCGACATCAGCCACGCTTGGCCTCCTCCGGGTGGAGTTGGTGCCAATACCAAACATCAACGCGGTAAAGAGAAACTTCGCGTACTTTGTTCCCGGGACCAACGTCCTCGGCAACTCAATTGACCTCTGCGGTATCTGTAAAAAGGTAGAGGAAGTGGGAGAGAAAGTCGGCACCGGATTCGCAAAAAACCTCTGCAAATCTATCCCAATCTCGGAAGAATTACTCGATGAAATCTGCCAACTCGCATCGGCCAGTGGTTGCCCTGTAGATAATCTCATTTACCAGATTGGCTCTGGTTCTCCAATCGGCGTACCCATAGAAGGCGTAATTTTCAAAGGCGCTTCAATGGTCTGCAACGCGGTCATAGGTAGTATTCCGCTGGTAGGGGACCTTCTGAAAAAGCTCTGCCCATGACAAGATAATTCACCACGCAAAAACGCTTCTTTCGAGAGACACTTTTGTGTTGATGGTATATAATAGGGAGGAAATGCGCGTGCATATACCTTTTCCGAGTTCGACGCGCGGTCGTCGCGCACTCTTCTCCGTTGCCATCCTCGGCATCTCTCTCGCCGCGAGCGTCTATCTTGTACTCGCAACGGCTCCGGGGAAAAACATGGGCGGCACGCCCGGCTTTGGGGCGCCTGCCGCCGGCGCGCTCTCCCAAAACCTTAATTTTGTGCGGGCACTGCCCAATCTCACCAATGAGTTCACCGACCAGGCGCTCGAGCGGCTCATCGCGCAAAACGAAACGCTCAAGGCGGGCGGCGAAACAGCCCAAACCCCCAAGCTCCTCCCGGAGAAGGCGGACGTCGCCGCCATCGTCTCAAAAATAATTGACACTGAACTCGCCACGGAAGCAATCAAGGAGTCCGATCTCAATGTGAACGCCTCGGATTCCAAAGACACCCAACTTGCGTATCTGCTCTTCATAGACCGGATCCTTGAGGCGCAAAGTGATAAATTCCCAGACCTCGCCTCATCGCCATCGCTCACCGCGTTCTTTGGTGACACCGCCGCCGCGTTGGACCACACCGCGGAGCTCTTGAAGGCGGTGAATGTGCCGTCCTCGTGGCTCACCGTGCACCGCGACCTCGTCGCGTTCTTCCTGCGACAGCGGAACATCTACCGCTCGCTCGGCGCGGCTGATGTGGACCCGCTCCGCTACCTCATCGCCGCGACGCGCCTCCTTCCCGCGGAGGCCGACCGCGAATTCCAAGAGATACAGACCGCGATAAACAAAAAAATCACCGATGAGAAACTCATTTAGGGAAGGTTTTGTCGTGGTACTACTCATCATCGCGTTAATGGTGGGGGGCGTGTTTCCGTTTCCCCCGACGGCGCTCGCGCAGTCAACTAATAAGGTAGCCCCCGGCATGGAGCTCTGTGCTAAGGCAGCCGAAATCGCAACCCGCTTCGGGCGCCTCGCTGCCCTAAATATAGATTTTAGAGCAAAAATCCAAACCGCCGTTCTCGATAAAATGGTGGGTTATGTCCAGAACGAGATATTAGGAAAAATCGGCTTGGATATAAACGCGCTTAAACAGAGCGCATATGACGCAGCGGGTAACTTCGTGAGCAACACCTTCAATGGGCTCATCGGAAACACGATGAAAACCGAGGTAGATAAGCAGATGGCTGATATAGAAAACATTTTAAGCGAGGAGTTAAAAACTATTGGGAGAGAATCTGCCCTCGAAGACGCGAGAGATGCTGCCGAAGAGGCGGTAAGGAGCGCGGCGGACGTAGCCGCCGGACTCACCACCGTGCCAACAATAGACGAGAGAGCTATAGCGCGGCAGGAAGTGACTTTAAAGAAGCTTAAGGAAAAATTAAACAAGCAAATTAAAGAGCAAAAGATTGCGGAGGTAAACGCCGACACGCGCGCGAAGTGCGCCGAACTCCTGAAGACGACGAACGAGACCATCAAGAAAGCGCTCCTCTACCAGCTCTCCACCCAGATCGTGGATTGGATACAGAGCGGCAAGGCGCCGCAGTTCATAAAACAGCCGGGAAAATTTTTGGAAGACACGGGTCGCCTCGCGGTTGACCGCTTCATCTCGCGGGTCGCCCCGCGTCTCTGCGAACCGTTCCGCTTAAACGTACAGCTCCAAATCCCATCAGTGCGGCGCGAAGACAATCCTTTCTATGAGCAGATCACCTGCACACTGGACAAGGTGGTCGCAAATGTAGAGAACTTTTACCAGGACTTCCGGCAGGGAGGGTGGGTCGCCTACAATGAGATGCTCCAACCGCAGAACAACTACTACGGTGCTTCGCTCTCACTCATTGATGAGGCGGCGCGGCAGCAAGCCACCGCCGCCGAAAATGCGCGCCTTGAGCAGGCACGCGGATTTGTGCCAGTGAAGCAGTGCACCCAGTGGACGAAGTACATCGCCGAGGGTATGGAACGAGGACATACGCTTACCGACTACCGAATCTCAGAACTGGAAATAGGCAATTTCGTATACGCCAACGACCAGACACCTGACGGGGCGATAGGTCCCGTGGACTCCGACGGGAACGTTGTGGGCGGCTTCAATAAAGATCCTCAAACAGGACCAGTGGGGAAAGGAACCCGCTTCTGGAAAAATGACTACTCTTACTTCTGGGAGTGTGAGAATGAGAAGATCACGAGCCCGGCCACCGTCGCCGCGGGGCTCGCCGAGCGCGCCTCGCAGGTGGACCTCGACAACCTCGCCGCCACCCAGGATGTCTCGATGTTCCTCCAGACAATCGAGGATTCCATCGTGAATAAGCTCGTGAAGTCGGGCGTGAAGGGACTCCAGGAACTCCTGAAGGGTCTCCCGATACCCCCGTAAACTATGGTGAACTTTATCACAGGACTCTTAGGAGCGGCGGCAGCGGCTGTCGTGCTAGGACCAACCTTGATGGTCGCGGGGGTAATTGGGTGGATTGCCATGACGCTCTCGGGGCTCCTCCTATCGCTGGGTGGGCTCATCGCGGGAGCGGCGAACTACATACAAACCTTCATCGTCTCGGACCAGAACGCCATTGTCACGGTAGGGTGGACTATTGTGCGGGACATCGCGAACCTCGGGTTCGTCATCGTCATCATCGTCATTGCATTCGCCACCATTCTCCGCATTGAAAGCTACGGCGCGAAGAAGCTCCTTCCCCGCCTTATCATGGCAGCCATCCTCGTGAACTTCAGTCTGCAGATCGGCGCCTCTATTATTGGTTTCTCGCAGGTCATCACTGATTTCTTTTTCACAAAGATCTCATTATCCCCGGGGGAGATCGGCTCAACTCTTCTAGGAGCGTTCGGACCCCAGCGGTTCCTCGCGGGCGCTAAAGATCCCGGCAGCGCCCTCGCCGCGGGAGCCTCAATCACCATCAATCTCGTCATGGGACCGTGGCTCGCGACCGCTTTTAATCTGATTATGCTCTTCACCATCCTCGTCCTTGCCTTTATGCTCATCATCCGATTTCTCTCTCTTTCCTTCCTACTCGTCATCGCTCCCATCACGTGGCTTTTCTTCGTCATCCCCGCGCTCCAAGGGCAGTTCAGTAAATGGTGGAACAAGTTCCTGCAGTGGACCTTCTTCGCGCCCGCGACCTCGTTCTTCGTGTATCTCTCCTTCATTGCCGCCCAAGGACTCGGCGAACTCTGGAAGGGAGCGGGAAGCGCGACAATCAGCGGCGTTGACAGCATCATCCAATCCATCTTCATAGATGGGGTGAATGTGATTCTCCTCTCTGGGTTTCTCATCGGCGGCCTCATTGTGGCCCAAAACATGAGCATCACCGGCGCGAAGGGAGCAATGAGTATAGCTAATAAAGTTGGTGGTGGCGTCAAAAAGGGTTTCGCCGCGTATGCTGGGCAACAAGCACTGCGAGGGGGTGCTGCGGCCGCGGGATCGCGGTGGGGACGCCAGATCAGCGGCGGTCTCCAAGGTGTTGGAAACCGGCTCCAAGGGGTAGGAGCTGGTGGAGGAAGGATTGCCCGCTACTTCACGGCACCCATCAGGAATGCTGGGGCAAGATTGTCGGGGGCGGGGGCTAGGACCCAAACGTTCGGCGCTACCGCACCTAGACCAGCGGCAAATCTACTTAATTCGGTAATGAAGGGGGTGAGAGGTGCATTTGGACTCAAACAGTGGCAGTGCAATGAATGCGGCACTGTGGTCGGCCCCTCCAAGAAACCACCTGATAAGTGCCCGAGCGTTCCGAACGCCGTTGGGGTTGGCGGATGTCCCACAAATGCTCCAGGCGGCCCAAAGATTTCCTGGAAAGGGTTGTAGCCACTTATGATAAAACTTGTCGAAAAAGAGGTATTGGAGCGATATAACTCCCTATCTCCAAAACTCAAGGAGGCCTTGGAGTCGGAAGCCCAAGGAGCAGTAGTGGACGAAATCCTGGGGAAACACCTTCTTAGCGATGACGACGCAGAAATTGTAAGGGCATTTACCGGTTATACCCTGCTCGGGCTCCTCGCGCCTAAAGATATTCTCAATGAAATAAAAGGGCTCCTCGCGGTAGATGAGAAAATCGCGGTGGAAATCATCCGGGAAATTAACCAAAAAATCTTTCTCCCTCTTCACGACGAACTCGAAGGACTCTACCGGTTTCCTATTCCCCATGAGCGAGGCGGCTGGGAACAAAAGGTACCACCGCCCCCCGAACCGCCGAGGTCAAAAAACATTTCCCTCGAGGCGCTCGCCGGCGCGGGACCGGCGCGCACGGAAACTGTTCCGCTCCGCGCTCCCGCAGCTGGAGCGGCACTCGTTGGCGGCGGCGTGGGCCCCTTCATTCTCCACGAAGAAAAGGGCGTCGCAGCGGAGGCACAGAAGGGCTTCAAGGGGTTCTCGGTGCCTCTGAGTTTTCTTCGCTCGAAAATGGCCACAAACGCCGCCCCCAAAGCAGCCGCGCAGGTAGAAATGCCGCCAACCATCTCTAAGGCGGAGGAAAAACCGCGCGTCATCCACTATAGCGAACTCCGCACGCCGATCTCTCCTTTCGGCCAGAGCGAAGAATTCATCAATCTTGAGACGTTCGAGAAGTTCGCCCATCCTTCGCCGGGCTCCGGAGTGGCTAGCCCGACCCCGGCGCCAGCGATCTCTATAAAGCCATCGGTGGAGGAGGTGCCGCCCCCCGTGGCGCCGGTTGCAGAAACAACCCCCGTCGAAATCAAACCGGAACCCACGACCGCCACGCCTGAAAAATTTTCGGAGGTTTCGCCTCCGAAAATAATCGCACCCGAGGGAGGGGAACCAAAACTCAAGGGAAATACGGTGGACCTGCGATGACGACAATGACTATGACGATGACGATGACAAATGACCATAACGATGACAGAAATGCTATGACAATGACTGATAACCAAGAGAAAAATAATGACCCCTACGGATTCCGATTCCGAGAGTGGGATATTTATCAAGACGCGCGGGCATTCAGGAAACATGTGAACGGGTTGCTAAAACACTATCCAAAAGAAGAGAGGTTCGAGTTAGTGGGCCAAGCGAAACGCGCGCTCAATTCTATTATCCTTAATATCGCAGAGGGTTCGAATAAAAATACGGATAAAGATGCTCGCGTTTATATGAACCGCGCCCATGGATCACTTGATGAGGTGGTCGGGTGCCTCGACTGCTCACTCGATGATGGATATATTTCCCGTGAAGAGCACGCGGAGATTCTGGATAAAGCGTCGAGCTTGGCGAGAAGAATTCGGGGTTTCACAAAGCACCTGTCATAGTTATCGTTATCGTCATCGTCACCCCATGAACTTTCAGGTCCCTCAATTCATCGAGCAGAAACCGAAAATCGTCGGCTTTCTCACGCTTCCCCAGTTCCTCTATCTCGCGGGGGCCGCGGGGGTAAGTTTTACCGCATTCTACATCTTCAACTTTTTCCTGTGGCTTGTGGTTACGGTGGTGGTTGGGGCCGTCGCCGTCGCCCTCGCGTTCGTAAAAATAAACGGGCAGGAGTTCCCGAGGGTGGTGGTCGCCGCATTCGGGTTCTTTCTGAAACCACGGACCTTTACCTGGCAGAGGGCCGCCGCGCAGGCCTCGCTTGATACGGAAAGCGTAGAAAAGTTGGAGGCACTCCGCCGCACCATGGGTCTCCAGGAACGGCTGAAGTCGATCACTCTCGCAATCACTACCGGCAAATTCCTCTCGGCGTTCACGCGCCCACCCAAGGAAGAAGGGGAGCGGCATCAAACCGTGACGTATCTCACGGGAGAAAAGAAGGTCGCAAAACGTATTGATTACCGCTAAAATAATGTTATGGCACAAGCGCCGACACTCCCCACCCAATCGTTCGTCAACATTAAGGAAATTCGTGACGGTGTTGTGCACCTCAAGAAAGGCGGACTGCGGCGCATCCTTATTGTGAGCGGGGTGAACTTCGACCTCAAATCGGAGGCGGAACAAACCCTAATTCTGAACAGCTTCCAGAACTTCCTGAACACGCTGGACTTCTCGGTGCAGTTCTTCGTTCACTCTAGGAAGGTGAATATTGATGCCTACCTTGAAGCCATGCGGGGGCGCATGAACGAAGAGGAGAGTCAGCTTCTGAAGATCCAGATCGGGGAGTACGTTGAATTCATCCGCGCGTTCGTGGATCAAAATGCCATCATCAGCAAAAGTTTTTTCACGGTCATTCCCTACGAGTCCGCGGCGGTGGTAGAGAGCGCAAAGGGCATCCTTGGGCTCTTCAGCAAAAAACCGAAGGTGAAGGAGAAGGAGAAAACGTCGCAGGAGGCGCTGGAACAGCTCGAGCACCGCGTTAGCCAGGTAATTGACGGGCTGGAGCAGATCGGCCTCCGCACGGTGCCTCTTGGCGACGGCGAGCTTGTGGAACTCTTCTACAATCTCTACAACCCACAGCTCACCGAGAAGCGGGGAATGGAGATAGCGAAGAAACAATGACTATAACGATAACGATGACAAACGAAATGTTATAGTCACTGTCATAGTCATTAGTCATAGTCATTTTTATGTCCATGAACATCCCCCAACCCTACAAGCCATCCCCCGAGGACGTTCCCAACGTCATCGCGCCGGCTGGCATCGAGGTGCAATCAAGCCACCTGAAGATCGGCGACTATTTCGCGAAGACGTTCTTCGTCCTCACCTACCCCCGCTTTATCGCAACCGGATGGTTTTCTCCTATTATCAACCTCGCCGAAATGATGGACGTGAGCATCCACATTCACCCCATGGACACTGCGCTCGCACTCCGGAACCTTCGGAAAAAAGTTGCACAGATCGAGTCGGAGATCTCCGAAAAGGAGGGGAAGGGAATCGTGCGCGACCCGATGCTCGAGACCGCATACCGCGACATCGAGACGCTCCGCGATACGCTCCAGCAGGCGCAGGAAAAGCTGTTCCAGGTTGGGGTCTATATCACCATCTACGGGACCAGCCTGGAGGAACTCGGGAAACTGGAACACAAGATCGAATCCATGCTTGAGGCAAAGCTCGTCTATATCAAGCCGTCGCTCTTCCGCCAGCAGGATGGGCTCCAGTCGGTGCTCCCCCTGGGGGAAGATCTCCTGGGGATTTCCACGCCTTTGAATTCCGGCCCCGCTTCCTCGCTCTTTCCCTTCGTTTCTCCAGATCTCACCTCGGACCGCGGTATCCTCTACGGCGTGAATCTCCACAACAACAGTTTGGTCATTTTTGATCGGTTCTCGCTGGAGAACGGCAATGCGGCTGTCTTCGCGAAAGCCGGCGCAGGGAAATCGTACGCAACCAAGCTCGAAATCCTCCGTTCGCTCATGATGGGGACCGACGTCATCGTCATTGACCCGGAGAACGAGTACCAAAACCTTGCGAACGCCATTGGTGGAAGTTACTTCAAGATATCCCTCACCTCCCCGAACCACGTGAATCCGTTCGACATCCCACTGATTCCCGAGGGAGAGGAACCGGCGGACGTCTTCAAATCCCACATTCTGAATCTCACCGGCCTCGTAAAGCTCATGCTGGGAAGCGTTTCCCCCGAAGAGGACGCTCTCTTGGATCGCGTCATCACTGAAACCTATGCCTCGCGGGACATCACCGCCGAGAACTTCGGCAGTATTACCGAGCTCAAGCCGCCGCTCCTTGAGGACCTGCAGACCATCCTGGAAAACACCGAGGGCGGTCGAGGGCTCGCCCAGCGGTTGGATAAGTTCACCCACGGATCATACGCGGGGTTTACCAACGCTCCCACGAACGTGGATGTGGGAAACCGCCTCATTGTGTTCTCCATCCGAGACCTCGAGGAAGAGCTCCGCCCCATCGCCATGTACATCGTCCTGAACTTCATCTGGAACCTCGTGCGCTCAAAGCTAAAGCGGCGCCTCATGATCATCGACGAGGCATGGTGGATGATGAAGTACAAGGATTCGGCTTCGTTCCTCTTCGGGCTTGTGAAGCGGTGCCGGAAATACTACCTGGGCATCACCACCATCACGCAGGATGTGGAGGACTTCCTCCGCTCGGAATACGGGCGCCCCATCATCACCAACTCCTCGCTCCAACTCCTTATGAAACAGTCACCCACCTCCATTGAAGCGGTGGCACAGGCGTTCAATCTCACCGAGGGTGAGAAACTCTTGCTCCTCGAGGCGGGTATCGGGGAGGGGCTCTTCTTCGCGGGTATGAAACATGTGGCATTGAAGGTCATCGCCTCCTACACAGAGGACCAGATCATCACCACAAATCCCGAACAGATGCTGGAGTTGAAGGGACTGAAGAAATAAATCCGATGCGAATATACGTACAAATTCAATGTTGGGGAAGTCGGACTTCCCGTTCGGAAGTCCGACTTCCTAAAATTAACGCTAAATGCATCGCGCTATGAATGAAGAACATAACAAATTCACGGAGGTGGAGATCTTACTGGGAGGTTTCTTCACCCTCGCCGTGGACGGGGTATGCATCCTTATTGATATTACTGGCATCGGCGCTGTCCTTATCGCGCCTATCGTGCAGGGATTCACCACCTTCGTTCTGTGGCTGTGGTTCAAAAGTAAGGGCGACCCTGGCGCAATGAAGATGGGGAGACAAATCGTGAAGTATGCGGCGAACTTTCTTCCCATAACCCCCGTTCTCATCACCGCCCTTACCACCTCCATCCCGTTCTTCATCGAGGTTTTCATCCACAACCATCCCGAGAAATTCGCCGCGGCGATGAAGGCAATCCGATTGAAGAGCGGGGTGAGCGCGGCCAAGGCCGCCGAGGGAGGGTTAGCGGCAAAGTCCGTCGCCGCCGCAAGAGCTTACGGAAAACCGGCGGGGATTTCTGCTGCTGCCGACATTGCGGAAACGGCGCGCACCATGGGAATACCCGAGCCCTAAGTAATATGCGACCATTCTTTTTCATAATCGGAGTTTCGCTCCTCATGGGCCTCTCGTTCCTGCCCTCCGCCACGCGGGGCGTAACAATCCCCGGTGAGGTTATCATTACGTGGGCCGTCAACAATTTTTACCCTTCGGACTATGAGGGGAAAGCGCTTCCGGCGGGGGGCGCCGTAGTGGACGTGTCGCTTGAAGTGGTGCAGGGAGGAAAATTGCAGGACGTGAAAAACGTTCCAATCACCTGGTACCTGGACGGTGATTATTTCGTCCACGGCGCGGGCCTGAAACATACCACCTTCACGGTAACCAAGAGGAAGGGAGATGTACACTCACTCCGGGTAGTAGCAAACCTCCCGGGCGGCGACCGTGAAGCCACCGCTATCGTCCCAGTGGTGAATCGTGAGGTGGTCATTGAGACCCCTTATCGGGGGCTCTCCGCGCCGCAAGGGAACCCGCTCGTCTTCCGCGCGGTACCCTACTTCTTCAATATCACTTCCATCGCTGACCTCCTGTTTTCCTGGACAGTAGGGGGGGATACCCAGAGTGCGAGCGGGGACAATGAACTCTTGGTGAACCTCGGGGGTATGCAAAACAAAGGTACGCTTCCGGTGAGTGTCGAGGTGCGCGCCTTTCGCTCTCCGCTGGAATCCGCGGGCGACGCAATCGCGATTGCCATAAACCCATAAAGAACGATGACGATGCTGATAACAATGATAACGACTATAACAATAACAAATTATGAAATATAGAGCGATAAAATTCATTATTGTTACGGCGATTCTGATAAATGCGCTGGGTGCGGTGGTAGTGAGCGCCGCTTCAATCTCCGCGGATATCCCGAGCGTCGGGTGCCTTGTGGGCGACGCAACGCAATGTCCGGCGACAGTGGAGAAGGGGAACATCTCCCAAGCCATCATCCGTTTCTACCAGTTCGCGGTCGCCATCGCCGGCATTCTGGCGGTCGGAATGATCGTCGCAGGGTCAGTGTATTATTCGGTCTCCGCCGGGAGCCCCGACAGGCAGAGTGAGGGGAAAGATATGATTACCTCGGCCATCTGGGGCATCGTGCTCCTCTTCGGCTCGTACCTCATTTTGAACACCGTGAACCCGCGTCTCACGGCGCTGGAGCAACCCTACACGCCCGCCGCCGTGGCCTGCCAACTTGACAAGGACAGGAACCCTGTAAAGCAATACGATGCGCAGGGAAATCTTCTCCCTTGTCTTCCTAGGGCGTTTTCTTACCAGGACATACTAATCCCCGGGGACACCCAAGCTACTGCCCTATCCGCGGAAGAACTCGCAAAAGCCCAGCAGAGCCGCCCGCCGGAGGTGGCATATTGCACCGCGCTCAATCCCGCGCCGCCACCCGAACAACTCAAGGCTTGTATTGTAAGAGCAAAATGTACGGGATGCGTAGGTCTCAATCTTTCTATTCCTATGAAGCCGGGGCAGTGTCGGTGGGGAGGCGAGCCGAGCGACTGCAAGGTGAACCCAAAAACCAATGCAGCTCTACAACAATTAAATATAGCTATCCCCGGCTCCACCGGTATCGTCGTGCAATCCGGGTTGCGCGACCTCTACATGAAATGGGAGGTCACCGAGGCTTTCCCTCCCACCGTCATCCATAAATCACAGGAACACTACAACGGATGCGCGGTTGATGTCGCCCTCCGAATAGATAATAGGAAATATCTGGGCCAGTCGGACTGCGGGTATCTTAAACAATTCTCCACTGCAGCGGAAAGTGCCGGTTTCCAAGTTACTAATGAGTACACCAGCTGTGGCGGGAAACGATACGAAACTAGCATAGGAGGCCACCTCCATCTCACCACCAAAAGTTGCCCATAACCCATGAAACCACTCTATAAGATGCTTATTATCGCAGGCGTGCTCATCGTCGCCGGTGGTGCGGTTTACCTCGCTTGGCAGAAACTCACTGCTCCCGCCGCCGTGCCAGAAGCAGAACTGGGCATGCCGCTCCCGGCAGGAACAAGTGGAGGTGTTTTGCCGGGTAGCGCAACTTCGGGCAGCAACGAAGAAAACGGCACGCCCGCTCAAATCCAAACCTCCGCACTAATTTTGAGGAAAATATCCGAATCACCGGCATTTGATTTCTGGGTGGTTGAGGGCACGGGAGAGATATACTACCTCACCCCGGAGGGGAAGGTGATGGATTTAAAGGAGGGCCCCGATCTTGAAATTTCAACACAGACCCTGACCGCGCTGAACCGCGTAGCGGCGGCTCCCGGCGGAGGCCGTGTGCTCGCCGCATTCGGCGATCCGCGAACGCCTCAGTGGGCCTACTTTGACATCATTGACCGGTCCTGGCACACGCTTCCGCAGAGCGTGCAGACCGCCGCATGGGCGGGAAGAGTGGATCAGGTAGTGGCGCTTGTGCAAAACGGCAGTGAAACCAACCTCTCGCTTCTCAACCTCTCCCAAGCCCCCACTGCGGTGAAGGTAGTACTGCGCGACGTGAGTTTGGAGGATATCACCATGTGGTTCCAAAACCCGGAGCAATTCATTATTTCCGAGCGCCCGTCAGCCTACTACGCCTCCCGCGTGTGGCGCCTTGACCTAAAAACCCTTTCCTTTAATTCAGTGTTCACCCCCGAGCGGGGACTCCTCATCACGCCCGTGCGGAACGGCGAGGCCGCGCTTAAGTGGTCGGGAGACCGGCTCTTCGTGCTGGACCACGACTTCGGGCATAGTGAGGAACTGCCGTTCTCCACGTTCCCGGAAAAGTGTACCGCATCACCGGACATGCTCTACTGCTTCGTACCGCGCGACCCGTTCCCTGGAAATCTCCCGCTCCCCGACGCTTATTTCCAGAACAAGTTCCACACGGTAGACAGCCTCATCACCGCCCCATTCCCTTCCTCGTCACTTCCCCTGGGAAAATCGGAGTCCCCGTGGGCGAGCACCGCCGACACGCCAGTAGACGCAAAAAATCCCGTCTACCTGAACGGGAGCATCTACTTCATAAACCGGTATGACAATTATATTTATAAACTGACGCTGGGGACCGCTGGTAATTAAGCAAATTAACGACTTACGATGTCGTTAATTGGTAATTTGGTAATTGGCTAGGATTGTAATTAGGTAACTAAGTAATTGAGAAATTGGGAGAGTGGTAATTAAATTACTAAATTACTCATTTACATAATTACCCGTTTTCTTCTACCTGCTTAATAATTACCCTGCGCTCCTTGCCGACACCAACACTCTCCGTGGTGAGTTCCGGGTGGGTGGCTATCTCTACATGCACCAGCCGGCGCTCGTATGCATTCATGGGCGGGAGCTCTATAGCGGACTTGGTGAGCATTGCTTTTTTGGCAGCTGCGCGGGCGAGTTCCACGATCAAGCGCTCCCGCTCACGGCGGTAGAAGTTCACGTCCACCACATAGGAGGGGAGGTTCTCCCGCCGGAGCATGAGATTCACGAGGTGTTCGAAGGAGGGGATGAGATGCGCCACGTTCTCGTGGATGAACTCATCCTCGAAGAAGATCGAAACCTTCCGGTGTTCCTCGTCAACGGTGATCTTCACGTCGGGGAAACCCATGAGCATGAAGAGGGTATTCAATTTTTCAACAATGGTTTCCATTGGAAGTGTCAGTGCGCCGGCTCAAGTTTGGGGAGATGGCGGTTGATGTAGATCTGCTGCCCTATAGAGAAGAGGGCCGATACGATCCAGTAGATACCTAGCGCGGAAGGGAGATTCACAAGCACCACTATGGAGATAATGGGGCCCACCACGTTCATTACCTTCCCCATTGCGGCGGGGGAGGGCCCAACCGCTCCGTCGGCGCTCGGCGGGGGAAGTGACAGCTTCCCCTGGAAGTACTGGAGCGCCCCCGCAATCAGAGGAAGCATCAGTCCTTTCGCCTCCAAGTCAACTAAGCCCAGAAAGGTGTGATTGTCAAATGCGACGCTCCCAAGCTCACGCGTAAAGATCTGAAAGAGTGCGATAAAAACTGGAAGTTGGAGAATGATGAAAAGGAAGCCGGAGAAGGGACTCACGTGGTGGGTTCGGTAGAGTTCCATAAGTGCCTTTGCTTGGGCTTCACGGTTGTCCTGGTGGTCCATTTGGATCTTCTTTACGTGCGGCTGGAGCCGCTGGAGCAGTGACTGGTTTTTAGCTCCTCGGTAAAAAATTGGAAGAAGCACAACCCGAACGAGGATGGTAAGGAGAATGATGGCAACTCCAAGGTCGCCAAACGATGCGGTCTGATAGATTGCTACGAGTACGGAGAGGATTGGTTGATAGATGAGACTTTGATAGAGATCTCCCATGGTATTACACTTGTCAGCAACCGCGTCGCACACGCGCGAGCGCCCGTGTGAGTAACTGCTCAACTTCGGCGCGAAGCTCAGGGAACGAGAGGGTTAGCGCGGAGCGGCGTAGCACGGCTACGACCCGTAGACCATGGTATCGGCTCTCGGCTTCCCGGAGAACGGCGCGAACCCTCCGCCGTGCGCGGTTCCTTGCCACCGCACCCTTTGCCACCGCAGTTCCAGCTATAACAGCAACGGGCGCCGCACCGGCGCGGCGCTCTTCAACTTTTAAGATGAGGTGGGTAGCGCGTTCCACGGACCTGGTTATGCCGCGAGGCGCTTCCTTCCCTTACGGCGCCTCCGCCGGAGCACCGCACACCCCGCGCTCGTGCGCGAGCGTTTAAGGAATCCGTGCGTCCTCTTCCTTTTCCGCCTCTTCGGTCTGTAAGTGATGCTCATACGATGCCTATCATATGTCGACTGCCGGTAAGTGTACTACAGGGTTATCAGGAATGAAAGGGTGGCTAATGATTCGTCGCTGGTGTTTATCAACAGTTCATGCACAGTTCCACCACAAAGGCGGCTACTTGCGGTGTTGCGCGGAGTGAGAATACATTTATCATAATAGGGTGTTGTGCGGGGGAGAAACGGGCCAACGCTATGGAACTCAAAGACTTGTGGAAAACAGTACTGGGGGAAATGGAGCTTCAAATTTCCCGCCCCAACTTTATCACATGGCTGAAGCACAGCGAACTGATCGAGAAAAACGACAAGGATGGGGTGGTACTGGTAGGTCTGCCTAATAATTTCGCCAAAGAATGGGTAAAGAACCGATATCACAAGCTTATCCTAGGATCGCTCCGAAACCTCGACGGGTCCGTCAAACACATTGAGTATTCTGTAATGAGCACCAGGGCCGGGATGCCGCCTGTGGTGGCTCGTCCTGCCGCGAGCGCGCCGCTTACCGACGAGCGGTCCCAGCTTCCTATCACGGAACTTAGGGTGGACCCGGTGACGAATCTGAACCCTCGCTACGCCCTGGATACGTTCGTGGTGGGCCCGTCGAACGAGCTTGCTTTTGCGGCGACACACGCGGTCATTAAGGATGTTGGAAAAAAATACAACCCGCTTTTTATCTACGGCGGGGTAGGTTTGGGGAAAACCCACCTCATTCAGGCGACGGGGAACGCCATCCGGGAGAAGTACCGTGGTAAGGTACGAGTTCTCTACGTAACGTCGGAGAAATTCATCAATGACGTGGTGTGGGCGGTGCGCAACCGGCGCATGGAAGACGTTAAGAAGAGGTACCGAGATATCGACGTTTTGATCGTGGACGATATCCAGTTCATTGGCGGGAAACCAACCACCGAACTCGAATTCTTCTACACCTTTAATACTCTCTATGAGCACAATAAACAAATAATCATCTCCTCGGACCGCCCCCCCGCAGCCATCCCTACCCTTGAAGAGCGTCTCCGGTCCCGATTTGAAGGCGGCATGACCGCCGACATCAGCTTCCCTGATTACGAGATGCGCCTCGCCATTCTCAAGGCGAAGGTACAGGAACAAGGGGTAGTAGTGGAAGACCGCATTTTGGAACAGGTGGCGGCAAAGGTGCAGAAAAACATCCGCGAGCTCGAGGGGGTTCTGAATAAAATCATCTTCTTCCAGCAATACAAGGGTGGGAAAATTGACGGCAAAAAACTGGAGGAGATCGTCAGCGAAACGGTGCGGGTCTCCGCGAAGAACGTCACTGCGAGCGACGTGATAAAGACAGTCGCGGAATTTTTCGAGCTCCCGCAAAGTGATCTCACTAACCGCTGCAGAAAACAAGAGGTTGTCGAACCGCGACAAATCGCGATGTTCCTGCTCCGCGATGTGCTGAAGCTTTCCTACCCCCACATTGGGGAGAAGTTGGGGAAACGCGATCACACTACCGCCATCCACGCATATGAAAAAATCTCAAGGGAACTGAACCAGAACCAGGTACTGAACCAAAAAATCATGCTTATCAAGGAACGGGTGTACAAGTTGTGAGTTGGTGTATGGATAACCTGAGTGAAAATAGGACGGGTCAGACAGGTGAGGGAAAATAATCCACAGGTTCCGAAGCACTCACACAAGAAACTTTATCAGAAAATGAAAGCTAATTATGACGGGAACGCATTTATCCACATATCCACAGGTACTGTAACTACTACTCTTCTTATATATGAAACTTATAATACTTAGGAATAACTTTGCGGCGGCCCTCTACGCCGCTGAACGTGCGGTAGGCATAAACACCAACCTTGCGATCCTCAAAAACGTACTCCTCAAGACCGAGGACAGTAGGATTTTGGTAACCGCCACCAATCTTGAGCTTGCTATTACCGCCACCGTACCAGGAAAGATCATTGAACCCGGGGAAGTGACGGTTCCATTCGCGATCTTGAACACTATCGTGAGGAACGTGACCACCGAGCGCGTGACACTCGAGGAACATGATCGTAACCTTCTCATAACCACCGACAATTACGAGGCAAAGGTGCAAACACAGGGCGCTAAGGATTTCCCCATCATTCCGAGCGTACAGAGCACCGCGAACTCCCTTTCGCTCCCCGCCGAGTTATTGCGGGACGCGCTTGGAAACGTCGTGGTGGCCACCCAATTTTCGGATATTCGCCCGGAGATCAGCGGAGTGTTCGTGCGCTACTCAGAGGGGAAACTTACTTTTGTTGCCACCGACAGCTTCCGGCTCGCCGAGCAGGTACTCGAAGGGAAGCAGGTGGTTTCTGGTTTTGATGAGGTGAGCGCCATCATTCCCCTCCGAACCGCCGAGGAACTCCTCCGGGTCCTGGATCCCGAAAACGGGAATGTGAAAGTGTTCATAGATGCGAACCAGGCGCTTTTTCAGACCGCGTCCCTCTCGATTATCTCACGGCTCATTGATGGTGTGTTTCCCGAATACCGGACCATTATCCCCAAACAGGTCCAGCATGAATTCTCCGTCAATAGGCAGGAACTCCAGAATGCCATCAAGCTCGTAAGCGCCTTCTCCGGCCGGACCAACGATATTTCCCTAATGGTGGGGGAAGGAAAGAAATTTTTAGAGCTCCATTCGGCCGACAGCGCTTTTGGAGAGAACCGGTATCGGGTTCCTATCAAGCTTAAAGGGGATAAATTTTCTATCGTGTTCAATTGGCGCTATCTCTTGGACGGCCTGAAGTCGTACCGGGGAGAAGAGATATTGTTGGGAGTGAACGCCGCCGATCGCCCGGCGGTGCTGCGGAGCGCGACCGAACCGGCGCTTACATACGTTCTTATGCCGATCAAGAGCTGAGAAGCCCCGTAGCAGACTAATGAAAGAAGATCGTTTCAGCCGATGCGCTTTTACCAAGTGCGTCGTATGCTTTTACCCGCACCAAGTTTTGTGGATTTAAGGGAACGTCCAGGAGATAGCGGTAGCGGTAGAAATTCCCAGAGACGTTCACGGCGTTAATGAGGCGCCGATTGTAGTAAAGCTCTACGCGCGTAAGCCCCGCGCCGGCGGAGTTCACGTCGGCCTGAACCGTAGTCAGCGCACTCACAAATTCCCCATTCCCAGGTTTTAAGTCGGTGACGGAGATAGTCGGTCCTGTTCCGGTGATTGTTCCCATTTGCTGCGAAGCCCCTCCAGTTTCATAACCCACCCCTTCTGGAAGCTGGGCGTTATATTCAAAGAAATTGGGGATGTTCTGGCGCGCCCACGCAAGCACCCCACTCTCCCAGTTATTGAATTGCGGGTCCGCATCTGGGTTTTCTGGTGGATTTCCCAATGGGTCACTCGGACGCACGTAGAAAAGAATGGAATGGATCTGTGGATACCGCTTGCCGCCTACCACCGGCGCGAATTCCGACTCACCATTCATCATTGGTTTAGGGGGGAGCGCGAAGGGATCCGGGCGAGTGAAAGTTTCTGATGGGTATCGTTTCAACGCCTCCCGGAGAAACTCGTTCCAAACGGGAACCGCGGCGAGAATACTTGAACCTTGGCGTATCATTGGAGAGTTGTCGTTGTTGCCAGCCCACACACCCACGACAAGCGAAGGCGTATATCCCACCGTCCAGGCATCCCGGTGGTCCTCCGAAGTTCCCGTCTTTAGGGCCACCTCATGGTCTGGGAAAATGGTGAGTACGTTGCTGTTCCCAAAAATCGGGTATCGCAGCTGCGGATCGGAGAGAATTTGGGTGATGAGGCGCGTGTATTGCGGATCGGCGACACGCTTCGCCTCATCACGGCGCTCTTCAAGGACGCGACCGTCCTGATCCTCGACCTTAAGCACCATAGTTTGTTCATGGAACACGCCCTCCTGGGAGATGGTTGCATAGGCATTAACAAGATCAATGAGTTTTACCTCCCCACCACCAAGAGTAAGCGATAGACCGTAGCGCCACCTCTCCTGGAGAGTCGTGATTCCGAATGCATGGAGGTTTTTCAGCACGTCGTCGAACCCCGCGAGGTAGAGCACCTTTACAGCCGGGATGTTTAGCGACTGTGCGAGCGCATCCTCTAGGCGTACCGGCCCCCGCACCTTTCCGTCAAAGTCCTCCGGCCGATAGCTGGTTTCCGGGTCTCCGCGGGTGTCAAATTCGGTGGTTGCGTCAAACACCACCGTTTTCGGCGAGTATCCCTTCTGGAACGCAGTGATATATACGAATGGTTTCAGGGCCGAACCCGGCTGCCGGAGCCCCTGGATTGCGACGTTGAAATTACCCTCGAATTGGCAGTTCTCCCCCGGGGTGCACCCCAATGGCTCCGGAGCCCCGAAGTAATCCTTCGAACCCACGAGCGCGAGCACCTCTCCGTTTCTCGGATCTTCCACCACCATAGCGGTGTTGTGGCTCCCGTAATTTTCCGTATTTCGCGCGGTCCCTTCCAGTACCGCTTTCTCGGCGAGTTGCTGGAGGTCCCAGTCGAGCGAGGTGGTGACCTTAAGCCCCCCATTCTCCACCATCACCTCTCCGTAGCGACCAACAAGATATTCCTTCACCGTGAGCGCAAAATGGGGCGCATTGATAGCGCCAAGCGAGGGAGGGGAGAACTCAATTTTCTCTTTTTTTGCCTTATCCCGCTCCGCCGCGGAAATAGAACCAAGTTTTGTCATATGGTCCAGTACGTATTCTTTGCGGCGCTGGAGTTCGTCGGTGTGAGTGCCCCACGGCGAGTAGTAGGTCGGCGCCTTGAGGAGGCTTGCGAGGACCGCGGCCTCGGCAAGCGAAAGATTACGAACGTGCTTCCCGAAATACGTCTCGCTGGCTGCTTCAACACCGTAGGCGTTTGAACCGTAAGGAATTTGGTTGAGGTAAAAAGCGAGAATGTCGTCCTTGGAATACTTCGATTCAAGTTCGAGAGAGAGAATAAGTTCTTTTATCTTTCGCATCACGGTTCGCTCGGATGAGAGAAACACGTTCTTCACGAGTTGCTGGGTGATGGTAGACCCACCCTGCACAAACCCACCCTCCCTTATATTAGTAATGAGCGCACGAATGATGCCTTTCCAGTTGAATGCCGGTTCCGAATAGAACTGTGCGTCCTCGGCCGCAAGCGTAGCTTCTTTTACATGCGCGGGGATCTCGCCAAACGGCAGTACTGTACGCTTTTCCTCGCCGTGGATTTCGTAGAGAAGCGTGACGCCAGATCGGTCGTATAGTTTGGTCGATTGCTTTACTTCCCGCGCCGCGAATTGATCTGGGGATGGGAGCCCCTGGATGACGAGTGCGAAAAATACGATGCCTGCCGCCAGCACCACTCCCGCCGCCAGGAGCACCCACGAGGAAAGGTGAAAATTCATTCTCTGCCTCTTTCTCTGCAGGAATTCTTTTTTCTTGACCATAGGTTTCTTTCCTATCGTAACGTTTTCGCAACGCTTTCGCCATCACCTATCAGGTGAAGAAAAACCCCGCAGCGCGGGGATTGCGTGCGGGGTTTTCGGCGGCGCTACTCGTTTTCCTCGGGTTCGTCGCCGCTGTCAAGATCTTCACGCGGAATGGGGGGAGGTTCCTCACCCACACTCTCCTCACGCTCCCCTCCCTCCGTTGTTTCAGGGTAATCGTCATAGTCACTTGATATGCCGTCCCCTAGGTAGGCCATGCGGAGGATTGCGGTGTACATGATTAACTCGAACAATAACGACCTTTTCACCTCTAATAGCGTAAACGTCCTCTTAGGTTTGCGTTAGTATACAGAAAGGCATTTCAATGTCAACCCCGTTAGAGGTCGCGCCCGCCACGTCAGAATTTTCCTTAACCTCCGCTCGTTTGCGGTTTCTCCAACTATCACTAGATTACAATGGTTTTATCTGACGGGGCGCCCGAAGGGTCTATGGGTGAGCTACCTCTAATGGGGTCAACCCCGTTAGAAGCCGCCCTCCGCCTTAGGCGGACGGCTACGGCCGCCTTGCGGTTCGACCGTCCTGAGCTCACCGTCGAAGGAGGGCAACCTGCTTCTAATGGGGTCACCTCCGCACTCCCGCCCTGTAGAGGGCACTGTGAGAAGCGGTAATGGCGATTGCGAGCGCGTCGCTCACATCATCCACAAGTTTCCGCGGGGGGAGCCGGAGGAAACGCACTACCATGACCGCAACTGCCGCTTTAGTGGCACCCCCATCGCCAGTGACAGCCAGTTTTACCTCTCCCGGGGTGAATTCAAGGATTGGCACCCCCGCTTCCGCTATGGTGTGGACGAGTACCCCCCGCGCTTGTGCTACCTCAAGCGCGGTCTTTTGGTTTTTGGAAAAATAGAGTTTTTCGATGCCGACGCAGTTCGGTTTCAGCCGGACGAGCACTTCCTTGAGCGACACCGCAAGTTCGATAAGCTGCTGGGTCTTCTCCTTGGAATGTATGTTGAGGAGCCCGCTCTCAAGGTGGGTGAGTATTCCCCGTTCCTTTCGTACCGCGCCGTACCCTACCCGAGTGCTCCCGGGATCAATGCCGAGCGTAATCACGGTGCTGGATTCGTATTTGTGGACACCCGTTGCACATCATCAAGTGCCTCCAGGGTTTCAATGAGCGCCGCGAGGGGTTGCTGTGTTTCTGCACTCGCGGTGAGGGGGAACCTTGCGAGCGGTTCACCTCCCACCTCTTCGAACGCCCACCGCACGCTCCCGGGCTCCGCCCATTTCCCGCCGTGGTCGCGGAGCACCGTTTTCACCTCCGCAATTGTGCGGTTCTTATTGTCGGTAATGGCGTGAATGAGGAGCGCGGCGCCCCCGGGGCCATATGCTTCCATAGAGAGCTCCTCGAGTTCCTCGGCGGCGGCAGAGGCGCGCATAATAGCGCGTTCGATATTTTCCTGCGGGACATTGGCGCCCTTCGCTTTCTCAATGGTTGTGCGGAGGCGTGGATTGAACTGTGGGTTCGGCTCTCCCTTCGCGGCTGCGGTGATGGCGCGGAGAAGTTTTGCGAAAAGAACCCCTCGCTTTTTGTCGGCGAGTCCCTTATGCTCCCTTATCTGTTTCCAGTGGCTGTGACCGGCCATATCCTGTGAAATTCCAATCTCCAAATACCAAACTCCAAATAATATCGAAATTCCAATGACCAAAATCAGAAACTGTTTAGAACTTTTGAGTTTCGTGCTTGGAATTTATTTGGGATTTGGTGCTTGAAATTTGGCGCTTTTAGTGAGAGATCGGGAGGGTAAACCATATTGTAGTTCCGCGGTTCAGCTCCGATGCAATTCCGATATCGCCGCCATGGTTCTTGATAACGCTCTTCGTGATGTATAGCCCGAGACCGCTCCCGTTTGGTTCTATCTGCGCCGCGTTCGAACCGCGCTGGAGTTTTCCGAAAAGTTTTCCAAGTTCCCCCTTCGGGATGCCCACCCCCGTGTCTTCAATGGTTACTTTGAGCGCTGGGGGGGCGGTCACCGCGACCAGTGAGACCGCCACCTTGCCGCCGCGGACGTTGTAGCGAATTGCGTTATCAAGGAGATTCATGACGGCGGCGGCGATGCGGCTTTCGTCTAGGCGGAGCGGAGGGAGTGGGGTCTCGGGAGGGTTCAGGTAAACCGTTACTTCATGCTGTTTGGCTATGGGCGCAACCGTTTGGAGAATTTTTCTCATAAGCGCCACAAAGTCCACGTCGGTGGGACGAAATTCCAATTTCCCTTCCTCTATCTTGGTAACGTCCAGGAGGTCATTCGCGGTTTTGAGGGCTCGCTCCGCAAGGTCGCGCGTTTCTCTGATAAGTTGCCTGATTTCAGGTGTGCTCCCTTCGGTGGCTTTCTCCAGAGCTTCCAAGGACCACCGGATGGCGGTGAGGGGCGTCCGGAGTTGGTGAGCGGCAACACCCACAAATTCATTTTTTGAACTCACCAGCGCCTCCTCTTGGGTAAGATCTTTGATGAGTTTAAGGAACGCGACCACCTTTCCTTGAGCATCGGTGAGCTGGAGGGTGGAAGTGGAAAGTTCCCGTGGGGGGTTTATGAGACCTACGGTATTTTCCTGCGGCCACACCCCCGCCTCCGAGAGTTGTGTCATGCGGGGCGCGAGGGAAGGGAAGAGTGTCTGGACGAGAGAGGCGAGGCGGACGTCCTTAGTGAGGCTTGGATCCATGCGTTTCCCCACCACCTCTTTGGCTGGTATCCCAAAGAGACGCTCTGCCGCTTGGTTCAGTCCGAGGATGACGAAATCAGGGCTGTATGTGACCACCCCTTCGTGCACGCTCTCCGCGAGTGAATTGAGTTCTCGTTCCGAGCGTGCGACCGTCATCGCGCCCCCCTCGGCGGCCCCGATAGTGTAGAGAAGCCCACCACCCAGAGAGAGCGAGAGGAGCGCCGTGAGCACCGAGAGGGCGGGGTTCCACACAAAAATACCAACAACGCCAATTACAACCCCCCCAAGGGAGAGAGCGGCATAACCCACCCCGCGCTTGTTTCCGAGCGCCACTTTTATATAGCGAAAGACATTTTGGATCATGTGCGTTGTAGGCCTTGCCCTCCTCCCAAGTTTTAGGAAAGGAGCTCCATATCACCCCAGTGCTCCCCGTGTTTCATTTGGACCACGAGCGGAACGGAAAGCTCATATGCGTGTTCCATGGTGTCGCGGAGGATCGGCGCAATTTGTTTCATGGTAGCATCGGGCACCTCGAAGAGCAATTCGTCGTGAATGGAGAGCACGAGCACGGCATCCGCCTTTTTCCCCTTGCACACCTCTGCAACCTTTACCATGGCGATCTTCAGGATATCAGCGGCCAAGCTTTGGAGCGGCATATTGATGGCGGCACGTTCAAACTCGCCTAGCGCCGGCATTGTCCCCGACGCTCTCACAAACCACCGCTTCCTACCGTTCTCATTTTTCACAAACCCAAGTTTCTGCGCCTTTTCTTTCACCTGTTTCTGCCAGTCGCGCACTTTCGCAAAATGTGAAAAGTAGGCATCGATGAACCGTTTCGCCTCTTCCAGGTTCAGTCCGCTGGTTTTACTGAAAGCGCGCGCGCCCATCCCGTAAATGACGCCGAAGTTAAGTGTTTTCGCGACGCGCCGCATTGGCGAGCTCACGCGATCGCGCGGTACCCCGAATATATGGGAAGCTGTCAGGGCGTGGATGTCGTCCCCGGCGCGAAATGCGGCGAGGAGATTAGGGTCTTGGGTAAGATGGGCGAGGAGCCGTAGCTCCAGCTGTGAATAGTCGAATGAAAGGAAAGTGTGTCCCTGTGGTGCCTGGAATGCCTGGCGGAGCGGTTTCGCCCACTCAGACTCCTGCGGGATATTCTGGAGGTTCGGGTTCTCGGAGGATAGGCGCCCGGTGCCCGTACCGGTCTGGAGAAAGGTGGTATGCACGCGCCCGTCTTTTTCTATGGCGGCAAGGAGCGGTTCAATAAATCCGGAGAGGACCTTCGAGTTCTCGCGGTAGCGGAGGAGGAGCGGGACGATGGGGTGTGTATGCTCAAGTTCCTCCAACACATCACGCCCCGTACGGAGCTGGCCGGTTGCGGTCTTACGCGCATGCCCATCACCCAATTTGAGTGTTCCGAAGATCACTTCACTTACCTGCTTCGGAGAATTTATATTGAACGCGGCGCCAGCTTCGCGGTAGATGTCGCCCGCGAGTTTTTCCAACTCGCTTTCTATCTTTACCTTCAGTTCCCGGAGCATTTCCGCGTCCACCGCAATGCCATGCCGCTCCATTGCCGCGAGTACGGGAACGAGCGGCATCTCTATTTCATTGAAGATATGCCCCAATCCCTCCTCCTGGATCTTTTGTGAGAGCACACTCGCCATATCCTTTACGGCTTTTTCTGTAGCGCGGGGGAGGAGCGATGGATTTTGGCCGAGGTACCGCGTTTCAAGCGCGGCTAGCGAAAAATCCTCCTCGTCGGGGTTCAGGAGCCACGCGCCTATTTTTATATCAAAGAGCGGGGAGGGAACTGGCGTACCATACTCCATCAATTCCTTGATGATATTTTTCCAGTCGTAGGCGACCTTGGGGATGTTGCTGTTTTGTTCTCCCATGGAGAGAGAGCGCGCGCTTGCGGCATCAATCACTACTATTCCCCTGAGCTGGCCGGCACCACCCTTCTTACTTAGCCTCTTTTCCGGAGAGGGTTTTTCCACCGTGTCCCTAATTAAACTCTTGAACCCCAGTTTTTCGAAGAGCGGGGTGAGCGTTTCTTTTATCGCCGGTTTGTAGAGCAATTCCTCTTCCCTTACCTCCAAAGGTATATACCGGTCTATCGTGGCGAGCTTTTTGGCGAAGAAAGCCTGTTCCTTGAACGGGAGGATTTTTTGGGCGAGTGGATGGGTTGGCTTCATCTGCTCAAAAATGTTTTCCAATGTACCGAACTCCTTGAGTAATTTTTCGGCGGTTTTAGGACCCACACCTTTCACGCCCGGGATATTATCGGAAGGGTCGCCCACGAGGCCTTTGTAATCGACGAGCGCCGAGACTGGCAACCCATAGCGCGCTTTCACAGCTCTATCGTCGTAGGTCACCATCTCCGAAACACCCTTTTTCATTGCTTCCACCACCACGCGGTTTTCCACAACGAGTTGGAGCGCATCAAGATCGCCGGTTAAGATCACTATGCGAAGCTCCGGGTTGTTTTTGAACCGTTCCACGAGCGTGCCGATGATGTCGTCCGCCTCTGAGCCGGGACGTTCAAAGATGGGAATTTGGAACGCCTTGAACAGTTCGCGCGCCTTGATGAGCTGCGAAACGAGCTCGTCGGGTGCCTTCGGGCGGTGTGCTTTATATTCCTTGAACGCCTCCTTGCGAAGGGTCGGTTCTGGGCGGTCAAACGCCGCCGCGACATAGTCTGGCTTTCGCTCCTCCAAAACTTTATTGAGCGTCCGCGCGAGACCATAGAGAGCCCCGACCGGTTCCCCTTCCGGCGAGGTGAGGGGTGGGAGTGCGTGGAAAGCGCGGTGGATTATGGCGTGCGCGTCGATGAGGAGGAGGGTTTTCATTATGAATATTGTTTCTCTGTAATTTCAGGAAGGAGCTTTCTCACGGGGGACGGAAGGGGATTCGCGAGGCGGTAGTACACCACGAGACTTTCCTGGCGACGATCCACCACGTCAAGCCGATATAGAAGGTTGAGATGTTTTGAGGTAGAGGTTAATGACAGCCTAATTGTCCCCGCTACCCCTGTCACTGGAAGTTCGCGCTCGCGCGAGAGCGTTTGGATGATGGCGAGCCGCCGGTGATTCGCAAGCGCCTTCAACAACCGTTCCAACTTTTTCATATCAATAATCATACCATTTTATACTTTCTTATTCGCGCGAATAAGAAAGTAGTTGCAGTGATAGAAAAGTAGACAAAATCGGTGTTTTAAAACACCCATAAGAACTATCCACTCACTAGAAAGCTCTAAGTGTAAGCCTCCGGAGCTTTGTTGTGTCAACTAATTTTGTTTTCATCCCAATTTTCCTTTCACTACTTTTTTTGCCGTGACTGAAATGGATGAGGGTAGCGTTCCTCGGGAGAGCGCGCCTGATATTTTCCGCCCACTCCACGAGCAGAATATTTTTCGGGTCCGCGAGGATTTTTCTGAACCCGAGCGGGGCGAGTTCGGAAATTTTGCGGATGCGGTAGGCGTCCATGTGGCAGAAAAACTGATAACTGTTAACCATTTCCGCCTGAGGCGGATCCGCCTTTGGCGGAAACTCATGACGCGGGATTTTGTAGTTTCTAAAGATTACGAACGTCGGGCTCGTGACGTTATGTTTTATGCCGAGCCCCCGTGCGAATCCCTGAATGAAGGTGGTTTTCCCCGATCCAAGGTCCCCAATGAGTCCCACGACGGTGGCGTGTGCGCTCCGCGGTCCGCGTGCGGCTAGTTCCCGCGCGAAGAGCCACGCAAGCTTCCTCGTGGCCGCGGGCGAGTGTGAGCGGAAAGCGTTTCCTACTTTCGGAGGTTTCGCCTCCGAAATTTTATACAGTTTCTTCAAAGGAGTTTGGGTTTCAGGGGGAGCCGCAGGTGCTTGTAGGCCAGGGCGGTGGCCACGCGTCCGCCCGGGGTCCGCTCAAGGAACCCCAGCTGCATGAGGAACGGTTCATAGATATCCTCAATGGTCCCCGGCTCCTCGTTCAAAGAGGCTCCCAGAGCCCTTACCCCCACGGGGCCACCATTGAATTTTTCGATAATGGTGCGGATAAGCTCATGGTCGGCATGCTCAAGCCCAACCGGGTCCACATCGAGGAGCGCAAGCGTTTTTTCAACTGCCTCCAGGTCTATTTTCTGGTGATTGTGCACCTGCGCGTAGTCGCGGGTGCGCTTCAAGAGCCGGTTCGCGACCCGTGGGGTGAATCGCGCGGCGCCGGCGAGGAGTGCAAACGCTTCCTGGGTAAGTGTTACTCCCAAAATGCGGGCGGATCGCGCAAGAATTTTCTCAATGTCCTCGGTTCGGTAATAGTCAAGGCGGAAGATTGCGCCAAAGCGTGATCGGAGTGGTGCAGAGAGAAGGTTGGCGCGGGTGGTCGCCGCAATGATGGTGAATGGAGGGAGGTCCAGCGAAAAGGTGCGGGCGGAGGGTCCTTTCCCCACGATGAGGTGGAGGCGGCGGCTTTCCATGGCGGGGTAGAGGATTTCCTCCACGAGCTTGTTCAGGCGGTGCGCCTCGTCCACAAAGAGAATGTCGTGGGGTTCGAGGTTGGAGAGAAGCGCGGCGATGTCGCCGGCTCTCTCGAGCGCCGGGCCAGAGGTGGAATGCACGGTGGCGCCGAGCTCTTTTCCGATGAGATATGCGAGGGTGGTTTTTCCCAAACCCGCTTGTCCATAGAAGAGGAGGTGATCACAGCTCTCGCCGCGCCCCCGCGCGGCATCGATGATAAGGCGAAGGTTCTCCTTCACCTTATCTTGGCCCACGTAATCATCCCACTGCGTTGGGCGGAGCGTGAGCTCCAACATTACCTCCTCGGGGCCCGCCTTTTCGGCTGGTTCTTGTAGGGTATGACGTTCAGGCATAGGGCATTGACCCCGTTAGAAACCTTATAGAGGGTACAAAAGTCACGAGGTTCCAGTAACTATACCCCTATTACGGGAAGTTTCTAACGGGGTTGACAAATAAAAGCCTTTGTGATAGGATACCATCTGGAAATTCCCAGGTGGGACCTGTGGGCAAAACCGGGCGGTTTCGAAGTTTTAAGACTTTCTGGCTCCGGCTGGGAAACTCCTCAGAAACCACCCACTCTCCATTTCGATTATTCGATGTGGACTTCCAAATCAAGCGCCCCTCAAGGGCCTGTTGCCCACAGATCCCGCACGGGAATTTTTTGTTATGTAAGGTGCTCGGTTAAGGTTCTGTAGATGAAATTTCATCGCTCCACAGCTCGAAATTTCATACAGAACTCTTCAACCACTCAATGGTACCAGTGAGGCGCTCCACCTCCGCGAAGCTCGTTGTGCCTTGGAGCACCTTCAAGATACCGTCTTCCTGCATTGTAGTCATTCCACCCGACCGTGCCAAGCTTTTTAGCTGCAGTTCGGTAGGGTTTTCGTAGATGGCCGTCTCCACCTTTTCAGTGACGGGGAAGAGCTCGAAGGTGGAGGTACGCCCGCGATACCCGATGCTCCCGCACTTCGCGCACCCCTTCGGGCGGTAGATAACGGGTTTTGCGTACGGTTTCCGGTTCACCCGCGAGGGGAGCGCCTCCATGAATGAGGCGATTTTTTTCATCGTTTTTTCGTCTAACTCCTCTCGCTCCTTGCAGTGGGGACAGAGGGTGCGGAGAAGCCGCTGTGCAATGATGAGTGAAAGCGATGGGGCGAGCACGTTCGGAGGGGCGCCGAGATCGATGAGGCGCGGGATTGCACCCACCGCATCGTTGGTGTGGAGGGTGGAGAACACGATGTGACCCGTCAAGGAGGCGTTCATGGCGATTTCCGCGGTTTCGCGGTCGCGAATCTCGCCTACGAGTATTACATTGGGATCCTGCCGCAGGATGGAGCGGAGACCGGAAGCGAAGGTGTAGCCCGCCTCGGGGTCCACCTGTGTTTGAGAGATGCCCGGGAGGTGATACTCGACAGGATCCTCCACGGTAATGATTTTGATCTCCGGTTTGAAAACGTACTTCAAAAACGCGTAGAGCGTGGTGGTCTTGCCGGAACCGGTGGGGCCGGTGTTCAGGATGAGGCCGTTCGGTTTTTTTATCTCATCCTTCACGATAGCTAGGTCGTCCTCGCGCCACCCCAGCTCTTCAAGGTTCACTTTCAGTGCCGCGGGATCCAGTAGGCGGAGTACCGCCGTCTCGCCGTACTCCGAAGGGATGAGGGAGGTGCGGATCTCAATATCGCGGTTCTCGAGGTCTATAGTGAACCGCCCGTCCTGCGGCTGGTCGGTGATGTTGAGTTTCAGGTTGGAGAGGAGTTTCACGCGGGTGATGAGGGATTTATAGACCGCCGGCGTGAACTCGGTGTATGCGGGATGGAGAAGCCCATCGATGCGCAGGCGAAATGTTCCCTTCTGCACCCCAGGCTCGAGATGGATGTCGGAGGCGCGGAGCGCAAGGGCACCCGCGAGCACGATTTCCAGGAGCTCCGAGGTGCGGGGACTTTTGAATTCCGCGAGTGTCTGCGCGATCTGTGTGAGGGAGGTGATCTTTGATTTCATGGCCTCCAGGCGCGCTTGGTCAATTTCCACCTTGCCACTGATCTCCACCGCCTCGCCTACCGCGTACTGGTAGTAATTCCAGGCGTGGGCGAGACCCGAGAGGGACGTGATTACTACCTCCACATCGTACTTCTCCTTGAGCTTTTGAATGACTGCTTTTGCCTCAGCTTGATCCGGGTTTAGGGCCGCCACCACGAGCTTTTTCCTGACCAGTTGGAGAGGCACAAGGAAGGCCTTTTTGGCCTCCTCCTCTGGTACGAGCTGCATCGCCTTTATCTCCGTGGGGACCTTGGTAGAGATGAGGTCGATGTAGGGGAACCCTTGGGTTTCGGCCCGGCGCTTCGCATCGGCCTCCTCGGCAACCCTCCGCTGGGCGGCAAGTTTCTCATCCAAGTCCTTCGTTTGGAACATTAGGTATATTTTACCCTATTTTGTGCAGATTTGAGCGGTATTGACCCATACACCTTAATTAGGTGGTAGGGGTTGACTTCCTTATACGTATTGTGCTATAATCAAACCAGAATAGACAACCTTACCAATAATTACGTGGGGCAACTTATGAAAAAATCAACGATTTTTTCGCTCGCGATTGCCATTGTCATTGTCGCTCTCCTTACCGGATGCGGCGTGATGAAGGCGGTTTTCTCAGAAGGTTCCAATCAAGGCGTGGTGGTGGTGAATACCATGCCCAATACAAAACTGTTCGTGGTCTCGCAGGCCGTGTATGGCCGCGTGACCTTCGGGAATGGAATCGTCGCGGGTACCCAATGCTTTGTACCAGCGGCACTCTTTCCACAGTCACAAACCATCGTCATCACCGTTCACGCTTATAAAGTGAGCGGCGAGTACATCGGTTCTCGCAGTCGTACTTTCGGGTTTTCTAACCCGCAGGGCGGAAACTACCAGAATCAGCAGTGGGACGTACAGCGGTGGGATCTGGCGAGTAATTGAAGGGGCATTTCTCCCTCTTCGCCCGCGTTCTTGAATTTCAGGACGCGGGTTTTTCGTTGTCGTGGTCATTGTTATAGTTATTGTCATCGTCATAGTCATCGTCATAGTCATAGTCACCCCCGGTTGTCATCGTTATGGTCATAGTTTATGGTCATAGTTGTCGTTGCCACAACTATTATCGTCATCGTCCATAACTCGCGCTTTTCCCCAGATAAAAAGCCATGGCTTTTTATCTGGGGAAACGGGGGTTGCGGGGGAAGATCGGGGGTCACCCGCCGCTCTTTTCTCATCACCTACTTCCCGTTACTATAAGAACGATGCTCATCTTCCTCTACGGCTCCGACAGCTACCGGCGTACGGAGAATCTCCGCGCGCTCGTTGCGGAATATCGCGCGAAGTATCCCATGCTGGACCTTCTCTCGGTGGATTTGGAGGATGTCCCGGACGATTGGATGCGGGCGCGGGATTTTCTGAACCAGCCGTCCATGTTCGCGGAAAAGAAAATGCTCACGGTGCGCGGGGGCGGGCACATTGGCGAGAAAGGGTGGGTGAAGGCGCTCAAGGGAGAGCTTGCGAACGAAAATACGCTCGTGCTCATCTCGGACAGGGAAAAACCGCTCAAGGCGCTCGCATTTCTTTTGGAGCCGGAGAAGCCGTCGCGTTCGCAGGAGTTCAAGGAATTGGAATTGGAGGGCCGCACACTGGAACTTTTCGTGAAACGGGAAGCGGGGGTGCGCGGCCTCAAATTCTCTCCCGATGCGCTCTCATTTTTCCTCTCGTACCTCTCGGCGTGCCCCGACCGGAGCGCGCGGGCGGTGAACGAACTGGACCGCTTTACGCTCGCAGGGCTCACATTTCCCGTCACCCGCGCTGCTGTAGAAGAGCTCATCTGGTGGACCCCGAGCGAAGAGGTCTTTCGGGTGGCGCACCGGATGCTTGCCTCGCCGAAGAACGTGCGCCAAAACCTCGCACTTTTGGAAAACCTGTTCGTGCGTGAGGGTGGCTACCGCGTGTTCAACTCGCTCGCCTACGCCGCAGAAGGCATAGCCGCCGAACGTCTTGCGGACTACGATGTTTCAGTAAAGAGTGGAGGATTGGAGTATGAAGAGGCACTCACAGAGTTTGTAATAGATAATTAGCGAGGTACAGTATGGTTACAAATGTTACAATTCCGCGATCGCGGAATTGTAACATAAGGCGTAAATTTCCGATGGTTATTTACTAATTATCAAAAACCCCCGCATCAGCGGGAGTTTATCTTTTTCGCCATCCTCGATTTCATTCGGTTCGCCTTCCCGCGCTTCAGGACATGCACCTTGGCGAGCTTGTCCAGTGTTTGGTAGACGCGGTTCAGCGCCGCCTGCGCTTCATCTTTTTTGCCGGCCGCTAGGGCGGCCCGGTACGTCTTCAGCGCATCGCGGAGCGTACGCTTGCGCCCGATGTTTTGCTTCCGTCGCCGCACGTTCTGGCGGAGCGCTTTCTTCGCGGTCTTGGTTCGTGGCATTGGTGTTCCCATGATACGTGCGGCGGTATGTGGTGTCAATTCCGTGCGCGGGCGGTATAATCTAACCAACCCTACCTAACCAATTAACTAACTCATGCTCTACACCATCAAAGGCATGCTTGCGGAGAAGAGCGAGCACGCGTTCGTCATTGAAGCGAACGGCATAGGATTTCAGGCGTTCACGAACCAAGAAACGCTCCGGCGTCTCCCCGCGGTAGGCGCCGCACTCTCCGTTTTCTGCTTCCTCTACATCCGCGATGAGCAGATGGAACTCTACGCGTTCCGTGACGCGCAGACCCTGAAACTTTTTGAACTCCTGAATTCCGTCGCCGGAATCGGCCCCAAGACCGCACTCTCCGTACTTGACATTGATTCGGTGGAGCATCTCACTGCGGCTATCTTTGAACGGCGCGCGGATCTTTTGACCCACGCCTCGGGCATCGGCAAGAAAACCGCCGAGCGCGTCGTCCTGGAGCTCCAGAGCAAGATCAAGCCCTCAAGCGTGAGGACTACCGCGGGCGCCGTCGACGCGAGCCATGAAGCGGAGGAGGTGCTCGTAAACCTCGGGTACCCGCGGAGCCATGCGCGGGAGGTGCTGGAGAGCTTGGGTTCGGAGCCGAAAACCGCTGAGGAGCGCATCCGCGCGGCGCTCCGGGCGCTCGGCCGGAGCCGATAGGGCGAACAGCGGAATCACCATGAGAGGCGTATTAGCACCCCTTTTCTCCCTCTACCACTGGCTTTGGGCGTTCGCAGCGGCGGCGTTCTTCCGCTTCCCGAGCCGCCAGCTCTTTATGATTGGAATCACCGGTACCAAGGGGAAATCGACCACCGCCGAGCTGATTGACGTGATACTCCGGGCAGAAGGCAAGCGAATCGCGCTTCTTACCTCGGTGTGGCGAGCGGTGGGGGAGAAGCGGGAGCGAAACGTTTCGGGGAACAGCATGCCTGGTCGGGGAGCTATTCAGGCGTTTCTCCGCCGCGCGGTCCGCGCCGGATGTACCCACGCGGTCATAGAGGTTACCTCGGAGGGCGTGTGCCAGCACCGTCATCGGTTCATCGATTGGGACGCGGCGGCGTTCTTGAACCTCGCGCCGGAACATATTGAATCCCACGGTTCTTTTGAAGCGTACCGTGCAGCAAAGGTGGCGTTTTTTTCATCGCTCGCACATTCCGCGAAGCGGGAGCGATGGTTCTTTGTGAATGCGGGCGACCAAAACTCTGCATACTTTGTTGCGGCCGCGGAGAAAATCCAAAATGCACATATAGTGAAATTCACGGAAGCACCCGCCATCAAAAATCCGTGGTTCGCGCCGGATTTCAACAATGAGAACGCCGCCGCCGCCGCCGCGGTAGCGGATGCTCTTGGGATTCCCGCCAAGACCATCCTCGAGGCTCTTGAGAATTTCCGCGGCGTCCCCGGGCGCCTGGACTATGTGCAGGAGAAGCCATTCGCTGTGGTGGTGGACTACGCGCACACGCCAGACTCGCTGGAAAAAGTTTATCAATACCTAAACTCACAGCTTAAAACTCACAGCTCAAAGCTTATCTGTATCCTTGGTTCAGCGGGGGGCGGGCGCGATGCGTGGAAACGGCCGGCGATGGGCAAAATCGCCGCCCAATATTGTGAAGAGATTATTTTAACCGACGAAGACCCATACGACGAAAACCCCGCTACTATTTTGGATGAAATCGAAAAAGGTATCGGCATAAATCAGCAGGTAACAATCAGCATTGATCAGCGGTTAGTAAATCAGCATAAATCAGCAAGTGATAATCGGCATCGATCAGTGTCCAAAATTTTAGACCGCCGGGAGGCCATTCGCGCCGCAGTGACACTTGCCCGTCCCGGCGACACGGTTGTGATGACAGGCAAAGGGAGCGAGTCATGGATTCATATGGCGAACGGCAAAAAGGTGGCGTGGAACGAGCGAAACGAAACAGAGACAATACTTGGTATACTGAATCAATGATTCTTACCTTCCACGGCGGGGCGCGAACGGTAACCGGCTCCAATTATCTTTTAGAATCTGGCGGCACGCGTATCCTCATTGACTGCGGCCTTAACCAGGGCGGCCGCTATGCCGAGAAAAAGAATTGGGAACCCTTCGCATACGACCCGAAAAGTATCGCGGCGGTCTTTGTAACCCACGCCCACATTGACCATACTGGGCGGCTTCCCAAACTTGTGCGGGAAGGATTCACAGGTTCCATCTACTCCACCGCTCCCACTATGGATTTCGCCGAACTACTCCTTCTGGATTCTGAGCACCTCCTGCGCGAGGATGCGGAGCACCACGGAAAAGAACCGCTCTACGACATAGCGGACGTGAACCGCACGGTCTCCCTGTGGCGCGGGGTTCACTACCACGAGAAGGTTACCACAGGGCCGTTCACGGTTGAATTCTACGATGCGGGACACATCCTTGGCTCCGCTATTCTTGCGGTGGAGGCGGAGGGGAAACGGGTGGTGTTCTCCGGCGATCTCGGCAACATGCCGCCGTCATTCATAAATCCCCGGGAGAGCGTCCCTGGAGCCGACTATGTGCTCGTGGAATCCGTGTATGGCGCCCGTGTCCACGAGGATATCGCGGGTCGCCGCGATGCGCTGGAGGACCTCGTTGAGGAGACCGTGAAGTCGGGCGGGGTGGCGCTCATCCCCGCGTTCGCCCTGGAGCGCACGCAGGGGCTCCTCTATGAGCTGAACGAGCTCGTGGAACATGGCCGCATCCCGCGGGTGCCGATATTCGTTGACAGCCCGCTTGCCATCAAACTTACCGTGGTCTACCAGAAGTACTCCGCCGACCCTAACTACTTCAGTCCCGTAGCAATCGCCTCACTGAAGCGAGGCGATGCCCTCTTCAACTTCCCCGGGCTCCGGATGTCGCTCACCAAGGAGCAGTCAAAGGAGATCAATGGGGTACCGCCGCCCAAGGTCATCGTCGCGGGTTCCGGCATGTCGCAGGGCGGGCGCATTCTCCACCACGAGGTGCGTTACCTCCCCGACCCGAAGAGCGCCATCCTCTTTATTGGCTACCAGGCAGAGGGGTCGCTCGGGCGGAAGATTTTGGAGGGTGCGGATATGGTGAAAATTTTGGGACAGGAGGTTGATGTTCGGTGCAAGGTGAAGCAGATTTCCGGGTACTCGGCGCATGCGGACCAACCCCAGCTTTTGGAATGGCTTCAACCCATGCGCCTCTCGGCGAAGCGGGTATTCGTGGTGCAGGGAGAGGAAACAGAGGAGTTGCTGCTGGCACAGAAGATACGTGACGAACTTGCAATGGAGGCGGTGGTGCCAGAGGCGGGGGAGATGGTAACTTTATGATGAGCAAATAGCAAATAACGAACGACATCCGTATAAATCCGTTCCAATCCGCATAAATCCGCGTCCAGTAAATTTATGCTAAAATAGTACAAACCTATGCTGCGCAAGAAGGAGATTCCAAAGAACGACCAGAACCACTCGCACCACCTTCGCTACAAGATATGCGTGTCCGGAGCCGCGGAGACGGGCCACTGTGAACCCGACGCTTTGGAGAAAGCGGAGGCGATGGGGCGCGAAATAGCAAAGCGCGGGCTTGTGCTGGTAACAGGCGCCACCACCGGCATCCCCTACTGGTCCGCGAAGGGCGCGAAGCTCGCCGGTGGCATGGTGATAGGGCTCTCGCCCGCGTCATCCAAGGTGGCTCACCTCAAAACCTACCATCTCCCCGTGGACTACCACGATCTCATCATCTACACTGGTTTCGAGTACGCGGGGCGGAATCTCCTCCTCACTCGTTCGGCGGATGCCGTCATCACCATTTGTGGCCGTATCGGCACCCTGAACGAGTTCACTATCGCTTTCGAGGACCAGAAACCCATCGGCGTGCTTGAGGGGACGGGCGGCACCGCAGACATGCTCCGGGGGCTTTTGGAGCGCTCGCACCGCGGACCCGGCAAGGTGATATTTTCCAAAGACCCTGCGGATCTCCTGGATCGTCTCATTGACCTAATTGAAAAGGAGGACACAGTGAACGGCGTAAAAGGTCGAGTATTGTAATGACTATGACAATAACCATGACTATGACGGTGGGGGGTTACGATAACTGTGACCATGACTATTACCTTCTGCTGTCATTATTATCGTCATCGTCATTGTTTTTCTGAATATGGGATTATTTTCTTGGGGATCAAAAAAAGAAGCAAAAAAGGAAGCGAAAGAGGTGGTGAATGAAGATCGCATTGGTGTGGTGACCCATTACTTCGGCGGAATCAGCGTGGCAATCGTGAAGTTTTCCCGCGCTGTGAAGGTGGGCGAAAAGGTCCACTTCAAAGGCGCCACGACGGATTTCGAAGAGGCCATCAAATCAATGCAGCTCAACCATGAGGACATTGCCGAGGCCAAGAAGAATCAGGAGGTTGGCATCAAGGTGGACGGCAAGGTTCGCGAGGGGGACGAGGTGTACGTCGCTGGCTAACTAATGACCAATAACTGATGACAAATAACAGGCGGAGGAATCGCGCCGCAAGTTGCTTGTTATCAGTCATTAGCCATAGGTCATAGGTTATTCGTTTATGAGTAAGCCATTTATGCTGGCAACGGGGTTGCTTGCCGGCACGGTCATTGGGGCGGGGATGTTCTCGCTCCCGTATGTATTCAGCCGCGTAGGGGTAATGAGCGGCCTTTTTTATTTACTTGCGTTCTCTTTTGTCTATTTCGCGGTGCATCTCATGTATGCGCGGGTAGTGGAAACGAGGCCCGACGGGCACCAGTTCTCTTTTTTCGCTCGCGCGTACCTCCCCATGTGGGCGTCACTCCCGGTGTCCCTGGGTATCTTCACGGAACTTCTCCTTGTGCTTGTCGCCTATTTGGTATTAGCTCCAACCTTTGGGGTGGTAGCGGCCGGCTTGTCTACGCAGGCAGATGGTACTGACATACGCACCATCACACTTATCGTATTCTGGCTCACCGGGTCGCTCTTTATGTTTGCGCGCCTCACGTGGCAGGGGATCGCGGAGATTTTTGGGGCGGTTGTCATATTGGGAATCGTGGCGGCGGTGCTTCTTTTCGGCACCTCGGCGCCTCTTACAACCCCGGCGTTCACCCCGTTGAATTTCGGTCTCTTTTTCCTCCCCTTCGGGCCGCTCCTCTTTTCGCTTGCGGGACGCCCCGCCGTTACCGAGGTGGTGGAGGAGCACCGCCGCGCGGGGAAGTCATTCTCACTCACTAAGGCGATCGCGTGGGGCACCTTCATCCCCGCGGCGATCTATGCCATTTTTGCCTTGAGCGTGCTCCGCCTGAATCCGGCGGTGACCCCTGAGGCGCTGAACAGTTTGGGGGGCATCATCCCTCCCTATCTTCTCTCCCTCCTCGGCGTTCTCGGCCTCATCACGCTCTGGACGTCGTACTTCATCATCGGCGAGAACGTCCGCGATATGCTCCATTTGGACTGGAAAATGCCCAAATGGTTTTCAAGCGCTGTGGTGGTTGCGGTCCCGCTCCTTCTCTACCTTGCTGGACTCCGCAATTTCTTGGGCGTCATCAGTTTTACCGGCGGGGTGTTTCTCGCAGTGGAGGGCGTGGCGGTTATAGCGATGTGGCGGCGTGCGTTCCCTGGGCACCGGTGGGGGTGGGTCGTGTGGCCTCTCGCTGCGGTGTTCGCCGCCGCTTTCATATACGAATTTATAACCGTTCTGTGGTGAGCCCCGTTAGAAGTAAGCCGCCCTCCTTCGACGGTGAGCTCAGGACGGTCGAACCGCAAGGCGGCTGTCGCCGTGCCTGCGGCAGGGCGGACTTCTAACGGGGTGAGGAGTTGCGGGAGAGGCGGCAGATGGAGTAAAAATAGAAGGCGTACCGCGAGAGCCCTCATCGTTCAATGGATAGGACGCTGGCCTCCGAAGCCGGAAATTGAGGTTCGACTCCTCATGAGGGCACTGTATGGAAAAGGTCGAGTTTAACGAAAGACGGCTGGATGTCGCGGAAATGGAGAAATTTGCAGAGATTCTTTAAAAGCCGGTTAATTACTTTCTTAAATAGCAAAATGAAAAACAACAATTGGAACAAAGACCGAGAGAGTGAGTTTAAGGACATCATCAAAAAGTTTTTTGATGACAAACTTAAGGATGCTCTCAAAGGAACTAAAAATCCTCTTCAAGTGGGAAACAATCTTTCTAACATTCTAAAAAATTCCGACAAGGATGTCGTGAAGATAATTACTCCAAGAGCAGTAAGAAAGTGGGCGAGCGCAAAGACTTTTTCTAAGTGGGAAAAAATACTTAAGGATCCTCAAATGGTCGTTGAACTTAGAGAGATTGGTAAGAGTATTGCTAATACTATGCGCCCTCTGGCAGGAAATAATTTTGCGTTGTGGGTAGCAACAATCTTAAATGAATACTTTAAACAGCAAGACATTTATCTCCGGGCATTAACCAGCGGGAAAATTAAAAACGCGCTTGGTAAAGAATTTATAAACAAAGTCGGTAAGCGCGGTGTTAGAGATTATAAACCAGATATTGATATTGTTCTCGTCAGAACGGATTTGGACAATAAACCAGTCGCGATTATCTCAGTAAAGACAACTCTCGCTGAAAGAGTAATGCAAACCATTGCTTGGTCCCGTTATCTTAAAATACCGATTATGTTAGTTACGGCTTGGGAGACGTTTGAAAGTGGCACCAATCGCGAGCGCGTGCAAGAACTTGACGGGGTTTATGCGTGTAATACACAAGTTAAAGAGTATGGCAAGATAAAACGATTCTCCAGAATAGGCGAAGATCTAAAGGAATTTACACGCTAGTTTTTGCGTAGGACAACAACGCTTTCCTTATTCATTGTTTCCTCAAGCGCGCCGACGATATTTGTCGGAGAGTTTTTGATGGGCATTCTTTTGCCTGGAATGTTGCGAACGAAAATATCTTCGCAGGTAAAGCCGATTTTTTCTCCTAACTCGGCAATAATAAAATCAGTCGGGAGACGAACTTGTTTTACAAGTCGATTTCCGATGACAAGACAAAAATACTTTTTTTGCTTTAGTATTCTGTATGCCCGTTTTAAGCACTCATTGAGACCGATATAAAAACTCAAAACGTCTTTGGCACGGTTTTCGTCTTGTTTGGCGATTTTATCCAGCGAATCATTGAGATAATCCGATGAAAGCGCATGAGATAGTGTTTTGGTAGCTCTGCCGCCAAGTAATTCATTATCAACGCCGGAAGCTTTGTTTGGGTCGTCAAAAATATCAATCCACTGCGAAGATAGACGAGAAAATTGTCCATATGCAACGGTCGTTCGGCTATCGCCGTAGGGCGGCGAAGTAATGATGCAATCAATAGAATTCTCTTTTATGCCATTATCTTTTGATGAGTCCCCAAAAATAATTTTTGTCCATGCGTCTTTTTTTGCGTCTTCGTAAAACTCTCCCATCCTTGCAATGTTTGCTTCCGCCTTTTTTCTGAAAATACCTAGAACATCGGGGTCATGTTTCTCCAATTTTTCCCTCTTAATTCTCACCAATTTGAATTCGCCCGTTTTGGTATTTGAGGCATAGCGCACGGTTTCGCTAAAAGCGACCGTCAAGAAATTTCTTATCGCCTTATCTTCAATTTCTTGAATTGCCTTTTTGAGTTTTGCGAGTTTGATTATGGCCTTTTCTTTGAACCAAAAATCAAGGTTTTTGAAATTCGGCTTTTTAACATCGTTATCCTTTATCTTTTCTAATCTATCCAACAGGGCAACGTATTCTTTTGTTAATTTTTGAGGATTGACCGGAGTCGTTTTTGCTTTGGCGAGGAAAATTGCTAGTGGGTTTAGGTCAATGCCGTAAGCGTTTCTTCCTAAGAGCTTACTTTCAACCAACGCTGAACCGGAGCCACAAAAAATATCACAAATCGTATCCCCCTCTTTGCTGTAGGTCTCTAATAATCTGCGTGCTACTTGCGGAATGAACATTGCGGGATAGGTGTGTATGCCGTGAGTGTATGTTTTGGTGTTTTCCCCGCGATAATCCCACGAATAATCTATTCGGCGGGTGTATTTTTCATTTGATTGCTCTCTATCTATTTGTGATTCAAGGTTGCGGATTATTTTTACAACAACGCCGCGAACCTCTACCTCTTCGCGATAAATCGGGAAGAGGGTGGGGTTTGCTGGTTGAAGCCGAAACCTGCCTTTTTCCCGATATAGCTTTTTGAGTGTTGCTTCGTTGTCGTCAATAATGGCGACCACTGTTTGCCCATTGTCTGCCGCTTCTTGTTTACGAATGACTACAATGTCGCCGTCAAAAATACCTTCTCCGATCATGCTGTTGCCTTGCACGCGCAAGGCATAATGTTTGCCCTGCTTGCTTATCTCGTCTTTGGTGATGGTGATTGTTTCGTCCGGCACTTCAATTGCCTCAATGGGCTGTCCGGCGGCAATGGCCCCTACAATTGGTATTTCTATAGTTTGTTTTTTATCAACAGTCGAAACGGCGCGCGGTTGATTATGTTCTTTATTGAGTTGTCCTGCTTCTTTTAGTTTTCTGATGTAATAGTGTGCAGTAGAAACGGAAGCAAGCTTGAATTTCTTACATATATCCTCAAGCGTAGGAGCATACCCTTTTTTCTTGGAGTAGCTCTTTACGAAGTCGAGGACTTCTTTTTGGCGTTTGGTAAGCATGGCGCTTGACCTGCTCTATATAGAAAGTATACTAGAAAGTAAATAGAAAGTCCAAAACCAAGTTATCCACATCCTATGAAAACCACATACGATCACCTCGCGTTTTCTGATGATTCTAAACACGAAAGCGGCCGCTTTAATAGCCTTTGTCTAATCACACTTCCTCTTGAATGCGAAGAGAGATTTTGCAATGAACTAAAGGCATTATTTATCAACTCGTGTATAAATGGCGAATTCAAATGGCAAAATGTTCGCAGCGCAAGAAATAAATTTGCCGCGGAGGAATTGCATGTGTTTGTATTTAAACATTTAGATGAACTGAGAATAGATATTCTCATATGGGATATGGAAGATGCGAGACATAAGGGCATCACAAGAAGAGACGACAACGCCAATATCGGCAGAATGTACTATCATTTAGTTCAAAACGCATTAAGTAAACGTTGGGGCAATAATTCTGAGTGGTTTTGGCGGCCAGATAAACAATCTACTATGGATTGGCGCACTCTTGGTAAATGCTTAGTGAGTAAAAAACACCGCCTTGCCGCTGACCTTTTTGGAGTAAATGAATCTGATTTTGTGAAACTTAAACTCAAAATAATCAAACCAGTGGAGTCTAATAAAGAAGTGTTTGTCCAAGTCGCAGATTATTTTGCCGGGCTTGGTGCTTATTCCTACGGGCATTTTGAGAAGTATCAACAATGGGAAGTTGCCCAAAATAGTCAAACATCGTTGTTTAAAGACGTGGCAACAGCGGTTAAATTTTCCAATAGCCAAAAGGTGAGGTTTCCATTAATCAACTCCTTCAATAAAGATTGCAAGAATAGGGCCTTGACTGTTAGCCTAAGAAGCACAAAAGGTTTTCGAACTCACAATCCGTCAAAGCCAATAAATTTTTGGCTTTATCAACCACAACACATACTAGATAAAGCTCCGATATCTATATCAAGATAACAATTGCCGTCAGAAAATTTGCCGGCGGGCGGATTTGACTGAAATTGGTTTTTGTTTGTTTATCGTGACTTGTCCACAGTGCAGGGCTTTCCGTTTTGCGCTATGGTACAAAACGAAAACACGCATAAACGTGTTTTCTAGGGGATAATTTCCCCGAACTCCGTTGCTCCGGAGAACGGACGAGGTCTTTTTGTTAGTTGATCACTATGCGTACGTACGAAAAGATCTCTGACTCCCCGGACACAAGAACTGCTTTGACTAACAATCAAGCGGTTCTTGTTTTTATTATAACCTACGGTAATTTGCGTACTGTGCATAACTTTTTGAAGTAGTTTATAATCGCTTTAAATGACCAAAACCGAATCCCTCCACGCACTGGAAGATGAGCTCGCGCGCGATGAGGAGCTTCCACTCCGCGAATCCAACCTCGTTTTCGGCGAGGGGAGCCCGGACGCAGCAGTCATGTTCATCGGCGAGGCACCAGGGTTCTATGAAAACCAATTGAAGCGCCCGTTCGTGGGCCGTGCGGGTCAGCTTTTGGACAAGCTCATTTTGGGCTTGGGCTGGAAACGTGAGGATGTCTATATCACGAACATCGTGAAGCGCCGCCCGCCGGAGAACCGCGACCCCTCCCCCCAGGAAATCGCCGCGTACGCCCCCTACCTCGCCAGGCAGATCGACATCATCGCGCCGAAGGTCATCGCGCCACTCGGGCGCTTCGCAATGAACTATTTCCTCCCCGAGGCGAAGATCTCGCGCGACCAGGGGAAGCTCTTCCGCGTCGGGAACAACTACATTTACCCCCTCTTCCACACCGCCGCGGCGCTCCGCTCCACGCAGACCCTCAAAGAACTCACCGAGGCGTTCCAAAAACTCCCAGCGGTGATCGCGAAGCGCGAAGAACTTGCGGCGCCTGTGGAAGTGCCGTGGGACAAGGAAGAAAAACAAAAACCGTTGTTTTAAAGAAAATAATCTGTCGCACAGTTTGCTGTGTGGCGGCTTATTAACATTTTACACGGCCGTGTAAAATGTTAATAAGAATAACCATCTATAAGTCGGTAGCAGCACAACTCTCGCTTTTTAGTTCTCTAAATCAATCGCAGAGCGATTGATTTAGAGGTATAATAGAAAATAATGACAGACACTGCGCTCGTCTATGTAGCGGAACGTTTCTTCTATCGCCTCATTGAGTTCTTCCGCCACTGGTACGTGAAGAGCGGCCGCCTGTATTCCAATTTTGTGCTGAACCAGCTTGAGAAACTGGACTATTATCTTGCGTGGAAGATCACCGCCCGGCACCTCTTTCAGCCGCTATACAAGGATTATTCCGTGATCGGCTACGCGATGGGGTTTTCCCTCCGGCTAATCCGCCTCACGGTGGCGAGCGCGGTCTACATGGTGGTGATCTGCTTTGCCATCGCGGTCTATATCCTCTGGCTTCTCCTCCCCATCTATTTGATATTCAAAGCCATCGCGCCTCTCGTATGACCCAAGTATTTTATTACCGCGAGCCGCGCCTCTCCCTCACCTCTGCGGGGGAATTCTTCGCACGCCTCATGAGCTATTCCGCCTACGCGGTCTCGGCGCTCGCTGGCGGCCTCTTCGTACTATCCGACCTCGCCTATCTGCGGAGCCTGGGGGTTTTCACTGCGCTCTTTCTCCTCGACCGCCTGCTCCATATGGGACAGGGAGAAAAGACCCTGGCGGAGCTCAAGGGTGAACGGGTGAACATCGCCGAGGCGACGACTCCCGCGGTGTTCCGCGTGGTGAACTATGCTCTCCGGCGGTCGTTGGCGCTCGGAGAAGAATTCCGTCTCGCGCTCCTCCTGGAGCTCGTTGAGCGTCGCGAGATAAAAGAATCGCTTAGGCGGTTGAGCGTGGATCCGGCTGTGTTCGCGGAGCGCGTGGGGAAACATCTTGCCGTGAGCGCCGGCACCACAGGGCTGAATAAAAAGGAGAACCTCCTATTAGCGGAGACCCTCATGGTGAGTGCCTACCACGTGGCGCGCGACACCGACGAGCGTTTTGTAGAACCGCGGAATCTCTTTGCGGCTCTGACCGCCGTGGGAGGCGGATCCCTCGCCTCTATTTTTGAATTCTTCAATCTCTCTACCGAGGACGTGACCGAGGCCATCATCTTTGGGCGATGGGCAAAGCGTTTTTCGCGGATCCGGCGGGTGCCAGCCGTCCTTGGGGGATTCGCCCACCGCCCCCGCTTTCTCCGGCGGCGGGTGATGAACCGCGCCTGGACCGCGCGGCCGACCCCCACCCTCGACCAATTTGGTACCGACCTCACCGATCTTGCCCGCGCGGAGGCAGTAGGGCTCCTCGTGGGGCACCAGGTAGAGTTTGGCCGGCTCCTTGCCGCCATCTCAAGGCCGGGGAAGCCCAACGCGCTCCTCGTGGGGGCTCCGGGGATGGGAAAATCCACCATCATAGCCCACCTTGCGTTCCGCATCATCAAGGACGAAGTGCCGCCGGCACTGTTTGACAAGCGCCTCGTATCGTTGGAGATTGCCGATCTTGTGGCCAACGCCACGCCCGAGGTGCTCTCCGGCCGGCTCCAGAAGATAGTGGAAGAGATCCTCCTCGCGGGTAATATCGTGCTCGTGATCGATAATGCGCATAACCTCTTCCGTACCGGCGACGCGAAGAAACTTTCCGCCATTGACCTCCTCCTCCCGCTTGTGAAGAACGATGTCATACCGGTCATTGCCGATACCTTTCCCAAGGAGTTCAAGCAGTACATTGAGCCGCGCTCGGATTTTCTCGAGCAGTTCGAGGTGATACCCGTGGAGGAGATCACCGAGGCGGAGGCAGCCCGCGTTCTGGTCTATACAAGCATCATCCTCGAGCGCGAGTTCAAGATTTCCATCACCTTCCGCGCGGTACGGAAGGCCGTAGATCTTGCCCACCGTTACCTTCGAGCCAACCCCCTCCCCGGGAGCGCCCTTGACCTCCTGAAGCAGTCGCTTGCGAAAGCGCACGAAGAGAAAGCGAAGATCTTGGATGAGAGCTACGTAGTGGCGGCGGCGCAGATGCAGACGAAGGTGCCCATCGCGAGCGCGGGCGTGATGGAAACCGAGAAACTCCTGAACCTCGAACGCACCATTCACGAGCGCCTCGTGAACCAGGATACCGCGGTGGGGGATGTGGCTAGGGCGCTCCGGGAGTACCGGAGCGGTCTCGCGCGGAAGGGAGGCCCCATCGCCACCTTCCTCTTCGTGGGGCCCACCGGCGTGGGGAAGACCGAGCTCGCGAAGCTCCTCGCCCAGGCGAACTTCGGTTCCAAGGAGCGCATGCACCGTTTTGACATGTCCGAGTATCAGGACAAGCAGAGCATTTTCCGCCTCATCGGTACTCCCGACGGCGAGCGGACGGGAAGTTTGACCGACGCGGTACTCGCCGAACCCTATTCTCTTGTCCTCCTGGACGAGTTTGAAAAGGCGCATCCCGATCTCCTGAATCTCTTCCTCCAGGTATTCGATGACGGGCGCTTGACCGACAGTTTGGGCCGCACGGCGAACTTCGAGAACACAATTATTATTGCCACCTCCAACGCCCACTCCGTGTTCATCAAAGAACAGATCGAAGCGGGCCGCACGGTGCCCGATATCGCCGAGGAGTTGGAGAAAAAACTCACCGACTACTTCAAGCCGGAGCTCATCAATCGCTTCTCGGACATCATCGTGTTCCGCAACCTTTCCATGGAGGAGATCCGTACCGTCGCCGGGTTCCTCGTGAAAGAGGTGGTTGATCTTTTGAGCGATACCCATGGGGTTACCCTCGCCGTTGAGGAGAGCGCAATCCGGGAGATCACCCGCCTTGGGTACAGTCCCGTGTTCGGCGCGCGGCCCCTGCGGCAGGTGATCTCGGAAAAGGTGAAAGGGGTGCTCGCGGAAAAGATCCTCCGGAAGGAACTCCCGCGCGGGAGCACCGTCACCTTCACGTTCGAGGGGGGAGAGTTCAGGTTTTCAATGAAAAAGTAATCACGCGATGCGCATCAAGGTTGATATCAAGCTCCCGCAGATCCGGGTGAACCGGGTCATCCGGTCCTTTATCGTGGTTGATCTCCTCCTTTGGGGCGGGTGGGGTCTTGTGAGCCCCGTGTTCGCGCTCTTCGTGGTGGATCGCATCGCCGGAGCCACGGCTGCCACCGTGGGAGTGGCGGTTGCTGTGTACTGGGTGGTGCGTTCCATTGTTCAGGTGCCGACCGCGGTGCTCCTGGACCGCCGCGAGGGCGAAAAGGACGATTTCCTCGTCCTCCTCGCCGGGCTCATCCTCGCGGGCTTCTCCGCCATGGCATTCCCACTCGTGACCTCGGTGGCGTGGCTCCTCTCGGTTGCCTTGCTCCAGGGGATCGCGTTCGGGCTCTACATTCCGGCGTGGTCGGCGATTTTCTCCCGCCATCTGGACAAAGAGCACTATGCGTTTGACTGGTCGCTGGACAACACGACCTTGGGTATCGCCGCTGGGGTTGCCGCGGCGATCGGCGGGGCTGGAGTGAGCTTGTTCGGTTTCAACGCCATATTCATATTTGCCGGCGTTCTCTCCTTCGCAAGCGCGCTCGTGCTCTTCTTGGTGCCCAACCTCATGTTCCCCCACGAGAAACGGGGCGTTGCCGGGGAGCCGTTCATCCGTGATCACACGCCTGCGGGCACGCCGCACTGACCAAAAAGCATCCATGGAACGCAAAATATTTGTAAAATCCACGAGACCCCCTGTGACGCCGGGGCGCGAAATTTCCGCAGGCATCATCATCTATCGCCGGACGCGGGAGGGCCCGCGGTTCCTCCTCCTCTACAGCGGCGGCTCGTACTGGAATTTCCCGAAGGGAAAGCTGGGGGTTGGGGAGCACGCATTCCGCGCGGCGCTCCGCGAGGTGGAGGAGGAGACCGGTTTGCGGCCCAGCGACCTCCGGTTCAAGGAACAGTTCAGGGTGCGCGACAATTTCACCTATGTGCGGAACCGGCAGAAGATATTTAAAACAGTGACCTATTACCTTGCGGAGACCGGGGAGCCGCGGGTGCGGGTGAAAATGGTGCCGGAGCACCATGAGGGAGAGCGCCACGAGGGGTACGGGTGGTTCCTCCACCTGGATGCGGCGCGGATGCTTTCCAAGCCGAACCTTCGCCGGCACTTGAAGCACGCCTATGATCTCGTCATTCGCAAAAAAAGTATATCGGGTGGTCAGAAACATCCCTAGGGGTAGAGTGGCTACTTACATGCAGGTGGCGCGCCTCGCAGGATATCCTCGCGCCGCCCGTGCGGCGGGGAATGCGCTCCATAAGAACCCCGCACGGTTGCTCTACGCAACCGACCATGACAATGACCATAATGATGACCGGCAGAAATCCAGTCATAATCATCGTCAAAAGTCACTGTACTCACTGGTGCCGTGCCATCGGGTAGTGCGCTCGGACGGTTCGCTAGGTGGCTACGCGGGTGGGGCGAAAAAGAAAGCAACGTTGCTCCGAAAGGAAAAGGTACTTATTGGGCACGAGAAAATTGATTTGGAAAAGTTCGGGTGGCGGGGGAAGTCGTGCTAGCGATTTCGACGGGATAAACCAAGAATGAGTATTTTTTTGGCCGCTGAAGAATATATCCCATTGGACGGCCGTCCAATGGGATATATTACCGTAGAGTTGATATTGAAGGGCCTAAGGGTGGTTTTCCGCTGGCGAAATAAAAAATAAAAATCCTCGGCTTGAGCGGTTTTCTTGGAGTGGCCATAGGCGTCCAGAAACACTTATCTCAAAGCGCGGGGAATTTGGCTTTGCGGGTCCGTTTGGTCTCGGACATTATGTACCATGCACGAAGCGATGGTACGCCGGAGATGGAACGGGACTTATTCCGCGGGTCGCGCACGGCGGCCTTTTTGTTTCTTCCGAGGATTACCGATTTTTCCCGGTGAACGGCGAACAGCCGACGGGGAATCCGCTGGGAAATCCTCGATTGTTTATGTTTGCCCCCTCTCGAGAAAACGCTCGTGCGATTTCTTTCAGGTAAAACCGGAAGGGGGAAACGATGATGTAACCCATACAACTCCTTTTGGTAAGGGTTGCGGGTTGTGTTACCGACCTCAACCCGTAAGAACATGCGGGTTGAGACTAGCTCTGAATATATACCGAGCTGGTTTTTCCTGTCAAGTACGCCCTAGTTACCCTTTTTCCCCACCATCTCCACAATCTTCTTGAACACCGCCGGTTCGTGCTCGGCTAGGTCGGCAAGGATTTTGCGATCCAGCTTCACCCCTTTCTGTTTCATGGCGTGTATAAGCGTGCTGTATTTCATCCCCTCGGCGCGGACACCGGCGTTCACCTTCACGTTCCAAAGCGCGCGGTACTCCCGCTTCTTTTCCTTGCGCCCCTTGAATGCGCGGCTCCACGCGTGAAGGAGCGCTTCCTTCGCGGCGCGTTCTTTTGACTTGCGGCCCCACCGGAATCCCTTGGTGGACTTGAGGAGCCGTTCCCGTTTTTTATGGGCAATGGTGCCCCGCTTTATTCTGGTCATGCGATTGCAAGATGATGTTTCACGAAGGCGCTGCTGTCGCTCAAGCCCCGCGCCTTCTTTTTCCGGAGGAGCTGGCGGCCGCTCTTGTTTGCCCGCGAGTGGCCGAGCGCCATGGCGCGGCGGCGCACCTTGCCCTGCCGCGTTATCCTAAACCGTTGAGTGAAACTGTTGCGTGCCATGGATTCGGGGGTTTCTTTGAATAAAATTGGCACGTCCCGACGTGCCATGCCATAGTACCCCACCTTCCCGATTTCTGCAAGCGGAGTCTACTTTTTCGAAATTTGCGTGATGAACCCGCGTCCGCCCCAGCGCGGAGGCATGGTCATCTGGTGTGGGACTAGGATCATTTTCAGGAATTCATCGAGCCGTTTCAGCCCCCACTCCTTGTTGCCTTTCTCGCGGCCCCGGAAGGAGATCATTATTTCCACCTTGTGCCCCTCATGGAGAAACTTATCTGCTTGCAGCGCCCTTATCCGAAGGTCATTCGCCGCCGCGCGGTAGGTGATGCGAACGTGCTTGAGCTCTTTACCGCGCCCCGCCCGCCGCTGTTTCTTTTCCTCCTTCTCGTGGAGGTAGCGGAATTTATCGAAACTCATGATGCGCGCCACCGGCGGCTTCGCCGCGGGCGCAATTTCAATGAGGTCGAGCCCCCGCTCCGCGGCAATGCGGAGCGCCTCGGCGCACTCCAGGATTCCGAGATTCGCACCCTCCTCGTCAAGGACGCGGAGCTGTGGCGCGGTAATGGCGTTGTTGGTTCTGTACCGGATGGGTCCATGGTATCATATGGGCGCGGCGAAAGGAAACAGTCCATGCATTCTCTAGCGCGGGCACTTGCCAGATACGTGCGGTACCTCTTGGGGCTAGGAGAACTCCTCCTTGGCCTGCACGTGCTCTTGCGGTTTCTCGGTGCAAACCCGGAAACTCCGGTTGTGGATTTCCTATACCGGATGACCCGGGTGGTGCTCTCTCCGTTCCGGGGCATGTTCTCCGATGTGGTCCCGTGGGACGGTGCGGTGGTTGATCTCACTGCCCTCTCGGCGATGGTCGGGTACGCTATCGCGGGTTTCCTCATCGCGGCGTTCGTAGAGTTCGTGGCCCGTGAGCGGGCGTAGCGTGCCCGGCAGCGGATAGCTTTGGGCGCTTTAAAAAAAGATGAGCGGGAACCTTTTCGGTTCCCGCTCTTCCTTTTTGGAGTTTTACGAGCGGATCTTCATCGGGTCCACATCAATTTCGAGGGACAGTTCCCCGCGCCCGATAAGTTCGGCAAGTTCTACAGATTTTTCGAGGAACTGTTTGAGCTTTTCCAGTTCTTCCGTTTCCCCTTTGTCGAGCGGTGACTCAAGTTCCACATTTCGCAGGATGGTTTCCCACGCGCGGATCTCCCGCAGCAGACTATGGACCGTATCCAACTCCTTTCCCATGTACCTCCTCACCATTAAATGCCATTTCAACGAGGTGAGTACATGGACTTTTGAGATATTCCAATTTTGCGATTGCGGCAAATGCTTATTGAGGCGGCCAACCGCTTCAATGGACGATCGCGTTTCTTCGAGTTGCTCTTCTGTGTCGGATAGCGCAGTCATCTCCTCCGACTTCTGATCCATATCTCCACTTTGAAATCGTTGTATGGCGTCAAGCGCCCGCGAGGCGATCTTCGCTACCGCGGCCGCTTCGGGTTTCAGGTCTTCGGCAAGCATAACGGTTCCTCCTTATTTGGGTTTTTACCGAGAATAGGTGCGCTGGTACCACGGTGGCATAGATCGGCGTCTCGGTCAACGCTTGCTGTGGATAGCGGTAGGGTATAATGGAGGGGTTGGGTTTCTGCTGCACGAATATGGAATCAGAATCATCCACGAACGTCGAAGTTGCGGCGGTGGGGGAAGAAACGGAGACGGTGCTCTGTCCGGTCTGCGAGAGCGAGATGGTGCCCTCGAACGGCGTGAAGGTGGTCTGTGTCGCCTGCGGGTTTGAGGGAGCACGGAGTGGCTAAAAATGGATCCAACACATAGGAAGTGTCCTATGTGCGGGATGAATCTGCGGCAATAAAAAAACGCTCCGACTCGATTCGGAGCGTTTTGGTTGGTGGTGTTTGTTTGAAAAAGTTAGAACCCATTTCGAGCAGAACCCCTGACTTCGCACGCGCGGAGCGCGTGGTGGCTTGAAACTGCCTCGTACGCTCCGCTTGCGTGGGAATGCGAACCAATGCGCCTCGGACACGCTCGCGGACTCGCGTGTGCAAAAACCAAAAAATTTCCTTGCATTTTTCTCGCGCCTCCTCCCCCCACCCCTCCGCCGCGAAGCGGAAAAAGAAATGGAAAGGAATTTTTTGGTTTTGCTTCGCCGTAGTCATAACCATATTGTATTATAGTTCAAGATTGTTTGAAAGTACAATATCTCGTATGCTATAATTATGTTGATAAGTCAGAAATTAGGAGAAAACATCAAAAAGATAAGAACCCGAAAGAAAATGTCGCAAGGCGACATTTGCCGAGCGCTTGATATGGATAGAGGATATATGAGTGCGATAGAAAATGGTAAGAAAAATATAACCATCCAGCAGTTGGAGCGGTTGGCAAAAGCACTCGGCGTTTCGGTTGATAAACTTTTGAAATAAAATTAGCAGAACCTACACATATTTCATAACACTCATCGGCGCGGTCTGTGCCTTCTTCATTGTCCGCGTATTGTTCTTTACCGAATTGAGTACGAGAACCGTGCAGAGCGACGTATTTCAAGGCATCCTCATCGGCTTCGGGCTGGCGGTTGTTACGGCGCAAGTGTGCGCGAGAATAAAGTCGACAAAGGTCAACGGCTGGACTTCCGCTTTCGGATTGGGTGCTCCGGGAAACGGCATGCTGTTGCGAGCCGCACACGCCTTATTGTTTCCGGGTCCTGTAGTCGTCCAGGAAGAAGCGATGTATTGGCGGACAAACAGTGACGGCGCGGGTAGCAGGCTCGATGGTCATTATAACTATCGTCTGCACTTTCCAGTAGGACAACTTCCTCCCAACAATGCATTCTGGTCGCTCACCATGGGTGATGCAAAAAATCTTTTCGTGTCGAATCCGCTTAACCGATACAGCGTGAGTGACCGCACCGGCCTCGTGCCTAACGCTGACGGCTCGACCGATATTGATATTTAGAACACAGCGCCGACAGGCCACGAGTCGAACTGGCTACCGGCACCGACAGGCAACTTCATACTCTGGTTGCGTGCATATCTGCCTGGAGCGACGATCCTCGATCGCACATACACGGTGCCACCGATCGTCAAAATAAAATGATCATGACATACGAACATCTACTTATATTCGGTGTAATCTGTGTAGCGGCATTTCTCTTTGTCATTAATTTTTTGCCGCGCATGATGCTGTACGTGTACAAACGAGCAATTCTCACTAAAGGGTTTGGTGACGGGCCTATCCCGATCAACACGCTCTATACGATGCCCAAAGAATACTTTGCTGATCCTCTCCATCTG